>CALWZP010000057.1 GCA_944386055.1 uncultured Oscillospiraceae bacterium | reverse complement strand
TCCTCCTTGTTTTTTCTAAACCCGCCCGCCGCCCAATTCGTTGTATAGGGGGCTTCGCCCCCTATGACCCCCGGGGGGCTGTGCCCCCACACCTCCGGGCAGCCAAAGGCCGCCCCTACTACGGAAAGGCGCGCTGGGAGGTGTGGCGCGTGACGACCTCGGCACGCGCAAAACACGGCCCGAGTGGCGCGCCGGGTCGTGGCCCAGGCCAGCTTCTCTCGGCCCCTTGGGCCGATTCACCTTCTCGCGCCCTACAAGGGGAGCGGCGGGCTGACCGTCCAAGCCCCCTTGAAAAGGGGGCTGTCGCCGCCGCCAGGCGGTGACTGGGGGTTTCTTGTCTCCTGCCGGAGGCGTGGAGCAGGACGGGGGAAGAAACCCTCCGTCACGGCTTCGCCGTGCCACCTCCCTTTTCAAGGGAGGTTTTGGCGGGCGGACATTGTTCGCCCCTACGAATAGGGGAAAGGGGCCGGGAATTGTATATTTTCATCCATCTATTCCCAAAAATTGTCCCCCGACGCGCAAAAAAGCGGGCAGGGTGTATCCAATGATACACCCTGCCCGAGGCTGCTTTTGGGCGCGTCTCTGAGGTATGGGGTTGCGGACGAGGGGGAAATTGAATATACTGGACAATGGCCTGCGGGGCGGGGCGCCTTAACCTCTTCCGTGGGCAGGAAACCTGTGCAAACAGCCTGAGAGAGGAGACATACCATGAGCAAATCATACCATCGGCGCGGCGGGTACCGGCCCCTGTGGGTCATAGCGGCCCTTTTGGTCCTGGTGGCTGCCGGTGTAGTGATCTGGAGCCGTACCAGCCAAACCCTGGGGCCGCCGGCCCCCTCCGCCGACCATCAGGAGACGGGCCAGGCACAGACCATCGCCGGCACGGTGGCGGACGCCACTATGAACACGCTCACCCTGGAGACAGAGGCCGGCGCGCAGTATCAGTTTGACACCAGCGATGTCCAGATCGCCGCCGGAGAGACGGGCGTTCTCATCGGAAACCCTGTCGCCGTCACCTACCAGGGCACCCTGCAGGAGGCGGAGGACGGGGAGACGGCCGTCCAGACAGCGGTGACAGTGCTGTCCATCATTGTGGAGGATGCGGCGCAAAGTCCGGCGCCCACCCCCTCCGGGGCAGAGAGCCCGGCGGAGACCGTGCTGGCGGAGATGACCCTGGAGGAGAAGGTAGGGCAGATGTTCATCGCCCGCTGCCCAGACACCGGTGCCGCGGAAAAAGCCGCCGAGTACCACCTGGGGGGCTATATCCTCTTTGCCCGGGACTTTGAAAACCGCACGCCGGAACAGGCGGCCCAGGCCATCGGGAGCTATCAGGCGGCGGCGGACATCCCCCTGTTCATCGGCGTGGACGAGGAGGGCGGCACCGTGAACCGTATCAGCCGCTACCCCGCCTATCGGGACGAGCCCTTCCCCTCCCCCCAGGAGCTGTACGCCGCCGGCGGGCTGGAGGCGGTCCGGGCGGACACTGCGGAGAAATGCCAGCTGCTGAAAAGCCTGGGCGTCAATGTGAACTTCGCGCCGGTGTGCGATGTGTCCACCGACCCGGAGGACTTCATCTATCCCCGCAGTTTCGGCCGGGACGCGGAGGAGACGGCGGAGTATGTGGCCGCAGTGGTGGAAGAGATGAACGGGGAGGGGATGGCCTGCGTGCTGAAGCACTTCCCCGGCTACGGCGACAACGAGGACACCCACACGGGGATCGCCCATGACGGCCGCAGCTGGGACACCTTCGTCACCTCCGATTTTCTGCCCTTCCAGGCGGGGATCGATGCGGGGGCGCAGATGGTGCTGGTCTCCCACAACATCGTGGCGTGTATGGACCCTTCCACCCCGGCTTCGCTGTCCCCCGCGGTCCATGAGATCCTTCGGGAGGAGCTGGGCTTTGACGGGGTGATCGTCACCGACGATCTGGTGATGGATGGAGTGCGGGACTTTGCGGGTGACGAGGAGATCGCGGTCCGGGCGGTGCTGGCGGGGAACGACCTGCTGTGCTGCACCGACTTTGAGACCCAGGTGCCCGCCGTGCTCGCCGCGGTGGAGGACGGCACCATCCCGGAGGCGCGCATCGACGAGAGCGTGCTGCGGATCCTGGAGATGAAAATCGAGCTGGGCCTGCTGTGAGCCCGGGGAGTACACAGGGGCGGCCGCCGGTAAAAACCGGCGGCCGCCCCTGTGCTTTCAACTGGGTCAGATTTCAAACCAGCGCGCGGTATCCCGCACCAGATCGGCCCGGCGGTCGGGGGAGAAACGGCGGAGGTACCGCTCCTCCAGGGGGATCCACCGGTCCCGGAAGGCGGAAAAGCCGTCCCCCTCCCGCCGGCGCAGGCGGCCCTCCTGGACGGCGGGGGGGCAGGTGAGGAAGATCCTCAGGTCATACTGCCCCGCCAGCAGGGGGTGGAAGGAGTAGCTGCCCTCCAGGATGGTCAGGGGCCGGGGGGACAGCTCCGCCGCCGGGCCCAGGGTGCCGGAGGAACAGTCATAGGCCCGGCAGCGCAGGGAGCCGCCCCGCCGGGCGGGCAGCAGGACCTCCTCCTCCACCCGGGACAGGTCCATGTTTCCCCCGGGGATGCTCAGCCAGTCGGCGGCCCGGCGGGAGAGGGGGAGGTAGTAGTCGTCCATGTGGACCACATTGCAGGGGAGCAGCCGCCGGGCCAGCGCCGACAGCGAGGTCTTGCCGCTGCCGCACCGGCCGTCGATGGCGGCCAGGGCGGGGGCGGGTCCTTGGGACAGGCGGGACAGAAGGACCAGGGCGGGGAGCGCTCCGGCGTAAAAGCGGTCCAGCAGCCGGTAGCGGGGGCGGTACGCTCCCCGGAACGCCGGGGAGTGGTGGACGGGCGGGCAGCCCTGCCGGTGGTACTCCTCCAGAAACGCCCCCATCCCAGGCACCGGCAGGCCCTCCAGCAGAGACAGCTTCTCCTCCAGCCCCGCCCGGCTGCCCCGCTGTGCTTCCGCGGTCAGGCGGAACAGCGCCGCCACCAGGGGGAGGGCCTCCTCCGCAAGGCCCTCCAGGTGCAGGCGGCACAGCCCGCCGCCGATGTCCTCCGGCGGGACCGGCGCGGCGTCCCGGGGCAGGGCGGCCCACTCCGCCCGCAGGGCCTGGAGGCATTCCTCCCCCTCCGGGAGCAGGTGCGCCGGGCCGAATTCGCTCTGATAGGCCAGCTTGACATAGTCCTGGGGCGCCATCTCCGGGTATCGGGCGGCGTGGGCGGCCAGGATAGTCTGAAAATCTTGGGGCATAGGAGTCTCCTTTCAGGCAGGTACGAAAGATGCCGTTCCGGCGGGGCGGACTCCGGGCTGACCGAAGATGTTGCGCGTGAGAGCGGGGCCATCCGCGCAGTATTCCATCTCGGTACATCCGATCGGCACATAATAGGTCCTGACGGCGATCTCCACCTCATCGGCGTGGGCCACCGCGACGCAGACGGGTACAAAGGGGATGTTCCGGCTGTAAATGCCGGAGTTGAACGAGATGAGCGACCGCCTTTCCTCCTCCGAGACGAACTGGCGGTACTCCTTCGGGCAGACAAAAAACGGGTGGTATGCCAGGTAGGCCAGGCCCGTGAGCTCCACCGACAGGCAGAGCAGCAGCAGGAGGGCCGCCGCCTTTTTCCGCCTCCGCTTGGAGTAGAAGATAGCGGGGAGGATGGATGCGGCCGCGACGATGGCGCCGATCAGGAGCGTATAAGAAATTACCCTGACGACCGTTTCAACCGTTTCAATCATAGGGACGCCTCCCGCCGCAGACCCCGGTCCGTTGACAGACCGGATGCCCGATGATGCCGCCGGCACAAGGCCGCCGGGTCAAAAGCCGACATCTTACTTATACCATGTCCGCAGGGAAATGACAAGCGGCGGCGAAAGCAGGAGCGCAAGAAAAATGCCGCCCATGCGGGCGGCATTTTGAGAAGTCTGCGGTAAGCTCAGCGCTTGGAGAACTGGGGCGCGCGGCGGGCGGCCTTCAGGCCGTACTTCTTGCGCGCCCAGCCCGGCTGCCTGCCGGGCCGGGGACCCGAGTCTTCAAAATGCTCGGCGGAAATAAATTCCGCCTGCGCCAAGGTTTTGTGCCTTCGGCCCAAAACGCTTGTACGGCGCAAAGCGCCGCCCCATCTGCGATGGGGCCCGAAGGAGCGCAAGAAAAATGCCGCCCATGCGGGCGGCATTTTGAGAAGTCTGCGGTAAGCTCAGCGCTTGGAGAACTGGGGCGCGCGGCGGGCGGCCTTCAGGCCGTATTTCAATCGTCTGAGCGATGATTTTCCTTGATATTCCGGGCTTTTTTGAGCCTCGGCCCCTCGGTTGTC
>CALWZP010000056.1 GCA_944386055.1 uncultured Oscillospiraceae bacterium | reverse complement strand
GACGAAATATTCATTTTGTCTATTGAGCTAACAGATCAGCCTCAGCTGCGCCAGCTGCCGGGCATGCTCGGTGCCGGTGGAGATCAGGTAGATGCGGGTGGTCTCAATGCTGCTGTGCCCCAGAATATCTGCCAGCCTGGCCACATCCCGGCTTACCTGATAAAAGATGCGGGCGAACAGGTGGCGCAGGTTGTGGGGAAACACCTTGGAGCGGGCCACGCCGGCCCGCTCACACAGGGACTTCATCTCCGCCCAGATCTGCTTGCGGGACAGGGGTGCGCCGGACGCGGTGCGGAAGATCTCCCCTGCGGTGATCCCCTTCTGCCGGGCATAGCGGAGCAGCTTGCGGCACAGCTTGGCGGGGAGCAGGATGGTGCGGATCTTGCCCTTGAGGGAGATGTCGGCCCGTCCGGCCTGTGCGGCCTCCACACTGAGGTGACGGACCTCGGAGACCCGGATGCCGGTGGCGCAGATGGACTCCAGAAGCAGCGCCAGGCGGCCCCGGTTCAGATCGTGGGCGGCGGTGAGCAGGCGGCTGTAATCCTCCCGGGTGAGCTCCCGGTCGTCGCTGCGGAACAGCCGCCGCTGGATGCGCAGATACCGCATGCGAAACGGCGCGCCGGTAAAGGAAAGAAATTTGTTCAGCGCCCCCAGCATGGAGTTGACCGTGACGGGAGAATAGCCGCTGGACAGCAGGTGCTCCTTCCAGCCGGCGGCGGTCTGCCGGGTGAGGGGGCGGTCCTCCAGCCAGAGGGCAAGGGCGGACAGATCCCGACGATATTTTTCAATCGTCCCCGGACTGCGCTCCTCCTCCTGCAGGCGCAGCGCAAAGGTGCGCAGCGTATCAGAGGAGAGGCTTGATACCTGGGATTGGGTCATGCAGATCACTCCTTTTCTTTGAACGATTGGCGGCCGAAGGGCCGCTGTCTTATTATGGCCCGTGGGAGGGGGCGAAAAATAGAAAAATATGGAAAAAATAAAGGAAAATTTCCCGGAAAGAGAAAACGCTCTGTGGCGGCCGGTTGGGCTGACACAGAGCGTTTGACAAAACGGAGCGAGATGAAGCTGGAAAGAAAAAATGGACGGCGCGGCAAAATGCCGCGCCGTCCACACAAAAGCGTACAGGCCGCCGTGGAGAGACGGCCTTAGTGTGTCAGGTAATATTTCACCAGAGCCTGAAGCAGCTCGTCCCGGTCCAGCTTGCGGATCAGGGCGCGGGCGCCGTTGTGGTTGGTGATGTAGGTGGGGTCCTCGGACAGGATATAGCCCACGATCTGGTTGATGGGGTTGTACCCCTTCTCCTGCAGAGCCTGGTAGACTGTGGTCAGGATGGTCTTGATCTCCAGATCCTTTTCATCACAGATGCTGAATTTGCGGGTAAAATCCATATCCATTGCGGGCGCGCCTCCCCATCAGAAACTGTGTACAGTTTACTCCAACAGCGCCCGTCTGTAAAGGGATTGCAGGAAAATTTCAAAAAAACTTTCGTGGAAGTTCAGAAAAAATTTGTCTTTTTCCGGATGCCGTCAGGCCAGGGGCTCCATATCGATGGTAAAGCCTGCGCCCAAGGCGCCCTGACCGGTGTGCGTGCCGATGCTCAGGGGCAGCTCGTGCACCTCCACGGAAAAACCTGGGAAATAAGCGGCCTCCATCTCCTCTTTCCACTGCTCGGCCTCTTCCGGGATCCCGGCGTGGGCGATATGGGGGCGGACCCGGCCCTGAGCCAGGAATTGTGCAAAGCGCCCCGCCAGATCGTCCTTCATGGCCTGGATGATGGCGGCTTTGGATTGCCTGCGTCCGCGGACCTTGGCGAAGGCGTCCAGTTTTCCCCGCTCGATCTTCATCACGGGGCGGATGTTCAGCACATCCCCGATGGCCGCCGCCGCAGGAGTGATCCGGCCGCCCTTTTTCAGATACTTCAGGGTGTTCACCGTGATATAGATACAGACATTGTCGGCATGGGCCTCCAGCTGGCGGCGGATCTCCTCCGGCTCGGCGCCCTGGTCTGCCAGACGGCGGGCCTCCAGCACCGCCATCTTCAGGGTGGCGGAGATGGCGCAGTTGTCCACCACGGTGACCCGCCCGCCGAAGGCTCCGCTGAGCATCTGCGCGGTGGCACAGGTGCCGCTGAGCCCGCTGGTCATGGGGATGAATACCAGGGACTCGTACTCCTCCAGCACCCGGTCCCACAGGCCGCACATGGCGGCGGGGGAGGGCTGGGCCGTGGTGATGTCGGCACCCTCCGCCTGGCGTCGGTAGAACTCCTCCGCGGTGATGGAGACGCCCTCCTCATAATCCACCCCATCGATGGTGATAGGCATGGGCACGACAAAAACACCGCCGATCTCCTCCGCCTGGGCGGGGAAGATGCCGCTGTTGGTGTCTGTCACGATTGCGACCTTTTTCACTTGTTTCCCTCCTTGGACGGCTGCGGAGAGCGGCGCGCCCTGTTTACAGACCGCGGGACCGGACCCTCTCTCTAAAATCCGGCGCGCGGGGGCAAAGACATATGCAACGCGGCAGAGAATACTGCCAATAGCAGAAAAGACACCCCGGGGGAGTGCCAAAACAGCGGAACAGGACGAACGCCCGGCAAATGCAGCCAGTACCATGGCTGCAAACGGTGAGGCCGCATGGCCGCCGGATTCTTGACGGCGGCAGGCCCGCCCTGTATGCCGGAATCCTTTGCATGGTGATTGCGCTTATTATACCTTGTTCATAAAGAAACTGTCAAGGTAATGGGGAAATTTTGTGGAAGAAGTCCGTCCCCGGGCCGTATCAGCGGCCCGGGGACGGAAAAACCAAAATACTCCAAAATTGCCTCAGCGCAGCACAGCGCCCAGGTCCCGCTCCAGCGTCTTCAGGATGCCCTTCACATCCTCGTCCGCCGCCCCCATTGGGATGCAGATGCATCCCAATGGGACCCCCAGGGCATTTGAGACATCGGGCCGGGAATGGATCCCGGCCCGATGGACCCGCCGCTGGGAACGGCGGGTCTACGGCGCAAAGCGCCGCCCCATCTGCGATGGGGCCCCGAAGAGGCGGGGCAGCATTTACCGCAGCACGGCGCCCAGGTCCCGCTCCAATGTCTCCAGGATGCCCTTCACATCCTCGTCCGCCTCCTCGGCGGTGAGGGAGCGCTCGTCGGAGCGGAGGGTGAGGTTGAAGGCCACCGACTTCTTCCCCTCGGGGATGCCGGCACCGCGGTAGATGTCGAAGAGGGTGACCTCCTTCAGAAGGCCCTTGGCGCCCCGGCGGATGGCGTCCTCCAGCGCGCCCACGGTGACCGCCTCGCCGCACACCACTGAGATGTCCCGGGTGACAGCGGGGAAGCGGGGCAGGGGGACATACTCCGGGTCGGGGCCCTTGGCCAGCATCAGCTCGTCCAGACTCAGCTCGGCGCAGTACAGCTCGGCGTCCACCCCGTAGTTCTGCGCCACCAGGGGGTGGATCTGACCGAAGATGCCGATGCAGTCGCTGCCGCTCCAGACGGTAGCGCAGCGGCCGGGATGCCAGGAGGCGTCGGAGGGGGCGCCGGTGGGGCCCTCGAAGCGGACATCCCCGGCCCGGATCTCCCGGAGCAGAGCCTCCACCACGCCCTTCATGGCGTAGAAGTCCATCTCCCCGCCGTAGGCGCCCAGGGTGAGCACCTTGGCCTCGTTGGCCAGGCCGTCCTCCCCGCCGGGCAGGTAGACCCGGGCCAGCTC
>CALWZP010000055.1 GCA_944386055.1 uncultured Oscillospiraceae bacterium | reverse complement strand
TATGTGGCCGCCGAGCTCATCCACACCGTCATCGGCTCCTTCGGCCTGGTCACCGTGGCCCCCTTCACCGCCCTGTGCGCCGGGCTGTTCCTGGCTGGGGACAGGGCGAAACGCGGGGCGGACACCCCGCTCCCCGCCCAGACCGAGCCTCGCGCCTGAGTCCCTCTGCCCGCCGCCGGAACCGGCAGGGACTTTTTCAGGAAAATCCGTAATTTCAAGAGAATTTGAAATACGCCGGCGAATACAGAAAAAAGGGTATGCCCCATGCGGGGCATGCCCTTTTTATTGAAGATACTGCTTTGATGGGACAGTCTTTCCGGAAACACCAAGTCCTTCAAGGGATACATGAGATACCTGCTCACGCGAATATCTGTCGTAGAAGATTTATTCCTCTGGAGGCGGAGAGGCCCGACATGGATGGCTATGTGTCCCCATTCCTGCGCATTTTTACCTGCAAATGAAGATATACTCCAAACAAAAAAGTGATAACCAATATAAAAATGTCAAAGCAAATAATCGAAGGATCAAAGATTCTGAATCGATTTCTGAATATCGCTCCGAACAAGATCAGGAACAGATCAAACAGGAATGAAGCATATGCCACCTGACAGGCACATCTCTTTTTTAATAGATATAGGATGGGCGCCAACAATCCACCCACCAGATTGCCGATCCACAAAATCAACCCCGGGATGGGATAATCTGTAAAATAATGATGAACACTCTCTCCAAATCCCTTGCTTAAGTAATATGCTTCATCATGAGACAACATCATAAAAATATCATAAGTCCCCATGATATAGATAAACAATAGGAACAGGGCAAATAACACGCCATGCCATTTTAATTTTTTCATGTTCCCCTCCAAACACCACCAGCGGCGCTTATAATTGTATATGTTTCATTGCGGCCAAGGGGTACATCGAATGTATTCAGCACAATCAAGCAATATCTAACTGCAACTGCCTTTTGCAAGGCTGACGCTCTCGCGCGGTGCACTCCTTCAGTCAAAAAAGCTCAGCTGCCGGTCGGCGCAGTGCCGCGTGGCGGCGGAGACGATGGACCGCATCTGGTACAGCAGCCCCAGCTCCCGGCACCGGGCGGAGAACTGTTCCCACAGCTCCTTGGCCTTTGGGCTTATACACTGATAGCGCAGGCCATAGCGGGCGCGGTATCTCCTGCCCAGCTCCTGCCCGGGAAACGCCCGGTCCAGTCCGGCCAGGAAGTAGTCCCGCTGCCCCTGGCGCATGGTGACCCCAAAGGCGGGATAGACGAACTTTGCCCCCGCCCGGGCGGCGGACTCCGTCACCTCCCGTACATTGTCCCAGCTGTCCTCCACAAAGGGGAGCACCGGCATGAGCAGCACCCCGGTGAACACCCCCGCCTTTGCCAGCGCCTCCACCGCCGCCAGCCGCCGGGACGGCGCGGGCGCCCGGGGCTCCAGCTTGGCCGCCAGGACATCGTCGGCGGTGGTGACGGTGAGCTTGCAGATCACCGGGGCTTGGCTCTGGATATCCCGGTACAGGCCGGCGTCCCGGGCGATCAGATCGCTCTTGGTGGCCGCCGCCACCCCGCAGCCATAGGCGTGGATCAGCTCCAGGGCGTGGCGGGTGAGGCACAGCTCCCGCTCAAAGGGGTTGTAGGGGTCGCTCATGGCCCCCATGCTGATGAAGGCCGGCTTCACCTTTCGCTCCAGGTCGTCCCGCAGCAGACGCAGGGCGTCCGCCTTGACCTTGACGGTGTCAAACTCCGGGTTCTGGTAGCAGTCGCTGCGGCTGTCACAGTAAAGGCAGCCGTGACTGCACCCCCGGTACAGATTCATGGTATGATCGGTGCCGAACCAGGCGGTGGACTTGCTGCGGAACAGGATGCCCTTGGCCGGAATCTCCTCCGGCCCCTCCATCCCCTCCCGGGGGCGCTCCCCTCCGGTCATCCCCGGGTCAGCAGGCCCAGCAGCGGCTCGAAGTCCACGCCCTCCCGGCGGGGGATCCCCTCCTGGTGGCTGCGCTCGGCGCAGGCGGCCACGAAGTCCACCGCCCTTTGGGCGGCCCGGGCCAGACCATCCCCCTGCACCAGCGCGCCGGTGAGCACGCTGGCGAACACATCGCCGGTGCCGTGGTACTCCCCCGGCACCCGGCCGGTGAGCAGCAGCTCCGTCCTTCCCGTCTCCCGGTCGAAGCAGGCCGCGCCGATGTCCTCCGGGCAGGAGTACGCCCCGGTGAGCACCACCGAGCGCCGCCCGCCGCCGCTGAGCTCCCGGGCCAGGGCCTGGAAACCCTCAGGGTCCTGGGGCATGGCCTCATATGGGCGGTCCAGAAGGAAGGCCGCCTCGGTGAGGTTGGGGGTGATCACATCCGCTTTCTCACACAGCTTCCCCATGGCGCGGCACATCCCGTCGGTATAGGTGGCATAGCGCACCCCATGGTCTCCCATCACCGGATCCACCACCGCGATGCCGCCCGGGGCGCGAAACTGGCCGATCATCCGGGATACCAGGGCCATCTGCGCCTCGCTGCCCATGAAACCGCTGTACACCGCCTCGAACCGCAGCCCCAGGGACGCCCAGTGGTCGGCGGCCCTGGCCATCTCCTCCGTCATATCCAGAAAGGTATAACCGGTGAATCCCCCGGTGTGGGTGGACAGCCACGCGGTGGGTAGGGGACAGCACTGCACCCCCATGGCGGACAGCACCGGGATGGCCACGGTGAGGGAGCACCGGCCGAATCCGGACAGGTCGTGGATGGCGATCACTTTGGGTGTGGGCATGGCATGGGCCTCGCTTTCCTGTCCCGCCGACCGTCGGAGGCAGTTCACTCCGTGCCTGCTGCCGTGTCCGGGACAAATACCCATATAGGATATCGGACTTTCCACCCCCTGTCAAGGGGAGCGCGGGTTCGGCCGCTCTTCTGACCGGAGGCGCTTTCTCGCTGTGCAGGCATTTTCGCTGCAGGCGAAAATCTTGGTAGAAGGGCGCGGAATCCCAAAAAGGGGGGCTCTGCAAAAGGCACTCTCCCGCGCGGTGGCCGCACTCCCTTTGAGTCATCGCTTCCGACGGCCTGCCGGAGCGGAGGCTCTCACTTGCTGGGAACTTCCAAACTTTTGTTTTTGCTTCACCAATCATATATTTGAAAGGGCGGAGCTCGCCTGTTTAAATGGGTAATTCCGGAAGGTTCCAAGGGATCGAAATCATCCTGTGCGCAATATAACCAGCTTGACAGGAGGAGTGCTGATCGCTATACTTTATACAGACCGTCAGTTTGTATGGAGGTGCGGGATGGCAAGAAACAAATACCCGGAGGAAACCGTGAAACTGATTTTGGATGCCGCCACCCATCTGTTTGTTGAAAAAGGATACGATGCGACATCTTTGCAGGACATCATCAACGAGACAAATCTTTCAAAAGGCGCAATCTACCATCACTTTTCGTCCAAAGAAGAAATATTTGAAGCGATCTTTCACCGTATAGGGGAAGAAAACACAAACGCTTTGGCAAAAGTACGCGATGATAAATCCCTGAACGGGCTGGAAAAGCTGAGGGCGATCTTTAAGGCCGCTTTGTTTAACTCCAACCAGAGCCTAATGCTGACCGTTACGCCCTGCCTATTGGATAATCCGCGCTTTTTGGCAATGCAGATTGCCCAGCTCTATCAGATTGTTGCTCCAAAGTTCATCCAGCCGATCTTGCAGCAGGGGATGGACGATGGTTCTATTCAGGCGACAAATCCCCGTGAGCTGGCAGAGGCCATCATGGTCTTGTCCAATGTATGGCTCAATCCGCTGGTTAGTATGACGGATGAAGCGGGAATGCGTAATCGTTGCGAAACATTCAATGACCT
>CALWZP010000054.1 GCA_944386055.1 uncultured Oscillospiraceae bacterium | reverse complement strand
AGCGGTCAAAGAAAAGCAATAATCCGAACCCTTCACCGATTGGAAATGGGTTCGGATTATATGGGTTTGGTGCGGCTGACGGGAGTCGAACCCGTACGCCCGTTCGGACACAAGCACCTCAAGCTTGCCAGTCTACCAATTCCAGCACAGCCGCATTGTGCGGTCTGAAAAGGCCGCTTGATTATTATACTGTTCCCGGCTTCATTTGTCAACCGCCCCCGGAAGATTTTCCGCCAGAGGGTCTCAGCGTCAAAGATCCTCTCCCCAATCAGGCGGGCTGATCGCTCAGGGCGGTCTCCTCCTCCTGGACGGCATCTTTCTCAATGAAGCGGTCCAGCGCCCCCTGCCACCGGTGGACAAACAGGCCCAGGAACTTGCCCACCCCCAGGGCGGCCAGGACCGTGCCCTCCCGCACGCCATGCAGCCCATGGAAGAACCACAGGGACAGAGCCACGGCGATGGCCGTCACCGTCACATCAAAGCCGATCTTGGCCCAGTGCAGGGGGATGTGAAATTTCTCTGAAATCACCTGCATGACCCCCTCCCCAGGCAGGGGCGGCATGTCGGGGGCGATGTAAAGGAAGATACCCAGCCCCACACAGGCCATACCGATCACCAGCCACACCAGGCGCACGGGGTAGAGCATGGGTTCCGGCAGGAAGGACACCAGGAAATTGGTGGCGTCCACGAACCACCCGAACAGGAATGAGCCCAGGATCTGCAGCAGCCGCACCGGATGGAACCTCCGCCCCAGCAGCAGTGCCTGGATGGCGATATAGCTGCAGAACAGAGCGGTGGTAAAGGTCCCCATGCTGATGCTGGTGATAATCTCGCTGAGGACATAGGGGATGGAGCTCATGGGGGACACCCCCAAGTCGGACAGTACCGACAGGGACACCCCCAATGCCATAATGAACAGCCCCGCGCAATAGACCAGCACTCGCTTCCCCACCACACTCAGATTCCAACGCTTCACCGCGGCATCGCTTCCCTTTCCATAAAGTTGTCAGCGGACAAAAAGAGTTGTTTGCCCGCCGCAGCATTGTGTGATATGATTTTCATATTAGGATAAAGATATTCTCTATTGCTCGTCTCACTTTTCAGGGAGAGGCGAACACATTTTTTGATTATATCAGTTTTTCTTATAGCTGTCAAACAAAAATCGGAATGGTCACAGAGTCTCCCGTCTGGAAAGGAGTGAATTGCCATATGCCTGACACCCGTGCAGGGACCTTCCGTCTTGCCCTCATCGCCGCGGAGGGGATCATCGCCAATCTTCTGCTGGGGACGCTGTTCATCTGGTCGGTGATGCGCAACCCGTTGCTGGAGCTGTTTCCCCAGTGGACGGAGGGGATGCTGTCCGTGGTCTTCGGCTTCCACAATCTGTTCACCAGCGCGGGCATCCTGCTGGGCGGCTTCCTGTCCGCCCGGATCTCCTCCCGGAAGATCTTTCTGCTGCTGGGCATTCTGGTGTTTCTGGGGCTGGGGGGCTTCACCCTTCTGCCGGTGGACCGGCCCGGGCTGAGCTATGCCATGGTCATCGTGCTGTTCTGGCTGTTCGCCGCGGTGGGCATCGGGCTGGGCATCAGCGCGGTGCAGTCCACCACCATCCCCTGGTTCCCCCGGCACAGCGGGCTGATCTCCGGGGCGCTGTACATGGCCCTGGGGGTGTCCTCGGTGCTGCTGGCCGCCCTGGCGGAGGTGCTGCTGCCCGCCTTCGGGGTGCGGCACACCATGCTGGTCTTCGGCCTGATTGTGCTGGTGGTGGTGCTGCTGATCCTGCTGGACCGCCGGTCCATCCTGCCGCCCCAGGCCGCCGGCGGGACACAGGCCGCGCCTCTCACCGGCTTTTCTCCCAGGGAGATGCTCCGCTCCCCGGTGTTCTGGATCCTCATCCTGTGGAACATCAGCCTGCGCAGCGCGGGGCTGACCCTGCTGGACCACGCGGCCAGTATGTTCGTGGCCTATGGCGGCACCGCCATCGTGGCCATGCTCATCTCCCCTGCCAACGGGCTGGGCAGCCTGTGCATCGGGATGACCATGGATCGGCTGGGCATCAAGAGCATCATGAAGTTCGCCGCCGGGCTGATGTGCCTGGCGGGGATGCTGCTCCTGCTGGGGGACCGGACGACCCTCCAGCCCCTGCTGCTGGCGGGCCTGCTGGTGGGCGGACTGGCCTACGGCGGGTCCAGCAGCTCCTACTCCGCCGCCGTCAAGAACATCTTCGGTCCCAAATACTATGCCCGCAATTTCGGCATCTCCAACATCGCCATGGGCCTGGCCGCCATCATCGAGTCCGCCTCCGGCTTCCTGCTGGACGCGGGGGGCGGCAGCTACACCGGGGTGCTGCTGATGGTGTTCCTCCTGTCCATCCCCGCCATCGTGTGCAGCCTGCTGATGGCAAAGCAGGACACCGCCCCCGCCCTAAGCGTATGACACACCCCACCCCGACAGCAGTTCTGCGGTCGGGGTGGGGTGTTTTCATTTTCGCTTCAGTTCCAATGGATGTCCGCAGGCCTGCGCCAGGGGACATTGACATACTCCTCCCCATCGGCATAGCCCACCATCAGCACCCCGGCCACCACATGGTCCCGGGGGATGCCCAGCGCCTCCCGCAGGGCGGGGGTGGCGGAGATGGCCCGCTTGAGATAGCCACCCCAGCAGACGGACAGTCCCGCCCGGGCCAGCAGCAGCTCCGTCGTGGTCATGGCGATGACCACATCCCCCTCGGGGTTGTTGGCGTGCTCCGGGATATGGCCGATGATGAGACAGGGGGCGCCGCAGGTGATCATGTTGATCCCCCGCTCCAGCTGCTTCTCCAGCTCCGGGCGGCCGTTGGCCGCCCCCCATTCTGCCACCGGGGCGATGAGGGCGTCGGTCTTGTCCCGCCCCAGGACCACCGTCCACTGGTTTTTGTGCTCATTCTTGCTGCTGGGGGCATACTCCGCCTGATCCAGCGCCCGGGTCAGTACCGCCCGCTCGGGACAGTCAGGGCGGAAATGCCGGGTGGACCGGCGCATAGCCACTGTCCGGACCACCGGGTCCTCCGGCATGGCGCGGTACAGCGCCTCGGGCGCCAGCCCCTGCCAGGTGATGGCCCGGACCGGACAGGCGGCAGCGCAGTGGAGGCACTCCATACAGTGGCGGCGCTCATTCACCGCGGCCTTCCCCCCGTCCAGCTCCAGCACGCCCAGAGGACAGGCCCGGACGCAGGCACCGCAGCCCACGCAGCGCCCGGCATCCACCCCCACCTTCTTCACTTCAATGCCTCCAGCGCGGCGGCGGTGCGCGCCGCCAGGCGGGCGTTGTTGAACACCAGTTGGATGTTGCTGTCCAGACTGTCTCCGCCGGTGAGCTCCTTCACCTTGGCCAGCAGGAAGGGGGTGGTGGCCTTGCCGTGGATGCCCTGGGCACTGGCCTGGGCGATGGCCTCGTCGATGGCCCCGTTGATCACATCGGGGTCCATGGAGTACTCCTCAGGGATGGGGTTGGTCACCAGCATCCCGCCCCGGAAGCCCAGCTCCAGGCTGGTGTGGAAGGCGGCTGCCAGCTCCTCCGGGCTGTCCATGCGGTAGTCCACCCCAAAGCCGCTGCGCCGGGTGTAGAAGGCGGGCAGCTCGTCAGTGCCGTAGCCGATGACGGGCACGCCATGGGTCTCCAGATACTCCAGGGTCAGCCCCAGATCCAGGATGGACTTGGCCCCGGCACACACCACCATAACTGGGGTGTTAGCCAGCTCCTCCAGGTCGGCGGAGATGTCCATGGTGGTCTCCGCCCCCCGGTGGACGCCGCCGATGCCGCCGGTGGCGAACACCTTGATGCCCGCCATGTGGGCGATGATCATGGTGGTGGTGACGGTGGTGGCGCCGTCCGCCCCCCGGGACACCAGCACCGCCAGGTCCCGGCGGCTGGCCTTGGCCACCTGGGGGCCCGCCTTGCCCAGGTGCTCGATCTCCTCCGGGGTGCAGCCCGCCTTCAGCCGCCCGCCGATGATGGCGATGGTGGCGGGGACCGCCCCGTTCTCCCGGATGATGGACTCCACCTTCAGCGCGGTCTCCACATTCTGGGGATAGGGCATGCCGTGGGAGATGATGGTGGACTCCAGGGCCACCACCGGCCTGCCCGCCTTCAGGGCCTCGGCCACCTCGGGGGCGATGTCTAAATACTTGTTCAGGTTCATGTTTGTTCCCTCCAAAATTTATGATCTGTGGTCCGCCGCGGACCGTGGCAGTGATGGGGGGCAAAGGAGCGCAGCCCCTTTATCTCCTATCTATCTAATTCCTAATTGGGCATAGGGATTTCGCCTGCGGGCGACCTACTTTCTCCGCGCGGAGAAAGTAGGCAAAGACGCGCTTAGGGGGTGCGGTCCGGATGTATTTCCACCTCCCGCTCCGCTCCCGGTGGAAACACATAGGCCCGCCCCCCTAAGGACCCCCATTGCGGGGGACAAGGGGAGCCGTACCGAGGCGTGGGCAGTCTCGACCGGCGCGAGGGCAACGATGGGTCCAGCACCCCCTTCCGGCCCACTGGGGCCTGGCTTGGGTGGAGGACGGCGGCCTCTGCCCCCGCAGGGTGCGCCTGGCCTGGCACATACCACCGGGCGGGTCAATGGGGTGAGGAACGGAGGCTTTCTGCGTTCGGACGATGGCTGGGGGTGCGGGGCGGAGGTTTTGCGTTTGATTGTTTCCCCGGTGTCCTCGGCTCTGCGCGCCATCGGTTCGGGGGTGTGGCTTTGGAGGATTCTGCTCCCTATCCGTGGGGCGCGACGACTCGGCGCGCGCAGAATACAGCCTGAAGGGCGCGCCGAGTCGTCGCGCCCCACGCAAAACTTCCCCAAATGCAGGGGCCGGTATCCTTAACGGCCCACCATTCCCCTAAAAACCTCCCTTGAAAAGGGAGGTGGCACGGCGAAGCCGTGACGGAAGGTTTCTTCCCCTGTCTCTCTCCGTGGCCCCGGCAGGAGACGAGAAACCCCCAGTCACCGCCTGACGGCGGCGACAGCCCCCTTTTCAAGGG
>CALWZP010000053.1 GCA_944386055.1 uncultured Oscillospiraceae bacterium | reverse complement strand
TGGCCTTAGAAAGGCCGTTTTTCTGGCAAAAGGAGGAATACATTCCCAGAAACAGGATGACAGGGCTGTACAACACCTGTGACAGGTCGGAAAAGGTTGTAAAAAGCCCCCAAAGCAGCAAAAAAGCCGCTCATTCGAGCGGCAGAAGTTCCCTTGGTAGACTTTTGGTAGACATTTTGCTTCTCCCGGACACCCCCATTCCCGCAACCCCTTGCGCCCCAATGCTTCCCGGCCTCGTTTTGGTAGACGCTTGGTAGACGGAGCGGAAAAACACAGTTTCTTTCTGAACCCGTCTGCCAATTTTCTAAACCCGCCCGCCCCCAATTTATGTATAGGGGGCTGCGCCCCCTATGACCCCCATGGGGGCGCGGCCCCCACACCCCCGGGCGGCCAAAGGCCGCCCCTACGAAGGGCACAGGTCCACGGGCGGGTCTGGGACCCGCCCCTACGGAAGGGCGGGGAGCGGCGGGCCGGTGGGGACACTGGCCCTTACGGAGGGTACGGATGACCGGGCGGGGCTGGGAATCGCCCAAACACAGGCATCCCTTGCGCGCTTTTCGTCTTCAGGGGGGGTATTTAGTTCCAATCCTTCCAAACCTCGGGGGCATAGCCCACGGTGGCCTGTTTCCCGTTGCGGACAATGGGAGTACGCAGCAATTCCGGACGATCCACAAGTTTCTCCAGCTTGTCCTGATCATACGCCAGGTACCGGATCAGCGCCGCGTCCGGATGATCCCAATTGACCAGGGCCTCCAGGCCTACCGCGCTGCGGACACTGGTGAGCTCTCCCCGGCTGATGCCGTATTTGCGCAGATCGATGCGCTGTACCTTGATGCGCCGCTCTTTAAAATAGCGCTCTGCCTTTTTGGTATCGAAGCACTTGCTGGCGCCAAAGATCTGAATGTTCATGGTGCCTCCCGCACAAAGATGAAGCGGGGACCGCAATAGCCCTCCCGCTGAACGGTTTCATTCCACATGGCCGCAGGACGGACCCATATACCGCCCTCTCCATACAGGGCCCGGTACACCACCATCTCCTCCATGGTCTCCGAGTGGCGGGCCAGGGTAAGCAGCTGATACTCATTGCCTTTGAAATGCCGGTAGATCCCGGGCCGAAAATCCTCTCTGTCCAGAATGATCTCCCCCTCATATGTTTCTGCGCTTTATTCTATCCCATGCTCTGCAGAAAAGCAAGGCAGACAGGATGAAATCCCCACGGACGGCCATACTAAGGGCACTGGAATGAGGGGAGATGGCGGTATGCTGCGGGGCACGCTGGGAGAGGAATTGGGGCCGGAGCAGATGGTGTCTCTGGGCCGGGCGATGGGCCGCCTGGGACGGGTCGGGCTGGGCCATGCCGGCGGCGAGGGCGCGGCCATGCTGGGCAGGGCGGCAGGAGCTGGAGTCGTGGCGGCGGGCGGGACTGTGTTGGGGCATGAGCTCCGCTTTCCCGCCGGCGCGGCATGGCTTGCCGGAGCCTACGGTTTGCCGGCCTCTCTTTTCATCTCCCAGATAGGCAGCGAAATCACGCTGTACCTTTTCGGCCCGGACGGCCTGGCATTGCCGCATGAGGGGCAGCGCGCCCTGGAGCGGGAGCTGTCCGGCGGGACGCCGGAACAGCCGGCGGCGCTGGGGGTGTGGGAGCACTTTGCCGGAGCGCGGAATCGCTATACCCGCCAGGCTGCCCAGTCGGCTCTCCTCCGAGATCTGCCGCTGCGCCCCCTTACACTCTGCATCCCTCAGGACAGTCCGGCGGACCGCGCGACGGCAGAAACCCTCCGGCGCATGGGCGCGACCGTCATCCGGGAGGAGACGGCCGGCCTGCCCTCCTTTTCCGCCGCCCAGGGGGGATTTGCGCTCCAGGGCAGGGATGAAAAGGGACGGCTTCTCTCGCCGGAGCGGCTGCTGACGCTGCTCTGCCTCATTGAATTGGAGGATGGCAACGGGAGGGTGGCGGTGCCGGACTCTGCCCCGGCGGCCATTGATGTGGCCGCGGCGGGCTATTGCGGCACAGTGCTGCGTCTGGGGCGCGATGGCGCACAGGCCAGGGCACTGTACTCCCGCTTGCCCTGGCTGCGGGACGCCTGCTTTGCCGCGGCGCGCCTCACCGCCCGGATGGGTCTGACCGGCGAGAGTCTCCAGACCCTGGACGGCAAGGCTCCGCGCTTCTCCACCTCCCGTCAGGAGGTGCCGTTGGCGGGAGACAGCGTCCCGCTGCTGGCGGCCCTGGCGGCGGAGGAGCCGCGATGTACTCCTGTGGGGCAGGGAGTCCGGCTGCGGACCGGTTCAGGCTGGATCTCACTGCTGCCGCTGAAGCAGCGGCCGGTACTGCGGGTGGTGGCGGAATGCAGCGACCTGGAGCTGGCAGAGGAGCTGTGCGGCTTCTATGCCAGGAAGGTGGCCCGCCTGGACCGGAATCTGTCCGCTGGAAAATAAAGCTGGACTTTTCAAAAATGTTATGGTAAACTAAAAAGACCGATATGGCTTTATGTGCGCATCTGCGCACTGAAAATAAGGCGATCCACAGCGAGAATCACGGCAGGACCTTCAGCGAAGCGGCGCCCCTTTCCCCGGCGATGCAGGGTCGGGAAGAGCGGGATACCTCCGCCGTTTTTTGTTGCGGTTTTTTGTGCTGTGAGACACGCTGCGTGTTCCGGGGCGTCTGCGGACGGCCCCTACATAAGCAGCGCCCTGAGACGGCGCACGGATAAGGAGTGCAGCAGAACGATTATGGCAGAAAAATTGAAAATTATTTCCCTGGGCGGACTCAACGAGATCGGCAAGAACCTGACGGTCTATGAGTACGGCAACGACATCATCGTGGTGGACCTGGGCATGGGCTTCCCCGACACCGACATGTACGGCATCGATGTGGTCATTCCCGATGTGAGCTATCTCATCAAGAACAAAAGCAAAATCCGGGGAATTTTCCTCACCCACGGGCACGAGGACCACATCGGCGCCATCCCCTATGTCATCCAGGACATCAACGCCCCCATCTACACCACCCGCATGACCGCCGGGCTGGTGAAGCTGAAGCTGGACGAGTACCGTCTTACCGACATCGTGGACCTGCATACCTGCGAGGCTGGTGCGGTGGTCCAGGCGGGCAAATTCAAGGTGGAGTTTCTCCATGTGAACCACTCCATCGCCGACGCGGTGGCCTTTGCCATCACCACCCCGGTGGGCGTGGTGATCCACACCGGCGACTTCAAGATCGACACCACCCCCATCCAGGGGGAGATGATCGACCTGGCCCGGTTCGGCGAGCTGGGAAAAAAGGGCGTATTGGCCCTGCTGGCCGACTCCACCAATGTGGAGCGCCCCGGCTTTACCCGCAGCGAGGCCAGCGTGGGCGCCTCCTTCGACGCTCTGTTCAAGGGCTGTGAGGAGCGCATCATCGTCACCACCTTTGCCTCCAATGTGGACCGCATCCAGCAGATCATCGATGTGGCTGCCCGCTATGGCCGCAAGGTGGCCATCACCGGCCGCAGCATGGAGAATGCCATCCGTGTGTCCACGGAACTGGGCTATATGAAGGTCCCCGACGGTGTGGTGGTGGATTTGAACCACATCAAATCTCTGCCCAAGAACAAGGTGTGCATCGTCACCACCGGCAGCCAGGGGGAGACCATGTCCGCCCTCTCCCGCATGGCCTATTCCACCCACCGGCAGGTGGACATCATGCCCGGCGACCGGATCATCATCTCCGCCTCCGCCATCCCCGGCAATGAGAGCGACATCAGCTCGGTGGTCAACGAGCTGTACCGTAAGGGGGCCGAGGTGGTCAACGAACGCACCACCCCCCTCCATGTCTCTGGCCACGCCTGCCAGGAGGAGCTGAAGATCATTCACGCGCTGACCAAACCCAAGTTCTTCATTCCCGTTCACGGGGAGCAGAAGATGCTGAAGACACACGCCTATCTGGCCACCCGGATGATGGGGATGGACCCCCGGAATGTCATCATAAGCGACATCGGTAAGGTCATTGAGCTCACCCGGGACAGCGCCAGGATCAACGGCACCGTCACCTCCGGCCAGGTCTTTGTGGATGGCAACGGCGTGGGTGATGTGGGCAGCGTGGTGCTCCGTGACCGCAAGCATCTGGCCGAGGACGGCATGGTGGTGGTTGTCGTCGCCATGTCCAGCGAGGACGGCTCGGTGGTCTCCGGACCGGACATCGTCACCCGCGGATTTGTCTATGTGAAGGAGTCCGAAGGACTGATGGAGGAACTGCGCACCGTGGCGGAGGAGGCACTGGACCGCTGCGCCGCCCACCGTACCCGGGACTGGGCTGCCATCAAGGCGGCAGTAAAGGACGACCTGTCCGGCTATCTTTATAAGAAGACCCGCCGCAGTCCCATGATTCTCCCGGTGATCATGGAGGTCTGAGCTGTTTGGCATCAGAAAGCGAAGAACGGGCAGGGTGTATCATGGGATACACCCTGCCCGCTTTTTTGCGCGGCGGGGGACAATTTTTGGGAATAGATGGATGGGAACATACAATTCCCGGCCACTTCCCGCCATTCGTAGGGGCGGACAATGTCCGCCCGCCAAAACCTCCCTTGAAAAGGGAGGTGGCACGGCGAAGCCGTGACGGAGGGTTTCTTCCCCCGTCCTGCTCCGCGACCCCGGCAGGAGACAAGAAACCCCCAGTCACCGCCTGGCGGCGGCGACAGCCCCCTTTTCAAGGGGGCTTGGACGGCGGCCCGCCGCTCCCCGCCTGTGGGGCGCGAGAAGGTGAATCGGCCCAAGGGGCCGAGATCGCACCCGCAGGTGCATTTCGAGGCCAACCGCCGCACAGCGGCGGCTCTTGGGCCGAGATGAAGCTGGCCTGGGCCACGACTCGGCGCGCCTTTCCGTAGGGGCGGCCTTTGGCCGCCCGGGGGTGTGGGGGCTGTGCCCCCACAAACTCCCATCTCCTAACTCCTCATTCCGAATTGAATAAAGGGGGTCATAGGGGGCGAAGCCCCCTATACAACAAAAAAGGGCGGCGGGTGGGTTTAGAAAAAACAAGGAGGAATTTCTTTGGCAAGCAACTACACCACAAATTACGAGCTCCCCCTGTGGGAGCCG
>CALWZP010000052.1 GCA_944386055.1 uncultured Oscillospiraceae bacterium | reverse complement strand
CCGGGAGTGGGGGATGACCCAACGCTACATTGACCTGCTCACCCGGCACAAGGTAAAGCTCCTGTGCATCCGGGATCGGCTGCTGTTCGATGAAAACGGCGCTGCCTCAATTTTGACAATAAAAAATGCGGAGTGCCCTTTGTAGGATACTCAGATCCTATAAGGACACTCCGCATGGTCCGAGTGGCGGGATTTGAACCCACGGCCTCATGGACCCGAACCATGCGCGCTACCAACTGCGCTACACCCGGATTGCAACGCTACAATTATAAGAATATTTGACTCGTCTGTCAAGGGATTTTCCACGGATTGGAGGGAGAAATCCGGGCAGGTTGTTTTCGGGATTGCCAGCATGATGAAATTCGTGATATAATCAAACAATAAACACCCAGATCATACATTGGATGCGGCATCCTTCGGCGAAAAGGACTTGACAGAGAGCAACTGGGACCGTATACTGGACCCTGACAGTTGTGAACGAGGGTGTTCTGACCGTGAGGGCGGAGCATGCTCTTTTTTTATCAAAAGGCAGGCACGCTGAGAATGGAAAGGAGAATCACCGATGGGATATACGAAGGAAGACATCATCAGGATGGTGCGGGAAGAGGACATTAAATTCATCCGTATGCAGTTCACCGACATTTTTGGCCAGCTGAAAAATGTGGCTATCACCGCCTCGCAGATCGAGAAGGCGGTCAACAACCAGATTACGATGGACGGCTCCTCCATCGAGGGCTTTGTGCGCATCAACGAGTCGGATCAGTACCTGTACCCGGATCTGGACAGCTTCGTGGTGTTCCCCTGGCGTCCGCAGCACGGGCGGGTGGCCCGGCTGATCTGTGATGTCTATAATCCAGACGGAACTCCCTTTGTTGGGAATCCCCGGGGAGTGCTGGAGCGGGCCCTGAAAAAGGCAAAGGATATGGGCTTTGACGCCTTCAATGTGGGACCTGAGGCCGAATTCTTCCTGTTTAAAACGGATGATGAGGGACGGCCCACCACACAGACCAATGACGAGGCGGGCTATTTCGACCTGGGTCCCCTGGACCACGGGGAGGGGACCCGGCGGGAGATCTGCCTGGCCCTGGAGCAGATGGGCTATGAGATCGAGGCCAGCCACCACGAGGTGGCTGCTGGCCAGCATGAGATCGACTTCAAGTATGCCCCCGCCCTGGACTGCGCCGACAAGATCATGACCTTCAAACTGGTGGTCAAGACCATCGCCCAGCGCAACGGCCTTCACGCCACCTTTATGCCCAAGCCTCTGTTTGGCGTGGCCGGATCTGGCATGCATATCAATATGTCCCTGTTCAAGGACGGGAAGAACACCTTCTATGATCCCAATGGGGAGCGGCAGCTGTCCAAAACAGCCTATTCCTTTATTGCCGGCCTGCTGGCCCATGTGAAGGGGATGAGTGCCATCACCAATCCCCTGGTGAACTCCTATAAGCGCCTGGTGCCCGGGTACGAGGCGCCCTGCTATCTGGCCTGGTCGGCCTCCAACCGCTCTGCGCTGATCCGGATTCCCGCCGCCCGGGGCCAGTCCACCCGCGTGGAGCTGCGCTGCCCCGACCCCTGCTGCAATCCCTATCTGGCTCTGGCGGTGTGCCTGGCGGCGGGCCTGGACGGCATTGAGAAGGGGATGACCCCGCCGCCGGAGATCACAGACAACATCTATGAAATGGACGACAAGGCCCGGGCAGAGCGCGGCATTGAGAGCCTTCCCGGCACACTGGCGGACGCCATTGATCTCCTGAAGGCGGACCAGGTGATGCTGGATACCCTGGGAGAGCATGTGGCCAGCAATTACATTGCCGGCAAAGAGAAAGAGTGGAATGAATACCGCACCCGGGTCTCCAGCTGGGAGCGGGAGAAGTATATGACCATTTTTTAATCGGCGGGAACTGGCCGGGAGAGGAGCAACCGTTTGGACCGGGTGGCTGTGGCGTTTGAAAATCTGAACAACCGCCGCCGTATCGCCGAGGTGCTGGAGTCCGAGGGAATGGCATCCTGTCTGCAGTGCCGCTCGGCAGATCAGGTGAAACGGTTGGCCTATAAGCAGCGGCTGGGTGCTGTGATCTGCGGGTTCAAACTGCCGGACGAGTCAGCGGGGGAGCTGTTTTATGACTTGCCGGACCGTTGCGCCCTTCTGGTGGTCGCCCGGCAGAGCCAGCTGGAGATGCTGCCCTCTGACGATATCCTGCGGCTGCCCGCGCCCTTCAGCCGTCGGGAGCTGCTGACTGCCGTGGAATTTATGCTCCGCAGCTATCAGCGCACACAGCCGGGAATACGGCCGCACCGGGATCCGGAATCTGCGGCCCTGGTAGAGGAGGCAAAGGACCTGCTGATGGACCGTCTGGGGATGACGGAGGCACAGGTCCACCGGGCTTTGCAGCAGCGGAGCATGGATACCGGACGGAAAATGGAGGAATTGGCCCGGTGCATTCTGGAACAGGAAGAGCGCGCCTGGCTGGAGGAACGAACAGGAGGGGTATTGTGATCCAACTGAACGAAAATTATCAAAAACTGCCCGGCAGCTATCTCTTTGCGGAGATCGACCGGCGGGTGTCGGCTTACCGCCAGGCCAACCCGGATCGGGAGCTGATCAAGCTGGGCATCGGCGATGTCACACGCCCTCTTGCACCTGCCGTGGTGGCGGCCATGCGGGATGCGGTGGAGGAGATGGGACGGGAGGAGACCTTCCGGGGCTATCCCCCCTACCGCGGCTATGACTTCTTGCTGGAGGCCATCGCGGAGCATGACTACCGCAGCCGGGGGATCGAACTTTCCCCCGAGGAGATCTTCGTCTCTGACGGAGCGAAGAGCGACTGCGGAAATATCGGAGATATCTTCGGTCCGGACAATCGGGTGGCGGTGTGCGACCCGGTCTACCCCGTGTATGTGGATACCAATGCCATGGCCGGGCGGGCGGGGGAGTACGACCCCAAAACGGAGCAGTGGAGCCGCCTCATCTACATGCCCTGCACCCGGGAGAACGGCTTTTTGCCTCAGCTTCCCGCAGAGCGAGCGGACCTGATCTACCTGTGCTTCCCCAACAACCCCACTGGCGCCGCCGCCACCCGGGCGCAGCTGCAGCAGTGGGTGGACTACGCCAACGAGCACGGCTCGGTGATCCTGTATGACTCCGCCTATGAGGCGTTCATCACCCAGGAGGACATCCCCCACTCCATCTATGAGGTGGAGGGGGCGAAAAAGTGCGCCATCGAGTTCCGCTCCTTCTCCAAGACCGCCGGCTTCACCGGCACCCGCTGCGCCTATACCGTGATCCCCAAGGAGCTGGTACGCGGCGGCGTGTCCCTGAACGAGATGTGGTACCGCCGCCAGTCCACGAAATTCAACGGAGTATCCTATGTGGTACAGAGGGGCGCCGCGGCCACCTATACGCCGGAAGGGCGACGGCAGGTGAAGGAGACCATCGGCTTCTATCAGAACAACGCCCGGGTGATCCTGGACGGTCTGGCCCAGGCGGGGCTGGAGGTGTCCGGCGGGGTGAACTCCCCCTATATCTGGGCCAGGACTCCCGACGGCATGGGCTCCTGGGAGTTCTTCGACCTGCTGCTCACCAAGGCCAATGTGGTTACCACCCCCGGCGCGGGCTTTGGTCCCAGCGGAGAAGGGTACATCCGGGTGACCTCCTTTGGCGGCGCGGATGCCACCCGCCAGGCGGTGGAACGGGTGGCCGATCTGCTGAAAAACAGGATTTGACCCTGCAAAATTCAATACTGTAAAGGAAAAACACAATACAGACAGATCGTCCGTAGGCGGACAGGGCAAGTGCGCTCTGTCCGCCTGTGTCTGCCGTGTCTGTCCGCCCTGTAAAGAAAAAAGAGCGGCCGGCATGTTTGCCGTTGCGCGGCGGCGGCGGGTGATGTATAATAACAAAAAACTGTCCCGGATGGCGGGGGAAAACAAACAGGAGGCGATGTGCCGATGTGCGGCATTGTGGGATATATTGGGAAGGAAGAGGCGGCGCCCATCCTGCTGGATGGACTGGCCCGGCTGGAGTACCGGGGCTATGACTCCACCGGCATGGCGGTGTACTCCCCCACAGAGGGCCTCTCGGTAACCAAGGCCAAGGGGCGGCTGGCGGTGCTGTCCGAGATGACCCATGGAGGAAAGAGCGTCCACGGCACCATGGGGGTGGGCCACACCCGATGGGCCACCCATGGAGCGCCCTCCGATGTGAATGCCCATCCCCAGGTGAGCCAGTCGGGCCGCATCGCCGTGGTCCACAACGGGATCATCGAGAACTACATGGCGCTGAAGGAGTTCCTTCGGGCCAACGGGGTGGACTTTGTCTCGGATACCGACACCGAGGTGGTGGCAAAGCTCATCGAGTACTTCTACGACGGTGATCTGCTGGAGGCGGTGGGCCGGGTGCTCCACCGGATCCAGGGGGCCTACGCCCTTGGTATCCTCTGTGCCGACGAGCCCGACAAGGTGGTGGCGGTGCGGAAAGACAGCCCGCTGATCCTGGGCTATGGGGCCGGCTGCGCATTCCTGGCCTCCGATGTCACGGCGGTGATCCGCTATACCCGGGAGGTCTCCTACATGGAGGACGGGGAGATCGCCGTCCTGACCCGGGACGGGGTGCAGGTGTACAACTCCCTGATGCAGCCGGTGGCCAAGGAGCATCACACGGTGGACTGGGATATCGACGCGGCGGAGAAGGGCGGCTATGAGCACTTCATGTTCAAGGAGATCATGGAGCAGCCCGACGCCCTGCGCAAGACCATCTCCCCCCGGATCCGGGACGGGCAGATCGTGCTGGAGGGTCTGAGTCTGACCCCGGAGAAGCTGCGGGAGATCCGGAAGATCGCCATCATCGCCTGCGGTTCCTCCTACCATGTGGGGATGGTGGGAAAGTACAATCTGGAGCGGCTGCTGCGTATCCCGGTGGAGGTGACGGTGGCATCGGAGTTCCGCTATATGAACCCCATCGTGGATGAGCACACTCTGGCCATCGTCATCAGCCAGTCGGGGGAGACCCTGGACACTATGGCCGCCCTGCGGGAGGCCAAGAGCCTGGGAGCCCACATCCTGTCCATCGTCAATGTGGTGGGCAGCTCCATCGCCCGGGAATCCCAGGATGTACTGTACACCTGGGCGGGGCCTGAAATCGCGGTGGCCACCACCAAGGCGTACTCCACCCAACTGGTGGTGCTGGATATGCTGGGATTGTATTTCGCCCAGGTGCTGGGGACCATCTCCCGGGAGGAATATGATGAGGTGGTCCGGGAACTGACCGCCCTGCCGGACAAGGTGGCTCAGGTGCTCAAGCAGACCGAGCGCATCCAGTACTATGCCTCCCAATACTTCAACCACAACTCCATCTTCTTCATCGGGCGCAACCTGGACTATGCCATGGGGCTGGAGGGCTCGCTGAAGCTGAAGGAGATCAGCTATATCCATTCGGAGGCCTACGCCTCCGGCGAACTGAAGCACGGCACCATCTCCCTCATTGAGGACGGCACTCTGGTGGTGGCGCTTGGTACCTATGAAGCGCTGTTTGAAAAGGCCATGAGCAATGTGGTGGAGGTGAAATCCCGGGGGGCCGATGTGTTGGGCCTGACCACCGAGAGCCATCGGGAGCAGATGGCCCGTGTGGTGGACGGGGTCATTACGGTGCCGGAGACCCATCCCATGCTGCTTCCTTCGCTGGGCGTGGTGCCGCTGCAGCTGTTTGCCTATTATGTGGCGCTGCAGCGTGGGTGTGACATCGACAAGCCCCGCAACCTGGCCAAGAGCGTCACGGTTGAGTGAATTTTGTTGATCCTGCATAAGGACCGGGCTCTCGATCGGAAGATTTTCCGCTTCGAGGGCGCCGGTCCCTCTTGTATTTCCAGGGAAAAGGGTCTACAATGGAATGCACAAGGCAGAGTAGGAATGCGCGTGCAGAAGGGTGTCGTAAGCACCCTCCAGTGCCGGCGGGACGGGGAGTTGTCCGCCGGACGAAAAGCCGAATGGCTTGCAGTGCGTATTCCGCATCCCGCTGCCGCATACGGGCGGATCTTGTCCTCCTCTGTGCGGCGTTCCCGTTTCTACGGGCTGCCGAATACAGAAGGAGGAAAAATTTTTATGAACCTGTACAGAACGCCCCTCAGCCCCGCCTACTGGAGAGAGGCGGGGGCCAGCTTCCGCAGCGTAAAAGTGCTGGTGTTCGCCGCCCTGATGATCGCGGCGGCCAATGTGCTGGCCAGTCAGTCCATCTATGTCACAGCGGACACCAAATTCAGTCTTGGCTTTCTGGCCCGGTCCCTCAGCGCCCTGGTGTGCGGGCCGGTGGCCATGGTGATCTACGGCGTGGCGGAGGATCTGCTGGGATACGCCATCGCGCCCTCGGGGGTGTTTTTCCCCGGTTATACCCTGTCCACCGTGGCGGGGGTGCTGATTTATGCGCTTTGCTTCTACCGGGCCCGGATCACCGTGGCCCGCATCGTGGTGGCCAATGTGCTGGTGAATGTGTTTGTCAACGCGGTGATGGGCTCCTGGTGGAATGTGATCCTGAAGGGAAACTTCTTCTGGTTCTACTTCTCCACCAGCATCGTGAAGAATTTGGTTACCCTGGTGCCCAAATGCGTGCTGATGTTTGTGCTGTTTCAGGCACTGGTGCCTGCCCTGCAGCGCCTGGGATATTTGCCCAGACAGGTGAACGGACGCATCCGGCTGTTCGGCTGGGGCGTCTCCGAGGCGGAGCCTGCGGGGAAGCCCAAGTGAACTGAGAAGTGATAAAAATAAGTTGATCTTTTTGTAAAAATAGGCTTGCAAAAGCGGCGCAGCTGTGGTATCATACATAAGTCGCCTGGGGCAAGCGCCTTGGGCGGCGGTATCCGGGTGTGGCGAAGTTTGGTATCGCGCCTGAATGGGGTTCAGGAGGCCGCTGGTTCAAGTCCAGTCACTCGGACCAACAGAAAAAGGGTATCCGCGGAAGCGGATGCCCTTTTTCTGTTGGTGGGAATCGCCACGGGAACCAGCAGCCTCCCGCGCCGAAGGCGCGTTTAATCTGCCGCTGCCCGGGAGGACAGGCGCAGCCGGCCCTCCCGCTGGTTCAAGTCCAGTCACTGGGACCACCTAAATGATGATTCGAACACATTACTCAATGTGTTCGAATCATTTTTTCCTAAAAATACGGCGGAAAGGATAACGGCAGGCGCCGAAAGCCACAGCCATTGTCCTTTATATTCCTGTATGGTACAATATTATCAAGCAAAATTGCGTGAAATATCAAGGTGACAGGTAAGAAGACATCTGTTGCTCTATGGAGTCGGCTGATAAAAGGCGGAGAGGAACTGGGACAACGGAAAGTGAAGCCGTGAGGTGATATGATTGAAGACGACGACACAGAAAGCGATTGCGGCAGCAGCTGCATCGGTGGTGGTTCTGGTGTGTATCAGTATTGCTTACATCTCTTGACAAGGGCACACAAGACGCAGATAAAATGTGCTGAATGGAAAACACTCAGATTTTCCATTCAATCTGCACATACTCGCTTGTGGCCCTTATTTGTGTTATAAGGCCATCAACGACTTTTCGCCTGTCCTCGAAGCTGATATTTTCCCAGTTATGAATGTGGTTGGAAAGCTCTCTAATCTGCCTCGGAGACATGACCTCTGCCGACAAGTCGGCAATCTCTTTTACAAGATTCTGGCGCTTTGTGTCCAGTGCTTCAATTTTGCTGTTGGCATAGGAAAGAAGAATGGGATTTGCACCGCTCAATGTATCAAGCAGCTTTTCAATTTCTTCATCTACCTTTGCCAATTCAATTTGAAGGGCGGTTATCCTCGGGTCTACTCT
>CALWZP010000051.1 GCA_944386055.1 uncultured Oscillospiraceae bacterium | reverse complement strand
GGAAGCGGTCGGTGATATACCGGTTGGAGAGGGTGGCGGCGGCGATGATGGCCCCGTCGGTGATCTTCACCCCGTGGTAGACCTCATACCGCTCCTTCAGCCCGCGGAGGATGGCGATGGCGTCCTCCACCGAGGGCTCGTTCACCATCACCGGCTGGAACCGGCGCTCCAGGGCGGCGTCCTTCTCGATGTACTGCCGGTACTCGTTGAGCGTCGTGGCGCCGATGCAGTGCAGCTCGCCCCGGGCCAGCATGGGCTTGAGCAGGTTGCCCGCGTCCATGGCTCCCTCGGTCTTGCCGGCACCCACGATGGTGTGCAGCTCGTCAATGAACAGGATGATCTTCCCCTCCGACTTGCGCACCTCGTTGAGCACCGCCTTCAGCCGCTCCTCGAACTCGCCCCGGTACTTGGCGCCGGCGATCAGGCTGCCCATATCCAGGGCGAAGATGGTCTTGTCCTTCAGGGAACCGGGCACATCCCCCTTGACGATCCGCTGGGCCAGCCCCTCGGCGATGGCGGTCTTGCCCACGCCGGGCTCGCCGATCAGGACGGGGTTGTTCTTGGTCTTGCGGGACAGGATGCGGATGACATTGCGGATCTCGTCATCCCGGCCGATCACCGGGTCCAGCTTGTTCTGCCGGGCCCGCTCCACCAGGTCGGTGCCGTACTTCTTCAGGGCGTTATAGGTCTCCTCCGGGTTGTCAGAGGTCACCCGCTGGTTGCCCCGGACAGAGGCCATGGCCTGCATGACCTTCTCCCGGGTCACGCCATAGGTGCGGAAGAGCTCCTTCAGAGCGCTGTTGGCGTGGTCCAGCAGGCCCAGGAAGATGTGCTCCACCGAGATATACTCGTCCTTCATGGACTGCGCGGCGGCCTCCGCCCCCTTCAGGGCACGGTCCACATCCTGGGCAACATAGACCTTGTCCGCCTCCCGGCCGGAGCCGGACACCTTGGGCAGCCTGCCCACCTCCGCCTTCACGGCGGCCTCAAAGCTGGGGACGGTCAGCCCCATGGCGGTGAGCAGCTGGGGGATAAAGCCCTCCCCGTCGCTCACCAGAGCCAGCAGCAGATGCTGCTGCTCGATCTGCTGCTGGCCATATTCCTGCGCCAGGTCCTGGGCCCCCTGAATGGCGGCCAGGGACTTCTGGGTGAATTGGTTCATATTCATATCGTGTCACACTCCTCTTCTGCTGTGTGGAACTCACTTTTGTAAAAATTAGCACTCTACACTCTCGAGTGCTAATGCTATGATACCCCCAATTTCCTATAAATGCAATAGGGTTCCATGAGATTCACAAATTATTTACAATTCCGCCCCGTCAGGTCCCGCCAGCCCACCCCCTGGGCGGACAGGGCGGCCAGATACAGCACGGCGCCGAACAACCCGCAGGCCAGGGCGGCGGGCAGGGCGGCCAGTCCCCTGCGGAGCAGCTCTCGAAACAGCAGATTGACACACAGTCCCATCAGCAGGCTGGCCAGTCCCGGGGCGGTGATCCACTGAAACAGCCGCAGCGGCAGCCCTACCGCCCGCACCAGGCTGACCCCATTGAGCAGCGCGCCCACCAGTCCGCTGGCCACGAAGCCCAGCAGGAATCCCCCCAGTCCCACCCCCGGCAGTCCCGTGAGGGCGGCGGTGAACAACAGCTGGACCCCGCCGCTGATCAGGGCATTGCGGGCGGCGGCGGGCTGGCGCCCCACGCCGTTCAGCGCCGCCCCCAGCACCCCCTGGTAGCAGCTGAACACCACCCCCACGGCCAGGGGCAGGATCCCCTCCCCCACCGTGGGCTCCTGGAACAGGGCCGCGCCGATGGTGGGGCCGATCACCGCCATCAGGGCGGTACAGGGCAACGCCACCACTGAAGTGGCCAGCAGTGCCTGATGGATGCGGCAGTGGGTCTCCCTCCGGCGGCCCAGGGCGGTGCTCTCCGCCAGCCCGGGCGCCAGCATCAGGTTCACCGCCCCCAAAAACGCCATGGGCAGGGTGAGCATGGGCAGCGTCATTCCGCACACCACCCCAAAAATCGACATGGCCTGGGACACCTCCATCCCCCCGGCCACCAGGCGGGCGGGGATGAGCACCGAGTTGGCCGAGTTCATCAGGTTGCCCAGCACCGCTGTCAGCCCCACGGGGACGGCGATGCCGACAATCTGCCGGCCCAGGCCGGGCTCCGGCGGGCCCGGGGGGCGGGTGTCCCGCGCCCGCGCTCTGGCCCGCAGCAGCATCAGCATCCCGGCGGAGAACACCTCGCACACGATCATCCCCAGCACGATCAGCCCCACGGTGCGTTCGGCGTTCTGGGGCAGGAACACCGCCAGCAGTCCCAGCACCGCCCCGGTGCGGACGAACTGTTCCGCCAGTTCCACCAGCGCCGGGGGGCGCACCTGACCGATCCCGTAAAACTGGTGCTTGTGGAGGTTCTCCACCCCGGTGAGCACCACACAGGCGGGCAGCAGCAGAAGCCCCAGCTGGGTGCGGGCGTCCCCCAGCAGATACACCGAGATGGGGTCGTACAGAAGCACCACCGCCGCGCCCAGCACCGCCGCCAGCAGCAGGAAGGTCCGCAGGCTGAGGGTCAGGGTGCGCTCCATGGCCCCCCGGCGTCCCAGGGCGTGGAACCGGGCGGACAAATTGGATACCGCCGCCGTCAGCCCCACCGCTGTCAGGGACAGCAGCACCGAGTACACCGGCATGATCAGCTGGTACAGCCCCATCACCTCCGCCCCGATCTGCCGGGACAGGGCGATGCGGTATAAAAAACCCAGCAGCTGGCCTGCCAGTCCGGTGGCGGTGAGCAGCAGGGTGCCATACAGCAGGGGGGACGGGTCTCTCTTCACGGCGGCGCCTCCTTCCTCCCTTTACTTGTATTCAGCTGCCGGGAAATCAGAATCAGAATCGGGCCGTGATCTTTTGACCCGCCGTCCTGCCGGGCGTATTTCCGCCTGCGGCGGAGAACGGACTTTTTCCTGTCCATTCCCCGCCGTTTTGCCTGCTTTCTTCCTCTGTTTTTTATCAAAATTTAAAGTTTGACTTGTTCCATTCCCCGCCAAAGTATGGTAAACTATCTTGTGACTCGGGCCGGTCCCGGCCCCTCCCGTCCGGTCCCCGGCGATGCGGACGGGGGATCTTTGAATAAGGTGAATGGAACTATGAATTTTGATTTTGATACCCTGGTCATCGGCGCCGGACTGGCCGGCGCCACCGCCGCCCGCCGCCTGGCGGAGGACGGCGGACGCCGGGTCCTTCTGGTGGAGCAGCGCCCCCACATCGGCGGCAACGCCTATGACTGCCTGGACGAGGCGGGCATCCTTGTCCACCAGTACGGCCCCCACATCTTTCACACCAACGACCAGCAGGTGTTCCAGTTCCTCTCCCGCTTCACCGACTGGCGGGACTATCAGCACAAGGTGCTGGCCAATGTCTATGGCCAGCTGATGCCCGTCCCCTTCAACCTCCACTCTCTTGCCATCGCCTTCGACGAGGAGAAGGCCGCCCGGCTGGAGAAAAAGCTCATCGACACCTTTGGGGCGGAGCGGAAAGTCACCATTCTGGAACTGCGCCAGAACACCGACCCTGAGATCGCGGAGCTGGCTGACTATGTCTACGAGCACATCTTTGTCCACTACACCATGAAGCAGTGGGGCACCACCCCGGAGCAGATCGACCCCAACACCACCGCCCGGGTGCCGGTGTTCCTCTCCCGGGACGACCGGTATTTCCAGGACAAGTACCAGGGGGTCCCCGCCCAGGGGTACACCTCCATGGTCGCCGCCATGCTGGACCACCCCAACATCACCCTGCATCTGGACACCGACGCCCGCAGTCTCATCACCCTGGGGGACGAGCATCTCTTCTTCCAGGGCGAGCCTTTCTCCGGCACCGTGATCTACACCGGCGCGGTGGACGAGCTGTTCGCCTGCCGCTTCGGCCGTCTGCCCTACCGCACGCTGGACTTCCAGTTTGAAACCCACCCGGTGGAGTGGTATCAGACCTGCGCCACCGTCAACTATACGGTGGACCAGCCCTATACCCGCATCACCGAGTTCAAGCACCTCTCCGGTCAGATCAAAAAGGACTGCACCACCATTGTCAAGGAGCTCTCCCGGGCCTATACCGGCGCGGAGGGAGAGATCCCCTATTACGCCATCATCAATCCGGAGAACAACGCGCTGTATGAGCGCTATGCCCAGCTGACCCGGCGCTATCCCAATTTCCATCTGGTGGGCCGGCTGGCGGAGTACAAATACTACAACATGGACGCCATCGTCGCCCGCTCCCTGTCGCTGTGCGACGAGCTTCTGAAATGACGGAAAGAGAAGTGATACCGTGGAAAAAGTGATCACCTTTGCCGTTCCCTGCTACAACTCCGCCGCCTATATGGACCACTGCGTGTCCACCCTGCTCACCGCCGGGGAGGACATCGAGATCATCCTGGTGGATGACGGCTCCACCAAGGACGACACCCCCGCCATCTGTGACCGCTATGCCGCTCAGTACCCCGACATCGTCCGCGCCATCCACCAGCCCAACGGCGGCCACGGCGAAGGGGTCAACCAGGGCATCCGCAACGCGAAGGGCCTTTACTACAAGGTGGTGGACTCCGACGACTGGCTGGACACCGACGCTCTGGCCAAGGTGATGGAGACGCTGCGCCGCTTTGCCTCCACCCAGCAGCCGGTGGACCTGGTCATCGCCAACTATGTCTATGAGCATGTGGAGGACAACACCCGGAAGGTGATGAAGTATACCAATGTCTTTCCCCAGGACAAGGTGTTCACCTGGGGAGAAATCGGCCGCTTCCGCGCCTCCCAGTATCTGCTGATGCACAGCGTCATCTACCGCACCCAGCTGCTGCGGGACTGCGGGCTGGAGCTGCCCAAGCACACCTTTTATGTGGATAACATCTTTGTCTATCAGCCGCTCCCCTTCGTGCACTCCATGTATTATCTGGACCTGGACCTGTACCGCTATTTCATCGGCCGGGCGGACCAGTCGGTGAATGAGAAGGTCATGGTCTCCCGGGTGGATCAGCAGGTGCGGATCACCAAGCTGATGATCCAGGCCCACGACCTCACCCATATTCTCATGACCCAGCGCCGTCTGGGCCGGTATATGTTCAGCTATCTGTCCATGATGATGACCATCTCTTCCATGTTCCTGATGATCTCCGGCACGCCGGAGGCCCTGGGGCAGAAGACCGAGCTGTGGGAGTTCCTCCGCTCGGAGATGGGACAGCGGCTGTACCACCGGATGAAATACCGCGCGCTGTCCGCCGTGTGCAACATTCCCGGATATCAGGGGCGCAAGCTGTCGGTGAAGCTCTACCGTCTGGCCCGGAAGATCTACAAGTTCAACTGAAGACTGCGAAACTGCCAACGCGGGCCGGAGCGCACATGCGCTCCGGCCCATGTCTCCTCCCCGGGTTGCTTTTTTCCCATGGAGCGGCTACAATAGAGGGCGGTAATTTTTGGCGCTCTCTCCGATCTCTCAAAGAAAGAAGGTTCTTTCCATGAAACGATCCCTGCTGGCCGCGGCTCTTTGCGCGGCCCTCACCCTCACCCTGCTGGCCGGCTGCAGCGGCGGCGGGGAGGCGGAAAACTCCCCCACCCCCTCCCAGCCCGCTCAGACCGAGTCTGTCTCTCCCGATCCCTCCCCCTCCGGCGGGGAGCGTACCCAGGTCAACTTTGCGGTTCTCCGCGGCCCCACGGGGGTCGGCGCGGCCAAGCTGCTCTCGGACAACGCCGACGGGCTGACGGAAAACCAGTATAATGTCACCATCGCCTCCGACCCCGCCACCGAGATCTCCCCCAACCTCATCAACGGCACCCTGGATATCGCCGCTGTCTCCACCAATCTGGCCTCCACCCTCTATCACCGCACCGAGGGCGGGGTACAGCTGCTGGCCCTGAACACGCTGGGGGTCCTGTATATTCTGGAGAACGGCGACTCCGTCCGCTCGGTGTCCGATCTGGCGGGCCGCACCATCTACGCCACCGGTCAGGCCTCCAATCCGGAGTATGTCCTCAACCACCTCCTGCGCCAGAACGGTCTGGAACCCGGAGAGGATGTGGACATTCAGTGGCGCACCAGCGACGAGGTCACCGCCCTCATGGCCGCCGGGGAGATCGACCTGTGCATGCTCCCCGTCCCCGCCGCCACCGCGGTGCAGCTGCAGAACGATCAGGTGCGCGCCGCCCTGGACCTGACCCAGCTGTGGGATGAGCTGGACAACGGCAGCGTGCTCACCATGGGCTGCGTGGTGGTGCGCACGGAATTTGCCCAGGAGAACCCCGAAGCGGTGGCCGCCTTCCTGGAGGAGTACGCCGCCTCCATCGACTTCGTCTCCTCCGACCCCGAGGCCGCCGCCCCCATGGTGGCCCGCTTCGGCATCACCGCCAGCGAGGAGATCGCCCTGGCCGCCATCCCCGACTGCAGTCTGGTGTGCATCACCGGCGCCGACATGCGGGACAGCATCCAGGGTTATTACGAGGTGCTTGCCGCCGCCGATCCCGCCTCCATCGGAGGCGCAATCCCCGATGACGCCTTCTACTACATCCCCTAAGGGGCGCGGCCCCCTGGGGGTGCTGCTTCCGCTGCTCTTCTGGCTTCTGGTCTGGCAGTTGGCCGCGGCGGCGGTGGACTGGAGCATGACCGGCCGGGGCAACGAGCTGCTGCTGCCCTACCCCGCCACCGTGGCCGCGGCTCTGGCGGAGCTGGCCGTCCAGCCCGTCTTCTGGCAGACGGTAGGGCTGTCCCTGCTGCGCATTTTGGCGGGGCTGGCGGCCGGCACGGTTCTGGGCATCCTGCTGGCCGCGGCCACCAGCGCCAACCGGTGGGCGGACCTGCTGCTCTCCCCCGCCATCCAGGTGGTGCGGGCCACCCCCGTGGTATCCTTCATCGTGCTGGTGCTGCTGTGGGCCAGCACCGGGCGGGTCCCGGTGGTCATCTCCGCCCTGATGGTGCTCCCCGTGGTGTGGTCCAATGTCTCCAAGGGCATCGTCCAGACCGATGGGCAGCTGCTGGAGATGGCCCGCTGTTACCGCTTCGGCCCATGGAAGACCCTCCGGCTGCTCTATCTGCCCAGCTTGCTGCCCTACTTCACCGCGGGATTTACCACTGCGGTGGGCCTGGCCTGGAAGTCTGGGGTGGCGGCAGAGGTGCTGTGCCAGCCCCGATGGGCCATCGGCACTCAGGTCTTTCGCGCCCGCAGCACGCTGGAGACCCCCGCGCTCTTCGCCTGGACCATCACGGTGATCCTCCTGTCCCTGGTGCTGGAGTACGCCCTCACCGCTCTGATCCGCCGTCTGGGAAGGGGGCGCAGGCCATGATCCGGATTCAGGAACTGTCCGTCTCCTTTGGAGGCAAGCGTGTGCTGGACCGGCTCACTCTGGAGCTTCCCGACCAGGGCGTCACCGCCCTGTCCGGCCCCTCCGGCTGCGGCAAGACCACCTTGCTGCGGGTGTTGGCCGGGCTGCAATCTCCCGACGCCGGTCGGGTGGAGGGGATGCCCTCTCCGGCCGCGGTTCTCTTTCAGGAAAACCGCCTGCTGCCCTGGCGCACCGTGGGGGAACAGATCACCGATGTCCTTCCCCGCTCCCGCTGGGGGGAGCGGGACCGCTGGCTGGCCCTGGCGGAGCTGGAGGGTGAGGCGGATCAGTGGCCTCACCAGCTCTCCGGCGGAATGCAGCGCCGGCTGGCGCTGGCCCGGGCGTTGGCGCTGGGCGGCGGGATCTATCTGCTGGACGAGCCCTTCGCCGGTGTGGACCCCGCCCGGCAGACCCGCCTTATGGCCGCCCTGAAGGAGCTGGAGGCCCCCGTTCTCCTCATCAGTCATGAGGATGCCGCTCTCCGTCTGGCCCACCATGTTCTCTCCTTCAGCGGACCGCCGCTGACGCTCCTCCCCCCTCCCGCGCCGGAGGGATGACTTCTCCCAGAGCCGGCAGAGCAGGCGGCTTTCCCCGCCCCGCCATGCTTTCTCCTCCCCCACCGGACGGACCAGCCCCGGCGTCGACGAAACCGGTCAGGGTGTATCCAATGATACACCCTGACCGCTTTTTTGCGCGCCGGGGGACAATTTTTGGGAATAGATGGATGGAAACATACAATTCCCGGCCCCGTCCCGTTATTTTTGGGGTGCACCCCATACCCGTGG
>CALWZP010000050.1 GCA_944386055.1 uncultured Oscillospiraceae bacterium | reverse complement strand
GGGGATATCCGGACCTTCCGGAGTCAGGTGAAATACTACTTCTGGGTGGACGCCCGGGAGTACAATGAGGAGGACGAAGACATGACGGACGAGAAGTTCGACGAGCTGATGCAGCGGTGGCTGGCGGCCCAGGGGGACAAGCCCGCGGACGATTGGGCGAAGGGCCACATCGGCGAGGCGGTGGCCATGGGCATCACCGACGGCAGCGCGCCTCAGCGCCTGGCCACCCGGCAGGAGGTCATGGTCATGGTAAAGAACGCGGCGAGGGGCTGAAGCGGACGAAAGAGGGGGCACACCCGCGGGTGTGCCCCCTCTTTTTGCGTGGAGCGGAGATGCTCACTTGTAGTATTTCGCGGCGGACTCCAGCAGGGGCTGGTGCTTTTCCCCGGGGATGTTGATTCCCACATAGGGGCCGCGGCGCTCCGAGTGGCCCATCTTGCCCAGCACCCGGCCGTCGGGGGAGAAGATGCCCTCGATGGCCTCCACCGAGCCGTTGGGGTTGACCTCGATGTCCATGGAGGGGATGCCGGCGGCGTCCACATACTGGGTGGCCACCTGACCGTGAGCGATAAGGTCGGCGATGACCTGCGGCGGCGCCACGAAGCGGCCCTCGCCGTGGGAGACGGGGACGGCATGCAGGTCGCCCACCTGGCTGAGGAGCATCCAGGGGGAGCGGACGGAGGAGACGCGGGTGGTGACATACCGGCTCTGGTGCCGGCCGATGGTGTTGAAGGTGAGGGTGGGGCAGCTCTCGTCCATGTCCCGGATCTCGCCGAAGGGCACCAGGCCCAGCTTCACCAGGGCCTGGAAGCCGTTGCAGATGCCCAGAGCCAGGCCGTCCCGGTTCTTCAGCAGGTCGTGCACCGCGTCGGCGATGCGGGGGTTGCGGAAGAAGGAGCAGATGAACTTGGCGGAGCCGTCGGGCTCGTCCCCGCCGGAGAAGCCGCCGGGGAGGAAGAGGATCTGGGACTTGCGGATGGCTCCCTCCAGCTCCGCGGCGGACTGGAGCAGGTCGTCGGGGGTGAGGTTGCGGATGTTTACCGTCTCCGCCGTCAGCCCAGCCCGAAGGCAGGCCCGGACAGAGTCGTACTCGCAGTTGGTGCCGGGGAACACGGGGATGACCACCCGGGGCCGGGCGATGCCCTGGGTTCGGACCAGGGGCGCGCGCTCCAGGCAGGAGATGGGCTGGAGGGGCTCCGAGCTCCCTGCCCGGGTGGGGTAGACATCCTCCAGCACCCCCTCGTTGAGGGAGAGCAGCTCGTCGATGGGGGCCTTGTCCGCCCCCAGGTCGATGGTCCCGTCGTCGGTGGTGACGCCCAGGCGCACCACGCCGGGCTGGTCGATCTCACAGGTCATCTCGGCCACGATGACGCCGTACATGGGGGTGTGCCACAGATCGGGAGCGCCGGGGTCGGCCCGGAAGCCCACCCCGTTGCCGAAGGACATCTTCATCACCGCCTCCGCAAGGCCGTTCTCCACCGCCCAGGCGGCCTTCACCTGTCCGGCGCGGTGGCGGTCCAGGAAGGCGTCCCAGGTCAGGCGCTGCTCCCGGCCGCCGGGGGCCAGGGGGGCGAAGGCGTACACCGGGTGGCCCGCTCCCTTGAACTCGGGGGAGAGCACCTGCCCCGCCTTTACCGGGGCGATGGCGAAGGAGATGAGGGTGGGGGGGACATCCAGGTCGTTGAAGGAGCCGGACATGGAGTCCTTGCCCCCGATGGCGGCGCAGCCCAGCTCCAGCTGGGCGTCCAGGGCGCCCAGCAGGGCGGAGAAGGGCTTGCCCCAGCGCGCCGGGTCCTGGCGCAGCTTCTCGAAGAACTCCTGGAGGGAGAGGTAGGCGCCGTGATAGTCCGCCCCGGCGGCCACCAGCTTGGCCACCGAGGTGACCACCGCGCCGTGAGCCCCCTCATAGGGGTCGGCGGCGGACTGGTCTGGGTCGAAGCCCCAGGCCATGACGGAGGCCTGATCGGTCTCCTGGCAGGGCTCCACCGGGAAGAGCGCGGCCATGGCCTGGGCGGGGGTGCGCTGATCCCGGCCGCCGAAGGGCATGAGTACGCTGCCCGCGCCGATGGAGCCGTCAAACCGCTCGGTCAGCCCCCGGCGGGAGGCGCACTTGAGGCTGGCGGCCATCTCCCGCAGGGAGGAGAACAGCTCGTCCCCCATATGGCTGCGGTCGGTCTGCGCCACCCGGACATCGGCGTGCTTTACCGCGCCGTTGGTGTTGAGGAACTCCCGGGACAGGTCGGCGATGACCTTCCCCCGCCAGCGCAGCACCATCCGGGGGCTCTCGGTGACGGCGGCGACGGGATAGGCCTCCAGATTCTCCGCGGCGGCGGCGCTGATGAAGGTCTGGGCGTCCTGGGGAGAGACCACCACCGCCATGCGCTCCTGGGACTCGGAGATGGCAAGCTCGGTGCCGTCCAGCCCGTCGTACTTCTTGCGTACCGCGTCCAGGTCGATGTCCAGTCCGTCGGCCAGCTCACCGATGGCCACGCTGACGCCGCCGGCGCCGAAGTCGTTGCACCGCTTGATCAGCCGGGTGACATTGGGATTCCGGAACAGCCGCTGGATCTTCCGCTCCTCGGGGGCGTTGCCCTTCTGTACCTCGCTGGCCATGGTCTTCAGGGACTTTTGATCATGGCTCTTGGAGGAGCCGGTGGCCCCGCCGATGCCGTCCCGGCCGGTCCTGCCGCCCAGGAGGATGACCACATCCCCGGGGGCGGGGCGCTCCCGGCGGACATTGAACGCGGGGGCGGCCCCCACCACCGCGCCGCACTCCAGGCGCTTGGCGATGTACCCCTCGTGGTACACCTCCGCCACATGGCCGGTGGCCAGGCCGATCTGGTTGCCATAGGAGGAGTAGCCCGCGGCGGCGGTCTGGGCGATCTTCCGCTGGGGCAGCTTGCCGGGCAGGGTCCGGTCCATGGGGACCCGGGGGTCGCCGCCGCCGGTGACGCGCATGGCCTGATGGACATACACCCGGCCGGACAGGGGGTCCCGGATGCAGCCGCCGATGCAGGTGGCCGCGCCGCCGAAGGGCTCGATCTCGGTGGGGTGGTTGTGGGTCTCGTTCTTGAACATCAGCAGCCAGTCCTGCTCCTGCCCGTCCACCACGGCGGGGACATGGATGGAGCAGGCGTTGATCTCCTCGCTCTCGTCCAGCTGGGGGAGCAGCCCCCGCTTTTTCAGCGTCTTGGTGCCGATGGTGGCGATATCCATGAGGGTCTGGGGCCGCCGGGCGGCCTTCTCAGGGCCGTAGACCTCGGTGCGGGCGGAGAGATAGCGGCGGTAGGCGGACAGGACCTGGGGGTCCTCGATGTCCACCTGGTCCAGGTGGGTGGAGAAGGTGGTGTGGCGGCAGTGGTCGGACCAGTAGGTGTCCACCACCCGCACCTCGGTGAGGGTGGGGTCTCGCTTTTCCTCATCCCGGAAGTAGGCCTGAAGGAACTTCAGGTCGTCCAGGTCCATGGCCAGCCCCAGCTGCTCCAGCAGCGCCCTCAGTCCCGCTTCGTCCTGGACGGTGAAACCCTCCAGCACGGGGACATCGCCGGGGGCGGGGTAGCTGCCCGCCAGGGTCTCCGGCTTGTCCGGGGCGGCTTGGCGGCTCTCCACGGGGTTGATGAGGTAGCGGCGGACCTTGCCCAGCTCCTCCTCCGTCAGCTCCCCGCCCAGGAGATACACCCGGGCGGAGGCGGCCAGGGGCCGCTCACCGCCGGTGAGCATCTGGATGCACTGGGCGCAGGAGTCCGCCCGCTGGTCGTACTGACCGGGCAGAGGCTCCACCGCCAGGCGGGCATGAGGACCCTCCACCGGAGGGAGCTGTTCCAGGTGGTACTGGTCCACCTGCGGCTCGGAGAACACGGCGGGCAGGGCGGCCTGGTACTGCTGGGGAGTCAGCCCCTCCACATCATAGCGGTTGAGGACCCGGACCCACCGAAGCCCGGCGATGCCCAGCTGTTCCCGCAGCTCCCGGCACAGGCGCTCCCCCTCCTGGCGGAAGCCCTCCCGTTTTTCCACATAGCAGCGATACACTTGACTCATTTCCATCGTCCCCTCTCAGGTTGTCTGTGATTTCCTCTCTATGAAACAGACCAGTTCAGGCCGTAGAACGCATTGCTCTGGGTGGGGGTCAGTCCGGTGACTGCCCGCCACTGGGTGAGCACCGAGTGGTGCTTGAAGCAGATGGGGGTAATGGGCGCCTGTTCCGTCAGATGGGTATACAGGGCCCCGGCGGCATCGGCGCGGGCATCTGTCCCGGCGGCGCGGAAGGCGGCGAGCAGATTGTCCGTCCGGGCGTCGCTCCAGCCGCCGTAGTTCAGCGCCCCTCCGGTCCCCAGCAGGGCGGTGAGATCAAAATCAGGGGTAAGCACCGCCTCCGCCAGACACAGGTCGAAGTCCCCGTCCTCCAGGCGGGAGAGATATTCCTCCCAGCCCACCGATTCCACCTGGACCTCCACTCCGGCGCCCTCCCACTGCTCCGCCAGGAACTGGGCGGCGGAGGTCTTGAAGCTGCTCTCGCTGTTCACCAGAAAGACGAGGGGGCGGGTCTGCTCCCAGCGGCTGAGCAGCAGGTCCATCTCCTCCACCGAGTAGTTTAGGGCCGCCCCGATGCTCTCGTCATACAGGGGGCTGGCGGGGGAGACGGGGAGGGTGGCCTCGGTGACGCGCCGGGAGAACAGGGAGGTGGCGATGCTGGTCCGGTCCACCCCGCGGCTGAGTCCCAGACGCACGGTCAGATCGGCGCAGGGACCCGAGCGGGTATTGAACATCAGGTAGAGAAAATCGGTGGTGTCATAGTCCCACACCTCGTAGGTGGAGGAGAAGCCCACCGCTCCGGTGCCGGTGAGGTCGGTGGTCACCAGTCCGATCTCCCGGGTGTCAAAGGCATGGACCAGATCCTCGGTCTGTTCCATGGCGGTGAGGGGGATGTTCTCCTGGGGGAGCTCCAGCCCCTGCCACCAGCCCTCCCGGGCGGTGAGGGTCCAGGCGTCCTCCGTCCGGGTGAGCACATAGGGGCCGGTGCCCAGGTACTGCCCCGCCTCCGTCTCCAGATAGATGGGCAGGTCCAGCAGGGCGGGCAGCGCGCCGTTGGGGGAGGACAGGGTGACGGTGAGCTCCAGCTCGCCGGTAGCCTCAATGGAGACGACGGAGGAGAAGCGGCTGGCGTACCGCTGCCCCGCCTGGGCGGCGAGCAGGCTGTCCGCCGCCTCCCGGGCGGTGAGGGGGGTGCCGTCGGAGAAGGTGACGCCGGCGCGCAGGGTGAACACCCAGGTCAGGCCGTCCTCCGAGGCGGTATAGCTCTGACACAGCACCGGCTGGGGCTGAAAGGACTGGTCCAGCTGGAACAGCCCCTCATACAGCAGGGGCATCAGGGTCAGATTGGAGCGGTTGGCGCTCTCGGTGGGGTGGAGGGAGGCACTGGGGTAAAAGGGAAGGGAAAAGGGGACCTCGGCGGCCTGCTGGCTCTCCTGGGGGGAGGCGGTGGGACCGGGGGTCTCCGATCCCTCCCCGGAGGGGGTGCAGGCGGCCAGAGCCAGGAGCAGCGCCAGGGCGGGCAGCAGAGCGGACAGCCGTTTCACACGCACCCCTCCCCTCACAGAAGCTGGATCAGGGCGGCCATGCTGCCCCGGCGGTCCCCCAGGCGGCGATGGGACCAGTACTTCTCCGGCAGGCACATGGTGCACTCGCCGTCCACCTCGATGTGCGCCGCCTCCACCCCTGCCTGCCGCAGGGCCAGGGCGTTGAGCCCCTTCAGGTCCACCTTGAATTTCCCGCCGGGCAGAGGAGCGAGATAGGGCGCGGCGGCGGCGCCATAGGCCGCCTCCATGGCGGCGGGGACCTCTTCGTGGGTCTCGAAGCAGCAGGGGCCGATGCCGGGCCCGATGGCGGCGCGGATATCCCCCGGACGGCAGCCGTAGTCTGCCATCATGCGCTCCGCCGCCCGGGCGGCGATGGCCGCGGCGGTGCCCCGCCAGCCGGCGTGGGCCGCGGCGACGCAGCGGCGGACCGGGTCGTACAGCAGAACAGGGATGCAGTCGGCGGAGTAGATGGCCAGGGTGACCCCCGGAAGGTCAGTGACCAGGCCGTCCGCCTCCGGCTCCCGGTCGTGGAGCCCCAGGATGGGGGTGTCCCGGGTGACGGCGCGGATGTGGGCGCCGTGGACCTGGCTGGTCTTCACCAGCGGCCCGGCGGCGTCCCCGCCCATGGCGGCGCGGATGCGGCGGTAGTTCTCCTCCACCGCCGCCGGGTCGTCCCCCCGGGTGACGCCCAGGTTCAGGGAGGCCCACATCCCACCGGACACGCCGCCGATCCGGGTGGAAAAAGCATGGGCGACGCCGCCGGCGGCGCGGAGACCGCCGGCGGTGCGAAAGACGACGCCCGAGATTTCGTGTTGGGTGAAGGACATAGGAACCTCCGGGAATTAGAGATAAGGAGTTGGAAATTAAAGGGGCGGCGGGCGGCGGGACGGTCCGCCGCCCGCCGGAGGGAATCACTGCTCTGTCAGATCGGGGTGGTACTCCTTGCAGGTGCACTTTTTCCACTTCAGACCGCTGCCGCAGGGGCAGGGATCGTTGCGGCCGATCTTAATGGCTTTTTTCACGGGCTGTTTCTTCACGGTGCCGTCACCGCCGGCGGACTCGCCGGTGACCTTGGCCACCCGCTCCCGCTGGACATTGTTGTTCTGCACCCGGACCAGGAACAGCCGGCGGATGGTCTCCTCCTGGATGGCGGAGATCATCTCCTCGAACATCTCGTAGCCCTCTTTTTTATAGGCCACCACGGGGTCTGTCTGGGCATAGGCCCGGAGGACCACGCCCTGGCGCAGCTCGGTCATGGCGTCGATGTGGTCCATCCAGTACTCATCCACCACACGGAGCATGACCACCCGCTCCACCTCGCGCATCAGGGGGGAGCCGATCTCCTCTTCCTTGCGCTGATAGCGCTCCTCCGCCTTCTGGTCCACCAGGTCCACCAGCTGGTCCGCGGTATACTGCTGCAGCTCCCCATCGGTGAGGCGCAGCTCGTCCGGGGCCAGGAACATGGCCCGGAAGGGATCCACCGCGGCCTGGAAGCTCTCCGCGTCCAGATGCTTCTGCTCCCCCATGTGGCCGTGGACGGCCCGGGAGATGACGGTGTGGAGCATGTTGCGGATGGACTGCTGCAGATCCTCGCCGTCCAGCACCTGGCGGCGCTGCTTGTAGATGACCTCCCGCTGGGTGTTCATCACATCGTCGTACTGCAGGACATTTTTACGGGCCTGGAAGTTCTTGGACTCCACCCGCTTCTGGGCGTTCTCGATGGCGCCGGAGAGGAACTTGGCGTCGATGGGGGTGTCGTCGTCGATCTTCATGGACTCCATCAGGTTCTGCACCCGCTCGGAGCCGAACAGGCGCATGATGTCGTCCTCCAGGGAGAGGTAGAACCGGGTCTCGCCGGGGTCGCCCTGACGGCCGGCACGGCCCCGCAGCTGATTGTCGATGCGGCGGGACTCGTGGCGCTCGGTGCCCAGGATGAACAGTCCGCCGGCGGCGCGCACCTGCTCCGCCTCGGCCTGGATCTCCTCTTTATACTTGGCCTCCGCCTGAGCGTACTGCCGCCGGGCGTCCAGGATCTCCTGGTTGTCCGTCTCGGCATAGCCGGTGGCCTCGGCGATGAGCTCGTCGCTCATGCCTGCGCGGCGCAGGTCGGCCCGGGCCAGGAACTCCGCGTTGCCGCCCAGCATGATGTCGGTGCCGCGGCCGGCCATGTTGGTGGCCACGGTGACGGCGCCCAGCTTGCCCGCCTGGGCGACGATCTCCGCCTCCCGCTCGTGGTTTTTGGCGTTGAGGACATTGTGCTTGATGCCCTTGCGGGTGAGCAGCTTGCTGATCAGCTCGGACTTCTCGATGGACACGGTGCCCACCAGCACGGGCTGGCCCTTCTGATGGCACTCCACCACCTGGTCGATGATGGCGCGGTACTTGCCCTGCTCGTTTTTATAGACCACATCGGGGTGGTCGATCCGGGCCAGGGGCTTGTTGGTGGGGATCTCCACGATGTCCAGCTCGTAGATGGTGCCGAACTCCTCCGCCTCGGTCATGGCGGTGCCCGTCATGCCGGAGAGCTTGTCATACAGACGGAAGTAGTTCTGGAAGGTGATGGTGGCCAGCGTCTTGTTCTCCCGGGCCACCTCCACATGCTCCTTGGCCTCGATGGCCTGGTGCAGGCCCTCGGAGTACCGCCGGCCGAACATCAGGCGGCCGGTGAACTCGTCCACGATGATGACCTCGCCGTCCTTCACCACATAGTCGATGTCCCGCTTCATCACGCCGTGGGCCTTGATGGCCTGGTTGATGTGGTGGGAGATGGTGGTGTTCTCCGGGTCGGCCAGGTTGTCCAGGTGGAAGAACTCCTCCGCCTTCTTGATGCCCCGGGCGGTCAGGGTGGCCACCCGGTCCTTCTCCACCACCACATAGTCGGCGTCCAGCGTCTCGTCCTCCTCCTCCTTGGCGTTGACGCTGGCCACCCGCACGCACTTCAGGCGGGAGACGAACTGGTCGGTGAGGGAGTACAGCTCGGTGGACTTCTCCCCCTGGCCGGAGATGATCAGGGGGGTGCGGGCCTCGTCGATGAGGATGGAGTCCACCTCGTCCACGATGGCGAA
>CALWZP010000049.1 GCA_944386055.1 uncultured Oscillospiraceae bacterium | reverse complement strand
TCCTACAATGAGATCGTCCCCGGCCACATGAACCTGGACAAGATCGCCGAGGCCGTCAAGGCCGGCGTCCGGGCCGCGGGGGGCACCCCCATCGAGTTCCCCGCCATCGCCGTGTGCGACGGCATCGCCATGGGCCACATCGGCATGAAGTACTCCCTGGTCACCCGGGACCTCATCGCCGACTCCACCGAGGCCATGGCCATGGCCCACCAGTTCGACGGGCTGGTAATGATCCCCAACTGTGACAAGAATGTCCCCGGCCTGCTCATGGCCGCCGCCCGGGTGAACATCCCCACCATCTTCGTCTCCGGCGGCCCCATGCTGGCCGGAAAGCTCAGCAGCGGCCGGCGCACCTGCCTGTCCCACATGTTCGAGGCGGTGGGCGGCTATTACGCCGGCAAGCTGGACGAGGCGGGGGTGGAGGAGTACGAGGAGCACGCCTGCCCCACCTGCGGCTCCTGCTCCGGCATGTACACCGCCAACTCCATGAACTGCCTCACCGAGGCCATCGGCATGGGCCTGCGGGGCAACGGCACCATCCCCGCCGTGTGGTCGGCCCGCCTGCGGCTTGCCAAGCACGCGGGCATGCAGATCATGGAGCTGGTGGAGAGGGACATCAAGCCCCGGGACATCATGACCCCCGCCGCCTTCCACAACGCCGAGACGGTGGACATGGCCCTGGGCTGCTCCACCAACACCATGCTCCACCTCCCCGCCATCGCCCACGAGTGCGGCATCGAGCTGGACCTGGACATGTCCAACGAGATCTCCTCCAGGACCCCCAACCTCTGCCACCTGGCCCCCGCCGGGGAAACCTATATGGAGGACCTGGAGCAGGCAGGCGGTGTATATGCCGTGATGAAGGAGCTGACCAAAAAGGGCCTGCTGGACACCTCGGTCATGACCGTCACCGGCAAGACCCTGGCCGAGAACCTGGAAGGGGTGGTAAACCGGGACCCCGAGCTCATCCGGCCCATCGAGAATCCCTATTCCGCCGACGGCGGCATCGCCGTGCTCAAGGGCAACCTGGCCCCCGAGGGCTGCGTGGTGAAGCGCTCCGCCGTGGCCCCTGAGATGATGGCCCACACCGGTCCCGCCCGGGTGTTCGACAGCGAGGAGGAGGCCATCACCGCCATCTACGCCGGCAAGATCGTCCCCGGGGATGTGGTGGTCATCCGGTATGAGGGCCCCAAGGGCGGCCCTGGCATGCGGGAGATGCTCAACCCCACCTCCGCCATCGTGGGCATGGGGCTGGGGGAGAGCGTGGCCCTCATCACCGACGGGCGCTTCTCCGGCGCCACCCGCGGCGCCGCCATCGGCCATGTCTGCCCCGAGGCGGCCCAGGGCGGTCCCATCGCCCTGGTGGAAGAGGGGGACATCATCTCCATCGACATTCCCTCCTGCAAGATCGAGCTGCAGGTGGACGAGGCCACGCTGGCCGCCCGGAAGGCCAGGTGGGTCTGCCCCGAGCCCAAAGTCAAGACCGGCTACCTGGCCCGGTATGCGAAAATGGTCACCAGTGCCGCACGGGGCGCCGTGCTGGAATAAGGTTCCCCCGCCGGTCTTGACCTTCCCGCGCGCCAGCGCGTCAGAATGGTTTTCTATCGGAAAACCATTCGCGCAGGCGGAATTCACTTCCGCCGAGCATTTTGAGCCCGGGGTCCCCCGTGGGCCCTGCCCACGGGGCAGAAGACCGGCTATCTGGCCCGGTATGCGAAAATGGTCACCAGTGCCGCACGGGGGTGCCGTGCTGGAGTGACGCCAAATAAAAACGCCGCGGGAGAGCCATTGAGCCTCCCGCGGCGTTTTTTATTATTTTGCTATAAGGAGGGGAATTCCCACTCCGGCGGTTCCGGCTCCTTATGGGCGGGGCCGTCCACTCCCACCAGCTGATTATAGTACCCTGCGCAGGTCAGACATATATAGGGCAGCAGCCAGCATTCCAACGCCAGGGGCAGCAGAAACACCAGCAGCAGCATCCAAACCATCATGACCGCCGCCAGCAGTGGCGAGGCCATCGCCAAGAGAAAGCACACCAGCACGGGTACCAGGATCAGCACATATGTCAGCAGCCACCAGCCCACGAAGGACAGCTGCAGCTTGAAGTACTCCCACTTCCGGCCCTGCATCAGCTCCTTGCTCCGCCGCACTGCTGCCAGCACTCCGGCCTCCGGCTGGTCCAGCAGAGTGTAGTCGCACAGAGCATACCGCAGCATAATTCGTATCATAAGGGCCATGATTACCACGAAGGCCACTACCATCACCACAGTGATCGCCACCCCTGCCCAGCCGCTGAGATAGGTCACGCCGTCCGTGCCCAAATAGGCTCCGGCAAAAACCAACCCGCTGACCAGCAGCGCCATTACCAGCAAAACGGGGATGGCCACTGCCAGATACCACAGGAAGGTCAGCAGCACCAGAAACAGCCGCAGCCGCAGCACCTTCCATGCCATGCCGAAGCCAGAGATCAAAGTTCCATACCCCGTCGCCTCTCCGCGGCTGGTCCCCAGGGACCAGATACTGTATCCAAAACCCATTACCATGGTATACAGCCAAACCAGGACAAGGATAAAAATGCTTATCGCTGCCGTAGTACCCATAGACATCGTCAAAGCCAGGGAGGGATCCACTCCCATCGCCGTGTACACCAGATACTGGGTAAAGGGATTGGGCACCAGCAGCCCCACCAACATGGACACCCCCGCAGTCAGCAGCAGGTATACCAATGCCACCCGCATGGCCCCGGGGCGGCAATCCCGCATCCGCTGCCGGGCTCTGATCTTCAGTTTTTTCCGGTCGATCTTCATGCCGCGCACTTCCTCTCTCCGCTCTGTATTCCCTTTCGTCCCGGACAGGTCAGCTGTCCCACTGCTCCATCAGGCGCTTGAGCTGGTCGGCCAGCTTGGCCAGGTCCTTGTTGGACCGCCCCCGGCTGCGGGCGATGAGATCCTGAAGCAGTACCCCGGTCTCCGCCAGCCGCTGATAGGCGGGAGAGGCAGCCCCGGCGCCGCCGGCGGTCTGCCGGCGCTCCAGCACCACGCCCTCCTTCACCTTCCGCCCAGCCAGCAGGTCGTACTCCTCCCGGTACAGGGGGGCGTGGGCGGGGATACCCTGCCGGTTCAGGGTGTCGGCGAACAGCTCAGTCACCGGGGCGTCCCCGTGGACCACGAACACCTGCCGGGGCTTGGGATGATAGGCCTCCGCCCAGGCGATGAGGTGATCCCGGTCGGCGTGGGAGGAGAGCCCCTTGAAGTTGTAGATCCGGGCCTGTACGGCGATCTCCTCCCCAAACAGCTTCACCGAGGAGGCGCCCTCCAGCAGCCGCCGGCCCAGGGAGCCCTCCGCCTGATAGCCCACGAAGACCACCGAGCACTCCGAGCGCCACAGGTTGTGCTTCAGGTGGTGGCGGATGCGCCCGGCGTCGCACATGCCGGAGGCGGAGATGATGACCTTGGAGCTCTTGTCCAGGTTCAGGGCCTTGGACTCCTCGCTGCTCTCCACCAGGCGCAGCCCCGGGAAGGTGAACAGATTTTGTCCCCCCTGGAGCACCGCGATGGCCTCCTCGTCCAGATAGCCGTGGAGGTCGCCGGAGAAGATCCGGGTGGCCTCCCGGGCCAGGGGGCTGTCCACGCACACGGCGAAGTCCGGGGCGCTCTTCACCAGCCCCCTCTCCTTCATCTCCCGCATGAAGTACAAAAGCTCCTGGGTACGCCCAACGGCAAAGGCGGGAATGATCACATTGCCCCCCCGGGCGAAGGTCTCGTCGATGATGTCCGCCAGGGCCTCGGTGTAGCTCTCCGGTGCCTCGTGGTCCCGGTCGCCATAGGTGGACTCCATCACCACATAGTCCGCCTCGCTCAGCAGCTGGGGGTCCCGGATGATGGGCTGGTCCACATTTCCGATATCTCCGGAGAAAACCAGCTTGCGCTCCTCTCCCCCCTCTGCCGCCCAGATCTCCACCGACGACGAGCCCAGAAGGTGCCCTGCGTCCACAAACCGCGCCCGCACCCCGGGGCACAGCTCGGTCACCTCGCCGTACTCCACCGTACGCACCTGCTGCAGCGCCGCCTCGGCGTCCGCCAGGGTGTACAGCGGCTCCACCTCCGGCCGGCCGGCCCGCTTTCCCTTCTGGTTTTTCCACTGGGCGTCGCTCTCCTGGATGTGGGCGGAGTCCCGCAGCATGATGGACATCAGCTGCCCGGTGAGCCGGGTGGTAACGATCTCTCCCCGGAAGCCCTCCTTTACCAATAGAGGAATGCGCCCCGAGTGGTCGATGTGGGCGTGAGTCACCACCACGCAGTCGATCTCCCCGGCGGTGAAATCCAGGGCGTTGTCGTTGTACTCGTCTCTTCCCTGCTGCAGCCCGCAGTCGATGAGGATTCTTTTCCCGTTGACCTCCAGGCAGTGGCAGCTCCCCGTCACCGCATGGGCCGCGCCGAAAAAGGTCAGCTTCATTTCCATTCCTCCTTGCCCCCGCCGTGAGGCCGGCTCTCCGGCGGGATATTTTCTGCCCTTATTGTATCTCCTCCCCGTCAAAAAGTAAAGGAAAACCCTCCCATCCCCCCTTTGTTCTGTGCGATATTCCATGATTTTTCCCCCTTCTTGTCCTTCCCCCCGGTTTTTGCTATAATCTCAGGGTACTCATACTGCGGTTTTTTCAGGCCCAGGACCCGCTGCCGAAAAGGAGGTCTCCGCTTTGAACATCTTCGATATCATGGGCCCTGTGATGGTGGGCCCCTCCAGTTCTCACACCGCCGGGGCGGCCCGCATCGGGCGGCTGACCCGGGCTCTTCTGGGAGAGGTTCCCGTCCGGGCGGAGATCCTTCTCCATGGCTCCTTCTCCGCCACCGGGCGGGGACACGGCACTGACCGGGCCCTGGCCGCCGGCCTTCTGGGGATGACCGCCGACGACCCCCGCCTGCCTCAGAGCCTGGTCCTGGCCCGGGAGGTGGGGCTGGAGGTCACCTTCGGCTCGGTGACCCTCCCCCACGCCCACCCCAACACCGCCGTGCTCACCGTCACCGGCCTGTCGGGACGGACTGTCACCGTCACCGCCGCCTCTCTGGGGGGCGGCCGGGTCCAGGTCACCAGGGTGGACGACCTGGAGGTCTCCTTCTCCGGCGACCTGCCCACCCTTCTTCTGCGCAATCGGGACCGGCCCGGCATCGTGGCGGAGGCGGCCCATCTGCTCAGCGCCCACGGGGTAAACATCGCCACCCTCCACCTGCGCCGGGAGGGTCGGGGCGGCCTGGCCGCCATGGTCATTGAGAGCGACCAGCCCATCCCGGAGGAACTGCTGCAGGCGCTGAACACCACCGACGGCATCGTGTCCGTCCGCTATCTCGATCCGGAAGGAGGGGTTTGACATGTCCTTCAATTCAGTGGAGAGCCTTTTGGATGCGTCCCGGGACCTGCCCCTGTGGCGGGCGGTGCTGGAGCACGACTGCCAGGAGGAGGGCATCCCGCCGGAGCAGTCTCTCTCCCGCATGGACGCCCTGTGGCAGGCTATGAAGTCCGCCGTGGCGGACTACGACCCCGCCCGCCACTCCGCCAGCGGGCTGGTGGGGGGCGCCGCCGCCAGGGTGGAGTCCAGTCCCCACCCCATCGTGGGCGGCTTCGTCACCCAGGTCATCGCCGCCGCCATGAAGACAGGGGAGTGCAACGCCTGCATGCGGCGCATCGTGGCCGCCCCCACCGCGGGGGCCAGCGGGGTGCTCCCCGGGGTACTGCTCCCCTATCAGTCTCAATACCACACTTCTGACCAGGAGATGGTCCACGCCCTGTATGCCGCCGCCGGCTTTGGGCAGGTCATCGCCGCCCGGGCCTCCATCTCGGGGGCGGAGGGAGGATGTCAGGCGGAGGTGGGCTCCGCCTCCGGCATGGCCGCCGCCGCCCTGGTGTCCCTCCACGGGGGCACACCGGAGCAGATGGCCCACGCCTGCGCCATGGCGCTGAAGAACCTGCTGGGTCTGGTGTGCGACCCAGTGGCCGGCCTGGTGGAGGTCCCCTGCGTCAAGCGGAATGTAGCCGGGGCCATGAACGCTCTGGCCTGTGCCGAGATGGCCCTGGCGGGGGTGGAGAGCGCCATCCCCTGCGACGAGGTCATCGACGCCATGCGCAGCGTGGGGGCCCTGCTCCCCGACTCCCTGCGGGAGACCGGCCGCGGCGGCCTGGCCGCCACTCCCACCGCCCTGCGGGCCGCCCAACGGCTCCGGGGCGGGGCGCTCTGAGAGGAGGGGACCGCGGATGGCCCGTTCCGCCAACAGAAACCCCAGCTGGCCCAATATCTTCCGTTTTTTCACCGTTCTGTGCGCCGTCATGTATCTCCTGGCTCTTCAGGGGGCGGCGGAGAGCTCCTCCGCCGCCGCGGACCAGGTCTACGGCGTCTATCAGTGCTGCACCCTTTGGGTCTTCCCCGCCCTGTTCCTGCTTTGGGGCCTCACCGCCCTGGAGGACAGCCGGGCCGGCGACCTGGGGGGGATGGCCCTGGGCTATCTTCTCCCCGCCTTCGTCACACTCATCGTGTGGACCGCCCTGTACGCCCTGCTCTCCACCCTGCTGGGGGGCGGCACTCCCTCCCTGTGGGGCTTTGTGGAGCAGCTGCGTCAGGCCGCCACGGGGGATACTTTGTCCCACCTGCGGCTGCTGTACCCTCTGATGGGGCTCTACCTGGTGCTGCCGGTGCTGCGCCGCTTTGTGGCGGCGGCGGACCGGTGGGAGGTACTGTATTTCTTGCTGCTCTCCCTCATCTTTGTCTGCGTGCTCCCCGTGTGGGCGGAGCTACGCCCCGGCGATGTGGTCCCCGTCCTCCTCACCCGGATGCAGGTCCACCTGGTGCTGGGATACGCCGGCTGCTTTGTGGGGGGCTGGTACCTGGGGCACTACACCCTCAGCCGGATCTCCGAGTTCCTGCTCTACATCCTGGGGGTGGCGGGGCTGGTGCTCACCTTTCTGGGCCCCCGGGTGCTGGGGGGCTCTGACGAGCTGTGGCGCAGCCCCCTCTCCCCCGGCGTGCTGTTCACCGCGGTGGGGCTGGCGGTGCTGTTCCGCTATGTCCTGGGCATCAGCGACGAGCGCTCCCGACGGCAGGAAGTACGCTCCTTGGGCGGCTTCGCCTTCGGCATCTACCTCTTCCATCAGATTTGGGTGCTGGTGTTCCGGTGGTTCGGCATCACCGTCACCGACCTGCCCGCCCCCTTCGGGCCGGCCCTGTTCGCCCTGCTCTTCTTCGTGCTGAGCATCCCCTTCGCATGGCTCATCGCCCGCATCCCCGGGGCGGGCCGCTATCTCATGGCGGACAGCCCCTGACACTATATCGTATCAGACCGAGGTGCTTTTCTCCGTGCAGAAACAGCTGAAATTTGCCTCCGACCGGCGGCTGAATCTCCACTACTTCGTCATGCAGGCGGGATATTGGGCCATGTTCGCCGCCTTCTGCGGCTATCAGACCGCCCTGCTCCTGGGCCGGGGCTTTTCCAACAGCGAGGTGGGCGTCATCCTGGCCGCCCGCTGTCTGGCGGGGGTGATCGCCCAGCCCATCCTGGGCGGCTGGGCGGACCGGCATCCCCTCTTCCCCCTGAAGGGCCTGATCTCCCTGTGCCTGACAGTCTCCTTCGGAGCCAATCTGCTGCTCATTTTCCTCCCCGGGATGTCCCTGTGGGAGCACATGGCGGTGTTCGCGGTGATCGGCGCCTTTGAGATCTCCGTCTATCCCCTCATGGACTCCATGGCCATCCAGTTCATCAATGTGGGGGTGAACATCCGGTACAGCCTGGGCCGGGGCATCGGCTCCATGGCCTATGCCCTGTTCTGCCTGTACCTGGGCTGGCAGGTGGCCCGGTTCGGCCTGGAGTCCTACCTGTGGGCCCATCTCCTGGTGCTGGTGGTGGAGGTAGCGCTGATCCTCACCTTCCCCACCTTCCACGCCCGGCCGCGTCCCGCCCCAGGGGAGGGGCCCCAGCCCCAGTCGGTGCTCCGGCTGCTGCGTACCAACCCCCGCTTCACCCTGATGCTGCTGGCGGTGTTCCTGGGGCTCACCGCCTATATGCCCACCGCCAACTACCTGGTGAACATCCTGGGCGGCCGGGGCGGCGGCACCGGGGAGCTGGGGGCCGCTCTGTTCTGGATGGCCGCCTGGGAACTGCCCGCCGCCTTCCTCTTCAACCGGCTCTACCGGCGCTGGGGCAGCGGACGGGTGATAGTGCTGGCCATGGCGGCCATCGCCGTGAAGGCGGCGTTGTTCCTCCTCTCTCCCAACTGGTCCTTTATCTTCCTCTTCATGCCCGTCCAGATCCTGGGCTACGGGCTGTTCACCCCCGATTCCGTCTTCTTTGTCAGCGAGTCGGTCCCCCGGGCGGACCGGGTGCGCGGACAGAGCCTGATGATGGTGGCCTCCAACGGCCTGGGCGGCATGATGGGCAGCCTGCTGCCCGGCGCGGTGCTGGACTGGGCGGGGGTGGATGCCATGCTCCTGCTGTGCGCCGTGCTGGGTGCCGCCAGCGCCCTGTTGGCCATGGTTGCCTTTCGCCTGCCTCAGCCTGCCGTGGATTGATCCGTTTCCCCGCCGGTTTCCTCTTGGGCCGGTGGCCCTGTCAGTCCGGTGTATTCTTTTGCATAAGCGTGCCCGCCGCACTCTGTTCAGGAATACAGCCCCAGGCCCCACCCGAAATTTCGGTCCTGTGTAGGGGCGGCCTTTGGCCGCCCGGGGGTGTGGGGGCCGCGCCCCCACGGGAGTTATAGGGGGTGCAGCCCCCTATACATAAATTGGGGGCGGGCGGGTTTAGAAAATTGGCAGACGGGTTCAGAAAGAAACTGTGTTTTTCCGCTCCGTCTACCAAGCGTCTACCAAAACGAGGCCGGGAAGCATTGGGGCGCAAGGGGTTGCGGGAATGGGGGTGTCCGGGAGAAGCAAAATGTCTACCAAAAGTCTACCAAGGGAACTTCTGCCGCTCGAATGAGCGGCTTTTTTGCTGCTTTGGGGGCTTTTTACAACCTTTTCCGACCTGTCACAGGTGTTGTACAGCCCTGTCATCCTGTTTCTGGGAATGTATTCCTCCTTTTGCCAGAAAAATGGGCGTA
>CALWZP010000048.1 GCA_944386055.1 uncultured Oscillospiraceae bacterium | reverse complement strand
CGCAATCCCTTGCACCCCAGTGCTTTGCGGCTTTGTTTTGGTAGACGCTTGGTAGACGGAGCCGAAAAACACAGTTTCTTTCTGAACCCGCCAATTTTCTAAACCCGCCCGCCGCCCTTTTTAGATGTATAGGGGGCGGAGCCCCCTATGACCCCCATGGGGGCGCGGCCCCCACACCCCCGGGTGGCCAAAGGCCGCCCCTACGAAGGGCACAGGTCCACGGGCGGGTCTGGGACCCGCCCCTACGGAAGGGCGGGGAGCTGCGGGACGGCGGGGACACCAGCCCCTACGAAGAATACGGGTATTACGGGCGGACAATGTCCGCCCCTACGGAAAGGCGCGCCGGAGTCGTGGTCCAGGCCAGTTTCTCTCGGCTCGTTGGGCCGATTCACCTTCTCGCGCCCCAAGGCTTAGATGCGCGGACGGATGAGATCCGTCCATGAGCGGGGGCCGGGTAATTTCGGGCGGGCCTGGGACCCGCCCCTACGAATGTGCGGGGATACGGGCGGGGCTGAAAATCGCCCCTACAGAGTGCGCGGATGACCGGGCGGGGCTGGAAAACACCCCTGCGGAGGGCGCGCCGGGGGCACCGCGCCCTGCGCAGGGAGAATGCCGGGTGTGAGGATGAGGTCGGAGCAGCAGGGGGCCTCAGCTCTGGGGGAGGATCCCTCCGTCCAGGGAGAGGGTGACCACCTGGCAGGGGATCTGCTTCCCACTGGCCGCTAAGGCGCGGCGCACCGCCTGCTCCAGACCGCCGCAGCAGGGGACCTCCATGCGCACCACGGTGACGCTCTGGATCTCGCCATTGGCGAAGATCTGGGTCAGCTTGTCCGTATAGTCCACCCCGTCCAGCTTGGGGCAGCCCACCAGCGCCGCCCGCCCCTGCAGGAAGCGGCGGTGGAAATCCCCGTAGGCAAAGGCGGAGCAGTCGGCGGCCACCAGCACATGGGCACCCTGGAGCCAGGGGGCGTTGGGGGCGGCCAACTTGATCTGCACCGGCCAGTTGCGCAGCTGGCTGGGCACCGCCTCTCCGTCGGGGACGGCGGCAGGCCCGCCCAGCCGGCGGGCGGCGGCGCCGGGACAGCCTCCGGCGTGGGGCTGGGCGGCAGCCCGGGCACGCTGCACCGCCGCCTCGTCATAGGGGGCGGCCTCCCGCTCCACGAAGGTGATGGCCCCAGTGGGGCAGGCGGGCAGGCAGTCCCCCAGCCCGTCGCAGTAGTCCTCCCGCAACAGCTTCGCCTTTCCGTTCACCATGGCGATGGCCCCCTCGTGGCACGCCTGGGCGCACAGGCCGCAGCCGTTGCACGCCGCCTCGTCGATTTGGATGATCTTCCGCACCATGCGGCATTCCTCCTTCTAAAACCGGGCCGCGGATAAAACGCGGCGAAATTCTCTTGTGTTTTCCCTGTCAGTATACTACAATAGGGGCATCAAAAAAGTTGTAAAAACAACAGGAAGGAGAAAAATATGGACGAGCTCGCAATTCTGAGCCGCTGCCCCCTGTTCGCCGGCCTGGAGACGGAGAAGCTGGCCTGGCTGATGGCGGCCGCGCCGCCTCTCCGGAGGCGGCTGGACCGGGAGGAGTTTTTGTTCCGCCCTGGGGACCGGACGGGCCGGGTAGGGGTGGTGACGGAGGGACGGCTGCATATCCTCCAGGAGGACGCCTTCGGCGGCCGGGTGATCCTGGCGGACATCCCCCCGGGGGACTGCTTCGCAGAGGCCTATGCCTGTGCCGGCGTCCCACTTGAGGTGGGAGTGATGGCCGGAGAAGAGAGCAGAGTTCTCCTTTTTTCTCTGGAGGAGCTGCGCATTCTCCCCGGGCCGGTGCGGGGACAGCTGATGGACAACCTGATTTTTCTGTTGGCCCGAAAGAACCTGCGCCTCAACGAAAAGGTCCGCCATATTACCCGGCGTACCACCCGGGAGAAACTGCTCAGCTATCTCTCCTCCCAGCGGCAGCACTGCGGCCGGGACAGCTTTACCATTCCCTTTGACCGGCAGCAGCTGGCGGACTATCTCTCGGTGGACCGATGCGCCATGTGCACCCAGCTGAGCCGCCTGCAGCGGGAGGGGCTGCTCACCTGCCGGGGGCGGCGGTTCACCCTCCACATCCCCCGGGGGCAAAGTGGGGAAAAGGCTTTACAAAGCGGGGAAAACCATCTAAAATAAGACCTGCCGGCGCCGCGGCTCTCAGCGGCGCCCAGTCGCCAGAGCCGGGGAGCACCGGCGGAAAAGAGGAGCGCTATGGCGCAGCTTTGGAACAATTTAAGCCCGGTGATCCTGTTCCCCATCCTGTGCATCATGTGCGTGGCGGGCTTCGCGGTCTACTACTGTGTGGTGAGGCGTCCCCGGCCGGGGACGCTGGAATGGCTCACCCGGACCAGCCGGCCCGACCGGGTGCGGTTCACCGCCCGGTGCCACCCCATGACCCGGCGGGACGCCCTGCCCCTGCTGATTGTGACGGCAGTATACGCCTTTGTGGCCTTCTTCCATTTGGGCAGCCTCACCAACCCCCAGAGCTGGTACTGCTTTGAGGAGGAGAGCACTGTGCTGGAGTTCGACCTGGGGCAGGACATGGAGATCGGACGCATCGTCTACTACACCGGCATCGGCTCCGGCGAGGTGCTGGTGGAGGTCTCGCTGGACGGGGAGTCCTACCGCGACTACGCCACCATCGACCAGGCGTACAACCAGATCCTTAAGTGGCACGAGCTCTACCCCGGCAACGCCGAGGCGGAGGAGGGAGACACGGACTGGCAGGCCCCCGAGCCGGTGGCCGCCCGCTATCTCCGCCTCACCTGTCAGGACATCTCCTCCCGCCACACCGGGCTGTACCTGGGGGAGCTGGCGGTGTACAGCGCAGACGGCACCATGGCGGACTCGGGGCGCATCCTCCAGGGGATGGTGGCCGCCGACCGGTATGAGGGCATGGCCCTGTTTGACGAGCAGGACACGGTTCCGGAGCGGATCGGCTGGGAGAACAGCGCCTATTTCGATGAGATCTATCACCCCCGCACCGCCTATGAGCATACCATCGGCGCCTATCCCTATGAGGTGTCCCACCCCCCCCTGGGCAAGCTGATCATGTCCCTGGGCATCCAGTTGTTCGGCATGACCCCCTTTGGCTGGCGGTTCATGGGGACGCTGTTCGGGGTACTGATGCTGCCCATCCTGTATGTGTTCCTGAAGAACCTCTTCGGCCGGACCGCCCTGGCCTTCTGCGGCACGGTGCTGTTCGCCTTTGACTTCATGCACTTTTCTCAGACCCGGCTGGCCACCATCGACACCTATGGGGTGTTCTTCCTGCTGTGCCTGTACTTCTTCCTGTACCGCTGGCTGAGCCAGGCGCCGGGCACCCCCTTCCGCCGCTCCCTGCTGCCCCTGTTTCTGGCGGGGCTGTCCTTCGGGCTGGGCTGCGCCAGCAAGTGGACGGTGGTGTACGGCACCGCCGGTGCGGTGATCCTCTATTTCCTCAATCTGTGGACCAAGGGGCGGGACTGGAACGGCCGGGGATTTTGGCCCTGGGCGTGGAAGTGCATCGCGTGGTCGGTGGTCACCTTCGTGGTCATTCCCGGGATCATCTACACGGCCAGCTACATCCCCTATGCCGCCGCCGAGGGGGACGCCAGCCTTGCCAATGTGGTGCGGGAGATGCTCCACAACCAGCAGTTCATGTTCAGCTACCACGCAGGGGAGAATTCCCCCCATCCTTACTCCTCCCGGTGGTACCAGTGGATCTTCGACGCCCGGCCCATTCTCTACTTCCGGGACATGGACACCTATGCGGCCCAGGGTCTCAAGTCCGCCATCGCCGCCATGGGGAGCCCTGTGGTGTGCTGGCTGGGATTGGTATGCCTGATCATCACCTGGGTGCAGCTGTTCCGCCGTCGGTGCGGCAAGGCGCTGTTCCTGGTGCTGGGGTACTGCTCCCAGCTGCTGCCCTGGATGCTCATCACCCGGACCACCTTCAACTACCACTATTTCCCCTCCATCCTGTTCTTGGTGCTGCTGATCTGCTATGTGTTCAACGACCTGATGGACCGCCGGGCCAAGGGCTGGCGGCTGGCGGTGTACGGGATGACCATCGGGAACACGGCGCTGTTCGCCGCGTTCTACCCCGTGCTGGCGGGGGTGTTCGTCCCCACCTGGTACACCACCAACTTCCTGCGGTGGTTCCCCGCCTGGCCGTTTTAAGAGGGAGGCGCAGCGATGTATCTCACCGATTACCACACCCACTCCATCTGTTCTCCCGACGGCACCGTCCCCATCTCCCAGATGGCCGCCGCCGCCAAGGCCGCGGGGCTGCGGGAGATGTGCATCACCGACCACTGCGACCTGCTGGACCTGAATGGACAGCGCACCCTCACCTTCGACTGGAGCGACATCCTGCAGCAGTACCGCGCCGCCCGGTCCCTGGAGGACGGCTCCTTCACCCTCCGTCTGGGGCTGGAGCTGGGGGGCGCCCATGTCTCCCCCACCCACGCCGCCGCCATTTTGAAGGCGGGGGACCCCGACTTCGTCATCGGATCGGTGCACAACAAGAGCGAGGCGCTGGGGGGCGGCGACTTCTACTTTGAACAGTATGACAGTCCCGAGTTCTGCCATGAGATGCTCTCGGACTACTTCTCCAGCCTGCTGGAGGTGGCCCGGCTGGGGCTGTATGACAGCCTGGGGCACATCATCTACCCCCTGCGGTATATGGTGATGCGGGACGGGCAGCAGGTCTCCCTGGAGCCCCACCGGCCGGTGCTGCGGGAGATCTTCACCGCCGTGCTGGACCAGGGCCGGGGGGTGGAAGTGAACACCTACCGGGGGCGCACCGTGGCCGACTGGCGGGACACCCTGGCGCTGTACCGGGAGATGGGGGGCGAAAAGGTCACCGTGGGGTCCGACGCCCACCGCCCGGAGGATGTGGGGCTGGGCGTGGCGGAGGCCATGGACCTGCTGCGGGAGCTGGGGTTCCGGACGGTCACCGTCTACCGCCGGCGGGAGCCCCGGGGCATCCCTCTGTGAGGGATCAAACAATACGAAAGAGAGGAATTCAAATTATGAAAATCTCCATGGGCTGTGACCACGGGGGATATCCCCTGAAGGAATTTCTCAAGAGCTGGCTGGAGGAGCAGGGGCACACCGTGGTGGACTGCGGTACCCACAGCACCGACAGCTGCGACTACCCCGACTTCGGGGCCGCCGCCGCCCGGGAGGTGGCCGAAGGCCGCTGTGAGCGGGGCATCGTCATCTGCACCACCGGCATCGGCATCTCCATCGCCGCCAACAAGGTGAAGGGGATCCGCTGCGCCCTGTGCTCCGATCCCCTGTCCGCCGAGATGACCCGGCGGCACAACGACGCCAATATGCTGGCCATGGGGGCGGGGATGATCGGAAAGAACATGGCCCAGCGCATCACCGAGGTGTTCCTGACCACCGGGTTCGAGGGCGGACGCCATCAGCGCCGGGTGGAACGCATCTCCGCGCTGGAAGCCTGACGGAGGGGAGCGGATCGCATGGCAGAGACCAGCAGTGAAAAGGACCTGCGGCTGGCGGTTCTCATCGACGCGGACAACGCCTCCCGCACCGCCATGAAGGATGTGATGGCGGAGGTGGCGGTGTACGGCACCCCCACCGTCAAACGCATTTACGGGGACTGGACCACCCCCAACATGGCCAGCTGGAAATCCATCCTGCTGGAGTGCGCCATCACGCCCATCCAGCAGTATGGCTATACCACAGGAAAGAACTCCACCGACTCCGCCATGATCATCGACGCCATGGACCTGCTGTACTCAGGCAACTGCGACGGCTTCGTCCTGGTGTCCAGTGACAGCGACTTCACCCGCCTGGCCGTTCGCCTGCGGGAGGCGGGGATGAAGGTGTACGGCATGGGGGAGAAAAAGACCCCCAAGCCCTTCATCGTGGCCTGCGACAAATTCGTGTATATCGAGGTCATCCGTGCCGCCGCCCGCCAGGCCGCGGAGGAGACCGCCGCCCAGGAGGCCGCCGCCCAGCAGAAGCCCGCCAAGAAGAGCAAGAAGGCCAAGGACAGCGGCGACGGCGCCCACGACATCGCGGAGCTCGTCGCCGAGTCGGTGGAGGACCTGTGCGATGAGGACGGGTGGGCCCACATGGGCAAGCTGGGCAATCTGCTGCTGAAGAAGCAGCCCGACTTCGACCCCCGGAATTACGGCTTCTCCAAGCTGTCCAAGCTCATCAAGTCCCTGGGCCGCTTCGACTGCAAGGCGGAGGGGAGCGACAACTCGGAGTACTATGTCCGGGACACCCAGCGCAGCGACAAGTGACGATTCGGGGAGACGATCCCCTTTGTCTCTTTTTGTCTGAAAGACGCCTCCGGCTTGTGTTTTCCAGCGGGGTGTGATATACTAACATCCCTGAGCCAGAGGAGGGATCGCCATGCCGGCAGAAAATGTCAAGATCATCGCCAAAAACAGCAAGGCCTTTCACGACTATTTCATCGACGACCGGTTCGAGGCCGGCATCGAACTGGCCGGCACCGAGGTGAAGTCCATCCGCCAGGGGAACCTGAACCTGAAGGACTCCTACTGCATCGCCAAGGACGGGGAGATCCACATCCATGGGATGCACATCAGCCCCTATGAGAAGGGGAACATCTTCAACCGGGACCCCCGCCGGGTGCGCCGGCTGCTGATGCACAAGCGGGAGATCCTCCGGCTCCAGGGCAAGGTGAAGCAGGACGGGTACGCCCTGGTGCCCCTGTCCGTGTACCTGAAGCACTCCCTGGTGAAGGTGGAGATCGGCCTGGCCCGGGGCAAGAAGCTGTATGACAAGCGCGCCGCCGCCGCGGTGAAGGACGCCAAGCGGGAGATGGAGCGGGCGCTGAAGACGAGAAACAGATAAGATCGAGGAGGACGACAAATCATGGCACAAAATCCCATCGTGACCATCGAGATGGAGAACGGCGGCATCATCAAGCTGGAGCTCTATCCCGACCTGGCGCCTGAATCCGCCCGCAACTTCATCTCGCTGGTGAAGCAGGGCTTCTATGACGGGCTGATTTTCCACCGGGTGATCCCCGGCTTCATGATCCAGGGGGGCGATCCCCAGGGCACCGGCATGGGCGGTCCCGGCTACTGCATCAAGGGGGAGTTCCGGGCCAACGGCGTGGCCAACGACCTGTCCCACAAGCGGGGGGTGCTGTCCATGGCGCGGTCCCAGTCCCCCGATTCCGCCGGCTCTCAGTTCTTCATCATGCACGCCGACGGGGAGTTCCTTGACGGCCAGTACGCCGCCTTCGGCGCGGTGACCGAGGGGCTGGATACAGTGGACGCCATCGCCTCCACCCCCACCGCCCGGAACGACCGGCCCATGGAGGACCAGCGGATGAAGAAGGTCACCGTGGAGACCTTCGGGGTGGATTATCCCGAGCCCAACAAGCTGGCCGACCCTTACGGCCGCTACTGATCTCAGCGTCTCCCCCGGGCGCCGCGCGTCCGGGGAGCACACCGCCGTGCCCCCGCCCCCGGCGGGGCGGGGACCACGGCCCATAAATCGTCTGCCGGTCCGGTGACCCGGCGGGCAGCAGACCGGCCACACCGGCCGTCCTCACCCAGATCCCCCATGCCCATGCGTGAGCTTTCCCCATTCGGGCGGAAGCAAAGGATATGAAGCTTGCGGCGACGAGGGGGCGTACTGGTTTCGACGGGGATGTGGAAGCGGGAAAAGCGGGCGGTGGCGCCTGACCACCTAAAAACGGGCACCTTATAAATTAAAGAACGACGACAACAACGTAGTTCTCGCTGCGGCTTAACGCAGCCGTCTGACCGGGCAGGGCCACGGGCCCGGATCAGGCGTCGATGAGTGGCGGACGTGAGTACGCTAAGCTTTGCGCGTGCCATGCATCATGAAGCTACCAAGCCCCTGAGTGTGACGGCTCACGCCTGGGTAAGGGAATGTAAATAACCGTCTGCGCCCGGAGAGGTTCCCGTGGACATATTTTCGGACAGGGGTTCGACTCCCCTCGCCTCCACCAAAATAAAAGGACATCTGCTTCTGATGATTCCCATAGGTACATTTTCTGAACCGGGTGAATTGTCAGGCACAGAGGCGGACGGCGGAAGCCGTCCGCCTCTGTGTTTTCATGCCAGCAATCGGATGATTGCTTCTTTCTCTGTGATTTCTTTGGTCATGCGCGGTGCGTGGTCGCCCTCCCGCATGGGCGTATCCAGAGCACCGATATCCCGGTACACGATCCGGACGCTCTGGCCGGCGGAGCGGGAGTGCTTCTTCGTCCGCTCCCCGATCTCGATGCGCTGGATAAACAGCCTCAGCAACTGGGGCGTCAGCTCGTCGATGGCGGTGTACTGCTTGGCCTTCTCGATGAAGGCGTCCACATTGGCGACCGAGGCTTTCAGCCGCTCTAACTGCTCCTCCTTCGCAGGGATGGCCGACTCCAGCTCTTTCTGCTCCCCGTTGTAGTCGGCGGAGAGCATCCGGAACTGCTCGTTGGTCACCCGACCCAGCACATTGTCCTCGTAGAGCCGTTTGAACAGGGCGCTCAGTTCTCCGTCCCGGCGGCGCATGGCATCCAGCTCCTTCTGCACACGGTTGATTTCCCGCCGCAGCTCCAGCGTGTTCTTCTGGTTGATGTACTCCGCGAACTGCCGCTCCTTCATCCGGGCGAAGTGGGTCACCCTGCGCAGATCGTCCAGTACGATCTGTTTCAGATCTACCTCCCGGATCTGGTGAGGGGTGCAGGCATCTTTCCCTCGCTTGCCGTAGGTGGAGCACCGGAAGTAATACTGATCCTCCCGCATCTTCTCCGTCCGGCAGAGCACCAGGTACTGTCCGCAGTCGGAGCAGTAGGCCAAGCCAGAGAATAGATTCGGCTCCTCCATGTGCTTGGGCGGGCGGCGCTTGTGGCGGCGCACCTCCTGAACGATCTCCCAGAGCTCCTGCGACACCAGCGGCGCGTGGGTGTTCTTCACCAGGATCTGCTCGCTCTCCGGTCTTTTGATCTGCTTTTTGTTCTTGTAGGAGAGCGTCGTGTGTTTCATGCTGAGCGTGTGGCCGAGGTAAACGATGTTCTCCAGGATATTTGCCACCGTCTTGCCGCACCAGCTATAGGGGCGAGTCGTGTCCAGGTGGTTGCAGGCTGTCCCGGTAGCCTGGTAGTACTGGTTGGTCGGGTTCAGGATCTGTTCTCCGGTCAGGATTCTGGCGATTTGGTTGGGCCCTTTCCCGGCGGCGCACAGTTCGAAGATCCGGCATACCACAGGGGCAGTCGCCTCATCCGGTATGATCTCCTTGGACTGTGCGTCTTTTTTCTTATAGCCGTATGGGGGCTTGGAGCCAGAACGCTCCCCGCGCTCCGCCTGCATCCTCTTGATGGCCCGCACCTTTTTGCTGGTGTCCTTGGCGTGGAGCTCGTTTGCCCAGTTGCGGATGGGGTTGAAGTCGTTGCTGCTCTCCACCAGGGAGTCCACGCCATCATTGACCGCGATGAACCGGACGCACTTCTCCGGAAAATAGAGTTCGCTGATATAGACAAGGGCACAAAGGGATAAGGTACGGCGGGGGTTAGCCCGTCAGATTTTCCATTCGATTTCTAC
>CALWZP010000047.1 GCA_944386055.1 uncultured Oscillospiraceae bacterium | reverse complement strand
CGGCCCACGCCCAGCACCACGGCGGCGGCGATGCCGCTCTTGGCCGCCGGGGCGGAGACCCGGAAATAGGTCTCGATGTCGGTGGCCCCCAGGGCCAGGGACGCCTCCTCATACTCCTTGGGCACCGCGTTGAGGGCGGTCTCGGACACCGAGATGATGGAGGGCAGGATCATGATGGCCAGCACCACAATGGCGGCCAGCAGGCTCTCGCCGGCGGCGGTGTTGAAGGTCTCCCGGATAAAAGGGACCAGCACCATCAGGCCCACCAGACCGTATACGATGGAGGGGATGCCGGCCAGCAGGTCCACCACGGGGCGGATGACATTGGCCAGGCGCCGGGGGGCCACCTTGGAGAGAAACACGGCCATGAGGAAGCCGATGGGCACCCCGATGATGATGGCGCCCGCGGTGCCGTAGATGGAGGTGAGGATCAGGGGCAGAATGCCGAATTTGGGCTCCTCTGCCGTGGAGGCCCATTCCGTCCCGAAGAGGAAGTCCACCAGGCCGATCTCCCGGATGGCGGGAAGGCCGGAGATGATCAGATAAATGGTGATGATCAGCACGAAGGCGATGGCGATGAAGCCGCAGATGAAGAAGATCAGCTGCATCACCGACTCCAGCGGGCGCGCTCCCTTTCGCCGGGGACCCTTCTGCACGGGCTCCGCAGGGGAATTGCCCAGAGATTGTTCATTCATAGAAAACCAACTTTCCCTTTCTTGGCTCCTCTGCTGAGAAGGAGCGCGAATCAGGCTTCGCGCCTCTTCCCAGCAGAGGTGTTACATGCCAGAACAAGCCCCCACCCGAGCGGGGGCTTGTTCTGGTTATGGCAGTCGTGAAATTCAGCTCAGGCGTTGGGGGAGACGCAGCCGGCGGCCACGACCTCGTCGGCGGCGTCGGCGCTCATGGCCCAATCCAGGAAGGCCTGGGCGGCCTCGGACAGCTCGGTGCCCTCCTTGGTGACCATGACGAAGGGACGCTGGATCTCATAAGTACCGTCAGCCACAGTGGCCTCGGAGGGAGCCACGCCGTTGACCTGCACAGCGGTCACAGTGTCGTCCACAGCGGACAGGGAGGCGTAGCCGATGGCGTTGGGATTGCCGGCCACGGAGCCGATCACCTCGCCGGTGGACTCGTACTCGTTGGTGTAGACACAGGCATCTTCAACACCCACGATCTCCTCGAAGGCGCCGCGGGTGCCGGAGGCGGCGTCACGGCCGATGACAGCGATGGGGGCGTCGGCGCCGCCCAGCTCGGACCAGTTGGTGATCTCACCGGTGTAGATCTGGGCGATCTGCTCGATGGTCAGGTTGGTGACGGTGTTCTCGGGGTTGACTACGATGGCCACGCCGTCCAGAGCCACGATGTTCTCCACGGCGCCTTCAGCCTTCTCCTCGTCGGTCAGCGCACGGGAGGACAGGCCAATGTCCACGGTGCCGGCCAGGACATTGGTGATGCCGGAGCCGGAGCCGGTGCCGGAGTAGTTCACGGTCACATCGGGGTACATGTCGCCAAAGGACTCCTGGAAAGCGGCCATCACATCGGCCATGGAGGTGGAGCCGTCGGTGTTGACGGTGCCGGACAGAGCGGCAGCCTGGCTCTCGTCGGGGGACTCAACGGGGGTGGAGGCCTCGGGGGAGTTGGCGGCAGACTGCTGGGGCTCGTCGTTGCCGCCGCAGGCGGTCAGCCCGCCGAGCATCATCACGGCGAGGAGACAGGCCAAAATCTTTTTCATGGTAAGATTCCTCTTTTCTTGTGAATTGTTGGCGTTGTTCTGTTTGCCACGGTGTGAATGATACAAAGGCAATGTAAAATCCGCATCCCCCGGAAGGTGAAAGATATGTAAAATATCTGAGAAGGAGATTTTACATAAGGGACGCGGAACGACAAAAGGGGGACCGGCAAAGCCGGCCCCCCTTGAGAGGATGCGGAAAGACGGACTCAGGAGCCCAGCTCCCTGGTGCGGTCGAAGGCGGTGCACACCCCGTCCATGACGGCGGCGCGCAGCCCGCCCTTTTCCAGAGCGCGGACGCCGGCGATGGTGCTGCCGCCCGGGCTGCATACCGCGTCCTTCAGGGCGGCGGGGTGACGGCCGCTGGAGAGGACCAGCCCCGCCGCGCCCATCAGGGTCTGGGCCGCGTACAGCTGCGCCTTGTCCCGGGGCAGCCCGCAGGCCACCCCGCCGTCCGCCATGGCCTCGATAAACTGATACACAAAGGCGGGTCCGCAGCCGGAGATGGCGCAGGCGGCGTCCATCAGCTCCTCGGGAATGCGGTCCAGGGTGCCCCCGGCGGACAGCGCGTCGGAGAGATCGGCCACCTCGTCGGCGGTGACGCCGGCGCCGGCGGTGACCAGGATCAGGCCCTGCCCCACAGCCACCGGGGTGTTGGGCATGATGCGGATGACGGGATAGGGGCCCCCGGCCATCTTCTGGATCTGGCGGCAGGCAAGCCCTGCCGCCATGCTCACCAGCACGAAGCGGTCGGCGCGCTTTTTCAGCAGCGGGGCGATCTGCTTGAGCATATCCGCCATCATCTGCGGCTTCACGCCCAGGAAGAGAAAACGGCTGTTCTGGGCCACGGTGGCGTTGTCCACCGTGAAGGCGCAGCCCAGCCGGCTGGCCAGGTCCTCCGCCTTGGCGGGGGTGCGGTTGGCCAGGATGACCTGCTCCGGCGCGGCCCGGCGGCACACGGCGCTGGCCAGCGCCCCGCCCATATTTCCCGTGCCGATGAAGCCGAACTGATACTTTGCCATAAAAGGTCCCTCCTCTGTGTACGGATGGGGCGGTCAGCGGATCTGGCCGTTCCCCTGGATGATATATTTATAGGTGGTCAGCTCCTCCAGACCCATGGGGCCCCGGGCGTGGAGCTTCTGGGTGGAGATGCCCATCTCACAGCCCAGGCCGAACTCCCCCCCGTCGGTGAAGCGGGTGGAGGCGTTCCAGTACACCGCGGCGGAGTCCACCTGGGTCAAAAATTTCTCCGCCGCCGCCCGGTCCCAGGTGACGATACAGTCGCTGTGGCCGGTGGAGTGGCAGCCGATGTGCTCGATGGCCTCCTCCACGCTGCCCACCACCCGCACCGCCAGGATGTAGTCCAGAAACTCGGTGTCGAAGTCCCGCACCCCCGCCGGGGTGCCGGGGACCAGGGCGGCGGCCTCTCCGTCCAGGCGCAGTTCCACCCCCTTCAGCCGCTCCCGCAGCAGGGGCAGAAAGGCAGGGGCGATGTCCCGGTGGACCAGGCACACCTCCGCGGCGTTGCACACGCTGGGGCGGCTGGTCTTGGCGTTGTCCACGATGCTTACCGCCATGTCCGGGTCGGCGTCCCTGTCCACATAGATGTGGCAGATGCCGGTGCCCGTCTGAATGCAGGGAACGGTGGCCTGCTCCACACAGGCGCGGATCAGCCCCGCTCCGCCCCGGGGGATGAGCAGGTCCACCAATCCCACGGCGGTCATCAGTTCGTGGGCGGACTGGCGGCTGGTGTCCTCCACCAGGGTGATCAGCTGGGGGGGCAGCCCCACCTGGCCCAGCCCGGCGCCCAGGGCGTCCACGATAGCCCGGGCGGAGCGGTAGGCCTCCTTACCGCCCCGGAGCACACAGGCGGAGCCCGCCTTCAGCGCCAGGGCCGCGGCGTCGGAGGTGACATTGGGCCGGCTCTCATAGATGATGGCGATGACCCCCATGGGCACCGACACCTTGCGGATCACAAGACCGTTGGGGCGCTCCACGGTGGACAGCACCCGGCCCACCGGGTCGGGGAGGGCGGCCACCTGCCGCAGGCCGTCCGCCATGCCGGCGATGCGGCTCTCGTTCAGGGCCAGGCGGTCCAGCATCACCTGGGAGATGTGCCCCCTGGCGTCCTCCATGTCCTGGGCGTTGGCGGCCAGGATGTCCTCCGTATGTGCCAGCAGGGCGTCCGCCATGGCCTCCAGGGCCCGGTTTTTCGTCTTGGTGTCCGCCCCGGCCAGGGCGGTGCGGGCCTGCCGGGCCCCGAGGAGAAGATCGTGTGTGGATGTCATGTGTCCATCCTCCTTGCCACAAAGCGGGTCCCGGTGGGGATCCCGTCCAGGATGTCGTAGAGCTGGGCGGGCTGGGCGCCGTTGGCGATGACCATGTCGCACCCCGCCTCCATGCAGATGCGGGCGGCCTTCAACTTGGTGGCCATCCCGCCGCTGGCCAGCTTGGAGCCCTTGCCGTCCGCCAGGGCGAGGATCTCGGGGGTGAGCTCCTCCACCACCGGGATCAGCCGGGCGGAGGGGTCCTTGTGGGGGTCGGCGGTGTACAGCCCGTCGATGTCGCTGAGCAGGATCAGCAGGTCGGCCTCCAGCAGGCGGGCCACGATGGCGGACAGGGTGTCGTTCTCCCCGATGGTGGTGGACACCCCGATCTCGTCAGTGGACACCGCGTCATTCTCGTTGATGATGGGCAGCGCCCGGAGCGCCAGCAGCCTGGCCAGGGTGTTCTGTACATTGGTGCACCGGTGAGGGTCGTTGATGTCCCCGCCAGTGAGCAGCACCTGGGCCACCACATGGTGGTACTGGGAGAACAGCTTGTCGTACACATACATCAGCTCGCACTGCCCCACCGCGGCGGCGGCCTGCTTGGTGGGCATATCGTCGGGGCGCTGGTCCAGCCCCAGCTTGCCCACCCCCATGCCGATGGCCCCGGAGGACACCAGCACCAGCTCGTGCCCGGCGTTTTTCAGGTCGCTCATCACCGCGCACAGCTGCTCCACCTTCCGGATGTTCAGGTTGCCGGTAGGGTGGGTCAGGGTGGAGGTGCCCACCTTGATTACAACGCGCATGGATAACACTCCTTTTCAGGGCTCTCCGCCCCTGGCGGAGAGATGGAAACAATTCTGCCGGCCTCGCCGGCCTTCGGGCTGCAGTGCAATATCGGCATCAGGCGTTTGCGGGGCAAATGCCTGCGCATGAAGCGCCCGGTCCCCCTTCACGGAACTTATGCCGGTATTATACCACACCGGCGGGAAGATTGCGAGAGCAAAATCCGCTGATTTCCGCGTTAATCCGGCCTGGATCAGGGCGGCTTCCCTCTTGCGTCCGGCGCGATCATCCATTATAATAAAGAAGTGTTGACTCGGGCCGGATAAGGCAAATCCGCACAGCGGTTGCGAATCCCGGCTCATGGAGGTACGACTTATGGTGAAAGCGATCGTAGGCGCCAACTGGGGCGACGAGGGGAAGGGGAAGATCACCGACCTGTTCGCCCGGCAGGCGGATGTGGTGATCCGCTTCCAGGGCGGGGCCAACGCGGGCCACACCATCATCAACGACTATGGAAAATTCGCCCTGCATACCCTGCCCTCCGGCGTGTTCTATCCCGAAGTGACCAACATCATCGGCAACGGGGTGGCGCTGGACATCCAGAAATTCCACGACGAGCTGGAGCAGCTGGTTGCCCAGGGGGTGCCCCGGCCCAGGATCCTGGTCTCCGAGCGGGCCCAGGTGATGATGCCCTACCACCCCCTGCTGGACACCTATGAGGAGGAGCGGCTCAGCGACAAGGCCTTCGGCTCCACCAAGTCGGGCATCGGCCCCTTCTATTCGGACAAGTACGCCAAGATCGGCTTCCAGGTGTGCGAGCTCTTCGACGACGCGCTGCTGAAGGAGCGGCTGGAGAAGGTCTGCACCCTGAAAAACGCGGTAATCGTCCACCTGTACCGCAAGCCGGCCCTGGATCCGGCGGCCCTCTATGACGAGATGGTCCGCCAGCGGGAGCTGATCCGCCCCTTCGTGGCGGACACTTTTACCTTCCTGCACCAGGCGCTGGAGGAGGGAAAGACCGTTCTGCTGGAGGGGCAGCTGGGCACTATGAAGGACCCGGACTTCGGCATCTACCCCATGGTGACCTCCTCCCACACCGTGGCGGCCTTCGGCTGCATCGGCGCGGGCATCCCGCCCACCGAGCTGAAGGAGATCATCGCGGTGACCAAGGCCTACTCCAGCGCGGTGGGCGGCGGCGAGTTCGTCAGCGAGCTCTTCGGGGATGAGGCGGAGGAGCTGCGCCGCAGGGGCGGCGACAAGGGGGAGTACGGCGCCACCACCGGCCGGCCCCGCCGGGTGGGCTGGTTCGACGCGGTGGCCACCCGCTATGGCTGCCGGATGCAGGGCGCCACCGGGGTGGTGCTCACCTGCCTGGATGTGCTGGGCTATCTGGATGAGATCAAGGTGTGCACCGGCTATGAGATCGACGGGGAGATCACCCGGGAGTTCCCCGTCTCCTGCAAGCTGAGCCGGGCCAAGCCGGTATACACCACCCTGCCCGGCTGGAAGTGCGACATCCGGGGGATCACCGACCCGGAGCAGATCCCGGCCCAGGCCAAGGACTATGTAGCCTTCCTGGAGAAGGAGATCGGGGTGCCCATCGTGATGTACTCCACCGGTCCCCGCCGGGAGGAGATCATCCGCCGCTGAAGATCCGCACGGCCGGGCGTCCGCCGGGACGCCCGGCGCATGGACATGGACACTGAGAGGAGACGACTGCATTGAACACGACCCGTAGATTTGCGGCCCGGGCGGGCGCGGCGCTGCTGGCGCTGGTGCTGGTCCTGACCCCGTCGGCCCTTGCCCTGACCCCGCAGCAGGCCTACCAGCTGTTGGATGTCTATTATGTGGACGAGCTGCCCCAGGGACTGGAGGACCTGGCCACTGTGGAGGAGATGGTGGCCGCCCTGGGCGACCCCTATACCACCTATATGACGGCGGAGGAATATGAGGCCTTTGTGAACAGCGTCAATGACGAGACCGTGGTGGGCATCGGCGTGGCCAGCCAGATCACCGACCAGGGGCTGCTCATCTCCTCCATCCTGGACGACTCCCCGGCCCAGGAGCTGGGACTGGTCCCCGGAGATCTGATCATCGCCGCCGACGGGCAGTCCCTGGCGGGGATGGGGGACGCAGCCACCACCCTGATCCGGGGGGAGGCGGGTACCCAGGTGACCCTCACCATCCTCCGGGCGGACGGCACCACCATGGAGGTCACCGTCACCCGGCGGGAGGTGGCCATCCCCCACACCACGGTGGAGCTGCTCCCCAGCGGACAGGGCTATATTCTCTGCGACAGCTTCGGGGAGGAGACTGCCGGCCATTTCACAGAAGGCATGACGGCCTATGACGAACAGGCGGACAACTGGGTGGTGGACCTGCGCACCAACCCCGGCGGCACCTCGGACGCGGCGGCCACCACGGCGGCCTATTTCATCGGCCCGGGGGTGATGGTCTATTTCCGGGACGGGGACGGCAACTATAACTACACCTTCGCCCCCGTGGGCTTCCAGCGCCTGACGGAGAAGCCGGTGCTGGTGCTCACCTCCCCTTATTCCGCCAGCGGGTCGGAGCTGTTCGCCGCCGCCATCCGGGACTACGACGCGGGCACCCTGGTGGGCAGCCGCACCTTCGGCAAGGGGGTGGCCCAGCTGCTGCTCACCGACGCGGTGTATCCCGACTATTTCCAGGATGGGGACGCGCTGAAGGTCACCACCTACCGCTTCTTCTCCCCCAACGGCACCACCAACGACAAGATCGGGGTGATTCCCCATATTCTGGTGTCCGACGAGACGGCGGCGGCCCTGGCCACCCTGATGTCGGCGGCAGTCCCGGCGGACAGCCGGGACCAGATGGCCCTGACCATCTCGGGGGTCACCTGGTACATCGACCTGGAGGAGGCGGCGGGGGAGGAGACCCGCGCCGCCCTCACCGAGCTGCTGGAGGCGCTGCCCCCGGCGGCGGTGGTGGAGTACGGCCAGGGAGGCACCGCCTGGGAGGCCTCTGACGCCCAGTATGTGGCCCAGCGCTGGGGGCTGACCCTTCAGGACCGGGGCTTCACCGATACCGCGGACAGCGAGTATGTCTTTGCCATCGACACCTTGGCCACTTATGAACTGCTGGCCGGTGACGGGGACGGCGCTTTCCGCCCCGGGGATACCCTCACCCGGGGGGAGCTGGCAGCGCTGCTGGCCTCCCTGCTGCGCATCACCCCCGCCCAGAGCGGCCACTTCTCCGATGTGGAGGAGGGAGACTGGTACGCCGACGCCGTCAACGCCATCTATGAGGCGGGCTTCATTGCCGGGTATGAGGACGGGACCTTCCGCCCCGATGCCACCCTCACCCGGGAGGAGCTCATCGCCATCCTGGCCCAGGTGGGCGCCTGGCTGAATATGGACCTGTACGCCTACGCCGGGGAGTACACTCAGGAGCAGGGCGCGTCGCTGACCGGCTTCTCCGACTGGGCCCTCCCCGCCGTCAGCATGTGCGAGAACTTCGGCCTGCTGTGGGAGGACGCCGCATCCATCGACGCGGACAGCGCCGCCCTGCGGGAGGAGACCGCTGCTATTTTGTACAACCTGCTGACCTACGCGGATGTGCTGCCGGCATAAGACCGGAGAACGGGAGAGCGCCCGGCCCCTTTTTGAGGGGACCGGGCGCTTTTCCATTTGAGCCTTGTGACAGAAAAAAGCCTCCGCCGGAGTCTGTACCTGCCGGCGGAGACTTTGTTTTTGATGCGGTCCGTCAGGGGCGGACCTGTGGGTATAAAAAAACCACACTGTGCTTGCAGCAGTGTGGAGAACACTTGTTGGCGGAAATTACCGCTCACTGGGAACACGGCGATTTTCGTCAAAAATCAGGTCATCCAGATCCGCTGCGGGTTCATACACATTCCAATTCATGAGCCTCTCCTCCTTTCTGTGGAATCTAGGTACAGTATAGCACCGGGCCGGAGGAAATGCAATAGGAGCGACATTAAAGTTATGTAAACTTTTTGTGAAGAGAGGCGGGAAAGGGGGACAGAAAGAAAATTCACAAACTGCACACAAAATCCCCATAAATTTGCCATATTTCTGCGACATGATAGACAATGGAAAGACATTTGGCGGCAGAGGAGGACTTGGACCAGACGCGCTGGAGCCAGATGTATTTCCAGACCAAGAAGTTGACATAAAGAAGATTAAAGCGACACAGGAGGGATGGACGATGAAGAAGCTCTTGCGGGCGGTGGCGGCGCTGGCCGCGGCCGCTGCGGCAGTGGGGGCGCTGGCCCTGCTGCTGGACAAGCTGCGGCAGACGGACCGCTGAACGCGCGGCCGGCTTGCATGGGGACTGCGGCGTGGGCGGGCCTGAGGTTGTCAGACTGCCCTCCGCCCGCGCCGCAGGTATGCTTGGGAGCAGGCTGGGAGCACAGTGGGGAACGATGGGGATTTGGCCATGGGAGCGGAGCCGGACGATGCGTTTCATATGTAAAAAGGGAGGCTGCAGGCGGCGGCTTCTATACCAGATTTTTTCAGTATAAAAGGAAAATGAAAAAAACAAAAAATAAGGATTGACAAACTGCGCTCTTTTTGCTAAGATACTACTTGCGTCGAGCGACCGAACAGGTTTTGCCGCTCCGCACCACAAATTGATATGGGGGTATAGCTCAGCTGGGAGAGCGCTTGAATGGCATTCAAGAGGTCAGCGGTTCGATCCCGCTTATCTCCACCAACTCGAGAGAGTGAAAAAAGACTTGAAACTTCGGTTTCAAGTCTTTTTTTGTTTCCCAAAGTACGAAAATGGGAAATTTCCAATTTTGCCGATTTTGCCGAAAAGTGGAATGAAAGTGGAATCATATATGACCATGCCTTTCCGCGAAAGGCACCAACGAGAAATGAAACAAGGCTGGTGCTTCCGCAATAGAGTGT
>CALWZP010000046.1 GCA_944386055.1 uncultured Oscillospiraceae bacterium | reverse complement strand
GAGCAGATGGCGGCCCAGGAGGCCATCCGGAATCTGAACGGCTGATGCCGCCGTCTGCGCGCCTTCTTTTGGGAGCGGAAGCGACCCGCGCGTTCGGACTGAGACGCAGAAACAGGAGGGAGGCTGTCCCCATTGGGGACAGCCTCCCTCTTCTATTGTCTCGTTACAGCCGCAGGCCGCGGTATCGGTCGAAGCAGGCGAAGATCTCCTGCCGCCGGGGCCGGGCCAGGAAGGGAACGCTGGACCGGCTTTCACACAGGGCGGAGAGCCCCTCGCGCTCCATCACCGCCTCCAGCGCCTCCACCACCTGGCGCAGAGTCCGTCTGCCGTCCAGCAGGTGGCGCTGGGCATAGAGCATACAATACCCCAGAGCCGCAGACTGCTCTCCATCCCGCAGCTGTTCCACATACCGCAGATCGATGGTCTCCCGGTTGAGGGACACCCCGTCCCGGCCCAGGGATTTCAGCTTGACCCGGTCGCCGCTCCGAAATTCCGGAGATGCCTGGGGGCGGCGGTCAAAATTGGGGAGCGGGCCCGGAGCCAAAGGCGCGCTCTGCAGCGGGTAGGCCTGGGCCTCCTCCTTGGCGCGGGCAGTGATGTCCCGGGGAATATACCGGTCCATCTGGATGATGTGGTCGGCGATGTGGAAATAGGCGCCGGAGCTTCCCGCCACGATGACGGTGGAGATGCCGTGGCGGTCATACAGCTCCCGGATGCGGTCGATAAAGGGGGTGATGGGCTCCATGTCCCGGTGGATCACCCGCTGCATCAGCGCATCCCGGATCATGAAGTTGGTGGCGCTGGTGTCCTCGTCGATGAGCAGAAGCGTGCTTCCCGCCTCCATGCTCTCCACCACATTGGCAGCCTGAGAGGTGCTTCCGCTGGCGTCCTCGGTCACAAAGGCGGCGGTGTCTTTGCCGTTGGGCAGATGGTTGATGAACAGGGAGATGTCGGTGCGCCGGATGCTCCGGCCGTCCTCCGAGCGGATCTTCACGGCGGTGTCGTCGGTGATGACATACTCCCGGCCGTCCCCGGCGATGTGGTCGTACACCCCCACTTCCAGGGCCTTGAGCAGGGTGGACTTGCCGTGGTAGCCGCCCCCCACGATGAGGGTGATCCCCCGGGGGACCCCCATTCCCCGGAGTTTTCCCCGGTGGGGCAGGTCCAGCTCCACCGCCAGCTCCTCCGGGGAGACGAAGGGCACCGCGCCCTTCATGGGCCGCTGGGAGATGCCGCTCTCCCGGGGAAGCACGCTGCCGTCCGCCACGAAGGCGCACAGCCCCAGCTTCGGCAGCTGTTCCCGGATGAAGTGCTGGTCCTCCGCCAGGTCGGCCACCCCCTGCAGCCGCCGGCGGTCCAGGTTCCGGTACAGCAGGGAGCTCTCCACGCACCGGGGCAGCAGGTCGAAGAGGATCTTCTCCAGCTCCCGGGCGTTGATGGTCCGGCCGTTGGCGGGGAAGCCCACCTCCAGGCGCAGTACCAGGTCCCCACTGCCGGGGTCCAGGACACAGGCGGTGCGCTCCAGCACCTCCTGGCCGCAGCGGCTCACCGAGATGAGCCCGCTGTGTCCCGAGCCTCTGGCCTGGCCGGAGGCCTGGGCGGCCTGCCGCCCGAACTGCCGGGTCAGCTCGTCCTGCAGGGCGATGCGCTGGCAGGGCAGGCGGTACAGCTCGGGCGGGAAGCCCGCCGTTTTCCCGGCGATGTGGATGCTCAGCTTGGAGGGAGCGGCGAAGGGGTCTCCCTGGACATGGTCGATGGACAGCACATAGCCGGGGAACTGATAGGCGCCTTTGGTCTCCTTATAGGCGGGATAGCCCCTTCGGTCGATCCAGGCCAGCAGGCCCTTCAGGTCTGTGGATGTCTGCATGATCTGATCCCTCCGATGATTTTCTCACTGGATCCCATATTGCCGGGCGAGCGCTCTCAGCTGCTCCGGCCCGGCCGACCGGATCGCCTCCTCATCCAGAAGCATGGCGCCAAGGCCGGCGCATCCGCCGGCCCAGATCTCATCCAGAAGCTTCTGCCGCAGTGCCTCTGTCTCGTATGACGCGTCCATATCCATCACCTGCCCTGTTTCACCGGTTTTCTGAGCGCCCGCAGACGCCTGATGGGGCCATTATAACAGGAATCCTGCGCGGTTACAATGGCGGAGCTGCCGCCGGAACGGGGGAATGACCATCTCAATGTGCGGCGGGCAGAGGGACTCTGTGGTTGCCGCAGGAGCCCCGGTGTGCTATGATGGCTTTGTCAGCGGGAAAAAGACGGACAGAACACGGAGGAAACGATGCAGGGAGCGGTCATACACATCTGGATGTCTCCGGACACCAGCAAGAAGAGCCGATATGGCCCGCGCACCCTGGGCGGCATCGCCGGCATTGTGGTGCTGGCGATACTGCTCGTCTGCGGCGGAACGGCGCTGGGACTTTCTATGGGATGGCCGATGGAGCTGGTCTCCCTGGTCCTCTGCCTGGGGTGTACGGCGCTGGCCGTGCTTCTGGCGGTGGGACTGGGCCGGCGTTCCACAGGGGATGCCACCGTCTTTTTCCTGATGGAGGGGGACCGGCTCTTTGCTATGGACGCCCGACGCCTGGTCTACCGCGGCCGGGACATCCTGTCCCATGCCGCCGCCACGATGGAGATACAGCGGTTCCTACGGAACCTCGCGGAGTCGCCCTACCTGCCCGCCGGGGCGGACGAGATTCTGAAGGTGGAACACATCCGGGAAAATCGTTCCCACTACGCCCTGGTCTGCCGGGTGCGCCACCCCAACCGGAAGGTGATCCGGCGCACCTATTTCCTCGTCAAGGGCATGGAGGATCAGGAGACGCTGCTCCGCCATCTGGAGCGCCGGGAGCATTGCGACAGCGCCTGGGAGCTCACGGAAAACCGGAAGCCCTTTTACATCCTGCTCAGCGCGCTGGCCTGCTGCGGGTTTGCCGCCCTGTGCGTGCTGAGCCATCCGGCCGTGGCGCAGCTGCCCCAGAGCATCTATTTCCCCTGCCTGGGGGCGGCCTTTGCGGCGCTGTGTGTCCTTGCCTATCTTGCCATCCGGCAGCGCCGGGGGGAGTGAACAAATCGGGCAGCCGCCCGGAGCCTCTGAAATTCAGGGGTTCCGGGCGGCTTTCTGCTTCTTTCACCGCCGGGCGGTGAACTCCGAGACGGCTGCCGCCTCCCAGGCCCGCAGGGCGGCCAGCTGCCCGGCGGTGTGGAACCAGTGCTCGCCGCCCTCCGCCACCGTAAGGTACACCTGGGGACGGCGGGCATACGCCTCCACCGTCTGGCGGGGGATCATATCGTCCCGGCTGCCGTAGAGGATGTGTACGGGGCAGCTCAAGCCCTTGACCGGATGCTCCCGCACCCAGCACAGATATGCCCAGGACAGTGTCTCTCCGGCGGCGGCGATCTCTCCCCGTTCCCGCAGCTGTTCCTCGGTCACTCCGGCCCGGTCCATCCGGTCCAGAATCAGGCGCTCCATATCCAGGACCGGCGACACCAGCAGGGCCCTGTCCGGCGCGTCGACGGCCAGCATGGCAAAGTACGCGCCGATGCTGTTGGCGCGCAGGGAGAGGGACGGCCACCGGCCCTGTGCCCAGCGGACCGCCGCCCGGATCTCCTCCGCCGCCGTCCACGGGACCAGCGCTTCCTCCCGCCCTTGGCGCGCCCCGTGTCCGGGCAGATCGACGGACAAGACCTGATACCCCTTGGGGCAGACCACCTGAGCGAAGGCCTCCGCCTCCTCCTTGCAGCCCAGCTGCCCGTGGAGGAACAGATATGCCCTGTCCGCGGGCGCCCCGTACAGCACCGCCGGCGTTCGGTCGATTGCAAAATGTTCCGTCTTCATAGGCTTCCTCTCTGTCTCTCCTGGGGGGTGTCCGTCACTTCGCCTCGTGGGGGATCAGGATTTTGCTGACCGCGATCCTTCCGCCCTCCACCTCCGCCGTCATCATGGTGATCTCCTGGTGGAAGCGCCGGGGACCGCAGGAACCGGGATTGAGCCAGAGCAGGCCGTCCCGCTCCTCCTGCACATATTTGTGGGAGTGGCCGAACACCACTGCGTCCACGCCGCTGAGATCCGCCGGGACTTCCTTTTTGTTGTGGACCATGTAAAAGGTCGCGCCGCCCAGCGTGACAGTGCAGTCGTGGGGAAGGGCTTCCGCCCACGCCTTGTCGTTGTTGCCCCGGACAATGTACAGCGGCGCCATGGCCGCCATGCGGTCCACGATGGCCTGGGTGTTGATGTCTCCGGCGTGGAGGATGGCGTCGGCGGTGCGCAGATATTCCAGCACCTCGGGCCGCAGCAGGCCGTGGGTATCGGAGAGAATGGCGAGCTTCACGGGACAAGACCTCCTTAAATGATGATCCCCTCGCAGTGGTCGATCTCGTGCTGGATGATCTGGGCGGTCCAGCCGGTAAAGGTTTTCAGGCGCTCCTGAAACTTCTCATTCTGCCAGCGCACCTTGATGGATCTCCACCGTCTGGCCGGGCGGGTGCCGGTGAGGGACAGGCAGCCCTCCTCCGCCTGATAGGGCTCCGACCGCCGGATAATCTCCGGATTAAACATGACCATATAGGCGCCCTCATTGTCGAAGGCGATGATGCGCTTATTTACGCCGATCATGTTGGCCGCCATACCGACGCAGCCGTCCTTGTGGTGCTCCAGCGTCTCCAGCAGATCCGCCGCCACAGGCAGATCGTCCGGCGTGGCGGGTTCCGCCCTCCGGGACAGAAAGAATTCGTCCTTGCAGATCTCCCGAATCATGAATCATTCTCCTCGTTTTTCAAATTGCGGACGCAGTGACCTCTGCCGTAAGCATGCGCCCCTGCACGGAGGATTGCAGGCCCTTTTTCTGCCGCTCAGGCCAGCAGCTTCCGGGCGTTCCCGGACAGGATGGCCTCCTTCTCCTCCCGGGTCAGGGGCAGGGCGCGGATCCAGTCCACGCTCTCCCGCTGGCCGCTCCAGGGGCTGTCGGTGCCGAAGAGAATGCGCTGGGCGCCGAACCGGCGGACCATCTGGATAAACTGCTCCTGATCCAGCAGCTGCAGCTCCTCTGGCGCGTAGTATCCGTCGTCCAGGGGCCGGATGGAACCGATGGAGAACGAGGTGTCCAGGTATACCGGCAGGTCGACCAGCTGCTCTGCGGCCTCTTCCCACCGCTTCCAGCCCCCCATGTGGGCGGCCACGAGGGTCACCGGCCCCGCCTGCTCCACTGCCCGGCGCACCACGGCGGGCATACAGTGCTCCGCGCCGGGGAAGCCGATGTCCGCCCCGGCGTGGGTGACCACCACCAGGCCCAGCTCGCCGGCCCGGGTGAGGATGCGCAGATAGCGCGGGTCGTCCAGGTCCACCCCCTGATAGACCGGGTGGAGTTTGACCCCCTTGAGGCCCAGAGCGGCGATGCGGTCCAGCTCCGTCCGCCAGTCCTCATAGTCCGGGTGGATGCACCCGAAGGAGAACAGGCCGGTCTCCGCCGTGCGCTGGTTGGTCCGGGCGGCGGCATCGTTGATGCGGGGCACCTGCCGGGGGCTGGTGGCCACCGGCAGCACGATGGACAGGTCCACCCCCGCCTGCGCCATGGAGGCGGAGAGGCCGACCTCCGTCCCGTCGGTGAAGGGGGCGGAGTGGGACATGCCGCTGAGCTTTTCCAGGGTGGAGGCGGCGATGGCTTCGGGAAAGGCGTGGGTGTGAAAGTCGATGACCATGAAAAAACACTCTCTTTCCGCCGGAGCGCTCACTGGCGGTCGCCCAGGGCTTCCCGCTGAGGCACCAGCACTTTTTGCTCATAGCAGGCGAAGGCGTCGTCCACCAGGGTCTGGTCGGGCTTCCGGGTGAACAGGGAGACGGCCGGCACGATCACCAGCCCGGCCACCATGCAGAAGGCGCCGGCGTTGATGGGCGACTGCAGCAGGGGCGGGAACAGGTCGCCCACCGCGATGTTGGCCAGCATGAACACGGTGGAGAAGGCGAAGGAGCACAGGCAGGCCGCCGTGGTGGCCTGCTTCCAGTACAGGCCGTAGAGGAAGGGGGCCAGGAAGGCGCCGGCCAGCACCCCCCAGGACACCCCCATGAGCTGGGCGATGAAGGTGACATTGGAATGGTACTGCACCAGGGCCAGCACCACCGAGATGGTGATGAACACCACGATGAGGCAGCGCATGACGAACACCTGGGCCTTCTCGCTCATATCCCTGACCAGGCTGTCCTTCAGGAAGTCCAGGGTCAGGGTGGAGCTGGAGGCCAGCACCAGGGAGGATAGGGTGGACATGGAGGCGGAGAGCACCAGGATGACCACGACGGCGATGATCACATCGGGCAGGCCGGAGAGCATGGCGGGGATGACGGCGTCATAGCCCTCGGCGGCCACATCCACCTGGTCGCCGAACAGCCGGCCGAAGCCGCCCAGAAAATAGCAGCCCCCCGCCACGATGGCGGCGAAGACGGTGGCGATGACCATGCCGGTGTCGATGGCCTTCTCATTGCGGATGGCGTAGAATTTCTGGACCATCTGGGGCATGCCCCAGGTGCCCAGGGAGGTGAGTACCACCACCCCCAGCAGGTTCACCGGGTCGGGTCCGAAGAAGGAGGTGAAGGCCCCCGGAGCGGGGGAGGCGGCGGGGTCGCTGACCTGGGCCAGGCTCAGCAGGGCCTGGGAGAATCCTCCCTGGGCCGACAGCACCGCCGCGATGACGGCGCAGATGCCGAAGATCATGATGATGCCCTGGATGAAGTCATTGATGGCGGTGGCGATATACCCGCCCACGATGACATACACCCCGGTGAGCACCGCCATGACGATGACGCAAACGGCGTAGTCGATGTGGAAGGCCATGCCGAACAGCCGGGACAGGCCGTTGTACAGCGAGGCGGTGTAGGGGATCAGAAAGACGAAGGTGATGGCCGAGGCCAGCAGCTTCAGCTTTTTGCTCCCGAACCGCTTGCCGAAGAACTCGGGCATGGTGGCGCTGTCCAGGTGCTGACTCATGATCCGGGTGCGGCGGCCCAGCACCGCCCAGGCCAGCAACGAGCCCAGCAGGGCGTTGCCGATGCCCACCCAGGTGGCGGCCACGCCGTACTTCCAGCCGAACTGCCCGGCGTAGCCCACGAAGACCACGGCGGAAAAATAGGAAGTGCCGTAGGCGAAGGCGGTGAGCCACGGCCCCGCCGTGCGCCCTCCCAGCACGAAGCCGTTGACATCGGCGGCCTGCCTGCGGCAGCGGATGCCCACGCAGACCATCACGGCGAAGAACACCACCAGCAAGATCGTCTTGATGACCATGAGGATCGACCCCTTTCACTTTATCGCTCTAAAGTTTAACAGGCAAAAGCGTTAAAGTCAAGGGGAGAGAAGAAATTTTGCAAAAACGGGCCGCCCCATCGGGGCGGCCCGCCTGAGCCAGGGGCGCGCCGCGTGTCAGCGGTAGGACTCCGCCAGAGCCCTGAACCGGGGCAGGGCGCGCCGGATCATCTCGGTCTGCACGCAGTAGGCGATGCGCACATGGCCGGGGGCGCCGAAGCCGGAGCCGGGCACCAGAAGCAGGTCGAACTGCTTGGCCCGCTCGCTGAAGGCCAGGTCGTCCGGCTCCAGCGACCGGGGGAAGAGGTAGAATGCTCCGCCGGGCTCCGCCACATGATAGCCCATCTCCCGCAGGGAGGTGACCAGCAGGTCCCGGTTGCGGGCGTAGACCGACAGGTCGGCCGTCAGGTCGCAGCACAGGCTGGTGACCTGCTGGAACAGACTGGGAGCGTTGACATAGCCCAGGCTGCGTCCCGCACCGGCCACGGCGGCGTACACATCGCCGGCGTCGGTGACATCGGGGGGCACCAGCACATAGCCCAGCCGCTCTCCAGGAAGGGAGAGGGACTTGGAAAAAGAATAGCACACGAGGGTGTCCCGGTAGAGGGAGGGCACCCAGGGCACCTCGAACCCCTGATAGACGATCTCCCGGTAGGGCTCGTCGGAGATGAGGTAGATGGGGTGACCGTACGCCTCGCTCCTGGCGGTCAAAACGGCCGCCAGCCGCTTCAGGGTCTCCCGGGAGTACACCACGCCGGAAGGGTTGTTGGGACTGTTGACGATGATCCCCTTGGTATGCTCATCGATCAGGGACTCCAGGGCGTCAAAGTCGATCTGGAAGTGCTCGGTCTCCGGCGGGACCACCTTGAGCCGCGCCCCAGCCCCCTCCACGAACACCTTGTACTCGGGGAAATAGGGGGCCAGGGCGATGAACTCGTCCCCGGGGCAGGTGAGGGCGCCGAACACACAGCACAGGGCGGCGGCGGCCCCCACGGTGAGGTAGAGGTCGTCCCCGGTGTAGGCCGTGCCGAAGCGCCGGTTCAGGGAGTCGGCAAAGCGCGTCCGCGCCCCGGCGTCCCCCTGGGCGCTGGTGTAGGCGTGGATGACCTCGGGCTGCTCCCGCAGCAGGCGGATGGCCTGTTCGTTGATGGCGGCGGGCGGGGGCACGCTGGGATTGCCCAGGGAGAAGTCGAACACATTCTCCTCCCCAACCACCGCGGCCCGCTGCTTGCCGTACTCGAACAGCTCCCGGATTACCGACCGGGCCGAACCCAGGCCGCGCATACGCTCAGAAACCATGAAAAGACCTCCTGAAAACAGTGGGACGGCGGCTCACAGCTGGGCCATCTCGTCCTGATCCACGACCTGGATCCCCTTGGCGGCCAGGGCGGAGGCCGCGGCCTTGTGGTCCTGCACCCGGAAGATCATATAGGCTTTCGACGCGTCCTTTCCGCCCAGGAAGGCATACAGGTACTCCACATTGATCTGGGCCTCCTCCAGAATGCCCAGCACCCGGTTCAGCCCGCCGGGCTCGTCGGGGATGGACACCCCCAGCACCGGGGTGAGGGAGTGGATGTAGCCCGCGTCCTTGAGAACGGTGGTGGCCTCATAGACATCATCCACGATGAGGCGGGCGATGCCGAAGTCCTTGGTCTCGGCCACATTCAAAGCGCGCATGTCGATGTTGTTCTGGGCCAGGACATTGGTCATGGCCAGCAGGGTGCCCGGCTTGTTCTCCAAAAAGACGGAGATCTGCTTGATGCTCATGCTGTCTTCCTCCTTCTCAGATCTTGCGCTTGTCGATGACCCGCACGGCCTTGCCCTCGCTGCGGACAATGGACTTGGGGGCCACCAGCTTCACCTTGGCATAGATGCCCAGCATGGACTTCAGGGCGGAGACGATCTCCTTCTCCCGGGCGGCCACCTCGCTGAGCTGGTCGGAGAACATCTCGGCAGTCATCTCCACCTGGACCTCCAGAGTGTCGGAGTTGTTCACCCGGTCCACGATGAGCTGATAGTTGGCAGGATAGCCGTGCTCCAGCAGCACCGTCTCGATCTGAGAGGGGAAGACATTGACGCCCTTGATGATGAGCATGTCGTCGCTGCGGCCCATGGGCTTGCTCATCTTCACATGGGTGCGGCCGCAGGGGCAGGGCTCGTGGCTGAGCACGCAGATGTCCCGGGTGCGGTACCGCAACAGGGGGAAGGCCTCCTTGGTCAGGGAGGTGAACACCAGCTCCCCCTTGGCCCCGTCGGGGAGGACCTCGCCGGTGTTGGGGTCGATGATCTCGGCGATGAAGTGGTCCTCGTTGATGTGCATGCCGGACTGGGCGGAGCACTCGAAGGCCACGCCGGGGCCGGACAGCTCGGTGAGGCCGTAGATGTCATAGGCCTTGATGCCCAGGGTGTTCTGGATGTC
>CALWZP010000045.1 GCA_944386055.1 uncultured Oscillospiraceae bacterium | reverse complement strand
ACACGGAAGTTAAGCTCACTCGCGCCGAAGATACTTGTCTGGCGACGGACCGGGAAAATAGGTAACGCCAACACAAAAAAGAAGGACAGCTTTGTGCTGTCCTTCTTTTTTTGATGCAGGGCGAAAAAAATTTAGAAGGAGTGGGATGATCCTGCCTGCCGGAGGGTAGGTAGGGTGAGAGGAGGGGGAGACGATGAAACGCGGGCAGATATCAGAGGAGGAGTTCGTCCGCCTGGCGGAACGCTATCTGGACATGGTGTACCGGTTATGCCTCAGCTGTCTGGGACAGAAGGCGGACGCGGAGGACGCCTGTCAGAATGTGATGGAACGGCTGTACCGGGCATCCCCCACATTTGAAAGCGAGGAGCACACCCGGCGGTGGCTGTGCCGGGTGGCGGTGAACGAGTCCCGGCGGCTGCTGACCTCCCCCTGGCGGCGGCGGACGGTGGGACTGGACGAGGCGGTGCTGCATCAGGTGGAGGAACCGGAGGACCGGGGCGTGCTGGAGGCGGTTTGGAAGCTGCCGGAGAAATACCGGGTGCCCCTGTACCTCTACTACTTTGAAGGGTACGGTACAGAGGAGATCGGGGCGATCCTGAGCCGCCCGCCCTCCACGGTGCAGACCCAGCTGGCCCGGGCAAGGGAAAAGCTGAGACAGATGTGGAAGGAGGAGGAACCATGACCTGGGAAGCAAGATATCGGGAGGCGATGGGGCAGCTGTGCCTGCCGGAGGACCGTCGGGCCGCCATTTCAGCCATCCCCCGCAGGGAAGCGGCGGGGAGGCGCGGAGGCCGGAGCCGGCTGCGCCTGGCCGCAGTGGTGCTGGCCGCAGTGCTGCTGCTCTCCATAGGGGGGGTGGCCCTGGCGGGGCAGCCGGGGATCCAGGCCTGGTTCACCAGGAGTTGGGAGTCCATCTCCGGAGCACCCATGGAGGGGGAGCAGAGCCAGCTGCTCCAGGCGCTGACTCAGCCCATCGGGGTGAGCGACACGGTGGACGGTGTAGCGGTCACCGCCGACTCCGCCGTGGTGGGGGACGACAGCTTCTGGCTGCTGCTGACGGTGTCGGGGCTGGAGCTGTCCCCCCGGTACGGCTATACCTTCGGCAGCGACTCCCTCACCGTGACCCCTGACCCCCACGAGACAGGGGGCGGTATCTTCGGCTGGGGGCTGGAGAGCCACGGCGTCAACGCCGACGGGGAGGCGGAGCTGCTGCTCCAGTACAGCTATCAGCAGGAGACGGGGCCCAACACCCCCTGGACGGAGGACCTGACAGTGACCCTGCGTCTCCGGGACCTGATCCGGGGCCGCAGCACCGGGGCGGATGGGACGGTGGCGGAGGGAGAGTGGGTGCTCACCTTCCCCCTGAAGACCCGGGAGATCGAGACCATCACCATCCCGGATGTCTGGGTGGAGGTGAAGGACCGGAATGACGGGTCGGAGCTTCGGGTACTCCTCCGGGAGATCACCCTTACCGCCACGGGCATCCGTTTCTCCAGCCGGGGCGGGGAGTTCCACGGGGCCATGGAGCCCACCCTGCTGCTGGCAGACGGCACCGAGGTGGGCTATGGCGACGGCAGCGGAACACCCCGGGAGGACGGCCTGGGGATGTATCACAGCTTCCACTGGCGGGTGCCGGTGGCCCTGGACCAGGTGTCCGCCGTCCGCTTCGGGGACACGGTGGCGGCGGTGCCGGGGCAGGACGGGGGAGGAGCAGAATGAAAACAGGCCGGCAGCCGCCTATGGGGCGGCCGCCGTCTGGTTACTCTGTCTGTGGAAGAGGATAGCATGGCATCTGCCGGGCAAAATCCAGGTTCCGGGCCAGCTCTGCGGGAGGAAAGGGACTTCCGTGACCGGGATAGAGGAGGCTGGGGCGGAGGCGGAGAATGGTCTGCCAGGAGTCTGCAAAGGCGCGGGGGTCCTCCGCCCAGATGGTGATCCGATGCTGACTGGGAAAGCCGTTCATCGCCGCGTCGCCGCAGAAGAGACTCCCGTCCTCCAAAAGCAGGGAAAGGGAATCCGCCGTGTGGCCGGGCGTCTCCACGATTTGCCCGCCCAGTTGCGCCTCCAGGGGGGGATACAGCGGGAGAGGAAGCGCTCCTCCAGCGGCGGGAAACGGTGGCTTCCGCGCCCTGCCGCGGCCATCCAGCGGCAGAAGCGCAGCGCCAGCCGGGAGGTGCAGCCGCCGGAGAAGGAGTTCTGTCCCCGGCGCAGCACCGGGATGCTCCGGGGACTGAGAATGACCCGGCAGTCGGGCGCATCCCGGAGGATCTCATTGAGAAAGCCGGCGTGATCGTCATGGGCATGGGTGAGAAACACATACCGGACCTGCGAGAGGGGGATCCCATGCCGGGCCAGTCTCCGGCGAAAGCGGGGATAGCCGTTCTGATATCCGGTGTCCACCAGGACAACGCCGGAGGGGGACTGATAAGCCCACTGATTCACAAACCTGCCGCCCAGATTGAGCACGGAGACCACCCCCGGGAGAAGTTATGACCCGGCCTTATGACGGAAAGAGGAAGATTCTGTCCGACAGCGGCGCGAAGGAATTTTTACGCGGGAGACGGAGCTGGACCGCGGCGGCCTAACACGCCCCCGCGTCTCTGAGAAAAAGACATGGATCATTCCGGAAGGGAGGCCAGATCCAGCCCCCGCTCCCCTAACTGCACAGAGCCGTCCTTCAGGGATATAAAGGGAGAGAATTCTGCCGTCTCGTCCTGGCAGGTGAGGCGGATGGTGGCGTCGGCAAAGATGTCGCTGGCATTGCACTGCAGGACAAAGGGACCGCAGTCCGGATCGTGGAAAATCAGAGTGGACTGAGCGGTCTCCAGATCGTTGCGGTACAGAGAAAGCTCGGTGCCCGGACAGCGGGGGATGATGAGGTAGTAATCCCCAGTGGAGAGATAGTGGACGGGCAGCTCGGCCCCGTCCAGATAGCGCTGAGCGTACTCCTCCAACGCCTCCGGCTCCTGATAGCCGAGATAGGCGGCGGCGTACAGCTGGCCCTCTTCAAAGGGAATGGACTCCGCCCAAGAGGATGCAGTCCCGTCGGGGGATTCTGTCCCGGCAGGGGTCTCCACCGGGAGCGGGGAGGTGCAGCCGGCCAAAAGAAGGCAAGCCAGCAGAACGGTGGAAAACAGAGCAGGCAGTCGTTTCCGCATGATGGGGCGCTCCTCTCTATGAACACAGGAAATTTCAAAGTCATCCTATCATATTCTTTGCCCTCTGTCCAGAACAGGGATTTCTGATCGGAATCCTTTGGGACGAGCTGTCATTGGGAAGACTGAAAAATCGTATGGAAGAATGCAGGATTTTGCTTGACAAGTGTGTGGGGTTCTGATATCTTATAATAAGAATAATTATTAAAAAGGAGGAGAAATATGGATCGGAAAGCGTTCAATACCCTCAATTATGGGATCAGCCTGGTGGGCGCGGCGGCAGAGGGAAAGCGGAATGGCTGCGTGGTAAACTCCCTGCACCAGGCCACTTCCTCCACCCCCTATAAGTTCACCGTCACCATGAACAAGAGCAACGAGACCACCAAGACCATTCTGAAGGCGGGGAGTTTTGCCGCCACCGTGCTCTCCCGGGAGTGTCCCAAGGAGCTGATCAATCAGTTTGGCTACAAGTCCGGACGGGTGGGGGACAAGTTTACCGCCTATGAGGTGGGCACCGACGAGGCGGGCAACCCCTATGTGAAGGACCATGCCCTGGCGCGGATCAGCTGCCGGGTGGTGGAACAGCTGGACCTGGGCAGTTATCTCCTCTTTGTGGGGGAGGTCACGGAGGCGGAGGTGCTGGGAGAGGGAATCGGCCTGTCCCTGGACGACTTCAAGAACAGCGGCGGCTCCACCCCGCCTGCGGCCACGGTGTACCGCACGCTGGAGGGTAATGAGGGGTGGAAATGCACCATCTGCGGCTATGTGGCGGAGAAGGAGACCCTGCCCGAGGGATACCAGTGCCCCCTGTGCCGGGCCAATCGGGACAAGTTTGTGAAGCTGTAAAACCATATTTCAAATGGTATGAAAAGGGGCCGTCCTTTGGACGGCCCCTTTTCATACCGTCGGTTACAGCGCCAGGGTCCCGTTCTCGTCCTCGAGGAGGATGAGAATGTGCTTCTCCAGCCCGGTCTGGGCGTCGATATAAACGATATAATGCCGCCCGCTGTCGTCGGCGCACTTGAACTCATAACACAGCACCTCGTACTGTCCCGCGGTGGGAATGATGGCCAGCTGGACAGACTGGACGGTGAGCAGAGGGCTGACCTTCGCCCGGGCCTCCTCCTGGGAGACGGCGGGGGCGGGCAGGTCCCGGGCGGTGTGGTTCCACCAGTAGCCGGAGGACTCGTACCCCACCACCTTCCCGGTGTCCAGGGCCACTGACACCTTCATCAGGTCGGGATAGCAGAACACCCCGTTCTGCGTATAGGCGTAGTGGATGGTGAGCAGCCCCTCCTGGTCGATATAATAGCTGTGCTCCATCCCCTCAAAGCCCCGCTCCGCCAGGAAGCGGTCGGCAATGTCCACCCCCTCTTCAAAGGAGAGGGTCTCCTGCCCCATGGCCCGGGAGGTGAACAGCTCCAGCACCTTGCCCCCCTGGCGGGTGACCTCCACATAGGCCTCCCCGCCGTCCAGAGAGGCGGAGAAGGCATAGACAGGCAGCTCCCCCTCAGTGCAGGAGGAGAGGGTGAACAGCTCCGGGCGCACCCCCAGAAAGTCCGCGGCGGCCTGGCGGGCCTGGTCCTGGGTGACTTCCTCCAGTCCCTCCAGACCCAGGGGGGTGCGCTGGGTGAGGTGCTGGGAGAAGGGCCCGTCGTAGATGAGGGTGGGCACCTCGGGGAACTCCTCCTCCATGGTCTGGAAGGAGGTGCCCGCGGTGGCGGCGCCGGCGTCGTCCGCCGCGGCGGACAGCCGGGCGGTGGCCTGCTCCAGGCTCTCCAGGGTGAGGGAGCCCTCGGTGAGCTGGACCTGGATGGCGTCCAGCTCGTCAGACAGGGCGGCGGCCGCGGCGGACAGCCCCGCCAGACCCTCCCGCTCCTCCTGGCTCAGCCCGCCCTGCTCTGCGGCGCTGCGGGACAGGGCGCAGGCGTAGTCCCCCACCTTGGCCAGAAAGGCGGCGGTCTGTTCCAGCTCCACATTGGCATAGGGGAGGTCCCCCAGGGCCATCTGGGCCATCTGAGTCTTGGCGTACACCTCGCTGCAGATGGAGCAGAGCATGGGGGCGGTGGTGGAGTACAGCCCCTTCTGCAGGGCGGTGTCCAGCTCGGTGACGGCGGTGGTCAGCTCGGCGAAGGCGTGCTGGCCGCTGAGAGCCTGCTGCTGCTGATACCAGCTCACCTGCCGGTGCTTGGCCAGGAGAAAGCCGCCCAGTACAAGAAAGCCCGCAGCCAGAAAACTGATGACCCGGACCCAGGCCCGGCGGCTGAGTGTGAGATGGATCATAGAAATCGCGCCCCCTTTTGCCTTTAGCGTGGCAAAAAGGGGCGCGATCTATCCGGAAAAGCAGACGACAAATTTTGGCGGCACTCAGAGCTTGCCGAGCCCCAGCTTCAGCCGCCGGAGGGTCTCGTCTCTGCCCAAAATACGGCAGATCTCCACCGCGCCGCCGCGCGCGCCAAAGGCGCGGAAAATTCGGAGCCGCTTTGCGGCGGAGAATTTGCGTAGGGCGAATTCACTTCGCCCGAGCATTTTAAATCGAGGGGGCTCCCCCGGCGGCGCCCAGCTTCTCCAGACCCAGCTTCAGCCGCCGCAGGGTCTCCTCTTTTCCCAGAATGCGGCAGATCTCCACCGCGCCGCCGCGCGCGCCAAAGGCGCGGAAAATTCGGAGCCGCTTTGCGGCGGAGAATTTGCGTAGGGCGAATTCACTTCGCCCGAGCATTTTAAATCGAGGGGGCTCCCCCGGCGGCGCCCAGCTTCTCCAGACCCAGCTTCAGCCGCCGCAGGGTCTCCTCTTTTCCCAGAATGCGGCAGATCTCCACCGCGCCGCCGGGGGTCACCGCCTTGCCGGCGGCGGCGATGCGCACCGGCCACATGAGGGTGGCGTTCTTCACCCCCAGCTGCTCCGCCAGGGACACCAGGGCGCCGTGGATGCGCTCCTGGTCCCAGACGGGCAGCGCCTCCAACGCGGGGATGGCCGCCTCCAGCATGGCCCTGGACACCTCGGGGGTACACTTGGACTTCTTGTTGGTGAACAGCTCCACGCCGTAGTCGGGCAAGGCGTCGAAGAAATCCACCTTCTCCGGGATGTCGGTGAGCTTTTCGCACCGGGCCTGGAGAAGGGCGGCGATGGCGTCGGCGTCATAGGCGGGGTTTTGCACCGCCTGACGGATGTAGGGCCGGGCCAGGCCGGCGAACTCCTCCGGGGACATGGCGCGGAGATAGTGGGCGTTGAAGTAGGTCAGCTTCTCCAGGTCGAAGGCGGAGGGGGACTTGGAGATGCCGCCGATGTCGAACACCCGGGCGAGCTCCTCCAGGGTGAAGAACTCCTGCTCCGCGATCTCTCCCCGGGGGGACCAGCCCAGCAGGGCCACATAGTTCACCACCGCGGGGGAGAGATAGCCCATGGAGACCAGGTCCTCATAGGAGGGGTCCCCCTTGCGCTTGGACATCTTGCGTACTGTACCGGTCTCCGGGTCGGTGATCATCACCGAGGCGCAGTGGACATAGGTGGGCACCTCCCACCCGAAGGCCCGGTAGAGCAGGTCGTACTTGGGGGCGGAGGAGAGGTACTCACTGCCCCGGACCACATGGGTGATGCCCATGAGGTGGTCGTCCACCACATTGGCAAAGTTATAGGTGGGCAGCCCGTCGGACTTGAGCAGCACCTGGTCGTCCAGCTCACTGTTGTCCACCGTGATGTCGCCGTACACCGCATCGTGGAAGGTGGTGGTGCCCTCCGGGATTCTCTGCCGGATGACATAGGGCTCCCCGGCGTCCAGCTTTTTCTGGATCTCCTCCGGGGTGAGGGAGAGGCAGTGCCGGTCGTACTTGGCGTTGGGGTCGTCCCGGTGCAGGGCCTCCAGGCGCTCCTCGGTGCAGAAGCAGCGGTAGGCGTGCCCACGCTCAATGAGCAGCTCGGCGTACTTCCGGTACAGGTCCCGGCGCTCCGTCTGGACATAGGGCCCCACCGGGCCGCCGATATCGGGACCCTCGTCCCACTGAAGGCCGCAGCTGCGCAGGGTGGAGAAGATGAGGTCCACTGCGCCCTCCACCAGGCGGCCCTGGTCGGTGTCCTCGATGCGCAGCAGGAATTTTCCGCCCGCCCGCCGGGCGATGAGCCAGGTGTACAGGGCGGTGCGCAGGTTGCCCACATGCATGTACCCCGTGGGGGACGGGGCGAACCGGGTGCGCACCCCGTCATGGGGGATGCGCGCCTCCATCTGCTGGAACCAGTTTTCATCCAAAATCATGGTGATCCCTCCAAACGGCGGGGGCCCGCCGAAACTGACGAAGTCTTGCGGACGGTGCCGCTTTCTGCTATTATACCCAATGAGACCTGGAAAGTAAAGAGGCGGTTCGGCAGTTGCCGTTGAAAAATGTAAAAAACTATTGACATTTATTCTCCTGCCATGTATAATGCAGATGTCAAAAGGATTTGACAATTTGAATACGACGGGAGGACTGGATATGGACGAGAGGACGCAGGCCATCGTGGCCTATGGTTTTTTGGGGCTGCTGGTGGTGATGGCGGCGCTCATCGTGTGGATGTTCGTGTCCCTGGTGCGCTCGGAGATCGGGGACGAGCGGCGGAAGCTGATCGTGGGCAAGGCCAGCACCTGGGCCTTCATCGCCACCATGGGGGCCACCCTCGTGGAGACCATCGAGGTGGCGGTAGCGCAGCCCAACGGGGAGCCGGTGGAGCCCTTTGTCCGTCTGGTGGTGGCAGCGATGGCGTACGCCATTTTCCTGGGCTGGTTCAAACACAAGTACGGAGGCTGAGGCCATGGAGAACAGGATCCGTGTCCTGCGCAAGGAGAAGGGCATCTCCCAGGAGGATCTGGCCAAGCGGTGCGGGGTGTCCAGGCAGACCGTCAACGCCATTGAGAACAACAAATATGACCCCACCCTCTCCCTGGCCTTTCGCCTGGCCGGGGAGCTGGGAGTGACGGTGGACGAGCTGTTCCGCCCGCCGGAGGGTTGACACGACATCCCTCCGCTCCGCATACCATGGGGCGGAGGGATGAACCATGAGAACGAGACCAATCGCCGCCTTTTTTCTGGCGGCGCTTACGGCGGCGGGCCTGACGGTGCCCGCCGCAGCCCTGGGCGCGGACTCCGGCCGGCTGATGGCCGGAGTGGATGTCAGCGTGTATCAGGGGGAGATTGATTTCCAGGCCGTGAAGGACAGCGGGGTGGAGACGGTCTATATCCGGGCCGGCTACGGCACGGACAGCGTGGACCGCTATTTTCAGCGCAATGCCCAGGAGGCAGCCCGGACGGGGCTGCACTTCGGCTTTTACTGGTATGTCACCGCCCGGACGGAGGCGGAGGCCCGGCAGCAGGCCCGCTCCTTCGCGGATGTCATCCGGGGAAAGGGCTACGACTGCCGCCCTGCCATGGACCTGGAGGACTTCACCGGCCTGACCGACGCGCAGGTCAATGCCGTGGGCCTGGCCTTCCTCCGGGAGCTGGAGCAGCTGACGGGGGTGACCCCGCTGCTGTATACCGACGCCTCGGCGGCGGAGCGGGTGTGGGAGGAGGCCATGGGGGCCTATCCCCTGTGGGTGGCGGAATATGGCCCGTCGGAGCCCCGGGTGGAGGGGAGCCCCTGGAACGCATGGGCGGGCTTCCAGTACAGCGACAGCGGCCGGGTGCCCGGCATCTCTGCCGCGGTGGACCTGGACCGCTTCACTCCCACCGTGCTGCTGAGCGAGACAGAGGGGGACCACGCCGCGGCTCCGGAGGCCCCCGACGCCCCCAAGGCGGAGGAGACGAGGGCGTATACCGTGCGCCGGGGGGATACCCTGTGGTCCATCGCCCGGCGGTACGGCACCACGGTGAAGGAGCTGGAGCTGCTCAACGACCTGCCTGACCCGAACCTCATCTATGTGGGGCAGACCCTGCGCCTGCCCGGCGGCGGAGAGGACGAAGCGTCGTACACCGTGCGCCGGGGAGACACCCTGTGGTCCATCGCCCGGCGGTATGACACCACGGTGGAGGCGTTGGTGCGGCTTAACGGGATCAGAAATCCTGATCTCATTCATGTGGGACAGGTGCTCCGCCTGCCCGGCTGACGGGCGGGGAGCGCCGGAGGACCGGAGGGAGCGGCCGGCAGCCGCTCCCTCCGGTAAAATTTTATTGGATTTATCCCTTTACAAGCGGGGGAAAACCTGCTACAATAAATAGGCTCGATTCCGAGCAGACAATATGCGCCCGTAGTTCAATGGATAGAGCGTCAGATTCCGGTTCTGAATGTTGGGGGTTCGAGTCCCTTCGGGCGTACCAAAATCGAAAAATCCGAATCTGTTTGCCGTGGGCAACGGATTCGGGTTTTTCGTTTCCCTGCATGAAACGGCATAGGCCCGGCGCAGAGAGCGCGGCGGCGGTATCACCACGATACCGCCGCCGTTTTTCTGCCCATACGGCCCGAATTTCCAGCGGGAGGGAAAATCTGCAATTTCAGCACTTTTCCAGTGAGAGGAAATTTCTGCAGTTTCAGCAGTGTTTGAGCGTGTGTTACAGTTTTCAGCAGTCGTGTCATGCGGCATGATACACTGCTGAAAACTGGCGTCGCTCCGCTCCAAAACAAGTC
>CALWZP010000044.1 GCA_944386055.1 uncultured Oscillospiraceae bacterium | reverse complement strand
ACCTTCTCGCGCCCCACGGATGGGGACCGACAGGCCGGAGCGTCCAAGCCCCCTTGAAAAGGGGGCTGTCGCCGCCGTCAGGCGGTGACTGGGGGTTTCTTGTCTCCTGCCGGGACCGTGGAGAAGGACGGGGGAAGAAACCCTCCGTCACGGCTTCGCCGTGCCACCTCCCTTTTCAAGGGAGGTTTTGGCGGGCGGACATTGTCCGCCCCTACGAATGGATGCGCCCCATGAGCGAGAAGCGGCGGGCGGGTCTGGGACCCGCCCCTACAAAAGAGCGCGCCGAGTCGTCGCGCCCCACGGGTATGGGGTGCACCCCAAAAATAGCGGGACGAGGCCGGGAATTGTATGTTTCCATCCATCTATTCCCAAAAATCGTCACCCGACACGCAAAAAAGCGGGCAGGGTGTATCCAATGATACACCCTGCCCGGTTTTTGCGCGCTGGCCCCGCTGTCCAGATTTGGAAAAGGTATCCTCTCAGGGGGAGGAGACGGCAAAGGCAGTGGCCGCTCTGATCCAGCAGAATGCACTGGACGATGGGCCATGGTATGTTCAGGGTATTTTTAATTGTAAATATTTTTTGAACCCCCTTGCAAAATGGAGGACAGTGTATTATAGTAGGTTTAGCACTCAGAACGGCCGAGTGCTAAACCGGCCGCGATATGACCAATACGGAGGCGTATCATCCATGGCAAAGAAGCAATTCAAGGCGGAATCCAAACGCCTGCTGGATCTGATGATCAACTCGATCTACACCCACAAGGAGATCTTCCTGCGGGAGATCATCTCCAACGCCAGCGACGCGCTGGACAAGCTGGCCTATCTCTCCCTCACCGACGACAAGGTGGGGCTGAAGCGCAAGGACTTTCAGATCAAGATCATTCCCGACAAGGAGAACCGCACCCTGACCGTGTCCGACAACGGCATCGGCATGACGAAAGAGGAGCTGGAGAGCAACCTGGGCACCATCGCCAAGAGCGGCTCCCGCCAGTTCAAGGAGGACCTGGCCGAGGGGGAGGAGAAGGCCGCGTCCAAGGTGGACATCATCGGGCAGTTCGGCGTGGGCTTCTACTCCGCCTTCATGGTCTCCGACCAGGTGACGGTGATGTCCCGGGCCTACGGCAGCGACGAGGCGTGGTGCTGGCAGTCCTCGGGGGCGGACGGCTATACCATCACCCCCTGTGAGAAGGAGACGGTGGGCACCGACATCATCATGAAGCTGAAGGAGGACACCGAGGAGGAGAACTACACCCACTATCTGGAGCCCCACCGCCTGGAGGAGCTGGTGAAGAAGTACTCCGACTATATCCGCTACCCCATCCGCATGGAGCTGGAGGACTACCGGGAGAAGCCCAAGCCGGAGGACGCCGGCGAGGACTATAAGCCCGAGTGGGAGATGGTGAAGGAGTGGCAGACCGTCAACTCCATGGTGCCCATCTGGCAGCGGCAGAAGTCCAAGGTGAAGGCGGAGGACTACAACAACTTCTACAAGGAGAAGTTCCTGGACTGGCAGGATCCCCTGGCGGTGATCCACACCAGCGCCGAGGGCGCGGTGCAGTACAAGGCGCTGCTCTACATCCCCGCCAAGGCCCCCTATGACTTCTACACCCGGGACTTCCAGAAGGGGCTGCAGCTGTACTCCTCCGGCGTGCTCATCATGGACAAGTGCGCCGACCTGCTGCCCGACCACTTCCGCTTTGTCCGGGGCGTGGTGGACAGCCCCGACTTCTCCCTGAACATCAGCCGTGAGGTGCTACAGCACACCAGCCAGCTGCGCATCATCGCCACCAACCTGGAGAAGAAGATCAAGGCGGAGCTGCTGAAGATGCTGGAGAGCGACCGGGAGAAGTACCGGAAGTTCTGGAAGGAGTTCGGCATGCAGCTGAAGTACGGCGTGGTGAACGACTACGGCCGGCACAAGGAGCTGCTGCAGGACCTGCTGCTGTTCCACTCCTCCAACGAGGGGGAGGACACCACCCTGAAGGAGTACCAGGACCGGATGAAGGACGACCAGCCCTATGTCTACTACGCCCAGGGGGAGCACCTGGAGCAGGTGGCCAGGCTGCCCCAGGCGGAGCGTATCCTGGACAAGGGATATGAGATCCTCTACTTCACCGACGAGGTGGACGAGTTCATCGTCCAGACCCTGGGAGAGCTGGGCGGCAAGCAGTTCAAGTCGGTGAGCGACGAGGATGCCCTGCCCCAGACCGAGGAGGAGAAGGCCCGCTCGGAGCAGCAGGCAGAGGAGAACAAGCCAGTGCTGGACTTCGTAAAGGAGACCCTGGGGGACAAGATCGTGGACGCCCGGATCTCCAAGATCCTCAAATCGGGTACCGTGTGCATGACCACCGACGGCCCCGTCTCCCTGGAGATGGAGAAGTACTTCAACCGCATCGAGCAAAACGGTGAACAGATCCAGAGCCGCCGGGTGCTGGAGCTCAACGCCGACGCCCCCGCCTTCGCCGCTCTGAAGGGCGCCCTGGACAGCGGGGACAAGGAGCTGGCCGCCAAGTATGTGAAGGTACTCTACGGCCAGGCGCTGCTCATCGCCAACCTCCCCCTGGAGGACCCGGCGGAGTACGCCGAGTTGGTGTGCAGTCTGATGAAGTGACCGCTGTTATCCAGGTGAAAGGGCCCCCGCCGGCGATTCTGTCGGCGGAGGCCCTTTGTGTCTCGAGACTGGCGGGGAGCATAGGATGGAAAGGCTGGCCCGCAGCGGGCTGCCGGACGACAATGAGGGAGCGCAGAAATGGACATCGAGATCAGAGAATTCCAGCGGGGCGACCAGGAGAAAGCCATCCGGTTCGCCATCACCGGGATGCACTTTGACTGGTATCTGAAGCCCGGACCGCTGTTGGACCTGTTTGGACGGTATTTCTGGACGCTGGAGCTGTGCCGCGCCACCCAGGCCCTCAGCGCCTGGGCAGACGGTGAGCTGGCCGGGGTGCTGCTGGCGGAGATGAAGGGGGAGCCAAAACGATGGAACACGCCGGGGCGAAGGATTTTCCTGCGGGCCTTCCAGCTGGCCCAGGGCCTTTTCGCCCGCCGCGCTGCCGGGGACTATGACCGGACCAATCAGGACATGTTCCAGGCGTACACCCAAAACAATACACCGGACGGCGAGCTGGTCTTTCTGGCCGCGGACCCCGGGGCAAAGGCCCGCGGGATCGGAACGGCGCTCCTGGCGGAGCTGGCGCGCCGGGAGGCGGGCAAGCGGATCTTCCTGTATACCGACAGCGGCTGCACCTATCAGTTCTATGAGCACCGCGGCTTTACCCAGGAACAGGAGCGGGACATCGTGGTGGAGATCGGGAAAAGGCAGGTCCCCCTGCGGTGCTTTCTGTACAGCAGGCGCCTGGAGAATCCGTCAGAATAGCGGACAGCGGGAGGGCGGCCCCATGTGATGGGGCGCCTCTCCCGCTGTGTCAGTCCTCCGTCTGAGCATCCGCCGCAGCGCCGTTTTCCTGAAGCTGCCGGTGCTCCCGGGCAATCTCCTCATACAGGGCGGGGACATCCCAGAAGCGGTTGGTGGGGGTGAGCATGGCTTTATAGTCGATATACAGCCCGTGTCGGCGCAGAGCGTCCAGCACCCGGCCCATCTTGTCCCCCGTCATCCCCGCCAGGAGCAGCAGGGGCTGCTCCACCGGCCCGCCGGCCCAGGGCTCACGGGCCTGAGGGCAGCTGTGGTCTCCCGCCAGGTAGCCCAGAGAATTTCCGTACTCCTCCGGGGGGATGAATTTCACCCGCACCTTCAGGGGGGCCGCCGCCCGCTGCACATGGGCGGTCAGCGCCTCCTCCCCACCGAACAGCAGAATGGTCTCCCGCATCTCAAGCTCCCTCCTCCGCTCCGCAAAGGTCCATGCGCGCCGCGCACCGTCCCGCGGAACAATATCATGGTCGATATTATACCACAGGATGGACAGACTGCAAAGGGGCTTCAGCCCTGAGGGAGCTCCTCAGGGTCCTTCCGCTCCCGCTTCCCGGTGCGCTCCAGGAGGAGGTAGCCCAGGATGCCCACCACCAGGGCGGCGTTGAGGCTCACCAGGTGGACCACCGCGCCGGTGATCCCCGCCACGCCGGCGGCGGTCTTGTCCGACTTCACCTGCTCCACCGCGATATAGGCGCAGGCGTACCCCTGTACCAGCAGCGTCACCGCCAGCGCCACCGGCAGGATGGGCTCCAGCAGAGAGGCCACGGGAAGGAGCAGCACGCACACGGCGGTGGAGAGCTTGAAGGAGCCCATGCCGCCGAAGATGGTCTTCATGGCCTTGGGGCCCTCCTTGTACCGCTCACAGATGGACACCGTCACCGCGGCCCACAGGGGGCCGGCCAGGGCGGTAAAGGGGGCGAACAGAGCCAGGATCACATTGCGCACCCCGGCGATGATATTGGTGCGGTTGGAGGAGAAGCGGATCTTGTCCTCCGGCCGGGCCTGCTTAGCCTCGTCCAGCACCGCCTCGGCGGTGACGATCTCCCCAAAGGCGATGATATAGATGGCCACCGCAGTGGGCAGGGCGGCGGCGAAGGACTGCAGGGAGGGCAGCCCGATGGAGAACACGCTGAAGTTTTGGAACACCTCGCCGTAGTGGAAGGGGATCAGGCCCCATTCGATCTGGGGCAGGGGCAGCTCCCCGGAGACAAAGCCCACCGCCATGGCCACCACCAGGCCGGGGAGCATCCCGTATTTGGCCAGCCCCGCCGCCAGGCGGGAGCGGCTCTTGAAGATGCGGAAGCGGTTGGAGAACAGCACCACCATGGTGACCACCGCCCCCGCGCCCACCGACAGGGGGTACTGGGACAGATAGCCTCCCTCCCCAAAAATGCGGCCCAGGGCCTCCACCGCCGCGCCGAAGAGGATGCCCGCCTTGAGGGAGCCTGGGATCCAGGTCATCAGCTTGTGGGCCAGCCCCGTGGCGCCCAGCAGCACGAACAGCAGCCCCACGATGAGCTGCAGGGCGATGAGGGCGTGGGCGGCCTCGATGCCCACGGCATAGTTCGCCATGTACACCAGCACCAGGGGCAAAGCGGAGGCGATCCATCCGGGCACCACCGGGTCCCCGAAGGTCACATGGAGCAGGCCCAGCGCCTCGGCGATGGCCACGGCGGTGAGGGCGGCGGAGTAGGACATTCCCAGGGTCTCCTGGAGCACCGGAACGGTGGACAGCCCCACGGCGATCATCAGCACGCCCTGGAGCAGTTCGGGCCCCTCCAGCCGGTAGTGGAGGATGGGCAGCTTCACCTGAAGCAGCGAAAGAAATTTTTTCATACGACGACTCCCCTTCCTGACTCTCTGCGAGGTCCCGGAAAAGCGCAAAAAAGCCGGCACAGCCTTCCCATGGATCACCATGGGAAGGACCATGCCGGCTTTCACACAGATGAATGCCGCCCTTGTGGGGTGGCCTCCGCATGAAACAGCGTTTCTATTCCGGGAGATGCCTCAGCGGTGCTGAAGCTCCTCGTACTTTTTTTCAATGCTCTTCAGGGCGGTCTCCAGCGCGCGCTTGGCCGCGCCGTGATATCCGTGCTCGAACCGCTCCACCAGTCCGCCGATCCCCTGGTTCAGGTCATAGCCTGTCATCAGCCGGGCCACATGGCGGCGGGCCAGTTCGGTGACCATGGAGCAGTCCGCTTCCGTGATGATCCCGGTGTCCAGATCCACCAGTACCGCCAGTGCCAGGACCTTGTAGACTTCTTCCGCAGTGGTGTTGGCTGGCAGCCTGGCGTAGGCGGAGATGAGCACCGTGTCCACCTGGGAACGCCCCTTTCAGCATTTCTATCCATAGTATACGAGTATGGTTTGTCCCGTTTCAATAGCAAATCTCGACAAAAAGTCAGAAGCATTTTCAGTCTTTTTCACGAACTTCCGCAGTGCCGCCCTTGCCGCCGGGCTGGTCCTCCGGGAAGGAGTAGCGCTGCTTGAATTCCTGATAATGCTGTTGGAACTGGGCGCTCTCCCGCAGATTGCCCGCCTTCAGCGCTCCCAGATACTCATGGCGTTCCATTTTTCCGGATGCGGCCTGAAGCATCTCCACAGCCACGGAGGAACAGTGGTCCGCGATGCGCTCATATGCGGTGAGCAGATCTTCCAGGACAAAGCCGTACTCCACCGTACAGGTGCCCTGGCGAAGCCGTTCCACATGGCGGGACTTGATCTCGTGGACCAGCCAGTCCACCACCTGCTCCTGAGACTCCACCTCTGCCGCGCTTTTCAGGTCCCGCTGGGCGAACGCATCCACTGTCTGGTTGAGGATATCACCTACCGCCCGCTCCAAAGTGGCAAGTTCTCCCTTGGCCTGTTCGGAGAAGAGCACCGGCTTCTCTTTGATCTCTTTTGCCGCTTTGCCGATGGCCACGGCGTGGTCGGCAATGCGTTCGAAATCGCTGATGGTGAACAGCAGAGTATTCAGCCGGCGGTTGTCGTCCACGGCCAAGCTCTCTCCGGAGAGCTTCACCAGATAGGTGCCCAGCGCATCCTCGTAGTGATCGGTCTCCGCCTCCAGCTCTCCCAGCTGGTCCATCTTTTTTGGGTCATAGGTATGAGTCAGCCCCACCGCCGTTTGGAAGGCCTGGATGGCATCCCGGGCCATGCGGCAGGTGATCTCATGGGCCCGCTGCACCGCCACCGCGGGAGTGGCCAGCAGGCGCTGGTCCAGCAGAGCGGTGCGCTCCGGCTCGGGAGAGTCGGGAATGGTGCGCAGGGCCAGCTTCTCCAACACCCGGTTCAGGGGGAGCAGCACCGCCGTGGTACAGACATTGAAAGTGGTATGCACCACGGCGATCCCAGCGGCATTGGTGGAATCGTTGAGGAAGGGCCATGGGTGGAACAGATTGATGAGGTAGAACACGGTCAGAAACAGCACCACACCGATGATGTTGAAATACAGGTGCACAATGGCGGCCCGCCGGGCGTTCTTGGTAGTGCCCACCGAGGCCAGCAGAGCGGTGACACAGGTGCCGATGTTCTGTCCCATGATGATAGGGATGGCGGCACCGAAGGTCACCGCACCGGTGGTGCTCAGGCCCTGAAGAATGCCCACCGAGGCGGAGGAGGACTGGATGATCCCGGTAAGCACCGCGCCGGCCAGCACGCCCAGCACGGGGTTCTGCAGGGAGACGAACAGGTTGCGGAACCACTCCTCATCTTCCAAAAACTGCATGGAGCCGGACATCAGCTCCATGCCGGTCATGAGCACCATGAAGCCCAGCAGGATCATGCCGATGCCCTTCTTCCCCTCGCTGCGGCTGGCCATATACAGAATGATGCCGATGACGCCTAGCAGGGGAGCCAGGGTGGAGGGCTTGAAGATCTGCACCAGCAGGCTGTCCCCCTGCAGGCTGGACAGGGAGAGGATCCACGCCGTCACAGTGGTGCCCACATTGGCCCCCATGATGATGCCGATGGCCTGGCGCAGCACCATGATGCCGGAGTTGACGAAGCCCACCACCATCACCGTGGTGGCGGAGGAGGACTGGATCACTGCGGTCACCGCCAGGCCCAGTAAAAAGCCCCTGACCGGGGTGCTGCTCATCTTGGCCAGGATGGTCTGAAGCCTGCCGCCCGCCTGCCGTTCCAGCGCCTTTCCCATTACATCCATGCCGAACAGGAACAGCGCCAGCCCGCCCAGCAGCGAGATTACCTGAAGGATATACCCTGTGGTCGTCATCGGGATTACCTCACTTACTCTTTACATATTGTTCAATTCTTTTTTACAAAATCCATCATATCAGCCGCAGGGACTTCATGCAACGGTTTTAGCGTAAAGATTATGTGAAATCCATGTAAAGTGTCGGGCAACTGACGCTGTCCTGCAATCCGGTAGGACAAACAGCAGCAGGTGCCCGCCCCAATGAGCGGCTCCCTGCTGCTGTTTGTCTGTTCACTGCTTTCTATCAAGATGGGCCTATTATTTTTCAGGGGGAAAGGGGACCACTTTGCTTACCGCATCCTGCACTGTGATGCACCGGTCCTCGTAATCAATGTCAATGAGCTGATAGCGGTCATTGCCCATTCCCAGTTCCTTCATATAGGTCAGCTGGCGCAGCCCATGGCGGGACTCAATCCGCTCCACCAACGCATGGCGGTCCTCCTCTTTCAAGGCGTATACCAGGTCTACCGACGCCTGGTCCACAGCAAGGATGTCCAGGGATGCCAAGATCCCGATGTTAGGTGTGACCACCGGCTCGGCGGCAGTGCCCTCGCAGTCACAGGACACCGACATATTGCGTAGCACATTCACAAAAGCGATTCTGGGGGCAAAATGGTCTGCCACCGCCTTGGCTGACTCGGTCATCCGCTCCATAAACTCCTCATTGGAGATATCCCACATGTCGCTGGAGCCGGGGGTGGTGTGAATCATGGCTTTCCCCACGCGGCCATCGGCACAGCCGATTCCGATGTTCTTGTCCGAGCCGCCGAAGCCGCCCTTGGAGTGCCCCTTAAAGTGGGTGAGCACCAGCAGAGAATCATAGTCGGTCAGATGTCCCCCCATAGACATCTGGGTGAACCACTTGCCGCCCTTGACCGGCAGCATCACAGTCCCCTCTTCATCCAAAATATCCACCGGGCAGAAGGTCCAGCCGTTCACCGCCAGCGTCTCCCGATGCTGCTGGGTGGTATAGCGCCCGCCCTCGTAGTAGGAATTGGTTTCCACAATGACCGCGCCGGGCAGGTCGCTGTGAAGCAGCGCCTCCACCCAGGGCCGTGGAATGATATTGGGGCCGTGAGGCTCGCCGGTGTGGAGCTTGACCGCAACCCGACCGGTGAGACAGTCCCCCACCCGGCGGAAGATGCGCCGCAAACCGTCTGCGGACAGGTCTCTGGTGAAATAGACCGTCGATTCTTCACCGGTACGCGCCTCATAGGGGAGATAGCGGTCTCCGCCTGCGCCTGGAATGGGCTTTGGGTTTGTCATCGTGCAGTCCCTCCTTATGTTTTGACCTCTGACATCTCAACCCAGCAGCAGGTCTTTTTTCTCCAGAATCGCGGCGGCTACGGCACAGGCGGGGCAGTCACAGTATGTCTCCCCTGCGGCCTTCAACTCCCTGCCATGGGCGGCCACCTGCCCGGCCTTCTCTGCGCCGAATACCCTGGCACCGTCCTCCGAGCCCGCAAAGGCGATCAGAGTGTCCAGAGGCATCAGATCCTGCTCCAGCTCAGCAATAAGTGCGCGGGTCTGTTCCATCTCCTTCTCAGTCCCCAGAGCGTCCAGCCAGCGCTGGGCGGCATCCTTGGCCGTCTGGCAGCAGGAAAACGCGGCCGTAAGCTCTTTCACTTTTTCCACCGCAAAATTCTTCACATTCTGATCCATAGGGGCTTTCTTCCTTTCCAATTGAGTATGAGGACGGCACGGTAACGCCTTGTCCTCTGACTGCAAGCATACTATGCCCGGGCATATTTGTAAAGGGCGGCGGCACGGAAAAATCCGTGCCGCTGCCCTTTGACGATTTTCCCGGGGGTACTGCCCTCACGAGATGGAGCGCCCCCAGATCATAGGCCTGCCGCAGCTCCACCTTGCCCTGGATGTCCCCCACATCCATGTTCCCACCGGCCAAGACCTGGCCCAGGTCCTTCCACTGCAGATGGTCCATCAGATGGCGGTAATAGGAACGGGCATCCTCGAATCCATTCCCCTCCGTTGCCATAAGCAGGACACCTGCCCGGCCATTCCCCCGAAGCAGATTGTCCTCCCCCTCCTCCAAGGCGAAGAGGCGATCCATGGAGGTGCGTGTGCGCTGTACAACTTCTTTCTCCGCAGGCGAAAACCTTGGCGGAGGCGGAATTCATTTCCGCCGAGCATTTGAAACCAAAGGGTGGAGCCGCCCTCTGGGCGGCGGAACCCAAAATAAAAGGACATCTGCAAAGGGTTAAGCCCCATAGGTATACAATGTGAACCTATGGGGCTTAACCCGTGTATGGGGAATAAGCAGCTATGCAGGGAGGGATATTCCCTTTGCATAGTTGCTTATTTTTTGCCCCCAGGCAAAATAAAACTCATGCCATGTTCTTTCCCTGCGTCACTCCGCCACTGCCGCGGCTTCATCCTGCCGCTCCTTCGCAGCCTCCAGGTCGTCGAAATCCCCCAGCGCCCGCAGATCCACATGGGAGGCGTCCACCCCCGCCCCCGG
>CALWZP010000043.1 GCA_944386055.1 uncultured Oscillospiraceae bacterium | reverse complement strand
CATTTCGAGGCCAACCGCCGCACAGCGGCGGCTCTTGGGCCGAGATGAAGCTGGCCTGGGCCACGACTCGGCGCGCCACTCGGGCCATGTTTTGCGCGTGCCGAGGTCGTCACGCGCCACGCCTCCCAGCGCGCCTTTCCGTAGGGGCGGCCTTTGGCCGCCCGGGGGTGTGGGGGCACAGCCCCACATGGGGGTCATAGGGGGAGGAGCTTCTATCCCGGATCAGGCGGCGGGTCCAGAGTCCCCCGCCGCCCCCGGGGGTCATAGGGGGCGAAGCCCCCTATACAACGAATTGGGCGGCGGGCGGGTTTAGATAAAATAAGGAGGAATTTTATGGCGAGCAACTACACCACAAATTACGAGCTCCCCCTGTGGGAGCCGCAGGACAGCTTCCTGAGGACCGAGTTCAACGAGGCGCATCAGAAAATCGATGCGGCGCTGGCGGGGAAGGCGTCGGCAACAGCTGCCGCAGAGGCCAAGGCGCTGGCGGAGGGCCGGGCGCGGCTGGCGGTGGGCAGCTACACCGGCAACGGCTCCACCACCATGTCCCTGACTCTGCCCTTCAAGCCGGAGTTCGTGCTGATCCGCCGGTTCAGCACCTGGGATGAAGGAGCATATATTTTTGAGGACAATGTGGCATTTCAGGAACGGGAGACCGCCGGCCAGGCGGAAATCACCGGAGATTATTACAAGGTGGTCCGCCGGGACGACGGCCTGAGCCTGATCTGCTCCTATGTCTGGGAGGGAGACGAGAAGCAGGCCATGGTCTGCAACCGGGACGGGCAGACTTACTGTTATGTGGCATTGGGATAAATGATGGGAAAGAGTGGCCCCGTTCCGCATGGAACGGGGCCACTCTTATTTGGGGTATTTCCCTCTTAGAGAGGAAACTCAGGTGCCGGCATAGGGCAGGTCAACCTTATAGGTGTGAGTAACAGTGTCGCCGCCAGTCAGGTTCCAGGTGACATTAATGGTCTTAGAGGTGTCGGTGTCGGTGTCATAGCTCAGAACCATATACATGTAGGCAGTACCGTCGCTGGTTTTTCCGTCAGTGTTGCCAACATTGGAGGAGCCGCCTTCCACCGCGACGGTGCAGGTGCCGGGATGTGTCACACCGGCGGGCGCATCAAAGCGAAGCACCACGGCGGCATCGTCATCCCCAGGGAGACCCCAGGCAGAAATTGCTGTGCCAAGCACCTTTTTGCTGGTGTCAGCCAGGCTGAAGCCGTTGGTCACAGTGATCTCATTGCCGCTTACAGACACAGTCTGGCTCAGGGTGGCGTCGGTCTCCAGAGTCTTGCCGGCCCCCAGTTCGCTGTTAGAAGCCGCAATGTTGCCGTTGATGACAGTCATGGGCGGAGTGCCGTCCTGGCTGGTGATGTAGACCGCCAGAACATTCATGTCGGTGGTGTTGTCCACCACAACATAGCCGTAGGGAGTCTGGCCGGCGACAGACAGCATGGACACGGAAGCCAGCTTGGCCTCGTTGTCGGTGGCGTCAAAGACCAGAGCCTCGTCCAGGTTGTTCATCTGAGTGGTGTTGTCCACGAACAGCAGGTCCTCCACACGGGACAGCTGGCCCACATAGGCGCAGTTCTCAGGGGACTCCAGGGTGTAGACGCCGTTGTTGCCCAGGCGGTAGCTGTACAGGCCGACGGCAGGCACGGAGTCAATGGTGATGGTCTGCTCGGCAGTCTCGCCGGTGAAGGTGGCCTTCACATCATAGTTGTCGCCGTTGCGGGTCCAGTTGGCGCTGGAGATGAACACCAGATCGCTGGACACAGCGGTGACAGAACCGGCATAGCTGGCCAGGACAGCCAGAGCAATGTGGTTGCCGCTGGCGTCGGTCCGATAGATCACAGTGGTCAGCGTACCATCCGCCTGAACAGTGCCATCCCGAATTGCGGCCAGGCCGGTAGAGGTGTTGATATAACCGGTCTTGTTCACATCGGTCTGATCAACAGTCTTAGTGCCATATGCAGGGATGGCAGGCTTAGTGTCAGAAGTGTCGTTGACATAGAACACGGTGTTGGCGTTCATGACGACATTGATCCCTGCACCGGTGCCAACAGCATAGATGGCGTTGTTTTTCTTCAGTGTGTCTGCAACAGAGTTATCGCCGGTCACAGCAGTGAAGTTGCTGGCGCCCACGGTTTTGTCGCCGGCGTCCTTCAGGCGGATCCCGTTGTCGGTCAGCTCATAGACATACAGCGTGTTGCTTGTCACCTTGGCAAGCTCCGACAGCTTTGTGCTGCTGTTGTAGGAGAGGATGTCATACACACCCTTGGTGCCGTCGGGCAGATACACATAGGCCTCATAGGAGTTGGCATAATCGTCAGCCTTACCAGCGTAAGCCACATAGGCGATGCTTGCGCCGGACACGGCGGCCGCGCTGTCAATGGCCAGGTAGTAGCCGTTGCTGTCCAGATACATCACCATGGTGCTGGTGGTGTCGGTGTAGTCAGCAGAGGGAGTGACGGCATTGTAGTAGGCGAAGCCAGTGGTATCCGCCACAATGCAGTCAGAGGGCTTGTACTGCACGCCGCCCACGGTGAGGGCCTGCTTGTTGGTGTAGTTGGTGACCACGCCGGTAACCGTCTCGGGGATGGCGTAGGCCTGCAGATCGGCGGTGCCGGTGGCGTTCACCACGGCCAGGATGTAGTCGTCGGTGGCCACATCGGCGGCCAGGTCGGCGTACAGGTCATGGTCCTCGTCGATGGTGATGGTGCCGCGGCTGGTGGTCAGCAGGATCTCGTTCTGGGTGGTGTTGACGGAGATGACCTTGGCCAGCTCCTCCATGATGACGGCCACGGAGGTGATCACGCCGGAGTTGTTGGCGTAGACCTTCACGGTGTAGCCGTCGCCGGTAAAGGGAGCCAGAGTCGCACCGGTCAGTGCAGTACCATCAGGAATGGTGGTAGACACACCGTTTTCCGTGCGGGTATAACCCTCATCGCAGTCATAGCCCCGGATGGCGCGGTCAATATCGGCGATGCTGTCGGCCTTGGTCATGTCAGAGGTGTAGGTCAGGATGGGGGTGTCCTCCACATCGGCGATCTTGTCGCGGTCGGCGATGGTCACAGCGGTGGAGACCAGGTTGCCCTTGGCGTCCAGATAGTTGCCGGCCACAGAACCGACACCCCAGCGGGTGTTGGCCTGACCCAGGTCATCGTTGACGGTCTTGTAGACCAGGTCGAAGTTCTTGAAGCCCAGAGTCTCGTCATAGGCGAACTGCACGCCGTTGGTCCAGCTGCCGTTGGCATTGTAGTAGATATCAAAGGACGCGCTGTAGGACACGGGCACGGCCTCGGTCAGAGCGTTGAAGATCAGCTTGGCGGTGTTCTCGCGGCTGATCCCGGCGCTGGCGGAGACGGACAGGTCGTTGTACAGACCGGTCTGCTGAGCCCAGCGGGTGACATTCAGCTCGAACTGGCCGTTCTTGGCGAACTCGCCGTTCTGGTTGTAGCCCAGAGCCATCAGCAGGATGGCGGCGGCCTGAGCGGAAGTCAGGGTGCTGTCAGGGCTGAAGGTGGTGGCGCTGGTGCCGGCGATGATGCCGTTGGCGTAGCAGTAGGCGATGTACGCCTCGCCCCAGTGCCCGGTCACATCGGTGAACGGGGTGATGGTGCCCTCGAACAGAGTCCGGTCAAAGGTGCCGCCGGTGAGGGCGTTGGCGATCATGACGCAGAACTCGGCACGGGTCAGGGTGGCGGTGGGGTTGAAGTTGCCGTTCTGGTCACCGCCGACGATGCCCAGACCGGTCAGGACATCGACAGCCTCAGTCTGGCTGACCTTGTCCTGATCCCCGTAGCTCGCCGCGCTGGCGCCGACGACCATCAGGCTGACCAGCATGGCAGCCGCCAGAGCCAGAGACAGAGCTCTCTTGAGATTTCTCATGGGATTTTTCCTCCTTACATTATTTAGGCGATTACGCCCATTTTTCTGGCAAAAGGAGGAATACATTCCCAGAAACAGGATGACAGGGCTGTACAACACCTGTGACAGGCTTGAAAAGGTTGAAAAAAGCCTCCAAAGCAGCAAAAAAGCCGCTCATTCGAGCGGCAGAAGTTCCCATGGTAGACTTTTGGTAGACATTTCGCTTCTCCCGGACACTCCCATTCCCGCAACCCCTTGCGCCCCAATGCTTCCCGGACTCGTTTTGGTAGACGCTTGGTAGACGGAGCCGAAAAACACAGTTTTTTTCTGAACCCGCCAATTTTTTAACCCACCCGCCACCCAATTTATGTATAGGGGGCTGCGCCCCCTATAACTCCCGTGGGGGCGCGGCCCCCACACCCCCGGGCGGCCCAAAGGCCGCCCCTACGAAGGGCACAGGTCCACGGGCGGGTCTGGGACCCGCCCCTACAGAAGGGCGGGAAACGGCGGGCCGGCGGGGACACTGGCCCTTACGGAGGGTGCGGGCGGGATTGTGGTGCCCCACGGCTTAGATGCGCGGGCGGATGATATCCGTCCATGCACGAAGATCGCCAACCTGGGAAAGGGAAAGCATCTGGCCGTCATCATGAGGGGGCAGGAAATCAATGAAGGGGTGCCAGAGCTTCCAATTCTCAAAGCACTCCTCAGAAACCCCGGAGGAGCCTGAAATCAGTGGAACCAGCTTCCGCCGGTAAGAAGCTTCTCTGACAGATCGGAGCGAAAGCGGGGATCACCAGGGTCCAGGCTGTTGACGGCCACTCCATCGCTGCCGGCGTGGCCGGTGGCATGAAGATACTCCCCTTCCCCCAGATAAACCGCCACATGACCGGTGAAATAGATCAGGTCACCGGGGCGCAGCGCCTCCAGGGGAATGGGATGAATGGGAAAGCCGGAGACAATCCTGGCGTTTCGGAAGATGACGATGCCATTGAGAAGGTAGACCATAGAGGCCAGCCCGGAACAGTCGATCCCCTGGGGCGTTTTACCGCCCCAGCGATAGGGGGTCCCCCGGTAGAGCAGGGCGGTATCCACCAGACGGCGGCGCAGCGCCTCCTCAGGCAGGGGGGCGGGGGTCTCATAATATTGTTCCAGGACACCGGCCCGTACAAACCCGGTCCGGCCGTCGCACAGGGCCACTTCGGTCCAGCCCTCCCCCGCATCCCGAAGGGGAGAAACCACTGCCCCCCGGGGGAGGGTAAGCAGCGGAGGGGCCTGATGGTCGGGTCTGGGGAGGATGTCGCACCAGTTTTGGCGGAACACCACCCGTTTGGGCAGGGCCTCCCACCGCTCTGCGGCCCCCTCGTCCGGAAGAAGACAGCCGGAGGGGACATACCCCTCATACCGGTAAGGCGTTCGCAGCCGGTACCACCCCGGACAGGGGCTGCCTGTCAATTGGCAGACCGCTCCGTAGAGCACCTCATCGCTGAGGGGCGCGTGGAAATCGGGACGCTCCAGCAGGGGACAACTGGGTACCGTAATCAGTACTTTCAAGTTCGCCACCTCCAGGCCGGGAATTGCAAGTATCCTATTCTATGTGTCCGGCGGCGTCCTCATGTCTCCCATACCGGGCGGAGACAGCGTCCAGATGTGCCCGAAAACCCTGTACCACCCAGTCGGGAGAGAGAAGCGTGACCCCATCTCCCAGCCCAAACAGCCAGCCGAAAAACTGCGGACTCACCGCCAGGGAGAGGGATACGGTGAAATGCTCCTCCCCATCGGGCACCAGGATGACCTCCATGCCGAACCGGTCCAGGATGACCTGTACCAGGCGGTTTTCACAGCGCAGGCGCACGGTCGCCTCGGTGCCGGAGAACATCCCAAAATGGCGCTGGGCATAGGCGGCCAAATCAAAAGGTTCTTCCTCCGTTCGGACCCGGGGCAGGCAGGTGATCACCAGCCCGGCCATCTTATCCACCCGGTAGTGTCGGGTCTCCTCATGCTTTTGATCAAAAGCCACCAGGTAGTAATTCTCACTGTTCCACACCAGGCCCAGGGGAGAGACCACATACCGCTGCCCCTCCCGGCGGAACACCCGCTCCTTGCGGACATTGTAGTCAAAATACTGAAAGCTGACCTGCTTTCCGGAGGACAGTGCGGTGTTGAGCTTGTCCACAGAGTAATAGATGCTCTCATTCATGGTCTTTACCCGACGGTCCACAAAGACCTGCCGCTGCAGCTGCCGGGCCTGGTGTACGCTGGCCAGGCCCTCCAGCTTGCGGATCAGCGCGCCGCTCTTCTTCCGGGTGATGAAGCGAGACGACTGCACCGCGTCCACCAGCAGCTTCAGCTCAGGCAGCTCAAACGCTCGCGCTCCGATGAACCAGCCGGGGCTGCGTCCCTTGCGGTTCTGCACATCCAGGCCATACTGCTGCAGGGCTGCCATATCGTCATAGACGCTCTTCCGCTCGGCAGAGATCTCGTGGCGCTCCAGTTCTCCGATGAGCTGAGCGGTGGAGACGGGGTGATCCTCGTCGGTCTGCCGCTCCAAGTAATCCTTCAGAATGAGCAGCTTCAGCTTTTGATTGGCACTTCTGGGCATTTTGCTCCCTCCTTTTCCCTCTCAGCATAGCGGCTAAAAGGTCCGTTTTATAGGACTTTCTATCAGGGTAGCACAGAAGCGGAAAAAACACAAGACGGAGGTCATCCGGACCTCCGTCTTGCGGGAAACGATCAGTCCTGGCCAAACAGGACGCCGTAGTAGTCCTGCTCCAGCACCAGCTTGGAATATTGGAACATGTCGTTGACCTCCTGAATGCGTTCCACAGCGTATCCGTCGGGAACGGTGACCCCCTCGTTGGGGGTGAAGGTGTCAGTCTCCGAGTCATAGCGGCCCAGGTCGGTGATGAAGCTGCGGTCGGACAGCACCACCAGGGCCGGCGCATCGGACAGGGCGTCCCGCCCCATGAGCAGACGGGAGTCGTACTCCAGCCCGAACAGGTTGGACAGGGTGGGCAGGATATCCAGGCTGGAGCAGGGCTTTTCCACCACCACCGGCTCCTCCATGTCCGCGCACCAGAGGATAAAGGTGCTGTGATAGACATCAAAGCGCATATCCACCGGCTCGCCGCCGTTGAGCTCGTCCAGGACGCTCTTGTCCAGCCCATAGGGATAGTGGTCGGCGGACAGAGCGATCACAGTATTCTCCAGTTCGCCCGCCTCGTCCAGCTGCTGGATCAGATTCTCCAGCGCCCGGTCCAGCTCCATCTGACAGGCCAGATAGGCCCGGGCGTTCTCGCTCATGTCCAGATGGGCCACCTCGTCCCGGTGCTTGGCGGCCATGGAGTTGCCCATGAAGGTATAATTCATGTGACCGCTCACCGTCATATAATAGGTGTGGAAGGGGGTGTCGCCCACATATTCGGGGACGGTGAGCTCCATCATCTCCAGATCGGACTCCGGCCAGGTGGGGGTGACCTCCAGCCCGTGTCCCAGGCCTTTGTAATCATAGCCCATGTTGGGATGGGAGACATCCCGGCTGTAGTAGTCCCAGGTGTGGTTATGGTAGGCGCGGGTGGAGTACCCCAGCCGGGAGAACTGATTGCCCAGGCAGAAATACATGTTGTTGGCCCCTGACTTATACATGGACCACACACCCGGTTTGGGAATCAGAGAGGTGCACGCCACATATTCCCCATCCAGAGTGGACACCCACCACAGCGGGTTGTAGAAGTTCTCGAATACGAAGCCGGAGTTGGCCAGCTTGTACAGCGTGGGGGTCAGCTCAGGGTCCACCGCCCAGCGGGAGAAGCCCTCGGCGGTGAGGAGGATCAGGTTTTTCCCCTCAAACAGGCCGGTGTACTCGTTCTGGCTGGTGGGGGTGCGGCTGCCGAAGTACTGGTGCATGGAGGCCAGGGTGTCGCTGGATGCCTGGGCGGCCAGCGCCTCAAAGTCGATGTCCATGACATTGTCGCCGTAGACCACCGGCTCCTCGCTCTCGGGGGGCGGGGTGACATCCGGCTCGCCTGCGGGGGGATCGCTCTCTGATGGGTCGGGGCGCACTGCCGTGGCGGACTGGGGGAACAGCAGCTGCTTGGCGTCCAGCTCCAGGGTGGTCATGACTCCGAAGTTGGAGACCGACAGGCTGGGCACAAAGGTGCCGTAGTACAGGTACCGGGGCGAGAGCACTCCGCCGGTGGACAGCCCCACCGCCGCCATGGCGGTCACCTGAAAGGCCACCGCCAGCACTGCGGTGAGAATGGCGGTCCGCCGCCGCTGGGAAAATACCGGGACCACCTTTCGTCCCGGGATCGCCAGGATCAGCACCGGCAGGGCCAGCAGCACCAGCGGCAGGGCCGCCTCCCAGATCCCGGCCAGGATATCCCGCCAGAACTGCAGCACCTGGCCCGCACCGGACACAGAGTAGAGGGCCAGGAAGGTCTGAAAAATGGCATAGTACACCGTCTGAGCCATAAACCATGCGGTGGTGACGCCGCACAGGATCATGGCAGCCAGATGCCGCCGGCGCTCCGGCACCAGCATGCAGATCAGGGAGAACAGGCAGCCCAGTGCAAAGGTGAACAGCAGGGTATACCCTGTGCCCCGGTCAAGCACGCGGCCAAAGCAGTAGACTTTGACCACCAGCTCCTGCCACAGCAGGGTCAGGGGGAACCACAGCAGAGCGGCCCAGGCCGGGATGCTGACCGTGGCGTGGAGATGTTTGCCTTGATAACGCATGGTAAATCGTCTCTCTCTCATGGGCAGAGTCTGCCCTCATTTTACCCACAGTTTACAAAATATACATGGGAAATGCAACGATAAAGCTCTTCTTTTTTCCTTATAATTTGGAAACAAAAAGTGACAGAGCGGTCAGACCGGCTCCTCCTCGGTGGGCGGGCGCCGTCCGGGATGGGCGGGCGCCCACTCCGGGAGTGGGAGCCGCTGCATCGCGCCGAACACCCGGTTTTTCAGCCCGGGATAGCGGCCGTTGAGCTGGTAGATCAGCTCCTTGACCTCCTGCCGCTTGGTGGAGCCGTCGGCGGGACAGGGGTTGTGCACCACCGGAAGCTGCAGGCGGTCGGCCGTATGGGCGATCATGGACTCGCTGCAGTACAGCAGGGGGCGAATCTGGGTGACCCCGGTGCGGTCCAGAAAGGTCACCGGCTGGAAGCAGCTCAGCCGTCCCTCGTAGAACAGGGAGAGAAAAAAGGTCTCCACCGCGTCGTCATGGTGGTGCCCCAGGGCGATTTTGGTCAGCCCCCGCTCCGCCATGGCGTTGTGCAGCGCCCCCCGGCGCATCTTGGCGCACATGGAGCAGGGGTTCTTCTCCCGCCGTACCTCAAAGATGATGCGGTTGATCTCGGTGGGGATCACAGTATAGAGGATCTCCCGCTCCCGGCACCAGGCCGCCACGCCGGAGAAATCCATTCCCGGGATGCCCATATCCAGTGTGAGCGCCTCCACCGTGAAGGGCCGGGGATAAAACTCCCGCAGCCGGACCAGAGCGGCCAGCAGGGTGAGGGAGTCCTTGCCGCCGCTTACCCCCACCGCCACGCGGTCGCCGGCCTGGATCATATCATAGTCCTCCACGCAGCGGCGGACCAGAGAGAGAATCTTATTCATGGGATGACCTCCGGAATACGAAGAAAAATATAAAAATGAACTGGAGCATGAAAGAGCATTGAGGAGTTTTTAAAAGAAAAAACGAGATTTTCAAAAACTAAATTAAAAATGGAGAAAAAGTGGTTGACACCCCAGTCCCTCAGTACTATAATACAAAACGCTCCACTTGTACAGGGTGGGGCACAAATTCTGTTAAGCATGATTTTTAAGGATAGAATACGCAAAATGGAGGTTGCACCTATGTCCACTTTTATGGCAAAGACGGGCAATATCGAGCGCAAATGGTATGTCATTGACGCCGCCGGTAAGCCCCTGGGTAAGACTGCCGCCGCCGCCGCTGTTCTGCTGCGGGGAAAGCATAAGCCCGAGTTCACGCCCAACGCCGACTGCGGCGACTATGTCATCGTGATCAACGCCGAGAAGGCGGTGCTCACCGGCAAAAAGCTGGAGCAGAAGCTCTATCGCCGTCACTCCGGCTGGATCGGCGGCCTGAAGGAGGTCAAGTACCGTCTGCTGATGCAGGACCGTCCCGAGCTGGCGGTGCAGCTGGCGGTGAAGGGGATGCTGCCCAAGAACACCCTGAGCAGCAAGTTCCTCACCCGGCTGAGAGTCTACCGCGGCGAGAAGCACGACCACGCAGCCCAGAAGCCCGAGACCTGGGCCGCCAACTAAGCAGGAGGTAACGAAGGATGTATAAGAGCAAGAAGCCTTATTTCTATGGCACCGGCCGCCGTAAGTCTTCCGTGGCCCGGGTGCACCTGTTCCCCAACGGCACCGGAGCCATCACCATCAACGGCCGTGACATCGACGATTACTTCGGCCTGGAGACCCTGAAGCTGCTGGTCCGTCAGCCCCTGGTGGCCACTGATGCAGCCGGCAAGATGGATGTGGTCGCCACCGTCTCCGGCGGCGGCGTCACCGGTCAGGCCGGCGCCATCCGCCACGGTGTGGCCCGCGCCCTGCTGCTGGCCAATGAGGAGTACCGCCCCGTGCTGAAGGCCGCCGGTCTGCTCACCCGCGACCCCCGCATGAAGGAGCGCAAGAAATACGGCCTCAAGGCTGCCCGTCGCGCTCCGCAGTTCAGCAAGCGCTAAACTTTATCAAAAGTGGTCAAAAA
>CALWZP010000042.1 GCA_944386055.1 uncultured Oscillospiraceae bacterium | reverse complement strand
GGCAGCCATGTGTTCTTCAACGGCATGGCCCTGGGCGAGACCAACAAGATCAACATCGAGGACGGCAAGACCCTGGTGATCAAGTACCTGGGCCTGGGCGATGTGGACGAGGAGGGCAACCGCACCGTCCAGTTCGAGCTCAACGGCATGCGCCGTGAGGTCTCCGTCCCCGACCCCGCCGCCGTCGCCACCGCCAAGCAGGTCACCCTGGCCGACCCCGAGGACAAGAGCCAGGTGGGCGCCTCCATCCCCGGCATGGTCTCCAAGATCAATGTCAAGCCCGGGGACACGGTGGAGGAGAACCAGGTCCTGGCGGTCATCGAGGCCATGAAGATGGAGACCTCGGTGGTGGCCCGTATGGCGGGCACCGTGGACCAGATCCTCATCAAAGAGGGGGACAATGTGAAGGCCGGCGAGCTGCTCATCGTCATCAAGTGATCTCCGGCAGATTCCCATTATAAGACAAGCGGTCCCCGGGACAGGTGCATTTGCCTGACCCGGGGACCGCTTCCTCTTCCGCCTGTTTTGGGACATACCCCGCCCCTCCGGCGCATATACTCAACCAACAAAGGTTCGAGGTGTTGTCACGATGCAGACGGTATGGAAGGACAATCAGATCCTGCTCCGGGGCCGGGCGGCCCAGCCTCCCCGCTTTTCCCACCGGAACCACGACGCCGCCTTCTGGCTGCTCCCCATGGAGGTACGGCGGCTGTCCGGCGCGGCGGATCTGCTGAATGTTCTGACGCCGGAGCCGCTGCTGGCCGGGCTGTCCCCCTCTCCCGGGGACGGGCTGGAGGTGATGGGAGAAGTGCGGTCCTTCAACAACAAAAGCGGCCAGGGCAGCCGGTTAGTCATCACCGTCCATGCCCGCTCGCTCATCCCTTGGGACGGAGAGGACGAGAATTCCGTGCTGCTCTCCGGCGCGCTGTGCAAGCCCCCCACCCTTCGCCGCACCCCCCTGGGGCGGGAGATCTGTGACATGATGCTGGCGGTGAACCGCCGGTATGGGAGGGCGGACTATCTCCCCTGCATCGCCTGGGGGGCTCTGGCCCACCGGTGCGGCACGCTGGGGGTGGGGGACGGAGTCTCCCTCCGGGGACGGCTACAGAGCCGCATCTACACCAAGCAGCTGCCCGAAGGGGCCCAGCAGCGCACCGCCTTTGAGGTCTCAGTGATGGAGCTGCTCTCCCCTGAAGCATGAGCGCGGGGCGGCACGGCGGAAAAACCGCCGCGCCACCCCGCGTTGTATCCCGTCTGTTTTCCTCAGTGGCCCGAGGTGGCCTTCAGCCCCAGAATGCCGATGAGCAGCAGCCCCACGAATATCATCCGGGGCAGGGTCACCGCCTCCCGGAAGAACACGATGCCCACCACCACGGCGCCCAGCGCCCCGATGCCCGTCCAGATGGCATAGGCGGTGCCCAGGGGCAGGGTCTTCATCGCTTGGGACAGCAGCAGAAAGCTGGCCACCATCCCCACGATGGTGAGCACTGAATAGCCCAACTGGGTGAAGCCGTGGGACAGCTTGAGGAAGGTGGACCAGAACACCTCCATCAGCCCGGCGACCACCAGATAGATCCATGCCATTGCGATCACTCCTTCTCAATGTCTGCAAAAAAATAAGCGCCTCCCCCGCGTCTTCTTCGGCCTACGACGCAGGGCAAACGCCCACTGTCCGCCCGGCGGCGGCACAGTTTCCTGCACAATATAGCACACCCCCATCCTCCTGTCAAGGGCGAAGCAGGCCCTCTGTTCCGCCCTGTGGGAGCCGCGTTTGGTTCAAAGCGGCCGCCCCTTTTCAGGGAAAGCAGTGATGCTGCGAAAAAGTGAAACCCACGGGCAGACAAAAGGCAAGGCCCGCTCTATCGTCATTATCAGGTCCGTACTTGATGACCGGCCCGCATTTCCACAGAGCCGGGAATTCACCCGACGGGTCACTTATTTCCATGCTCCTGGAATTGTGGTAGAATAGATGCAGCGGAACAAAAAAACAATTTTGAGAGGATACTATGCAAAAATATACTTATGTTACTTTAAGGCAAAAACCCGAATTAAAGGAAGAAGCAGCTGCATGGTTTCATGATAAATGGGAAGTGCCACAAGAAGCTTATCTTGAATGTATGGGATCCTATCTTAATAATGAAACAGAATATGGCTGGTATCTTTGTTTAGACAGCGGACGCATTGTAGGTGGTCTTGGCGTGATCGAAAATGATTTTCATAACAGAAAGGACCTTGCTCCAAATGTATGTGCGGTATATACAGACAAGGAATATCGCTGTCAGGGGATCGCGGGACAATTACTTGATATTGCTGTAAAAGATATGAAGTCCAAAGGAATCACTCCTATCTATTTGATCACAGACCATACAAGTTTTTACGAAAGATATGGCTGGGAATTTTTGTGCATGGTCCAAGAAGATCATGGGCCTGATATGACAAGAATGTACATCCATAGATAAAAATAAGGCGTTGCGGTCGTGTGTTGATGGGCAGCAAAGGCAGCCAAGCATATTTTAACAGAATGAGAGAGAAAGCGCCCCTACTCAAAAAGTAGCATGAACAAGATCCGGCGATTTAAGAAACTTAACACACCGCTCAGAGGTTTCATCAAATCGACGGGAGACGCAAATCCCCCTGAAATCACTGCCTTCCTTAAAGGAGGAAGACGGTTCCTCTCTCTTGACGAATGGAAAAAGGGAGCATAAAATAAGTATGTTATGCATATCCGCGCATCGCGCGCCATTTTTTGACGAGAGAAAAGGAGCGAACAACGCCATGGAGGTACACAAGATCGCAGTCATCGCCGGGGACGGCGTGGGTCCCGAGGTCATCGCCGAGGGGGTCAAGGTATTGAACGCCGTCGCCGCCCTGGACGGCGGCTTCCGCTTTGAGTTCACCCATTTCCCCTGGGGCTGCCAGTATTACCTGGAGCACGGGCGCATGATGCCCGAGGACGGCATCCGGCAGCTCTCCCAGTTCGACGCCATCTTCCTGGGGGCGGTGGGCTATCCCGGCGTCCCTGACCATATCTCCCTGTGGGACCTGCTGCTGGTCATCCGCAAAAGCTTTGACCAGTACATCAACCTGCGCCCGGTGAAGCTGCTCCGGGGCGCCCCCTGCCCCCTGAAGGATGTGGCCCGGGAGGACATCGACATGACCTTCATCCGGGAGAACAGCGAGGGGGAGTACGCCGGCTCCGGCGCCTGGCTGTACAAGGACACCCCCTATGAGACGGTGATCCAGAACGGCGTATTCTCCCGCCACGGGTGCGAGCGGGTGATCCGCTACGCCTATGAGATGGCCAAGCGGGAGGGCAAGACCCTCACCAGCATCAGCAAGGGCAACGCCCTGAACTACTCCATGGTGTTCTGGGACCAGATCTTCGCCGAGGTGGGGAAAGACTACCCCGAGGTGGAGACCCACTCCTATCTGGTGGACGCGGCCAGCATGTTCATGGTGAAGGACCCCGGCCGCTTCCAGATCGTGGTCACCTCCAACCTCTTCGGCGACATCCTCACCGACCTGGGGGCCGCCATCTCCGGCGGCATGGGTCTGGCCGCCGGGGCCAATCTGAACCCGGAGCGGAAGTTCCCCTCCATGTTCGAGCCCATCCACGGCTCCGCCCCTGACATCGCCGGCAAGGGCATCGCCAACCCCATGGCCACCGTATGGTCCGCCAGCCAGATGCTGGACTTCTTCGGCCACGAGAGCTGGGGCAAGCGGCTCATCGATATTCTGGAGGAGCTGATGGTGGAGGGGAAGACCCTCACCCCCGACATGGGTGGCGCCGCCTCCACCAGCCAGGTGGGGGACGCGGTGGTCGCCCGGCTGCAGCATGGTTAAGGACCGGCAGTTTTTCCGCACCTTTTTCCTGCTCACCTTCTCCATCGCCCTGCAGAATCTGCTGGCGTACAGCGTGAACCTGGCGGACAATGTGATGGTGGGCGGATACAGCGAGGTGTCCATGTCGGGCACCGGCCTGTGCAACCAGATCCAGTTCCTGCTCCAGATGCTGGTTGTGGGCGCCGGGGAGGGGGCGGTGGTGCTGGGATCCCAGTACTGGGGCAAGGGGAGGATCGAGGTCATCCCCCACATCATCGGCATCGCCCTTCGCATCGGCCTGGCCATGGCCATGCTCCTGTTCGCCGCGGCCTTCTTCGCCCCGGAGCTCCTGCTGGGCCTGCTCACCGACGAGGAGGCGGTCATCGCCGAGGGGGCCCGCTACCTCCGGGTGGTGTGCTTCACCTATCCCCTCTTCGGCATCACCAACATCCTGGTCTCCTCCCTGCGCTCCATCGGCATCGTGCGCATCGGCTATGTCATCTCCGCCTCCACCCTGTGCATCAACATCGTGGGAAACTACTGCCTCATCTACGGCAACTTCGGCTTCCCCGAGCTTGGGGTGGTAGGTGCGGCGGTGGCTACCCTGATCTCCCGGACGGTAGAGCTGCTCATCGTGCTGTGGTTCCTGAAATTCCGGGAGGACCGCCTGAACCTCACCTTCAAAAAGCTGCTCTTTGTGGACACCTCCTTCCTCCGGGATTACACCAAGGTCTCCCTGCCGGTGTTCATCAGCCAGGGGCAGTGGGGCATCGCCCAGATGGTGCAGACCGGCATCCTGGGCCACATGGGGCAGGCGGCCATCGCCGCCAACTTCATCGCCACCGTGCTCTTCCAGATCGTCTCGGTGGTATGCTACGGCTCCGCCAGCGCCACCGGCATCATGATGGGCCGCACGGTGGGGGAGGGCAAGACGCTGCAGCAGATCAAGCCCATGGTCCACACCTTTCAGGTCCTCTACCTGGCCATCGGCCTGTGTACCTCCCTGGTGCTCTTCCTGGTGCGGGAGCCGGTGCTCACCCTCTACCAGCTCTCCCCGGATTCCCGGGCGCTGGCCATGCAGTTCATGACCATCCTCTCGGTCACCGTCATCGGCACCGCCTATCAGATGTCCAGCGACACCGGCATCATCCGGGGCGGCGGAGACACCAAGTTCAGCGGACTGGTGAACCTGTTCAGCATGTGGCTCATCGTGGTCCCCGGGGCCGCCCTGGCCGCCTTTGTCTTTGACATGCCCCCGGCGGTGGTGTTCTTCCTGCTCAAGTGGGACCAGCTGTACAAGGCCATCCCCGTCACCATCCATATCTACCGCTGGAAGTGGATCAAGCGCTACACCCGGGACCTGCCGCCCCAGGAGTGATCTCCTTTCGGCACAAAAAGCCCCGGCCGCCCTCCCGCAAATCAGGAGGGCGGCCGGGGGTCCTGATTTTTCTCAGCGCGGCTGAGCCTGTTCTCCCCCGCAGTGCGCGCAGGAAGCACAGCTGTGGGAGCACGCCCACAGCTCGTCCGCCGTGACCGCCCAGCGCCGGGCGGTCTCTCTGCATTTGGCTGCCAGTTCCCGGACCTCCTCCGGCGACTCCAGGTCGGTGGAGTGGGCGCCGGAGCGTGAAATTCAAGCCCATCGGCCCTTGCCAAGCCGATTTTCGTAAAAAAATACGGCGGCCCTCAGGCGCGTGTACTGCGCCTGAGGGCCGCTTCCCTCCTCCCGTTCAGCCATCCCCTTCCCGGTCCGTCCGGCTCAGAAGCCTCAGAAGTGCCTGAGCCGCTTTGGAGAACACCTGATATTTCTTCCAGACAATGCAGGCGGCGGCCTCCATCCCCGGGGAGAGGGGGCGAAAGCACAGCCGGCTCCCCCGGGTATTGATCAGCCGGTCCAGGCATAGGGCATAGCCCAGCCCCTCGTCCACCAGCAGGGAGGCGTTGAAGACCAGATTGTAGGTGCCCACCACATGCAGCTGGGCGACCTCCCGCTTCATCCACCGGGCCAGCTGCTGATCGTCTCCCCTCTGATGAGACAGGATCAGCGGCTTGTCCCACAGGTCCTCCGGTCGGATGGCGTCTCTGTCCGCCAGCGGGGAATCCCGGCGCATGAGCACTCCCCATCTGTCCCGCACAGGCAGAGGGAGGATCTCATACTTCCGCGGGTCTGGCTCCCGGAACAGAAGGCCGAAGTCAAACAGGCCCTTGTCCAGATATTCCAGCACATACTCCGCATTGCCGCTGGAGATGTGGCAGCGCAGATCCGGGTGCCGCTCCTGCAGCTCCCTTGCCGCCCGGGCGACCAGGCGCACCGCCTCCGTCTCTCCCGCGCCGATGACCACATCCCCCGCGATGGTCTCCTCCGGGCCGGTGATCTCCTCCTCCGTCCGGCGTACCAGAGAGAGGATCTCCTCCGCCCGCTTGCGCAGGAGCATCCCCTCCTCGGTGAGCATCACCCGGCGGGAACCCTTGGTCCCCCGGATCAGCAGCTGCTTTCCCAGCTCCTCCTCCAGCGCCTTCAGCTGGGTGGAGAGCGCCGGCTGGGAGATGTGCAGCGACTGTGCCGCGGCGGAGATGCTCTCCTCCCGGGCCACCGCCAGAAAGTACTGCAGCAGACGCAGTTCCATGTCCATGTCCATCGCCTCCTGCCTTCAGCATAGCAGATATTTCATAATTGTCAATTATGGAATTATATAATTCATAAGTATTTGCTATTTCATTTCTTCTGGATTACACTGGTCCTGTATCGGGACAGTACCCGGGGAAAAGAGGTCATACCACATGAAACGCCAGACCATTTCAACAGCATCTATGGCGCCCCGGGCGCTGCTGGACAATCTCAGGGACGCGGGCTGCGATGCAGAGACGGCGGCGCAGTTCATGGCCCTGGAGGAGGCGGGCGCTCTTCCGGAGCAGCTGCGGCTGCTCTCCGCCCACCGGCGGCAGCTTCTGGACCAGCTCCATCAGGCGGAACGGAGGATCGACTGCCTGGACTATCTGACATACCGTCTTCAAACCCGCGCCGACCCGCGCGGCGACGCCACAAACCACAGCCATGGGAGGAATCCAAGATGAACATCATTCAAAACCAGACCTTTGATCAGGAACGCGCCCTGTACGGCACCCGGGATCTTCTGGTCCGGAACTGCTTCTTCGACGGCCCCGCCGACGGGGAGAGCGCCTTCAAGGAGTGCGCCGATATCCGGGTGGAGGACAGCTTTTTCAACCTGCGCTACCCCTTCTGGCACGACCACGGACTGACCATCGTCCGCTCGGAGCTGACCGAGCTGTGCCGGGCGGCTCTGTGGTACTCCGACCACATTGAGATCACCGACACCAAACTCCACGGCATCAAGGCCCTGCGGGAATGCCGCGAGGCGGTGCTCCGCGGCTGCGACATCATCTCCCCGGAATTCGGCTGGTCGGTACACGGCATGGAGATGGACCACTGCACCGCCGAGAGCGAGTACTTCATGATGCGCTCCACCGGCCTGCGCTTTCAAAATGTCCGCATGAAGGGCAAATACTCCTTCCAGTACATCGAGGATGCAGTTTTTACCCACTGTGTCTTTGACACAAAGGACGCCTTCTGGCACGCCAGGAATGTGGTGGTACGGGACAGCGTGGTGAAGGGGGAGTATCTGGCCTGGTACTGCGAGAATGTGACTTTTGAGAACTGCCGGATCATCGGCACCCAGCCCCTGTGCTACTGCAAGGGCCTGAAGCTGGTGAACTGCGAGATGATCGACACCGACCTGGCCTTCGAGCGCTCCGATGTGGAGGCCGCCATCACCACACCGGTGATGAGCATCAAGAACCCCCTGTCCGGCCGGATCGCCGTCCCCGCTGTGGGGGAGATCATTCGGGACATCCCCCAGAGCCAGGGGGAGATCGTGATCCAGTGGCATACCGGCGGAGCCCGCCCCTCTGTCTGCGCATGAGGGCGGCGGCCCGCCGCCTGACGGCAGGCTGTCTGCTGGGAGCGTCCCTGCTGCTGGCGGGCTGCGCCGGGGCAGGCGCTCCGGAACCCTCCGCTCCGCCGGAGGCGGTCCCGCCCAGTCCGGCCGCCGTTCAGACAGAGAAAAATCAGTCCGTAGCCGGAGAGGAGGAGGACGCCGCCATGACCATGGATATCCAAATCGGGGAAGCCGTCTTCTCCGCCGCACTGGAGGACAACGCCGCCGCCCACGCCCTTGCGGAGCTGCTGGAGGACGGCCCGCTGACGCTGACGCTGCGCGACCACGGCGGCTTTGAAAAGGTCGGCGCCCTCGGCACCGGCCTTCCCGCTGAGGATGCCCAGACCACCGCCCGGCCCGGGGACATCGTCCTGTACCAGGGCGACCAGCTCGTCCTCTTTTATGGTTCCAATACCTGGAGCTATACCCGCCTGGGACAGGTGGATGACCTCGACGGCTGGGAAAACGCCCTGGGGGCTGGAGATGTCACCGTGGTCCTCTCTCTGGAGGGGCAGCCGCAGTAAGGCGGTCCCCTTTCTCTCCTTTTCCGCGTCGATTAAACAGGCGGCGGCAGGGATATTTTCCCTGCCGCCGCCCGACAGAACGGATCTCACGCGGTCTTCACCATGCGCAGCGCCATGTTGAGGACACACACCAGCAGTCCCGCGCAGCCCACCACGATCCCGGGGATCAGCCAGGAAGAGCCCCACACCATGGTCAGGCACATCCCCACCCCCAGAAGCAGAGCGCCGGCAATGCCGATGCCGCAGGCCAGCACCCGCTGTCCATGGAAGGGGATCGCGCTTTTGCCCGCCGCTTTCCGCGCCGCCAGGAAAGCCAGAAACAGCAGCACCAGCCCCACGATCCCTACCGCCAGCCCGAAGGAGGTGACGGTCTGCAGGCAGTTCACCAGGCCGATCCCTAACGCCAGAGCGCCTACCAGGCCCAGCAGCAGAGAGACGGCGTGGAGGCCGGTGAGATGAAGCGCCCCCTTCCCGGATGCCTTTCGCCAGACAGGCCAGATGGCCGCCAGTGTGACGAGGCCGATGGCGCTGAGAAGCACACCGGGGAGAAACGCGTTCCACTCGGGGAGCAGACACATACACATACCGACGGCCAGGAGGAGTCCCCCCACCGTGCCCATGATGGAAATCATCACGACGCTGCTTTTTTTCATCATCTTGTTTCGTTCCTTTCTCGTTTGAAGTGGGATCCGGTGGGGATCCCGTTTGGTCTCATCCTCTGTATCCTACCGCGGGATCGTTGCGCAAATTCTTCTGAACTGTTGCGGTTTTATGAAATCATTTCGCCGGGACCCGCGCGGCAAAACCTGCCGCGCCGGAGGAGACATGCATGGGGACCACGCGGCTCATGACCGATCTCCCGGGCCGCCGCTCTCCGGCACGGTCCCCGTATCTGCGCGCTCATTTAAAAAGGCATCCACGAACTTCTTTTCCACCCGCTGATAGCTGTCCACCGCGCCATGCTCCACCTTCTGGTAAGCGCCCACCACGGTGTCCTCCACCTTCTGATAGGCCCCCACTACCGCATCCTCGATCTTTTGATAGGTGCCCAACACCGCCTGCCCGATCTTCTGCCCGCTTTTCTGAACTTCACTCATGGTACACACTCGCTTTCCGTTTGGTCTGAGGGCCCTTTGCCCCTCTGTTTTCGGGGTTATCTTATCGCGGGACTTTGTCAGAATTGCTGGCGTTCTGTTTTTAAATGATGAAAATACGGCAGGAGAGCCGGCTTCCCGTGGGAAGCCGGCTCTCCTGCCGCGGAAAAAACGGGGCGCGGACAGGGGATCACCGTCCGCCGGGCTGTGTTGTCAGCCGCTGCAGGACCTCTCCGATGTCGCCCCGGATACAGATGGCGCGTGTCCGGATCGTCTCGGGCACATAGGCCTCCGCCTGATTGACGCAGGCGTACATGGCCTTTTCGTTCTCCTGTGTCATCTTCCAGAACGGGTACTTGATGATCCCCGGGGTGTTGCCTCCCACCCCCAGCTCCAGGAACAGCACCCGCAGACCCCGGTGGCGGCGGAGGAAGTCCTGATACCGCTCCGCCGCGGCGTACCATCCCTCATCCTGGACGAAGGTGTCGTCCGTCCGCAGGTTCATGGTCATGGGACTGCCGCACACGGGGCAGCGTGGCACCAGCTCCGGCGGCACCCGCATGTCCTTTTGCTCCGCCAGCATCCGGCGCACCGTCTCCTCGTTGTCCCAGGTCCTTTGGCAGCAGGGGCGGGAGCACTGCCACAGGCCGTAATCCCCCTGGGTGTAGAACAGCCGCTTCTTGTCAAAGCCCGCCATCTGGAACTGGTGGTCCACATTGGTGGTGAGCACGAAGCAGTCTCTGTCCTGTACCAGGGCCAGCAGCTCCCGATAGACCGGCTTAGGCGCCTCCACATACCGGTTGTACCAGATGTGCCGGCTCCACCAGGCCCAGTACTCCTCCAGGGTCTGAAAAGGGTAGAACCCGCCGGAGTACATATCCCGGATGCCGTACTTCTCCCGGAAGTCGCTGAAATACCGCTCAAACCGCTCCCCGGAATAGGTCAGCCCGGCGGAGGCGGACAGGCCGGCGCCCGCCCCCACCACCACGGCGTCCGCCGCCTCAAGCGCCTGCCTCAGCTCCTCGATCCGGCCCGAGGAGGGCACGGTAGATGTCTGCATCCTGCTGCTTAAATACATTGAAGATCACCCTCTCGATAGAAGTGGGCCGCTGAAGAAACTCCCTGACCGTCCTCACGGCGAGGACGGCGGCCTCCCGGTTGGGGAAGTGAAACTCTCCGGTGGAGATGCAGCAGAGGGCCACACTCCTCAGCCCCTTCTCCGCCGCCAGCGTCAGACAGGCGCGGTAGCAGGCGGCCAGCTCCTCCCGGTCCTCCCCGGTCACCCGGTCCCGGATAATGGGGCCCACCGTGTGGAGCACATACCGGGTCGGGAGGTTATAGCCCTTTGTCAGCTTCGCCCTGCCGCTGGGCTCGGGATGGCCCTGGACCTCCATCAGGCGGAAGCACGCCTCTCTCAGCTGAAGGCCTGCCGCCGAGTGGATGGCGTTGTCGATGCAGCCGTGGCAGGGGACAAAGCACCCCAGGAGCGCGGAGTTTGCGGCATTGACGATGGCGTCCGCCCTCAGCCGGGTGATGTCCCCCTGCCAGAGCACCAGACGGGGGTCGGCAACGGTGGCGGGCAGGGCCTCCCCGTCCACCACGCCCTTCTCCGCCGTCTCGGCGGAGAGCAGCGCGTCCTGCACCGCCAGGAATCCCGGGGACAGCGGCATGGGCGGGCGGAGGTTCATCAGGCTGCGCAGCAGCCGGCGCTGGGCCGTGTCGTCCCGGGGAAAGTCGGCGGCCCACTCCCGGTACCGCGGCATCTCCGCCAACAGCGCCTCATTCAGATATCGCAGCTGTTCTGTCCGATTCATTGTTCTGTTCCTCCTATTGGAAATACCGCCGCGGTATGGTCCCCAACGCCGCCGGCGGCCTGCCGCGCCCTCATACGCCCACCCGCTCCACCGCCTTCACCGGACAGATCCGGAAGCAGTTGCCGCAGTGGAGGCAGCGGCTGGGATCGATCACCCGCGGGACCGCACTGCTGATGCAGCCGGAGGGACATACGCTGCGGCACCCCTGGCAGCCGATGCACCTCTCCCCGTCGATGCGGTAGCCGGTCCGGTGGACGGTCTCTCCTCCAAAGGCGAAGCTCTGCCGGAAGGGGGGCTGCCGGGACAGATCGAAGTACTCCCCCTCCCCTTTGTAGATCTGGAACACCTCCAGGGCCTGGCGGCTTTTCTCGGTGGGATAGATCTTGGCCATGTAGGGGTTCTGTGCAAAGATCTCCTCCAGCCGTTCTCTCCCGATGCTGCGCACCGCCCCCCGCAGGGAGACGGCCACGGTGGAGAGGGTGTCCTGTCCCTTCATGCCGGACAGGGCCACAAAGGGCCGGGCCGTCAGCCGGTCGTAGAAGGACTTTCCCTTCGCCGTGAGAAAATAGAGGCCGTCCCCATCTAAGAGCATCAGGTCGATGACGCAGGTCTGGGGCAGTCCCTTGTCGTCCAGGGTGGCGAAGACGGTGGAGTGGATGTCCCGCTGTAGAATATCTAAAATTTCCTGTGTGGTCATGGCGTATGTCTCCCTTGCTGAAAATGGGCGGAAGCCCCCGGGCGGCTGGCCCGGGGGTCTTCCCGAGGGGTTTGGCTTACAGGCTGTACTCCTGAGGCGGGTTGCCGGAGAAGTCGGCGATCACCGCATGGGCGTCGGCCAGATAGAACACCTCGAAGATGGGGTTGTCGGCGGTCTGGTACTGGCTCTTCACGATGGGGTTCTGGATGCACATCTCCTT
>CALWZP010000041.1 GCA_944386055.1 uncultured Oscillospiraceae bacterium | reverse complement strand
TTTCGGCCTTTTCAGCCGATGTTTTTTGGCAAAAGGAGGAATACATTCCCAAAAACAGGATGAAAGGGCTGTACAACACCTGTGACAGGCCGGAAAAGGTTGAGGAAACCTCTCAAAACAGCAAAAAAGCCGCTCGTTTGAGCGGCAGAAGTTCCCTTGGTAGACTTTTGGTAGACATTTTGCTTCTCCCGGACGCCCCCATTCCCGCAATCCCTTGCGCCCCAGCGCGTTCCGGCCCTGCTTTGGTAGACACTTGGTAGACGGAGCCGAAAAACACAGTTTCTTTCTGAACCCGTCTGCCAATTTTCTAAACCCACCCGCCACCCAATTTATGTATAGGGGGCTGCGCCCCCTATAACTCCCGTGGGGGCGCGGCCCCCACACCCCCGGGCGGCCAAAGGCCGCCCCTACAAAGGGCGCAGGTCCACGGGCGGGTCTGGGACCCGCCCCTACGGAAGGACGGGGAGCGGCGGGCCGGCGGGGGCACCGGCCCCTGCGAAGGGTGCGCGGGGGATGGCGCCACACGGACTTGGGCGCGGGCGGATGGTATCCGCCCCTATGAGAGGGCACCGAGGCTGCGGCCCGGGTCAGCCTCATCTCAGCCCAAAAGCTGGACTACGGCGAAGCAGAAAGATCCCCTCCGGTCCTGCTGGCCGGAGGGGATCGTGGAACATAGCCGGCACGGGCGCGGCAGGGTCAATCCCCCACCATAATACGCAGGATCTCCCGGTCGGTCTCCCGCATGCCCTCCCGGGCCATGCGGCCCACATTCTCGATGGTGCTGTCCACGCCCTTGGTGACGATGCCGTCTCCGGCGTAGAACTGCTGGCCGTTGAGGTAGAGCTTTAGTCCGAAGATGCCCGCGTCCACCGCCGCGGCGATCTTGGCGGCGCAGGAGGGCTTGGCCCCGTCGCAGGTCATGCCGGAGAGGATGGCCAGGGCATTGACGATGGTGTGGGCCACCGCCTCGTACCGGCCGCCGTACAGCCAGGCGATGCCGGCGGCGGCGCCGATGCCGGCGCTCACCGCGCCGCAGAAGGCGGACAGCCGGCCGATCCCCGTCTTCTGATGGATGGTGATGAGATCAGCGACGATGAGGGCGCGGAGCAGCTCCTCCCTGCTCTTCCCCAGCGCCCGGGCAAACACCACCACGGGGAGGGAGGCGGTCATCCCCTGGTTGCCGCTGCCTGAGACGATGACCACCGGCAGGCCGCAGCCGCTCATCCGGGCGTCGCTGCCGGCGGCGGCATAGGCCTTGGCGCGGATGACCAGGTCGGCGCTGTCGTACTGGCTCATGAGGGTGCGGCCCACCTGGGCGCCCCACTCCTCCGTCAGTCCCCGGTCGGCGATAGCGGTGTTGTAGGCCACCTGCCGCTCCAGAATGTCCGCCACCTGGTCCAGGGGGACGGTCTCGGCAAAGGTGAGGATATCCGCCACATTCAGCACGCTGCGGTCGGTGAGTCCGCCCTCTTGGGCGGCGGCGTCACCGGAGCGGAACAGCGCCCGGCCGTCCTTTTCCAGCAGGACGATGTTGGTGTGGTAGTTGGAGATCACCACCCGGGCGGAGTGTTCTCCCGCCCGCATGGTCAGATCCAGATAGAAGGTCTCGTCGGTGTCCGCCAGCTCCACCCGGATCTCATGGGTGCGGAGATAGTCCTCGATCTCCGGGTAGCGGTCCGGGGTGATATGGGAGACCACCTCCAGCACCGCGTCGGGGTCGCCGGCCACCGCGCCGGCGGCCACCGAGGCCTCCAGCCCCTTCAGCCCGCCGGTGTTGGGGACGATGACGCTTTTCACATTCTTGATGAGGTTGCCGCTCACCGACAGCAGGCTGCTCTGGGGCAGCTCCCCCAGGGCCTGGCGGCACTTGGCGGCGGCGTAGGCCACGGCGATGGGCTCGGTACAGCCCATGGCGGGGACCAGCTCCTCCCGGAGGATCTTGACATAGGCGGCCATCCGCTCCGGGGAGAGCGGCGGGGAGGAGGCAGGGTGACTGGCCTGGAAGCAGGTGGGATCCATCGAATTCATCTCCAATCAGCGTCAGCGCAGGGGGAAGTGACAGGCACAGCAGTGCCCGCCGCCCATATCCCGGAACTGGGGAGGCGGCTCCTGGGTGCAGATCTCCTTGGCGTAGGGGCACCGGGTGTGGAAACGGCAGCCGCTGGGGGGCGCGATGGGGCTGGGCACCTCTCCGGTGAGCAGGTCCTTGTCCTCCTTGCGCTGGTCAGGGTCGGGCAGGGGAACGGAATCCATGAGAAATTTGGTGTAGGGGTGGAGGGGACGGGAATAGACCTCCTCCGCGTCTCCGATCTCGCAGATGCGCCCCAGGAACATGACGCACACCCGGTCGGCGATGTAGCGCACCACGCTCAGGTCGTGGGAGATGAAGAGATAGGTGAGGTGGAACTCCTGCTGCAGGTCCTGCAGCAGATTGAGGATCTGGGCCTGGATGGACACATCCAGGGCGGAGACCGGCTCGTCGCACACCACCAGCTCGGGCTGAAGCGCCAAGGCCCGGGCGATGCCGATGCGCTGGCGCTGGCCGCCGGAGAACTGGTGGGGATAGCGGTTATAGTACTCCGGCCGGATGCCGATGCGCTTCATCAGGGCGCGCACCTGCTCCTCCCGCGCTTTTTTGTCGGGGCAGAGCTTGTGGATCTTCAGGGGCTCCTCGATGATCTGACCCACCGTCATCCGGGGATCCAGAGAGGAGAAGGGGTCCTGGAAGATGATCTGCATCCGCTGGCGCAGGGCGCGCATCTCGGCGGGAGAGATGGAATCCAGATCGATCCCGTCAAAGATCACCTTGCCGGCGGTGGGCTCGATAAGGTGCATCAGCAGCCGCCCCAGGGTGGATTTGCCGCAGCCGGACTCCCCCACCAGGGCCAGGGTCTCGCCCCGGTAGATATCCAGATCCACGCCGGCCACCGAGCTGACCACCCCGCCGGGGACATGAAAGTCCTTCACCAGGCCCTTGGCCTGAAGCAGGATCTCGCGGTCTTCCATCAGGGGGTCCCTCCTTCCTCAGAGTGAGAAGCGGCGTTTTCAGACTCCGCCATGGCCTCCTCCTCCGGCTGGAAGAGGAAGCAGCGCACCAGGTGGCCGCCGCCGATGTCGTACAGCGGCGGGATCTCCTGATGACAGCGGGGGCAGGCCTGTTCGCACCGGGGGGCGAAGCGGCAGCCCTCGGGCAGGTGGAGCAAATCGGGCACCATGCCCTTGATGTTGTACAGCCGCTCCTGCGCCGCCTGCAGCTTGGGCAGGGAGCGGATCAGTCCCCGGGTATAGGGGTGGCTGGGGTTGCGGAACAGCTCGTGCACCTCGGCAAACTCCACCACCTTGCCGGCGTACATCACATAGACATAGTCGCAGATCTCCGCCACCACGCCCAGATTGTGGGTGATCATCAGGATGGAGGTGCCGTGTTCCTGCTGCAGCTTGCGCATCAGGTGGAGGATCTGCGCCTCAATGGTCACATCCAGGGCGGTGGTGGGCTCGTCGGCGATGAGCAGGTCAGGGCTGCAGGCCATGGCCATGGCGATCATCACCCGCTGGCGCAGGCCGCCGGAGAGCTGATGGGGATAGCTGGCATAACGCCGCTCCGGGTCGGGGATGCCCACCTGACGGAACAGGTCCAGTACCTGCTCCCTGGCCTGGGCCTTGGAGACATCCCGGCGGTGGGTGAGGATGGCCTCCCGCACCTGGGCGCCCACCGTGATCACGGGGTTGAGGGAGGTCATGGGCTCCTGAAAGATGATGGAGAGCTTGTCGCCGCACATCTGGCGCCGGGCCTTGGGGGACAGGGCCAGCAGATCCTCCCCGTGGAAGAGGATGCTGCCGCCGGTGATCTTCCCCGGCCGGGACACCAGTCCCATGATGGACATGGCGGTCATGCTCTTGCCGCAGCCCGACTCCCCTACCAGGCCCACCGTCTTGCCCGCGGGGATGGTGATGGACACGCCGTCCACCGCCCGGACCACGCCGGCCTTGGTGAAAAAGCTGGTGTGCAGGTCGTTCAGCTCCAGCAGCGCCTGCTCCCCGGTCTGCTCCGGGAGCGTCTGGGTCTGTGTATTCTGCTCCATGGCAAAGCCTCCCTTCAGCTCTGGCACAGCAGGTCGCGGACCACCCGGCTGCTGTACGGCTCCAGCAGCATGGTCTCGTGGGCCGGCTCTTTACAGGCCAGCTTCACCGCGCCGTCCACCTTCACCATGCACTTGCCGCAGGCGGCCTGCCGGCAGGCGGCGTGGTCGAAGAAGGCCAGGGTGGGGTCCTGCTCCCGGTAGATGGTCTCCAGCACATTGAGCACCGAGACGATCTCCTCCTCCGGGAAGGAGACGGTGTACTCCTGGAGATAGCTCTCTCCGCCGTCCGGACCGGAGCGCCGGACGGTGACATGATAGTCCTTCATGGCCTGACCTCCTCTCCGTCCAGCTCCTCTACCACCTGCTCGATGTACTCGGTGTAGCGCCACACCCCGTCCCGGGGCTTGGTGTGGGTGAGCACCGCGGGGACCAGAGTCTCGACGCCGCCGCGGTGGGACAGGACGATGTTGTACAGGCAGCGGCTGTTGTCCGTCTGGGGGCAGTCGCTGCGGACATGGACGCCGCGGCTCTCCCGCCGCAGCAGAGCGGACCGGGTGATGGCCCAGGCGCAGGGGAGCATGTTGCGCAGCTCCAGATACTCCCGCCACTGGCGGTTGTAAGTGCGATTGCGGTCGGTGAAGGACACCAGGGGCAGCTGCGCCTCCAGCTCCTTCAGGCCGGCCAGGGCCTTCTTCAGCTCCTCCTCCCGGCGGATCACCGTCAGGCTGCTCCCGGTGATCTCGTGGAGGCGGCGCTTGAGCTCGTGGGGGGCGGGGCCGCCGGTGCGGCCGAAGGGGCGCAGCAGCTCCTCCTCCAGCTGGTCCAGGGCCGCAGAGTCCACCACCGGGGCAGCGGCGCCCTGGGCAAAGGCGGCGGCGGAGCGTCCGGCCGCCGCGCCCTCCACCAGCATCTCGGTGGTGGCGGCGGACACCCGGTTGGCGCCGAACAGGCCGCCGGCGCACTCCCCGGCGGCGAACAGGCCGGGCAGAGCGGTGCTCATGTCGGGGGCGACGCGGATGCCCCCCTCGAAGTAATGGGCGGCGGGCTGCACGGTGAGGGAGCGCCCGGCGGCAAAGATCTTCATGATGTCCGCGTAGATGCCGGTGGTGAGGGGGGGCAGGTCACGGTAGAGCTCCTCCATGATCTCGGCGGGGTGGCTGGGCAGGGAGAAGTACACCCCCCCGTCCTTGGCGCCCCGGCCGGAGAGGATCTCCGACTGGATGGCGTAGGAGAGGAGCATCTTGTTCCACTCGCTGTCCAGGGCCAGCTGCTCCACCTTGGGGGAGAGGTAGCGGTGGGTGAAGGTCTTGCCGTACTTGTTCAGCAGGCTGCCGTAGCCGGTGGTGATGAAGATATAGGGCAGGATGTTCCCCTTGTACATGGTGGGGAACCGGGTGACGGTGGGGCAGAAGGAGATCATCTCCATGTCCACCAGCTCCGCCCCCGCCCGGAAGGCGGCGGCCTGCCCCTCGCCGCACAGGTCGGTGGAGCCGCTGTTCTCCGAGAACAGGTTGTGAGCGCCCCCGGTGCACAGCACCACCGCTCCGGCGGGGATGGCCTTCAGCGCGCCGGAGGCCAGGTCCACGCAGACCACGCCGGTGACCTGCCCGTCCTTCTGCAGCAGGTCGGTGAACAGGGTGTCGGGGAGGAACTCCACCCCCAGAGTCTTGGCCCGGCCGTAGAGGGCGTCCAGAATGTCCGAGCCGAAGACGGACACCTCCCGCTCTCCCTCCATGCCCCGGACGGTGAGTCCCCACTGGAGCAGCTCCTCCAGCCGGTCGCCGGCGGTGTCCACGAACAGGCGCACCAGGTCCTGATTGTTGAGGTAGAACCCCTCCCGCACCACATCCCGGAACCAGGTGTCGGGGGTGTCGTCCTTGTTGCTGTGGCTGATGCCCAGACGGCTGAGGGTGGCGCCATCACAGGCGATGTCGGCGCTGATGTTGGCGCCGGCCAGCAGGGTGGCGCCGCTGCGGTTGGCCTTGCCCCGGCAGACCACCAGGGTCCTGGCCCCCGCCTGGGCGGCGCCGATGGCGGCGCGCAGGCCGCCGCCTCCGCTGCCCACCACCACCACATCATAAGCAGTTTCAGTGTGTATCATAGTGTGACCATTCCTCCAGACTCAGGGTGGTGTCAAAGGGGGCTGCGGCCCGGGCAGTCAGAGCGTCCCGCATCTCCGGGCCGTATTCCCGGGCAAAGCTGTCCAGGACCAGGGCGGACATCTCCTCCCCCTCCGGACCGAACACGCCCCGGACGGTGGCGGAGAAGGTGTGGAATACATGGGCGCAGTGAAAGGACAGGGGCATGGACAGATCGGTGCGCCCGGCGGTGAGGGCCTCCGCGCGCTCTAAAGTGTCGGCGGGGATGCCCGCCTGACGGAAATAGAAGCGGCAGCTGTCCCCATAGTGCTGGGTGGAGGCGGTCTCCAGATCCAGCTCTGGGTTGAAGCCCCGGACAATGGCCCGGTCGATCTCCCGGCAGTAGTCGTCGCCGCAGTCCTTCATGCCCCGGCGTGCGAACAGGTCCGCCCAGGGACAGCGGGTGACCTTCTCGTGGACCACCCCGTCCTCCCCCCACATATCCACGGTGAAGAAGGCGTCGGTGCTGTCATATTCGCCGTAGGCGAAGTACTCCAGAAGGCCCAGGGGGCGTCCGTCGGCGATGGCCCGCATGGCCATCCGCTTGCCCCGCTGTTCCCCATAGGTCTGCGCCGCCTGTCGGAACGCCCGGCGGCCCGCCTCCCCCTTCCGCTCCAGCAGCAGACGGTAGAATTCGGAGACGATCCAGGCGTGGTGAAATTCATTCCATTCCATATCCGGTCACCTGCCTTTACTTCTTCAGCCGGGGATCCAGGGCGTCCCGAAGACCGTCTCCCACCAGATTGAAGGAGAGGGCGGTGATCATGATGGTCAGGCCGGGGGCCAGCACCATCCAGGGGGCGTCCCGCATGAACTCCCGGGACTCGTTGAGCATGGCGCCCCACTCGGGGGAGGGGGGCAGCACGCCCATGCCGATGAAGCTCAGGCCGGCGGCGATCATGATCATGGAGGACAGGCTGATGGTGGCCTCCACAATGATGGGGCCCATGCAGTTGGGGATCAGGTGGCGCAGGATGATGTGCAGATGGGTGGCGCCGTTGGCCCGGGCAGCCTCGATATAGTCCATGGAGGCCACCGAGAGCACGGTGGCCCGCACCACCCGCGTGAAGAAGGGGGTCATGGTGATGCTCACCGCCAGAATCAGGTTCCCCATGCCGTTGCCCAGGGCGGACACGATGGACAGGGAGAACAGCAGCGGGGGCAGGCACATGAACACATCCACGATGCGCATCACCACGGTGTCCAGCACGCCGCCGAAATAGCCGGCGCCCACCCCGAAGATCAGTCCCGCCACGCAGGAGATGGCGATGGTGGCAAAGGCGATGGTGAGGGAGGAGCGCGCCCCGAAGATGATGCGGACGAAGATGTCCCGGCCATAGCCGTCGGTGCCCAGGATGTGGGTGATGATGCTCTCGCCGGCGGCGATGCGCTCCAGCTCCGCCTCGCTGTGCTGGAAGGGGGCCAGACCGCGGGAGTAGGCGTCCTGCAGGGTGACCAGATTGGGGTCCAGAAACAGGTTGGCGGTGAGGGCGGCCAGGATGATGATCACCAGAACCACCAGGCCGAACACCGCCGTCTTGTTCTCACAGAAGCGGTGCCACAGCTCGAAGTGTTCCTGGGCGATGAATTCCTCGTCCTCGGCGGGGGCGGGATGGGCGGGGCCGCCGGGGGAGAGGGGGGCACGGCCGGATTTGTAGCTGAGCGGGTTCATGCGGCGGGCACCTCACTTTCTCCCTTTTTGAGCCGGGGCTTTTTCTCCTTGAGATACCGGGTGCGCACCCGGGGGTCGATGAAAGTATAGGCCACATCCACCACCAGCAGCACCACGCAGAACATCAGCGCGATGAGCAGGGTGCCCGCCATCACCTGGGGCACATCCTGGCTGCGGATGGAGGTGACGATGAGACTGCCCAGTCCGGGCAGGCCGAACACCGTCTCAATGACCACAGCGCCGCCCAGCAGGCTTCCGAAGTTGGAGCCGATGACGGTGATAATGGGCATCAGGGCGTTTTTCAGAGCGTGGCGCCAGATGACGATGTGCTCCATCAGACCCTTGGCCCGGGCGGTGCGGATGTAGTCCTGACGGATGGTCTCCAGCATGGCGGAGCGGGTCATGCGGATCACCTCCGCCATGGGGGGCAGGGACAGGGCGATCACCGGCATGACATAGGACCGCCAGCCGTCCTCCACCCCGGAGGCGGGGAGGATGCCCAGCTGCAGGGAGAAGAAGAGCATCATCATCATCGCCAGCCAGAAGTTGGGGATGGAGGAGGCCAGCATGGACAGCACGGTGAGGACATAGTCCAGAATGGAGTACTGCTTTACCGCGGAGATAATGCCCAGCAGGACCCCCACCACCGCCACCACCAGGATGCTCAGTCCCGCCAGGGTCAGGGTAACGGGAAGACGGGCGCCGATCTCCAGAAAGACGGACTGCCCGCTGCGGTAGGAGGTTCCGAAGTCCCCGTGGAGCACCCCGGAAAGGTAGCGGAAATACTGCACCAGGAAGGGGTCGTTGAGGCCCAGCTCCTCCCGCAGCTGTTCGACGGCCTCCTGGGGCGCGCTGGCGCCCAGCATAATGCGGGCGGGATCCCCCGGGTTGAAGTAAAGAATGGAGAACACCACAAAGGAGACCGCCAGCATGATGGGGATGAGGATGAGGATGCGCTTGATCACATATTTGACCAAATGGGATCACTCCTTGTTCAGAGAGGGCGCCGCGCCTCCGGGGCGCGGGCATGTCCGAAACGGTCGCGGGGGGAGGGAGAAGCTGCCTTCTCTCTCCCCCCGCGTGCGGATCAGAAATTGGGCACGATGGGACGATTACCAGGACAGGTCCTTATACTGGTAGTTCTGGGTGGACACCGCGTGGGCGCCCTGCAGGTCGGGGTTGTACACCAGCATGGAGGCGGAGAAGTACAGGGGGATGTAATAGGCCTCCTCGGACAGGATCTGGTTGACCTGGATGTAAATCTCGTTGCGGCGCTCGGAGTCCAGAGACACACGGGCCTCGTCCAGAAGCGCGTCGATCTCAGGGTTGTTGATACGGGAGACATTGAAGGTGCCGGTGGAGTGGAACATATCGTAATAGCAGCTGTCGGTGTTGGCGGCCTCCATGGGATAGCCGCCGCGGCTGATGTCATAATCGCCGTCGCCGAAGGTGGCCCACCAGGTGCCGCTCTCCACGGGCTGCAGCTCCAGGTTGACGCCCACATTGGCAAACTGGGACTGCAGGGACTGGCCCAGCTTGGTGTTGTCGGCGGACTCGCCGTAGAAGAAGGTGAGGGTCAGACCCTCTGTGCCGGCGGCGGCCAGCAGCTCCTTGGCCTTGTCGGGGTCGTACTCATAGGTGGTGATGTCGGTGGTGTAGCCCTCCTGACCCTCCACCAGGGGGATGTCGCCCACATAGCCGGTGCCCTCGTTCACCATGACATTGATGACCTCGCGGTCAATGGCGTAGGACAGGGCCTGACGGACCTCCTTGCTGATGCGGTCACTGTTGAAGTTGACGAAATAGAAGCTGTTGCCCACGGTGCTGTCGGTGGCCAGGTCCTCGTTCTCCTGGGCCTGCAGGAAGGTGGTGGCGGACAGGGCGGTGCCGAAGACCATGTCGGCCTGGCCGGTCTCCATGGCGATGAGGGCGGTGTTCACATCGGAGATGAAGTTGAAGGTGATCTCCTTCATGGCGGGGGCGCCGTCCCAGTAGTCCTCATTGGCGGCCAGGGTGATGTGCTGGGCGGGGACCCACTCCATGAACTTGAAGGGGCCGGTGCCCACGGGGTTGCGGGCGAACTCCTCCTCGGAGACGCTGTTGTAGTAGTCGGAGTCGATGATGGCGCAGTACCACAGCATGTTGATGAAGTTGCCGTAGGCGTACTTCAGGTTGATGGTGACGGTGTAGTCGTCCACGATGTCGCAGCTGTCCACCGCGAAGGAGGCGAACTGCATCCAGGACTGATCGCGGAAGCGCTCCACGGACAGCTTCACATCGTCGGCGGTGAAGTCGTTGCCGTTGTGGAACTTCACGCCCTCCCGCAGGTGGAAGGTGTAGTGCAGGCCGTCCTCAGAGGGCTCCCAGTCGGTGGCCAGCATGGGCACCACCTCGTTGTCCTCGTTCAGGGCCACCAGGCCGTCAAAGATGTTGGTGCAGAAGTTGATGTCCGCCACGGCGGGCAGCTTCTGGGGGTCCAGGGTGGTGAAGTCGGCGCCCAGGATGACGGTGAGGTCGTCCCGGGTCTCGCCGGTGGTGCCGGTCTCGGTGCCGGTGTTGGTCTCGGTGCCGGTGTTCTGGGTCTCCCCACCGCCGCCGCAGGCGGCCAGAGACAGGGACATGGCCAGCGCCAGAGCAAGTGCGAGCAGTCGTTTCATGTGTGTTGTTTCCTCCTTTTTTCTTACATCAGTGCGATGATGTCGTCGGCGGTGCGGTTTTTGACCCTCGCCAGAAGGTCCTCGCACCACGCTTTGTCATAATAGCACCCGTCCTTGATCACAGCGATAAAGGAGCGCGTGTTAGACACGGATTCCAGGGGATCGCGGGTCAGTACCAGCAGGTCGGCGTCCATCCCCTCCTTCAGCATCCCAACCTTGTGGGAGATGCCCAGGTGCTCCGCGGCGTTGACCGTGCCGCACTTCAGGGCCTGGTAGGGCGTGAAGTCGAAATAATGGACCAGATGTTCCAGCTCATTGTGAATGGAGAAGCCGCCGGTGACGCCGGGATTGGGCACATCGGTGCCCAGCAGGATGCGGTCGGAGTGCTTGATGAAGATGCGCTCCCGCTCGATCTCCTCCATAAAGTCGTAATCGTCATAGCGGTGCTTGTCCTTGCGCCACTGGGTGACCTTGTACCAGTCCTGCTGCCAGTAGGGGTTCATGTTCTCAAAGTGGGGCACCTTGGACAGGTCGCCGTTCTGGTGGACGAAGTCCTCGATGGTCAGGGCCACCTCCACGGTGGGGCAGCTCCACATGCCGGACTCGGCCAGGTAGATGATGTCCTCCTCGTGCTTGGTGTCAGGCAGGCAGCTGATGTGCTCGATGGAGTAGTAGCCCAGATCCGCCAGCTCCTTGAAGGAGACCTCGTAGTTGCCGTGGCCCACCACCTTGATGCCCAGCTCGTTGGCGGTGCGCATGATCTCCAGGAAGGCGTCCCGTGGGATGCTGGGGTAGGTCTTGACGAACTCATACCCCCCCTGGAAGCACTCCAGCACCGCCCGGTGCCCCTCCTCGGGAGTGGTGACGATCTTGGAGCCCTCCCAGTAGGTGACCCCGTCGGTGAGGGGGCCGGTGGAGTAGACATGGGGCCCGGGCCGGATGCCCGCGTCGATCTCCCGGCGCCACTGCTGGGTCTCGGGGAAGCCCCACATGTTGCGGCAGCTGGTGACGCCGCAGGCGATGAGCATCTCGGTGATATCGTCGGAGTCCATGTGGGCGTGGCAGTCGAACAGACCGGGCATGACATACTTGCCGGTGCAGTCCCGCTCCGGCACATCGGAGATGTCGATGTGGGGGGAGATCTTGCAGATCTTGCCGTTGGCGACGAACAGGTCCATGTTGGGCAGGACCCGGTCGTCCTCCATGGTGATCAGGTTGGCGTTTCTCAGAATGTACAGGTCGGACATGATGAAAGCCTTCTTTCTGTGTGCTGCGGGGGGTGGATTCAGATGTATTCCTTCAAATATTGCGTATAGTGATGAATGAAATTCAGAATACTGGCCTGCTCCTCCTTGGTGTAGTGGTGGAAATATTCATAGGTGGCGGGGCTGGTGCGTTCGTGAAAGGCGTAGTGGCCGTCGTAGGCCTGGCGCCCCAGGGGGGTGAGCAGGAAGAAGACCTCCTTGCGGTTTTCTTTGTTCTGATAGCGCCGAACCAGTCCCCAGTCCTCCAGGCGGCGGACCAGCTTGGAGAAGGTGCCCTTCTGCAGGCCGGCCAGCTCCGCCAGCTCGGTGGTGTTGCGCCCCGGATGGTTGCCGATGATCTCCAGCGCATGGATCTCCCGGGCGCTCATCTTGATGCCGCAGCCATAGTCCCGGCATTGGTCATTCGCCATCCGGTCGTAGTTGCACAGCTGACCCATGGCTTCGTCCATTGTTTTGATAAAATCTTCCAAACCTGCCGACATCCCCATTGACCGCTTCGAATCATTTTTCCAAAGGGTATCACAAGGGGAAAAAGAATACAAGAGGATGCGGCAAAAAATGTTTCCGAGGAAACATTTTTTATAGATTTTGTCTAATTCAATCCGGAAGACACTGCGGGAATTTATAAAAAGAGGAAATCTAAAAATGAATATACAAAATGAATATGCAAAACGATCTCCGCCCGTTTTCGCCGCATGAAGAGAAGACGGAAGAATGGGACGGCCCCCTCGGGCCGTCCCATTCAGAAGAATTCTCCAGCTCAGGCGGGGAGCTGCCGGCCGGTGTGATCGATGGTGTAGTCCCCTTCCAGGATGAGCTGAGAGACGGGTACCAGGTCATAGCCGTCCTGGATCAGTGCCTGGAGGATACCGGGCAGAGCCTCTGGGGTGTGGAGGGCGGCGTTGTGGAACAGGATGATGGAGCCGGGCTGGACCCTGGAGGTGAC
>CALWZP010000040.1 GCA_944386055.1 uncultured Oscillospiraceae bacterium | reverse complement strand
CCAACAACTCCGGCGTGATCACCTCCGTGGCCGTCATCATGGAGGAGCTGGCCAAGGTCATCTCCGTCAACACCACCAAGAACGAGATTACCCTCATGACCAGCGAGGGCAATGTGATTATCGACGAGGATCACGATTCCTATGATGATCTGGCTGGCGCCGTGGCCAACGGCGATTATGTCCTGGCTGTGGTGAATGCCGATACCGGCGATGTCGAGGCCGCCTATGTGGGCAAGACCGTCACCGGTGTGGTCACCAGCTACACCAATAAGAATGCCCTGACTGTGGGCGGCGTGCAGTACAAGCCCTCCAAGTGCGCCGATGAGACCGGCGACCTGACCGCTCCTGCGAGCTATAGAAACACCACCGACTCCTGCACCCTGTATCTGGACAGCAACGGCTATGTCATCGGAGTGGACAGCAGCGCCCGGATCGTGGGCGAGAACATCTGCTTCGTCGTGTACGCGCAGGATGTGGGCAACTGGGGAGCGGCCTATGAGGCTTATGTCTACCTGCCCGACGGCACCAAGGGCGTGTACACCATCGCGTCCTACAACAACTCCACCAAGGCAAGCGAGATTGCAAAAGTAACCACCGGCCTGTATGTTTACACTCTGGATGGCAGCGACATTCGCCTGAAGGACGACAGCAGCACCAGCCTGTCCAACAGCGATTATGATCTGGTTACCAACGACGATGCAGCAGTGCAGCTGGACAAGGATCAGGCTCGGTACACTGTAGGCGGCGAGACCGTCTATCTGAACGCTGAGACCAAGTTCTACATGCACGACACCACCAAGGGTGACCCCATCAGCGCTACCAACGCTTCCGCCAGTGGCCTGATCACCGTCTCCACCGGCCTGTCCACCATTAAGAATGTGGAACTGGCCAAGGATGATATGACTGTGGCTTACCGCGATGTGAACGGCCGGAACATCGCCACTGCCGTATATGGCAGCTATGCCGGCTCTGTGTCCGCCGCTTCCAGCGATCTGGTGTTCATCACCGGCAGCAACTGGAGTAAGGTCAACGCCGACAACGACGAGTACAAGGTGACCGCCATCTTCACCGGCGAGACCGAGGCTCAGACCATCACCATCAAGGGTGCGCCTGTGATGGGTCTGTACAGCTACAAGGAGACCAACGGCGTCTACGAGCTGTCCACCCCTGAGAACTGCGACTACCAGGGCCAGCTGGAGAAGGTCACCGACAAGCTGCTGTATGTGGGCGGCACCCAGCTGAACAATCTGGACAAGGCCGTTGTCATCGACTGCACCGGCAATGATCCCGTCCAGACCGCCGCTTCCTATCTGGACGCCAACAGCGTGGCCTTCTTCGGCTATGCCGTGGTGGACAACACCACCGACAAGAATGTCCTGGCGGTCTACATCACCGACACCACGAAGAGCGCGGCAAATGTTACCAAGGGTGAACTGGAGAACGGCGATGTTGTTACCGGTGATGGTGCCGATGTGAACACGAACCTCGGCACCACTGATGCAAAGGGCAAGACCGTTGTCTTCGCTTTTGAGACTACCGCGGAGAATCAGACCGCTATTCTGACTATCAAGGATAGCGATAAAACCGTGGTTTATACCGAGAACTCTGGCTCGATTGCTAAGGCTGGCGTCCACTTCTACTACATCACTCTGGAAGCTAAGACTCAGAGCGCTCCCAATGCCGGTGACAATACTTGGAAAAACAATGATGCCGCCCCTGGCATTTACTCCTATGAGATTACCATTGGCGGGGAGACTGTGGCCTCCGGCGACTTTATGGTCGACTAACTTCACGCTGACTGCAGATTTTCTGCACGGATAAAAAGTCCGCCGCCCCGGTACAACCGGGGCGGCGGACTTTCTGTCAGCCCAGGGCAAACCAGGCATACTTTACTCCGCTGACATTGCAAACGGAGGCCGCCAGCCTGCTCTGATCCCAGCTGAATGTGCAGGACAGGGACACCCCCTGCGCGGTGGCGTGGACCTGATACATATCTCCGGAGACCTGACGGCCGGAACCTCCGTTTTCGTCCACCGATTCCGCAAAGTCTCCCATCATAATCAGGTGGTGTTCGTACCCGTCTGTACGGGCAATAAGGAACAGCGCGGGAGCAAACCCTACCTGTACCGTGTGGCTGGCAGTTCCTGTCCCTATATAGCTGCCGCTTGCCGTTCTCAGCGCCGACGCCTGCACTTCTGTCAGTGTCCCCCCATAAGCGTTCAAAGCGGCGGCATGGGCCGCAATCGCCGCGTCGATCTTCTGGTTCGCCTCATTGAACTCGGTCCTCAGGAAGCTGTCCTGCGGCTCCCACAGGGGGAGCTCGTAATTTGTGGTGTAGTTGCTTGCCAAAGAAATTCCTCCTTGTTTTTTCTAAACCCGCCCGCCGCCCAATTCGTTGTATAGGGGGCTTCGCCCCCTATGACCCCCGGGGGCGGCGGGGGACTCTGGACCCGCCGCCTGACCGGGATAGAAGCTCCTGCCCCTATGACCCCCGTGGGGGCTGCGCCCCCACACCCCCGGGCGGCCAAAGGCCGCCCCTACGGAAAGGCGCGCCGGGTCGTGGCGCCCCGCGGATGTGGGGCTCCCGAGCCGATAAGGACATCGGCCCCTGCGAAGGGCGGGGCGCGGGCGGGTCTGGGACCCGCCCCTACGGAGTGGCACGCCGGGAGCTCCACTCCTCACATCTCCGGGCGGCCACATGGGGCCGCTCCTACATAGGCACGGATGCGCGGGCGGATATTATCCGCCCCTACATTTGGGGCAGCCTGCGTGGCGCGTGACGACCTCGGCATGCGTGGGGCACAGCCCGAATGGCGCGCCGGGTCGTGGCCCAGGCCAGCTTCATCCCGGCCCAAGGGCCGCCGCTGTGCGGCGGTCGGCCTCGAATCCCCCAGGGGACCTTCTCTGGGGCCTTCGGCCCCATTCGCCTTGATGCGCCTGCGGGCGTAATCTCAGCCCGTTGGGCCGACTCACCTCCTCGCGCCCCACAAAAAGAGCAGCGGGCCGCCGTCCAAGCCCCCTTGAAAAGGGGGCTGTCGCCGCCGAAGGCGGTGACTGGGGGTTTCTCGTCTCCTGCCGGGGCCATAGAGAAGGACGGGGGAAGAAACCCTCCGTCACGGCTTCGCCGTGCCACCTCCCTTTTCAAGGGAGGTTTTGGCGGGTGGACATTGTCCGCCCCTACGAATAGGGGAAAGGGGCCGGGAATTGTATGTTTCCATCCATCTATTCCCAAAAATCGTCACCCGACGCGCAAAAAAGCGGGCAGGGTGTATCCAATGATACACCCTGCCCGGTTTCGCGTTTTGGGGGGAATTTGCTGCAGCAGCTTTCCGCGCTTGCCCAAACCTGCCCCATAAGGGCCGGACTTTTAATCCTCCGCCAGGGCCTTGGCCTCCTCGATGGCCTTCTGCTGGGCGGCCGGCGGGCAGTCCTCATAGCGGATGAAGTGGAAGGTAAAGGACCCTCTGGACTGGGTCATGGCCCGCAGGTCGATGGCATAGGTGGCCATCTCCGCCATGGGAACCTCCGCCTCGATGATCTGGTCGCCGTCGTTGGTGGGGTTCATGCCCATGACGCGGCCCCGGCGCTTGTTCAGATCGCCGATGACATCGCCCATATAGCTGTCAGGGACGGTGACCTTCAGCTCGCCCACCGGCTCCATCAGCACAGGATTTGCCTCGGGCAGGGCGGCCTTATAGGCCAGCTGTGCCGCAGTCTTGAATGCAATTTCGGAGGAGTCCACCGGGTGGTAGGAGCCGTCGTACAGCACCGCCTTCAGGTTCACCACGGGGTAGCCCGCCAGCACGCCGTGCTGGCACGCCTCCCGCAGGCCCTTCTCCACCGCGGGGAAGAAGTTCTTAGGCACCGAGCCGCCGAAGACCTCCTCGGCAAACTCCATCTCCTCCTGGTCGGGGTTAGGCTCGAAGCGGATCCACACATCGCCGAACTGGCCGGAACCGCCGGTCTGCTTCTTGTGGCGGCCCTGCTTGGAGACGGTCTTGCGGATCTTCTCCCGGTAGGGGACCCGGGGGGCCTCCAGATTGACCTCCACGCCGAAGCGGCTCTTCAGCTTGGCCACCAGCACATCGATCTGGATGTCGCCGGCGGCGCTGACCACCATCTGATGGGTCTCCGGATTGTTCACCACGGTGAAGGTGGGGTCCTCCTCGTTGAGGCGGGTCAGACCGGCGGCCACCTTGTCCTCCTGGCCGCGGGTCTTGGGGGAGATGGCGCGGGAGTAGCAGGGCTCGGCAAAGGGAAGGGGATCCAGGGCAATGACCTTCCGGGCGTCACACAGGGTATCCCCGGTCTTCAGCTTCTCCATCTTGCCGATGGCGCCGATGTCGCCGCAGGTGAGTTCCTTGACCTCCTCGGTCTTCTTGCCCTTCATGAGGTACAGGCGGCCCAGCTTCTCCTGGGCGCCGGTGCGGGCGTTGATCAGCGTCATGTCAGAGGTGAGGCTGCCGGAGAGCACCTTGACACAGGAATACTTGCCGTACTGGTCGGAGATGGTCTTGAACACGAATGCGGCGGGAGCCGCGCCGGGAGAGACCACAAACTCGGCGGGATTGCCGTCCTCGTCGGTGCCCGTCTCCGGATTGCCCTCGGTGGGATCGGGCAGCAGGGAGACGATGGCGTTGAGCAGGGCGGTGTTGCCCAGTCCGGTGAGGGCGCTGCCGCAGAACACCGGCACCACCGAGCGGTCCCGCACGCCGGCCTTCAGGCCCTGGATCATCTCGGCGTAGGTGAAATCCTCGCCGGAGAAGTACTTGTCCATGAACTCCTCGCTGGTCTCCGCCACCGATTCCTTCAGGGCCTCGTACAGCTCCTTGATGACCTGCTCCTTGTCCTCAGGGACAGGGATGTCCACCGCATGACCCTTCTCCACGCCATAGGCCCGCTTATTCAGCACATCCACGATGCCGATGACCTTCTTGCTCTCGTCCCAGATGGGTACCACCAGAGGGGCGATGGTCTTGCCGAACTTCTCGCGCAGGGCGTTGAAGGCGGCGTTGAAATCGCCGTTCTCCTCGTCGGTCTTGGAGATGTAGATGATGCAGGGCAGCTTCCGGCGCTCCAGGTACTTCCAGGCCCGCTCGGTGCCCACGCTCATGCCGCCCTTGGCCGCGCATACCATAATGCCGGCCTCAGCCACCCGCAGGCACTCCACCACTTCGCCCACAAAGTCGAAGTTGCCCGGTGTGTCCAGCAGATTGATCTTGCAGCCGTTATATTCAATGGGAGCGATGGCCGCCGAGATGGAGATCTGACGCTTGATCTCCTCGGGGTCATAGTCGCACACCGTGTTTCCGTCAGCGGGCTTGCCCAGCCGGTCGGTCCCACCGGTCATATATAACAGGCTCTCAGCCAGAGAAGTCTTTCCGTTTCCACCGTGACCCAGCAGGCAGACATTCCGGATGTTCTGAACAGAATAACTCATTTTCTACATTCCTCCTCTTAAGAGATGATCGCCAGACACAGGGCCGGCGGCCACGGGTCGGGCAGGGCTCGCTGTTGGTTATTATATAACACTTCTCAGCCGCTGACAACTGATATTTGATAAAATTGCCTAATTTCTTCATTTTCCCCGGAAGAGGCTGGAAAATAAGAAGCCCCGGCATCTGTCCTTATGCAGATGCCGGGGCTCTCCGATCCGGGCCAGGCGCGCCGCCGGAGTTTATTGGACAAACATTTGGTCAAAGTCGGTGCTGTCCGGCAGGGATTCCCCCCGCCAGATCACCGCGCTCCCATCCAGGGGCACGGCATAGCGGTACCAGTCGGCCTCCTCATCGGTCTGCCCCTCCCAGGTCCAGCGGAAGAGGTAGTATTCCCCGTTGTCCGACAATCCCAGATACTCCACGGCGCTCTCGTCGATCACCGTATCCCCGTCGGTGAGGGTGATGCGGCAGGCATCTCCATCCAGGGCCAGCGTGCGTTCATATCCGCTGTCGGCGGACACCCGGTCCACCACCAGCTCCAGGGCCTGCTCCGGGGAAAAGTCGGAGGCCGTCTCCTGAGTGGCGAGATTCGGCTGCACCGCCGCGTCTCCCTCCTCCTGCATGTCGAACGGGACCACCCGGTCGTCCACCCGGGGCGTTCCCTCCGCCAGGCTGGCCGATGACGCCTGGGGGGCGGCCTCCTCCCCGGCCAGCTGGGGCAGGGCGGTGGACCCCGCCACCACCAGCACCAGGGCCGCCGCCAGGGCGCCCCAGCGCTTCCACAGACTTCTTTGAGCCGGCCGCGCACGGCGGGGATGGGTGTGCACCTGCTCCATCACCCGGGACTTCAGCCGGGCAGGCGGCTCCTCATTGAGCTCCTCCAAAAGCTGATCCTGGGCCATAAGCTGCTCCATCAGGGCACGGCAATCCGGGCACTGCCGCAGATGAGCCTCCAGAAGTTCCCGCTCCTCCTGCGTCAGCGCTCCGTCCAGAGCGGCGCTGATCAGGGGAGTATAGCGCTCACAATTCATCCTCCTCCGCCTCCTTTCCCTTGTTCTGTCTCCATAGACGACAGGAATGCGGAAAAGTTCCCATCTTCGGCCAGAAGTTTTTTCAGCGCCAGCCGCGCCCGGGCCAGACGGGACTTTACCGTCCCGGGCGTCAAGTCCAGCAGCTGGGCGATCTCCTCATAGCTCAGCCCGTCCAGCGCCCGCATCTCCAGCACCTGCCGGTGGGGCGGAGAGAGTGTGTCCAGCGCACGGCGCAGGGCGGCGGCCCGCTCCGTACGCTCCAGCTCCTCCTGAGGACCGGGGTCCGGATCGGGAAGTTCCGTCGCGGCGTCCTCCTCATCCCCGCTCAGAGAAAGCGGCTCTCCCATCCGTCTGGCCCGGCGCAGATGATCGATGGCGGCGTTGGAGGTCAGGCGGTAGACCCAGGTGGCGAAGGTACTGTCTCCCTTGAAAAAGTCCAGCCCCCGCCAGGCGTTGAGGAATGCCTCTTGGACCACCTCCTCTGCGTCCTCCGGCCGGCCGGTCATCCGCAGGGCAAGATTGTATAACCGCCGCTGATTGTCCTCTACCAGCTGGGCAAAGGCATCCTCGTCTCCCCGCCGCGCCCGGTCCAGCAGCTCCTGCTCTGTCATACCAACACCTCCCGCTCCGGGGGATCCCGCAGATCCCGCAGGATCCCCCGGGTCACCCGGTACACATCTTCCAGGGTAGTGATCCTGCTGATCTGTTCCTTATAGTATCCCGCGTGGGGCACGCCCTTCAGATACCAGGCGTACTGCTTTCTCGCCTCCAGACAGGCGATCTTCTCCCCCTTGTTGGCGGCGGCCATCTCGAACTGCCGCACCGCCGTGGCGCAGCGCTCTGCCAGCGGCGGAACGGGGGGAATGGGCCGGCCCTCCAGCGCGGCCAGGCACTGGGCAAAGATCCATGGGTTCCCGAATACCCCACGCCCGATCATGGCCATGTCCGCCCCGGTATACCGCAGGATGCGGGGGGCGTCCTCCCCCCGGAACACATCCCCGTTGGCGATCACCGGGATGGACACCGCCTCCTTCACCGCCCGGATATAGTCCCAGTTGGCCCGGCCGGCGTACATCTGCGTCCTGGTCCGGCCGTGGACCGCCACCGCCGCGGCGCCGGCGGCCTCCATGGCCTGGGCGAACTCCACGCAGTTGATGGAGCCCTTGTCCCAGCCCAGGCGGAACTTCACCGTCACGGGGCAGCCCGCCCCCCGGACCACCGCCTCCAGCACCCGCACCGCCAGCTCCGGCGTGCGCATCAGGCCGGAGCCGTCCCCGGAGTTTGCGATCTTGGGCACCGGGCAGCCCATGTTGATGTCGATGAGGTCCGCCCCCGATACCTCGTGGGCGATGGCGGCGGCCTCCTGCATACACACCGGATCGCTGCCGAAGATCTGGGCGGCGGCGGGGTGCTCCTCCTCCCCCAGCTGCAGCAGAGGGATGGACTTCTTGTCCTGGTAGCACAGGGCCTTGGAGCTGACCATCTCGGTGCAGGTCAGCCCCGCCCCCTGCTCCCGGCAGATGGTGCGGAAGGCCAGGTCGGTCACCCCCGCCATGGGCCCCAGAGCCAGTTGGTTGGGGATCTCCACCCCCCCGATGTTCACCATGCCGCCGCCTCCTTGTCTGTCTCAGGTCTTTGCCCTTCCCCCTCCGGCCCTCTGCCGGGCGGAGGACCGGCCCTGCTATTCTACCATGATGCTCTGTGGTTGACAAGTGGCCCCCGGTGCGGCTAAAATGGAGGAAATGACGAGAGAGGGAGGGATGCCCCATGACATGGGAGCAGCTCCGCATCCGGCTGATGGGCCTGAGCGCCTACCGCCCCCTGCTGGAGACCGAGGAGCTGAGCGTCTGCGCAGCACTTTTGGAGGCGCTCTACGGCCGGGACGGGGAGCGGGCGGCGGCCTGCTACACCCGGCTGTTCTGCCTGCTGCGACAGGGGAACTGGTCCAGCCTGGGGGAGTGGATGCTGGATCAGCTGAAATACCGGGAGACTCCCTATCCCATCCTGCTGGCGGAGCGCCGAGAGGACCCGGCCCTGACCGCCGCCGCCCGGAACGACATCGAGGTGCTCGCCCAGCTGTGCCGCACGGACTGCGGCTGCTTTCTGGACGCCATGTCCGCCCTTCTCCCCGGCCCCGACTACGCCGCCATGCTGGATGCCCTCCCCCGCTGGGAGAGCGGCGCCCCCTTTGACTTTGAAACGCTCACCGCCTTCTATCAGGCCAACGGCGCGGGAATGTACGCCCGCTACCGGGCCTTCCTCTGGCAGAACGGGCAGCTCATCCCAGTGGACGACCCCGACTGTCCCCGGCCGGAGGAGCTGTTCGGCTACACCCTCCAGCGCCGGCAGGTGGTGGAAAACACCCGCTCCATGCTGGAGGGGAATCTGGTAAACAATGTGCTGCTCTACGGCAACAGCGGCACCGGAAAGTCCGCCACCGTCAAGTCACTGCTGTCCATCCCCGGCTTTGAGGACCTGCGCCTCATCCAGGTGGACAAGGACGGCCTACAGCACCTCCCCCAGCTCATCCGCACCCTGGCGGGAAAGCGGCACAAGTTCATCCTGTTTATCGACGACCTGGCCTTCGACCAGGACGACCGCACCTACTCCGCCCTGAAGACCATTCTGGAGGGCGGGCTGGAGCGCCGCCCCGCCAATGTGGCCATCTACGCCACCTCCAACCGCCGCCACCTGGTGCGGCAGACCTTCTCCGACCGGGCGGGGGACGAGGTGGACGCCAGCGAGACCATCGAGGAGAAGACCTCACTGGCCGACCGGTTCGGCCTGCGCATCCCCTATCTCTCCCTGGACAAGGGGGAGTACCTGGCGCTGGTGGACCATCTGGCCGCTGACGCCCATCTGGCCATGGAGCCGGAGACGCTCCACCGCCGGGCCATGCAGTGGGAGCTGCGCCACCACGGCCGCACCCCCCGTACCGCCCGGCAGTTCATCGCCAGTCTGTTTTCCGACAACGAGATAGAAAGTGAAAAGGAGAGTTGACCCATGATCCGTCCCGCCACCCCGGCGGACATCCCCCAGGTGTCCGCCATCTATGAGGAGATCCTTACCAACGAAGAGCAGACCCGGAGCTATACCAACTGGGTCCGGGGGGTGTACCCTACTGCGGAGACCGCACGAAACGCTTTGAAGGAGGGCTGGCTGTATGTTCTGGAGGAGGATGGCCTTATCCTGGCCACCGCCATCCTCAACCATGTCCAGCTGCCCGAGTATAAGGACATCCCCTGGCAGTACCCCGGGCAGGGCGATGAGATCTTCGTCATCCACACCCTGTGCGTGCCCCCCTCCCGCTCCGGGCGGGGGCTGGCCCGGCAGTTCGTGGCCTTCGCCGAGGACCTGGCCGCCCAGAAGGGCTGCACCGCCCTGCGCCTGGACACCTATGAGGGGAATCTCCCCGCCGCCGGCCTGTACACGAAATTGGGCTGGCGCTATGCCGGCAGCGCCCACTTCCTATTCCAGGGCGCCATCCCCGAGGTGTTGAAATGCTTTGAGAAGCAGACCGCCCTCTCTGTCTGAACCCGCCTGCTATCCCTGCGCCCCGGAGGCCGACCGTCTCCGGGGCGCTTTGTGTCTTTTGGCTCCGTCTACCAGGCGTCTACCAAAAAGGGGGCGGAACGCGCTGGGGCGCAAGGGATTGCGGGTTTTGGGGTGCTGAGCCTTGCGCAAATGTCTACCAAAAGTCTACCAAGGGAACTTCTGCCGCTCGAATGAGCGGCTTTTTTGCTGTTTTGAGAGGTTTCCTCAACCTTTTCCGGCCTGTCACAGGTGTTGTACAGCCCTGTCATCCTGTTTCTGGGAATGTATTCCTCCTTTTGCCAGAAAAATGGGCGTAATCGCCTAAATAATGTAAGGAGGAAAAATCCCATGAGAAATCTCAAGAGAGCTCTGTCTCTGGCTCTGGCGGCTGCCATGCTGATCAGCCTGATGGTCGTCGGCGCCAGCGCGGCGAGCTACGGGGATGAGGCTTCCATCAGCCAGAATGAGGCTGTGGAAGTGCTGACTGGCATCGGCGTTGTGGGCGGCGACCAGAACGGCAACTTCAACCCCACCGCCACCCTGACTCGGGCTGAGTTCTGCGTCATGATCGCCAACGCCCTCACCGGCGGCAGCTTTGACCAGACTCTGTTCGACGGCACCGACACCCCGTTCACCGATGTGGCGGGCCACTGGGGCGCGGGCTACATCGCCTACTGCTATTCCAACGGCATCGTGGCCGGTACTTCCGCCACTACCTTCGAGCCTGACGGAACCCTGACCGCGGCTCAGGCCGCCGCCATCCTGCTGATGGCTCTGGGCTACAACCAGAACAACGAGTTCGCGGCCAACGGCCAGTTCGAGCTGAATGTCACCCGTTGGGCCCAGCAGGCCGGCCTGTACAACGGCATGTCTGTCTCTGCCAACGCCGGCATCAGCCGCGAGAATACCGCCCGGCTGATCTTCAACGCCCTGACCAACACCACCCCCGTGAACTACAGCAGCTTGGCTCAGTCCTACTACACCGTGGGCACCAGCGCTGTGTCCGGTGTGGTGCTCACCGGCACGCAGCTGGACCCCATCGCGCACACCGGTACCGGTGATGCTGAGCAGCAGAACTACACCCGCACTCTGGGCTACACCAACTTCGACCTGATGAAGGCCACCTCCGCCACTCCCGACGACTTTGGCCGTCCTACCTCTGAGTGGGGCGTGAACGAGGACCACGACGCTGTTCTGGACAAAGTGATCTCCACTGTAGCCAACACCCCCGTAGCCTCCTTCACTGCCAAGACCAAGGCCGCCGATGTGGCCTCCGCCCTGCGCGGCTATGACATCGACAAGGACGGCACCGGCGCCGGCACTGCCTATGTCGCCATCAACAACACCACCGAGTACGGCACTTCCGCTGCCGCCCCCAATAACTCTGCGCTGAACATTGCCGGAATGGTGGTTGCCAACAACGCTGCCGCCACCGCTCTGTCCGTGGGTAGCAACAGCACTAACAAGCAGACCGTTGCCGACGCCATCGCCGGTCTGACTGCCAACGGCAAGCTTGTGGAGGTCTATACCGACACCAACGGCCATGTGAACAAGATCGTCACTGTGACCTACACCGTGGCCAAGGTCACCGGCGTCGCCAGCAACGCCACCCGCACCACCTACACCTTCAATAATAGCGTGGCCAGCGGTACCAGTTATGTGGACGAGTCCGTGGATGACACCATCTCCATCCAGGGCACCATCGCCAAGGGCGACATCGTCACCGCCGTGAAGCCCGCCGGCAGCGATGTGGTGTATGTCTATCCCACCACCTCCATGACCGGTACCCAGACTGCCAAGAATCAGGACGGCAGTAAGATCACCATTTCCGGCACTGAGTACAGCGTGGGCGCTGGCGTGACCTCTGTCGGCACCTTCAACAACGACGACAAGGACGCCGTGTACTACATCGACCAGTACGGCTATGTGGTGGAGACTACTTCCACCGCCGCTTCCACCGACTATGCCTTCGTGATTGGCGTCAACGGGAAGGTCTCCACCACCGTGGACGGCTCTACTCCCGCTGTGGAGGCCCGCGTGATGCTGGCTGACGGTACTGTGGCTGTGTACAATGTCAAGCTGGAAGAGATCAAGACTGGTGACACCCGAATCGGCACTAACAGCATCGCCGCTGGAGACTATGTGGTGAAGGGTACCACCCTGCGGGTGTTTGCCACGGGGGATGATAGTGATGCGGTTCAGACCAAGGCTGTTGCCGCTCTGGTGACCCCAGCTGTCGCCTTTGGCTACAGCTTCTCTGGCGATGAGATCATTCTGGAGACTCTGGCTGCCGCCAGCGGCTCTAACACCGCCGATACTGTTTACACCGCCACTGTGAGCAGCGTTACCAAGGATACTACCAAGTACACTGCCAGCAGCACCGATGTTCTGGTGGATAAGAACACTCAGTTTGTCGTCTATAATCAGGACAAGAAGACTGTGACTGTTTACACCGGCGCTTCCGGTCTGCCCAATGCTGCTACCGGAAATGGTTATGCCGTGCTGAAGACCGGCAGCACCACCAGCATCGGTACCGCTTCCGTCATCTTCATGAATACCGCCAAGGGCTTTGCCGCTGATGTCACCGATAACTATGTCTATATCGACGCCACCAAGTGGAGCGAGACTCTGGTGGACGGTGAGACCAAGTATGTCTATACCGGCACCACGGCTGACGGCACCACCATTACCCTGGCTCCCGGCGACAAAATCGGCACCGGTGTTGCCACTGACTCTGGCCTGTATACCTACGACAAAGACAATAAGGTGAACACCACCAAATTGTCCGGAAGTCAGTATGTCAACACCGAGTCTGCTCTGACCGTCACCGGTGAACTGCTGGGCGTCGGTGGTAATTACTACAACATTACCGACGAGACCAAGATCGTCTACATCAAGGACGACCTGGCTGAAGTCAACGGCAATAAGGGCTTTGTGGTCCGGACCGTGGAGGATGGTAATGTCACCAGTGATGTCGAGGCCATCTTCGTCACCGCTGACTGATTGACCGCACCGTAAAACCCTATCTCAGCACAATTAGGAAGGGCGGCCCCATTGGGGGCCGCCCTTCCTTCCCTGTTTTTACCGGAACGCGATGTATCGCTGCACCGTGCCGTTGTCATTGTGATAACTGCCCTGCACCTGAAAGCCGTTCTCCACAATGGAGACATTCCCGGAGGTGGAGTTGCCGTCGCCGTAGAACTGGTGGCAGTATTCTCCAAAGGCCACCGTGAAAATGCTGTATGTGATGTTGCTGAGCGGTTTCTGCCCCGATACCATCACCACCTTGGGGGTGAAGGGCAGGGGGATGGTCCGCGTCCCCGTGGTCCCGTCGCCGGTGTAGCTGCCCACATGGATGCGCTCCGCGTTGGCCGCCGTCAGCGCCGTGTCTATTTTTTGATTGGCGTCGTTGAACTCGGTTCTCAAAAAGCTGTCCTGCGGCTCCCACAGGGGGAGCTCGTAATTTGTGGTGTAGTTGCTTGCCAAAGAAATTCCTCCTTGTTT
>CALWZP010000039.1 GCA_944386055.1 uncultured Oscillospiraceae bacterium | reverse complement strand
CTCCTCGATGGTGACGATGACCTCCTTCTCCACCTTGCAGCCCATCTCCTCGGCGATGATGGCGGCGGTGTCGAAGTCGATGACCTGGCTGAGGGAGGCCATGACGCCGTTTTTGATGAGGCATTTGACCACCTCGGCCCCCGTCTTTTTCATGCGGCTGGCCAGCTCGCCCACCGAGATCTCGTCGGGGATCTTCACAGTGAGGGGGGTCTTTTTGGCGATCTCCAGCTGCAGGCGGCGCATCTTCTCCGCCTCTTCCTGCTTGCGCTTGTTGCCGAAGTTCTGGCCGCGGCCGCGGTTGTTGCGGTTCTGGAACTTCTCCTTCCCCTGCTTCATGCGGCTGGCCTTCTCAGGCGCCAGGTCCTCCAGACGCTGATCGTACTTGGCGAGATTTACATCCCCTGCCTTGCGGGTATCCACCACCTTCTTCTCCGGAACACGGGTGGTGGGCCGGGGAGCGGCATTGGGCTGCTGTGCGGTCTTCTGCCCGGCGGGTGCGGCGGCCTTGCCGTTCTGCCCGGCGTTCTGCCCCTGGCTCCGGGCCTGCGGCTGGGCCGGGGCGGACTGGGGCTGGGGCTGCTCCTTCTTGGGGGTGTGATATACCTCGGAAAACACGCTTTCGATGCTGTCGATCTGGTTGTGCTGGGTCAGATAGTCGAAGATGATCGCCAGCTGCCGGGTGTCCAGCACCTGCATGTGATTTTTCGGGGGCTTGTCATATTTGGTCAGGATGTTGGCGATGTCCTTGGAATTCAGCTTGAAATCCTTGGCCACCTCGTGAACTCTGTATTTGTTTTCAATGCTCAAATCGGCCACCTCCATGATGGGGACCGGGCCGGCCCGCCGGAGGCGTGGGCCTCATCGGGCAGGGGCGAATGGTCCGTATCCTGTCTGTCTGAGAAAATACCGCCGCGTCCAGGCGCGGCTGGGGCAAAACCGCCCGGCGGCGGGGGTCACGGCTTGGGGGGCCGCCTGCGCCGGCGGCCCGGTTCGGTCCCGGGCGTTTTGCCGCGCCCGGCGGGCGGGCGCTGAGGACCGGGGTCGGCGGGGTCCCTGGGGGGCGCGGCCCAGGGCTTCCTCTTGCCCCGCTGCAGGTTCTTCTCGTGCTGCCGCTGCTCCTTCTGACGCTGGAGGACCCGGTCGGCCTGCTCCCGCAGCTGAGTGACGGCCGCGCCGTAACGCTCCGGATCCAGGGCCTGGAGCTTTTCCGCCAGGGCGGCGGCAAAGCCAGCGTCGGTCACCGCCAGCATGGCGCAGGAGGAGCGGCCCAGGCAGAAGCCCAGCTCTCCCTTGGTACAGGGCAATTCCAGGTACAGGCATTTGCCCAGCTGGCTGAAATGGGCGGCCCGGCGGAAGGTATTGGGGGCGGCATCGCCGGCCAGCAGCACCAATTTGGCCTTCCGGGCCCGGCAGGCGGCGCCGGTGGGCTCCTCTCCCACCTCCAGGCGGCCGGCCTTTTTGATCAGGCCGATGAGAGAGAGGACGGCGTCATGGGACATCGGCGGGCACCTCCTTCATCTGTTCCTCCAGGGCGGCGTATACCGCATCGGGAAGAGGAACGCCGAAGGCGCGCTCCAGGGCCCGGGACTTCCTGGCGCGGGCCAGGCAGGCCGGATCGGGGCAGACATAGGCGCCCCGGCCGGGCAGCTTGCCCCGAAAGTCCAGGGACACCTCCCCCGCCGGGGAGCGGACCACCCGGATCAGCTCCCGCTTGGGCTTCATCTCCCGGCAGCCCACGCATTGGCGCATGGGGATCTTTTTGGGCACGGAGAACACCACCCTTTGGTCAGAGTTGAAAGTGAAGAGTGGAGATAGGAGATAGGAGATATCTTCACTCCTCGCTCTCTACTCTTCACTTTATCATAATCAGGTCTCTGTCTCGGCAGACTCGTCGGCGGGGGCCTCCGCCTCAGCGGTCTCATCCTCCTCCAGGATCAGCGCGTCCTCGTCCTCCTCCGGCTCCTCGGGGGGCTCGGGGGCGCTCTCCGGGCGGATGTCGATCTTGAAGCCGGTGAGCTTGGCGGCCAGCCGGGCGTTCTGCCCCTCCTTGCCGATGGCCAGGGACAGCTGGTCGTCGGGGACGATGACCCGGCAGCTCTTGCCGTCGTCCAGGGGGAGGACGCTGATCACATCGGCGGGGGAGAGGGCCGCGGCGATATACTCCGCGGGGTCGTCGCTGTACTTGACGATGTCCACCTTTTCGCCGCCCAGCTCCTCCACAATGCTGTTCACCCGCTGGCCCCGGGGACCCACGCAGGCGCCGATGGGGTCCACATTGGGGTCGGCGGACCAGACGGCCAGCTTGGTGCGGCTGCCCGCCTCCCGGGCGATGGACTTGACCTCCACGGTGCCGTCATAGATCTCAGGCACCTCCAGCTCGAACAGCCGCTTCACCAGGCCGGGATGGGTGCGGGAGATGAGCACCTGGGGACCTCGGTTGGCCCGGCGGACCTCCACCACATACACCTTCAGGCGCTGTCCCTCCCGGTACGCCTCCCCCCGGATCTGCTCGTTGGTGTTGAGATAGGCCTCGGTGCTCTCGCTGCCGCTGCCCAGCCGCAGCCCCACCGAGCCGGTGCGGGGATCGATGCGGTTGACGATGCCGGTGAGGATCTCGTGCTCCTTGGAGGTGAACTCCTCATAGATCAGGCCCTGCTCGGCCTCTCGGATGCCCTGAATGATGACCTGGCGGGCGGCCTGGGCGGCGATGCGGCCGAAGTTCTTGGTCTTGACCTCCATGCGCACCACATCCCCCAGCTGGGCCTGGGGCAGGGACTGGCGGGCCTCCTCCAGGCTGATCTCGGTCTGGGGATTGTCCACCGTTTCCACCACATCCTTCTTCAGGATCATGCGGACGGTGCCCGCCTCCTCGTTGGCCTCCACGGTGATGTTGTCGCCCACCCCCTCGTGGTCCCGCTTATAGGCGGTGATGAGGGCCTGGGTGATCTTCTCCATCATATAGCCGGGCTTGATGCCCTTCTCCTGCTCGATCTGGTGGATGGCGGCAAAGAACTCCTTGCCGTCGTTCTCCAGATTGTTGGTCTTTTTGGTGGTTTTCTTGGCCATGTCCGTTCCCTCTTCCTATTTTAATGAGTGATCTTAAAATCGTACATACAGCCGCACCTGGGCGACATCCGGCTTCTCAAAGCGGAGAGCCTGCCCCCCTGCGTCGATGGTGACGGCGCCGTCCTCATAGCCGGTGAGGACGCCGGCGAACTCCTTGCGTCCCTCCCGGGCGCGGTAGAGGCGCACCTCCACCTCCCGGCCCATCATGGCGGCGAAGTGCTCCGGTTTTTTTAGGGCGCGGTCCGCCCCGGCGGAGGACACCTCGAAGGTGTAGCTGCCCTGGATGGGGTCGGCCTCGTCCAGAGCGTCGCTGACGGCGCGGCTGACCGCCTCGCAGTCGTCGATGGAGATGCCGCCCTCCTTGTCGATGTAGAGCCGGAGGTACCACTCCCCCGCCTCCTTCACATACTCCACATCCCACAGGGAGCAGCCGTTCTCCTCCACAATGGGCAGCGCCAGCTGGGCGGCGATGTCTGTGACCTTGGCCACGGGACCACTTCCTTTCACGGGATATCCAGAAAATTACAGGTCCGGTTTTTTCAATAAGAAAGAGCGGAGCCGGGGCCCCACTCCACATACTACCTACTCTTTACCATGTGCCACTATATCATACCACAGGAGAAAATGCAACTGTTTTTTCACAAAAATCCTGAAAAATCAGGCGCTTGGGGGATGACACAGGGCCGCGCCCGCCGGGCGCGGCCCTAAATCATCTTTGGCGGCATGGCATACCGTTATCCCCAGGCGGCGGGGCGAGGCGGCTTACAGATCCTTATGCTCCATGATGGCCAGGGAGATCCTCCAGGAGATCAGCATCCCCGCGAAGGGCAGCAGGGCAGCCCCGGCGGTGAGGAACAGCACCGCTTCCTCGGGCACGGCGTTCAGCCAGTCCAGCAGCCCCAGGTACCACGCCCCCACGAAGAGGAGCACCGGCACGAAGATCACCACATACATCCATGGCCGGGCCCGCTCCACTCCCCACTTGTAGCACAGGGGGAGGAGCACATCGGCGATGAACAGCCCCAGGCCAAGGCAGGCCAGCACCGCGGCCAGTCCCTCCGCCACGGGCTCCCCGGTGGTGCGGGAGAGGATCAGGCAGGTTGCCGCGCCCAGCACCGCGGCGGCCAGAGCCACCAGGAAGGTGAAGAGATAGCGGGAGGTGACCATGGCCCGCCGCCCGCCGGGCAGGGCGGCGGCATACCGGTCCCACCGGGCGATCTCATCAAAGGAGAAGGCGCTGATGGGCAGCATCACCATCAGGATCTGGATCATCGCGGCGACGGCGGCCAGAGGGAACAGCCCCGCCACCGACAGCGCCCCGTAGATCACCAGAAAGATCAGATAGGTCCTCAGCTGCTTGCGCAGCACCAGCAGGTCCTTCCGCATCAGCCCGGTCATGCCTGCTCCCCCCTTCCCACGAATACCATGATGTCGTCCAGCGTCACCCGGTCCACCGGCAGCTCGGGGTGGCGGCGGCGGAAGGCGGCCCGGTCGGCCACCAGCGCCTCGCAGCCGAACTGTCCCCGGCGCACCCGCACCAGTTCCTCCCGCGGCAGGGCGGCCAGCTGCCCGGCGGTGCAGCCCACCCGGCCGTAGCGCTCCAGAATGTCGTCCTTGGCGCCGGAGAGCACCACCTCCCCCTGGTGGAGATAGGTGATATAGTCCGCCACCTTCTCCAGGTCCCCGGTGATATGGCTGGAGAGGAGGATGGCGTGGTCCTCGTCGCACACGAAGGCCAGGAATTCCTCCAGGATCTCGTCCCGCACCACCGGGTCCAGGCCGGCGGTGGCCTCGTCCAGGATCAGCAGCTTGGGCCGGTGGGCCAGGGCGGCGGCCAGGGAGAGCTTCATCTTCATCCCCCGGGAGAACTCCTTCACCGGCTGCCCGGCGGGCAGGGAGAATTTGTCCAGGTAGGACCGGTACAGCCCGTCGTCCCAGGTGGGGAAGAAGGGGGCCAGGATGGACCCGATGTCCCGGGGACGCAGGGAGTTGTGGAAGAAGCACTCGTCCAGCACCACGCCGATGTCCCGCTTGGCCTCCCGGTCCTGGGTCAGGATGTCCCGGCCCAGCAGGGCGATCTCCCCGCCGTCCCGGCGGATCAGGCCCAGCATGCACTTGATGGTGGTGGTCTTGCCCGCCCCGTTCTCTCCGATCAGCCCCATGATGGCGCCGCCGGGGAGGGTGAGGTGGATGTCGTTCAAAGCAAAGCTGCCATAGGATTTGCGCAGCCCATGGATCTCAATGCAGTTTGTCATAATTGATCCCCTCGATAGAGTATATCCAGAAGTTCCTGAAGCTCAGCCAGTGAAAAGCCGCCTCTGCGCGCCTCGTCCACCGCCCGGGAGAGGTGCTCCTCCACCCGGCGCAGCTGTGTCTCCCGCAGGAGAGCGGGGTTTTGAGGGGCCACAAAGCACCCCTTGCCGGGGACGGAGGTGAGAAACCCCTCCCGCTCCAGCTCCTCATAGGCCCGCTTGGTGGTGATGACCGAGATGCGTAGCTCCTTGGCCAGCAGCCGCATGGAGGGCAGGGCGTCCCCCGCCGCCAGGGCTCCGGTCATGATCTGCTCCTTGATCTGGTCGGCGATCTGCTCATAGATGGGCTTGTCGCCGGTGTTGTGAAGGATGATGTCCATAAGGTACCTCGTGAATTACTGTATATATACGATATACACAGTATACATGGATCGCAGGACATTGTCAAGGCCCTGCGCATGTTTTTTTAAAAATAGGCAGAAGCGCTCCGCACCGCCGGGAGAAAAGCGCGACTTTCCGGCTCTGGACTGTCCCCCCCGCCGCAGGGACGGAAAAAGGGGGCCGGATGCACAAAATGGTGCGTCCGGCCCCCTGGGGGTAGCGGGTGCCTCGGCGGCGAGTGCCGCACAATGCCGGTCAGGTCCAGTTTTGGGTCAGCTCCTTGGCCAGCTCGTCGTCGAAGATGGCCCTGGCGTCCTTGAGCGTGTCCACCAGCAGGGTCAGGGCGAACACCACGCAGGTGATGATCTCCAGTACATAGAAGGGGGGGATGGGGAAGCCCAGCATGGCGCTGGTGTAGTGATTGGTCTGCGCCACAACGAACTGTCGATAGGCCGCGTAGGTCAGCAGACACATGATCGCGGTGCTGCCCAGCCCGGTGAGAGTGCACAGCAGCATGGACAGTTTTCTGGGCAGATGCATCAGCAGCATGGTGATGCGGATATGGCTCCCCTGCCGCTGGGCGTAGGCGAAGGAGGTAAATACGCCCACCATCATCATCTGTTCCACGATCTCATAGGCGCCCAGGATGGGGGCGCTGAAAAACACCCGCAGCACCACATTGAGCACGATAAACACCATGATGATCACGAAGCCGGCGAAGCTGATATAGCTGAGGATCTTGGAGAGAAGAACGCAGATTTTTTCAAACGCTTTCATATCGCCGCCTCCTTAACCGTACAGGAAGTTGGGGATGGCCAGCGCCAGATCCGGCCAGATTGTGATCAGCACAATGCCCATCAGCAGCGCCAGCACATAGGGGACCGCCCCACGGAAAATGGTAGCAAGGGACACATCCTTGACAATCCCGGACAGGACATAGCAGTTCATGCCAACCGGCGGGGTGATGAGCCCCATCATCATGACCATGATGATGACCACGCCGAACCAGATGGGGTCAAAGCCCAGCCCCTCGATGATGGGCAGAAAGATGGGCACGGTGAGCATGATCATGGGCAGTGCGTCCATAAAGCAGCCCATCACCAGGTAGATCAGCACGATCACCGCCAGAATGACATACCGGGACACATTCATCCCTTCAATGGTGGAGGCCAGGTTCATGGGGAGCTGGGTGATGGACAAAAACCCGGAGAACACCATGGCGCCGATGACGATAAGGTAGGTCATGGAGGTAGTCTTGATGGAGTCCCACATCACCTGGCAGAATACCTTCCAGCTCAGCATCCGCTTGCATGCCACGATGATCAGGGCCAGCATGGCGCCGGCGGCGGCCGCCTCGTTGATGGTGAAAAAGCCGCTGAACATGGCGGCAAACACACCTACGAACAGGATGAGCACATCCCAGCAATTGGCCAGAGACAGCCAACGCTCTTTCCAGGAGAATTTCTCTCCCTTAGGAGCCAGAGAGGGTTTCATCTTTACCTGGCAGACGATCATGATGATGATCAGGATAGCCAGAATGATGCCGGGGAGGATCCCCGCGGCGAACAGCTGGCCAATGGACTGCTCGGCCATGATGCCATAGACAATGAAACAGGAACTGGGGGGAATCATGATCCCCAGTCCGCCGCCAACTGCCACCGACCCGGTGGCCAGGCTGTCGGCATAGCCGTATTTCCGCATTTCAGGGATGGAAACCACCGCCATGGTGGCGGTGGTGGCGTTGGTGGAACCGCAGATGGCCCCGAAGCAGGCGCAGGCCGCCACAGTGGCGCAGGCCAGGCCGCCGGGCAGGCGGCCGATCCACTTGTTGGCCATGTCGTACAGCTTGGCGCTCATGCCGGAGGCAAAGGCAAAATTGCCCATCATGATAAACAGGGGAACCACCGTCATGGTATAGTTGGCAGCCTGGGTATAGGGGACGGTCTGGAGAAGGCCGAAGGCAGCGCCCCAGTTCATCACCAGACCATACCCCACAAAGCCCACCGCCATCATGGCAAGTCCGATGTTCATGCCCAGAAGCATCAGGACCAGAAGCACGATGATGCCGATAATCGCGGCAGCAGTCAGATCCATAAGTACCTCCTCAATCCTCCGGCGCGCCGGACGGGCAGCAGCCCGCCCGGCGCGCCGCCGTTTATCTCAGTCCGGACGGGGCCGCCCGGCGCTGGGGCGTTCCTGTCACAGTCCCATCTCGTCCAAGGTCGCATAGACCTCATCCATGGAGATGGCATATTCCTCTGCCAGGGCCCTTGCGTCCGCCACATAGGCCTCGGCGTCCACCCGGTCGCCATACTCCGCGATCCAGTCCTCCAGCAGGGCCTCGCCATAGGAGAGGAACTCGGCCTCCGCCTCGGGAGTGACATCGATCATGGTGCAGCCGGCAGCCTCGCAGATCTCCCGGCCCTCCCGCTCGTCTCCCTCATAGACCCAGGCCAGGCCCATGGAGGCGTCCAGCCCGGAGTTCTCCAAAAGGATCTGCTGCAGATCCTCCGGCAGGCTGTTGAAGCTGTTCTGGTTCATCATCAGGAAGTATGGACCAAGATAGACCGGCATGGTGGTCAGATTGGCGGTGACCTCCTGCAGGCCAAAGCTGACGATGCCGGACCAGTCGAAGATATAGCCCTCCACGGTGCCGCGCTCCACCGCCTGATAGATGTCGCCCGGGGCCATCTGGATGGGGGTGGCGCCCCAGGCAAGCAGCAGATCAGAGGGGGTGCCCGCACTGGCCCGGAAGGTCAGGCCCTGCAGATCGTCCACCGAGTCGATGGGATAGCCGTCGATGCTGCAGATCTTGTTGGTGGGGTTGGTGTGCATCATCAGAGGCACGAACTCGGACAGCTCCTCCTGCAGCTCGGGGTACGCCTCGTACAGTCCGTACAGCACCTGAGTTCCCTGGGGTACCGAAGTGACACCGATGGGCTGGCTGATGACCTCGCTGAGGGGGAACTGGCCGGAAAAATAGGGGGGATAGATCCAGGCGATGTCGCACACATTGGTGCGCAGTGCGTCCAGCGCGGCGGTGCCGGACGCCAGTGCGCCGGCGGAGTAAATGGTGATGTTCAGCCGGCCGTCGCTGGCCTCTTTGATCTGATCCGCCCACTGCTGGAAGTAGATGGTCTTGTTGGAGGTGGCGGGGTCGTGGGTGGACAGAGACAGCTCATAGACCTGTCCGTCTCCGCTGCCTCCGTCGCTGCCACCGCTGCCGCTCTCTCCGCCGGGGTCGCTGGTCCCGCCGCAGGCGGTAAGCAGGGCGAGGGACATGGCGCTTGCAAGGTACAATCCCAGGATCTTCTTGGTGTGCTTCTTCATCTCAGCTCTTCCTTTCCTCAAAATCAGTTTGTTTCGCCTTCTTGCCCAAAGCGTATGGGAATGTCTCTGGGGAAATTATAAAAAATTCCCTAAGGAAAGGGAAATGCAGCTTTCAGTGGCGTTATGTAAATTTTGCATAGAGAAAGAATTAAGACCGCTGAGCACCGCATAACGACTCCGCTTGTGATATTATTCTGTACCCCGCCTTGTCATGACGAAAAAGGAGCGCGCCGCTGTTTCAGCGGCGCGCTATGGCGTGATGCCCCGTTCCTTGGTGAACATATGGACGAATTTTCTGATGTTCTCCTTTCCCCTGTTGGACTTTTTATAGCAGATGCTGATCTCCCTCACACAGTCGTCATCCTCCAGCCGGAGATAGCTCACGCCGTTCACTGCTTGACTGCGCATATGGTGCCCGGCCACGACAATGCCGTCCCCCCGGCGCACGGCGATCACCGCACTCTCCATCAAACTCATATTGGCCTGGGCCGGCTCAAAGCCGCGGCGGCGGCAGAGATAACGCAGCTGTTCCCAAGTACTGGAAAAATAGGCCCCGCCGATCTGGAAAAAGGTGTGGCCACGCAATTCCTCCAGCCGGCAGCTCTCCCGGGCGGCCAGGGGATCCCGGCTGTTGACCAGCACGCCCAGCCGCTCGGTGTAGAAGTTATGAAACTCCAGGGAGCTCCCCCGGGGAAAGGTTAGATGAGGGAGCAGCGCCACATCGATGCGCTCCTGTTCCAAATACCCCAAGATCGTGTTGGGGGAGCCCACCTCATAGGTCAGCTTGATATGGGGGTATTTTCCCTCAAACCGTTCCGGGATATCCCCGAGATAATCGGTGATGGCATAGTAGGGTACGCCGACGCACAACCGGGATTCGTATCCCGCCTTCTGCAGCCGCAGCAGCTGCCGCAGATCGTCATAGTCCAGAAGGATCTTCAGGATCTTCTCCTGAAATAGCTTACCGGCTGTAGTGAGGCGGACCTCCTGGGTGTTCCGGTCGAACAGCCGCACGCCGAGGTCATCCTCCAGGGCCGCCATATGCCGGCTGAGCACAGGCTGGGTAATGAACAGATGCTCCGCCGCGGCACTGAAATTCAAATACTCTGCCAACACCACAAATTCCCGGAAATACTCGATCTTCATCCTGCCTGCCCCACCCCGCTCTCCGTGCTCCAACCCGCAGGTTGTCAGCACTCTTTGATTCGGTGTTTCTCTGCCGCTTTCTCCTATGATACAATCCATATTAAAGAGGGCGTATCACATCCTACCATGCCGTTTTCCCGACAGGCAAGAGGCTGCCGGGAGTACTTCTGCCTGGGTTATGCAATTTTCGTATAACCCCCTTTTGTTTTGAATTTCCCTTTTTTTTCACCATCCCCTATACTCAAATTGTATGGAGGCGCAGTACTGGAAATGCTGTGTTTGGAGTCTTGAAAGGAAGGTAATGGTATGTCTCAGGTGATTTCCTACACGAACACGCTTGGCGGGCCGGCGCGGATCGAGGTGGAGGACGGCCGGATCCGCCGGATCCGGCCCATAGTTCTGCGGGAGGACGACCCCAAAGGGTGGACGATCCAGGCCCGCGGGAAGAGCTTTACCCCGCCCCGGCGGGTGACCATGACGGCGCTGGGCCTGCAGGACAAGGACAAGTGCTACGCCTATGACCGGCTGCTCTACCCCCTGATCCGGGAGGACTTTGTGGAGACGCCGGACGGGAAGAACCGCAACACGGAGAATCGCGGCAAGTCCGGCTACCGCCGCGCCACCTGGGACGAGGCGCTGGGCCTGGTGGCCCGGGAGATCCGCCGGATCCAGGACACCTACGGCAAGGAGGCGGTGACCGCCTGCACCGGCTCCCACCACAGCTGGGGACTGGTGGGCTATAAGCTGTCTGCCTTCAAGCGGTTTTTTAATCTGTTGGGCTACACCCAGATCCAGGACAATCCCGACTCGTGGGAGGGGTTCCACTGGGGTGCATCCCATGTGTATGGGCACTACTGGCGGCTGGGTTGCCCTGAGCCCTTCGATCTGCTGGAGGACTGCCTGAAAAATACCGACACCCTGATTTTCTGGTCCCACGACCCCGACTCCACCCACAGCTGCTATTCCGCCAACGAGGGAAACATCTGGCGCAAATGGTTCCAGGAGCTGGGCATCTCGGTGATCTATGTGGACCCCTTTGTCAACTTTACCGCCGTAAAGCAGGGGGATAAGTACATTACCCCCCGCCCCGGCACTGATGCGGCGATCCTGGAGGCCATCGCCTATGTGTGGCTTACCGAGGATACCTATGACCACGAGTATGTGGCCCAGCATGTCCACCGGTTTGAGGAGTGGGCGGACCGCATCCTGGGGAAGGGCCCTGGCGGGGTAAAGAAGACCCCAAAATGGGCGGAGGAGATCTCCGGCGTCCGGGCCCCGGTAATCAAGGCGCTGGCACGGCGGTGGGCGTCCACCAACACCATGGGCGGCTCCGGCGTGCGTGTGGGCTGGGGAAGTGCTTGCCGTACTGACAACGGAACAGATTATTCCCGGCTGATGGTGCAGCTATTCGCCATGCAGGGCATGGGAAAGCCAGGACGCAATATGTGGACGGCCAACGCCGGAGCCCCCATGGACTACAACTTCTGGTTTGGAGGTTACTCCGATCCCCGCAGCACCATCGCCAACCAGCCCATTGCGGATAAGACGGCTGTCAACAGTGTAGAGCAGAAGCTCTACCGTCTTACCCTGCCAGACGCCATCCTTAACGGCCACGACGAGTGGGACGGGGATGGGTTCTGCGGCCAGAGCCTGGAGCAGCAGTTCAACCACCATGTCTACCCCCTGCCCGGCTGCAGCCGGGTCCACCTGCTCTACCGCTACGGCGGGAACTTCTTCGGCACCATGGTGGACACCAACAAGTGGTCGGAGATGTACCACAGCCCGGAGCTGGAGTTCACCGTCAGCCAGGATATGCACCTGACGCCGGAGGGGAAATTCTGCGATGTGGTGCTGCCTGCCTGCACCAATCTGGAGCGCACCGACATCGGGGAGTTCTGCTCCAGCGGCAACAGCGGCTACGCCTCCCACGGGCAGAGCGGCAACAACTGGCAGGTCATCGTCTATCAGAAGAAGGCCATCGAGCCGCTGGGGGAGTCCCGGAGCGACTACTGGATCTTCTCCCAGCTGGCCCAGCGCCTGGGCTTCGGCGATGAGTACACCGAGGGCCGGGACGAGGAGGGCTGGTGCAAGCGGTTCTGGGAGTGCTCCGACCTGTCCAAGCGCATCGGGTGGGAGGAGTTCAAGGAGCGGGGCTACTACATCCCCGGTATCCCCGAGAACTGGGAGCGCCGCTGGGCCTTCCGCTGGTTTGCCGAGGGCACCGAGTGTAAGATGGTCCGGGACGAGTGCATGAAGGAGGGCAAGCTGGGCACCCGCACCGGCAAGTTCGAGTTCGTCTCCGAACTGCTGGAGGAAAAGGAACCAGACGACCCGGTGCGCGGCCCCATGGCATTCTACAAGCCCAGCCGGGAGGGGCACTGCTCGCCGCTGTATGAGAAGTACAAGCTGCATCTTATCGCCCCCCATCCCCGCTTCGGCTTCCACACCCAGTATGACCAGCATAACAAGTGGCTGTGGGAGGTGCCGGAGCACCGCCAGGTGGTGGACGGCATGCCCTACGCCATCATCCGCATTCACCCCAAGCGGGCCGCAGAGCGGGGCATCAAAGACCGGGACATCGTCCGGGTGTGGAATGACCGGGGAGAGATCCTGTGCATGGCCAAGGTGACCAACCGTCTGGAGGAGCACACGGTGCACCTGTATGGCTCCTCCGGCATGTACGAGCCGGCGGTGCCTGGCGAAAAGAGCATCGACAAGGGGGGCTGTGCCAATCTGCTCACCTCGCCGGACATGATCGAGGGACGGCATATCCCCGGCATGACCCCCAACTCCACTCTGGTGGAGATGGAGGTCTACCGCAAGCCGCTGGTGCCCGGTATGGTGCTCAATGACCTGCTGAAGCAGGCGAATGGGGAGGTAAGTGTGAGATGAGATACGGGATTGCGGTCAATACGGAAAACTGCATGGCGTGCTACAACTGCGTCATGGCCTGCAAGGACGAGCACTGTGGCTTTGCTACTGAGGTGTCCGCCCCACAGCCCCACGAGGGGCAGTTCTGGGTGAACATCGTCAGCAAGGAGCGCGGGGACGACAACCGCAAGGTAAAGACCAGCAATGTGGCGCTGATGTGTGCCCACTGCGACGACCCCGCCTGCGCCCGTGCGGCGAAGAACGGCGCGGTGGTGCGGCGGGAGGACGGCATCGTTCTCATCGACCCGGAGAGAGCCAAGGGGCAGAAGGCCATCGCCGACGCCTGCCCCATCGGGGCCATCTATTGGGATGAGGAACTGCAGCTGCCCCAGAAGTGCACCATGTGTGCACACCTGCTGGACGAGGGATACGCCCAGCCCCGGTGTGTGGAGGCATGTCCAAACCAGGTGCTGTTCTTCGGGGATCTGGACGATCCGGACAGTGAGGTAAGCCGGGTCATCGCCGCCAATCGTGCCACACCGCCCAAGCCGCTGGAGGGCCAAAAGACCAGTGTGACCTACCTGAACCTGCCCACGGTGTTCCTGGCGGGCAGTGTCTATCTCCCCGGGGATGAGACGGGAGATGAGCCCGCAGACGGTGCACAGGTCACCCTTACCTGCCGGGAGACCGGCGCAGTGACCCAGCTGAAGACCAACTACTTCGGCGATTGGGAGGCGGAGCAGCTCACCCCCAACGCCACCTATGATATTCGCATCTGCTTCCCAGGATATCAGTCCGTGGAACTTACCGCCACCACAGATACCGACCACTATGTCCAGGAGACCCTCCTGCAGAAATGACCCCCTGATGCGGCACCCCCGGATGCATTTGCTCCGGGGGCGCCGCTGCCTGCAGGCTCAAAATATTCTGGCCTTCCCGCCATACCATATGGCCGATGTTTTACCCTTTTGTGGGACACCGTGCCCAGGGCCCTGTGCAGGGGTGGAAGGTATCCGCTCCAAATTCCCGGGCTCCGGCAGGGGCCGATGTCCCCGCCGACCCGCCGTTTTCCGTCCTTCCGTAGGGGCGGGTCCCAGACCCGCCCGGTGTGGGGGCCGCGCCCCCACGGGAGTTATAGGGGGTGCAGCCCCCTATACATAAATTGGGTGGCAGGCGGGTTTGGGAAATTGGCAGACGGGTTCAGAAAGAAACTGTGTTTTTCCGCTCCGTCTACCAAGTGTCTACCAAAACGAGTCCGGGAAGCATTGGGGCGCAAGGGATTGCGGGAATGGGGGTGTCCGGGAGAAGCGAAATGTCTACCAAAAGTCTACCATGGGAACTTCTGCCGCTCGAATGAGCGGCTTTTTTGCTGTTTTGAGAGGTTTCCTCAACCTTTTCCGGCCTGTCGCGGGTGTTGTACAGCCCTGTCATCCTGTTTCTGGGAATGTATTCCTCCTTTTGCCAGAAAAACGGCCTTTCTAAGGCCA
>CALWZP010000038.1 GCA_944386055.1 uncultured Oscillospiraceae bacterium | reverse complement strand
GTTGTACAACCCTGTCATCCTGTTTCTGGGAATGTATTCCTCCTTTTGCCAGAAAAACGGCCTTTTCAAGGCCAAACACGGCGACTGCGCGGCAAAGCGGCGGCGGGCGGGAAACCGCCCCGAACACCGGCTCCGACCGGCCCGGTGGGAAGTGAGAGCGGCCCTTGCAAAGGGGCCGGACGCTTCTTTCCGGGACAGACGGAGACGGCGGGACGGGCGGGCAGACCAACCAAGGCCGGGGCGGCGGGCAGGAGCCGACACTAAAAAAGGAGGAAAAATCCCATGAGAAATCTCAAGAGAGCTCTGTCTCTGGCTCTGGCGGCTGCCATGCTGGTCAGCCTGATGGTCGTCGGCGCCAGCGCGGCGAGCTACGGGGATGAGGCTTCCATCAGCCAGAACGAGGCTGTGGAAGTGCTGACTGGCATCGGCGTTGTGGGCGGCGATCAGAACGGCAACTTCAACCCCACCGCCACCCTGACCCGTGCTGAGTTCTGCGTCATGATCGCCAACGCCCTCACCGGCGGCACCTTTGACCGGACTCTGTTCGACGGCACTACTACCCCGTTCACCGATGTGGCGGGCCACTGGGGCGCGGAGTACATCGCCTACTGCTACTCCAACGGCATCGTGGCGGGAACCAGCACCACCACCTTTGAGCCGGACTCCACTCTGACTGCCGCTCAGGCCGCCGCCATTCTGCTGATGGCCCTGGGTTACAACCAGAACAATGAGTTCGCTCAGAACGGTCAGTTTGCGCTGAATGTCACCCGTTGGGCCCAGCAGGCCGGCCTGTACGCCGGTATGTCCGTGTCCGCCAACGCCGGCATCAGCCGCGAGAACACCGCCAAGCTGATCTTCAACGCCCTGACCAACACCACCCCCGTGGGCTACAGCAGCCTGGCTCAGTCCTACTACACCGTAGGCACCAGTTCTGTCAACGGTGTCGTCTTCTCCGGCAGCCAACTGGATCCCAAGAATCCTGGTAGCAACAACTATGTTCGTACCCTGGGCTACACCAACTTTGGTCTGATGAAGGGCACCTCTGCCACCCCTGACGATTTTGGTCGGCCTTCTTCTGACTGGGGTATTGACTCCAATATCAACGATACGACTTATGCCATCGGCGATGTGGTCACCACTGTGGCCGACACTCCTGTCGCCACCTTTACCGCCGAGACCAAGGCCGCCGATGTGGCCACCGCTCTGAGCGGCTATCGTTTCCAGGATAAGGACACTGCCACCACTTACTACGCTGTGAATAATGTTACTCCGATTGGTGGTAGTGCGGAGGCCACCACTGCTGTTGCAGCTGGCAGTGGTACTGGCAACACTGATACAAAGGCCAACTTTGAGCTGACCGCCAGTCAGACGATTGCCAAGACTATCGCCGATCTGACCAAGAACGGAAAACTGGTGGAGATTTATGCAGACAATAGCAACACCATTAACAAGATCGTCACCGTCACTTACACCGTGGCCGAGGTCACCAATGTGACCAGCAACTCCACCCGTACCAACTACACCTTCAACAACAGTGTGCCCAGCGGCATCGACTATGTGGACGAGAACACTGACGACACCATCGCCATCCAGGGCACCATCGCCAAGGGCGACATCGTCACTGTCGTGAAGCCCGCCAGCAGCACGGTTCTGTATGTCTATCCCACCACCTCCGTGACCGGCGTGCAGACTGCCAAGACCAACGACAACAAGATCACCATCTCCGGCACTCAGTATTCCATCGGCGAGGGCCTGTCCAATGTGAAGGCCGCTGACTTCAACAACAGCGACAACTCTGCGGTTTACTACATTGACCAGTATGGCTATGTGGTGGAGACCACCTCTACCGCCGCCTCCACCGACTATGCCTTCGTGATCGGCGTCAACGGCAAGCTCTCCACCACCGTGGACGGCTCCACTCCCTCTGTGGAGGCCCGTGTGATGCTGGCCGACGGCACCGTGGCCGTGTATGATGTGGCCGTGTACAAGCTGAAGGATGCCGATGTGGCTTCCGGCGGCGACTACGCTTCCGGCGGCAAGTTCGGGGATAAGGCCAGCAATAACAGCAGCGAAACTTGGCAGGCAGGCGACTATGCGGTAAAGGGCACCAACATCTGCGTCTATGATAAGGATGATGCAAGCGCTAATTCCGCCGCTATTACTACTCTGGCCAAGGCTATGGAGAATGTCGCCTTCGGCTACACCATGTCCAGCGGCAGCATCTCCCTGGAGGCTCTGAATACTCTGGCTGCTTCCTCCAATACAAAAGACACCGTCTACTTCGCCTCCATGGGCAATGCGGTGAAGAGCAACACCACCAGCTACACCACCGTGAAGTATGATGGCACCAACACCTCCGATGTGACCCTGCTGGCCGACAAGAACACCCTGTTCGTGGTTTACAACACCGACGACAAGGTGGCCACTGTCTACACCGGCTCCACCAATCTGCCCAAGTCCATCGACGATGAGCACTCCAATGCTGGCGGCACCGGCTACGCCGTGCTGAAGACCGATGTCAATGCTGAGACTGTGGGTACCGCTTCCGTGATCTTTGTCACCACCTCCAGCGGCCTGACCTCGGATTCCACCGACAACTATGTGTATATCGATGCCACCAAGTACTCTCTGACCCGTGTGAACGGCGAGGACAAGTATGTCTACACCGGCACCTATGCAAATGGCACCACCATCACCCTGTCTCCCAGCGACAAGCTGGCTGCCAGCGGCCTGTACACCTATGACGAGGACAACGCCGTGAGCGACGACAACAAGCTGACCGCCAGCCGGTATCTGGGCAATGCCCAGGCGGATCTGGCCGTCACCGGTGATATGCTGCTGTACAATGGTCAGTACTACAACATCACCGAAAATACTCAGATCGTCTATCTTAACAACGACCTGTCTGAGGTCAACGGCAACAAGGGCTTCGTGGTCCTGACAGTGGAGAACGGCACCGACACCAAGGATGTCGAGGCCATCTTCGTCACCGCTGACTGATTGACCGCGCCGTAAAACCCTATCTCAGCACAACAGGAAGGGCGGCCCCGTTGGGGGCCGCCCTTCCTTCCCTGTTTTTACCGGAACGCGATATACCGCTGCACCGTGCCGCTGTCATTGTGATAACTGCCCTGCACCTGAAAGCCGTTCTCCACAATGGAGACATTCCCGGAGGTGGAGTTGCCGTCGCCGTAGAACTGGTGGCAGTATTCTCCAAAGGCCACCGTGAAAATGCTGTATGTGATGTTGCTGAGCGGTTTCTGCCCCGATACCATCACCACCTTGGGGGTGAAGGGCAGGGGGATGGTCCGCGTCCCCGTGGTCCCGTCGCCGGTGTAGCTGCCCACATGGATGCGCTCCGCGTTGGCCGCCGTCAGCGCCGTGTCTATTTTTTGATTGGCGTCGTTAAATTCGGTCCTCAAGAAGCTGTCCTGCGGCTCCCACAGGGGGAGCTCGTAATTTGTGGTGTAATTGCTCGCCATAAAATTCCTCCTTATTTTATCTAAACCCGCCCGCCACCTTTTTTAGATGTATAGGGGGCGAAGCCCCCTATGACCCCCGGGGCGGCGGGGACTCTGGACCCGCCGCCTGACCGGGATAGAAGATCCGGCCCCTATGCCCCCCGTGGGGGCGTAGCCCCCACACCCCCGGGCAGCCAAAGGCCGCCCCTACGGAAAGGCGCGCCGAGTCGTCGCGCCCCGCGGATGGGGATCCCGAGCCGATAAGGACATCGGCCCCTGCGAAGGGCACGGGTCCACGGGCGGGTCTGGGACCCGCCCCTACGGAAGGGCGTGCCGGGAGCTCCACTCCTCACACCTCCGGGCGGCCACACGGGGCCGCCCTTACAATCGGCGCAGATGCGCGGGCGGATGATATCCACCCCTGCATTTGGGGCAGTTTGCGTGGCGCGTGACGACCGCGGCACGCGCAAAATATGGCCCGAGTGGTGCGCCGGGTCGTAGCCCAGGCCAGTTTCTCTCGGCCCGTTGGGCCGATTCACCTTCTCGCGCCCCACAGGCGGGGAGCGGCGGGCTGACCGTCCAAGCCCCCTTGGAAAGGGGGCTGTCGCCGCCGTCAGGCGGTGACTGGGGGTTTCTTGTCTCCTGCCGGAGGCGTGAAGCAGGACGGGGGAAGAAACCCTCCGTCACGGCTTCGCCGTGCCACCTCCCTTTTCAAGGGAGGTTTTGGCGGGCGGACATTGTCCGCCCCTACGAATGGATGCGCCCCATGAGCGAGAAGCGGCGGGCGGGTCTGGGACCCGCCCCTACAAAAGAGCGCGCCGAGTCGTCGCGCCCCACGGGTATGGGGTGCACCCAAAAATAGCGGGACGGGGCTGGGAATTGTATATTTCCATCCATCTATTCCCAAAATTTGTCCCCCGCCATGCGAAAAAGAGAGCTGAATGCACGCGAAGATGCATCCAGCTCTCTTTTTCGTTTCGTGAACCTCTTGGGAGAGACGGCCTTACAGGCGGTCCGCCAAATTCTTCGCGGCGGTGCGCAGGCGGGCCAGGTCCGCTCCGCTGGGCAGGCCGCGGATGTCACCCATCCGGCCCAGGGTACTGTTGGCCTCGTCGCCAACAAACTCGCTGAGGATATACCACTCGTCGGCGATGGTAAATCCCAGGTGCTCGAAGAACTGTCCCATATACTTTCCGGCCGGAATCGCCTCATTCATGCCGGTGTGGGGGCCGGAATAGGTACAGAAGATCAGGGCCTGCTTGCCGGGGCGTTTGGGGGCGCCTGGGACGACCTCGCCCCGGGCCTTGTATTCCTGAAATTTCCTACGGAGATAGGCGTCCACCGGCTTGGGCGCCGTCCAGTTATAGGAGGGCGCGCCCACGCAGATCAGATCATAATCATAAAATTCCACATCCTGAGAGTCCTCCGCCCCCATCTTTTGCAGCTCCGCCTGCCAGCCGGCATCCGTCAAACCGGTCCGAATGCTGTAGGCGCACTTCTCCGTGTTCCCGGTGGCGGACCAGTAGAGGACCAGCGCACGCTTCATGAGACCTTCCCCTTTCTGTGGGCCGCCCGCCTGAGGCGAGGCCCTGTGATCGGTCTCATCCTACCACGCGCCCCTGCGTTTTGCCATCCCCCAAACGGGTGATTTTTACTGCTTCAGTGTCTCCGCCCAGGCGGCGTAGCGGGCCACCTTGTCCTGGCAGTCGGCCTGGCTGGTCCCCTGGGCCAGGATGTAGACCTTCACCTTGGGCTCGGTCCCCGAGGGCCGTACCACGATGGCGGTGCCGTCCGCCAGATGGTACTTCAGCACATTGGAACCGGACAGCTCCATCTGGCTCACCGCGCCGGTGGCCAAATCAGTCTGGGTCCCGTCGGCGTAATCCCTGCGCACCGCCACGGGGGTGCCGGCGATCTCGGTGAGGGGATGGGCCCGCAGGCGCTCCATCAGCGCCTTCATCCTGGCCAGGCCGTCCAGGCCGGGCATCACCAGGTTCAGCGTCTTCTCTCCATAATTTCCGTATTTCCGGAACAGGGCCTGGAGGGCGTCGTACAGGGTCATGCCCTGGCCGGCATACCACGCCGCCATCTCGGTGAGCACCAGGGCGGCGGTGACCGCGTCCTTGTCCCGGACATAGTCCCCCAGCATATAGCCGTAGGACTCCTCGTAGGAGAAGATGACCTTCCCCTCTCCCGCGGCCTCCAGCTGGTTCTTCTTCTCCGCCATGAACTTAAAGCCGGTGAAGGTGTCATAGCAGGCCACGCCGTTCTCCTCCGCCACCTTCCGGGCCATCTCGGTGGTGACGATGGTCTTCAGGGCCACGGGCTTCTCCGGCATGGTGCCCGCCCGCTTCTTCGCCCCGATGAGGTAGTCCAGCATCAGCACTCCGGTCTGGTTGCCCGAGATGGTGACGAACTGCCCCTCCGGGTCCCGGACCATGATGCCCACCCGGTCGGCGTCGGGGTCGGAGCCCAGGATGAAGTCCGCCCCCACCTCCTTGGCCAGGTCCACCGCCAGGTAGAAGCCCTCGGGGTTTTCCGGGTTGGGGGAGGCCACGGTGGGGAAGCTGCCGTCCACCACCATCTGCTTGGGCTCGCAGTACAGGTGCTTCACCCCCAGGCGGCGCAGCACCTCGGGGATGAGCTTGTAGCCGGTGCCGTGGAAGGGGGTGTACACCATCTTGAAGGTGTCCGCTACCCGGGCCACCGCGCCGGGGTCGTTCACCTGGCCCATCACCTGGGCGAGGAACTTCTCGTCGGTCTCCGCCCCCATGAGGGTGATCTTCCCCTCCGCCAGCGCCCGGTCATAGTCGGCGCTCTTGGGGCCGGTGAACACATCGATCCGGGCCATGCGCTCCGCGATGGCGGCGGCGTGCTGGGGGGGCAGCTGGGCGCCATCCGCCCAGTAGACCTTATAGCCGTTGTACTCCTTGGGGTTGTGGCTGGCGGTGACATTGATGCCGGCGATGCAGCCGTACTCCCGCACGGCAAAGGACAGCTCCGGAGTGGGGCGCAGGGACTCAAACAGCCGCACGGGGATGCCGTTGCCCACCATGACGCAGGCGGCGGCCCGGGCGAACTCCTGAGAGTGGTTGCGGCAGTCAAAGCAGATGGCCACTCCCCTGGCTGCGGCCTGGGGCCCCTCGGCCAGCACCACCTCGGCAAAGGCCTGGGTGGCGTGGCGGATGACATGGACATTCATCCGGTTCAGGCCCACCCCCATGATCCCCCGCAGCCCGGCGGTGCCGAACTCCAGCGGGCCGAAGAAGCGGGACTCGATCTCCTTCTCGTCCCCGGCGATGGCGGTCAGCTCCGCCCGCTCCTCCGGGCTGAGGGCGGGGGAAGCAAGCCAGTGCTGATAGGTATCCTTGTACGACATATGAACGACCTCCTTTGTGTTGGGACGGCGCTTGTCTCTCTGCTCCAGTTATACCACAGACGGGTGCGGAATACAAAGGAATTTTGCTTATTTATGGTAGCTGGACCCCTCCCGGATCTTGAAGGCGCGGTAGAGCTGCTCCAGCAGCATTACCCGGGCCAGGTGGTGGGGAAATGTCATGGGGGACATGGACAGCTTCGCCCACGCCTCCCCCTTCAGGGCCTCGTCCAGGCCGTAGGAGCCGCCGATGAGGAACACCAAGTGCTTGGCGGCGCTGTGTTCCCAGGTATGGAGAAGGCCGGCGAACGCCTGGCTGGAGCGCTCCCTCCCCTCCACACACAGGGCCACCACATCAGCGGAGGGAGGCAGCTTGGCGCGGATGGCCTGGGCCTCCTTCCGAAGGGCGGCGTCGATCTGGGCCTGGGAGGGGGACTGGGGCAGGCGCTCCTCGGGCAGCTCGGTCACCGTCAGCCGGCAGTAGGGGGACAGACGCTTGCAATACTCGGCGCAGGCCTCCTGGTAGAACCTCTCCTTCAGCTTGCCCACGCAGATGAGATGGACGCTTATCATCCCGCCCGCCCCCTTATGTACGGCCCGCTGAGCCGGTCCCGGGGCGCCACCGTGAGGGCCAGGTCCACACCGGGCCGGATACCCGCGTCCCGGAGGATGCGGCACACCGTCTCCTCCGCGTGGGCGGGGGTGTTGTTCTCCGCGGACAGGTGGGCCAGCACCACCGAGGCGGTCCCCGCCTCCGCCGCCCGGCGGATCAGTTCCGCCCCCGCCTCATTGGACAGATGGCCCCGGTCGCCCAGAATGCGTCGCTTCAGGTGGTAGGGATAGCGCTGGCTGGCGCGCACCCACTCCTCGTCGTGGTTGGCCTCCGCCACCAGGATGTCCGCGCCCAGCACCCCTTCCAGCACCGCGTCGGTGACATAGCCCAGGTCGGTGGCCACCGCGGCGCACTCCCCGCCGGAGGTGAGGCGAAACCCGGCGCTCTCCTCCGCGTCGTGGGAGGTGGGGAACGGCCGCACCGCGAAGGTGCCAAGCCGGAACTCCTCCCCGGCGGGGACGGCATGGACCAGCTCGTCCGCAAAGGGGATGCGGCGGCGCAGCTGCCGTCCGGTGCCCGGGGTGGCGTAGATGGGCAGGGGGCACTGCTTGGTCAGGGTGGTCAGCCCGGCGATGTGGTCGGTGTGTTCATGGGTGATGAGCACGCCAGCCAGTTCCCCGGGCCGGAGGCCCAGCTGGGCCAGGGACTGGGTGATGCGCCGGGCGGAGATGCCCGCGTCCAGCAGAATGTGGGTGGTGCCGTCGGTCACCAGCATGGCGTTCCCGCTGGAGCCGCTGGCCAGGGTGTGAAGGGTCAGCAAGGGAAGGTCTCCTCTCCGTCTGTGTGAAAAAGCGGGCGGCGGTCCCATTGGGCCGCCGCCCGCGTCAGGTCTGTTATCCCACCTGGGGGGTCTTCTGGGCATCCTCGTCAGGCTCAACCTCCAGATGAATGTTGGCCCCAAGGTTGGACAGCTTTCCCACGATGTCCTCATAGCCCCGCTCGATGTGGTAGATGTGGTCCACCTCGGTGCGGCCCCGGGCCGCCAGCCCGGCGATGACCATGGCCGCCCCCGCCCGCAGGTCGCAGGCGCACACCGGCGCGCCGGTGAGGTGGTCCACCCCCTCGATCACCGCCACCTTGCCGTCCACCTGGATCTGGGCGCCCATGCGCCGCAGCTCATCCACATAGCGGTAGCGGTTGTCCCACACCCCCTCGGTGATGACGCTGGTCCCCTGGGCCAGGCAGAGGGCCGCGGCGATCTGGGACTGCATGTCGGTGGGGAAGCCGGGGTAGGGCATGGTCTTGATGTTGGTGCGGTGGATGGGACCGGTGCGGCGGATGCGCACCGCGTCGTCCAGCTCCTCCACCTCAGCGCCCATCTCCACCAGCTTGGCGGTAATGCAGTCCAGATGCTTGGGGATGACATTCTGGATGAGCACCTCGCCCCCCGCGGCGGTGACGGCGGCCATATAGGTGCCCGCCTCGATCTGGTCGGGGATGATGGAGTAGCTGCCGCCGGTGAGGTGGTCCACCCCCCGGATCTTGATCACATCGGTGCCGGCGCCCATGATATCGGCGCCCATGGAGTTGAGGAAGTTGGCCAGGTCCACGATGTGAGGCTCCTTGGCGGCGTTCTCGATCACCGTGTTCCCCGAGGCCAGCACCGCCGAGAGCATGATGTTCATGGTGGCGCCCACAGACACCATGTCCAGGTAGACCTGTCCGCCGGTGAGACGGCCGCCCTTGGCCTGGGCGCGGATCATGCCGCCCTGAACCTCCACCTGGGCGCCCATGGCGACAAATCCCTTGATATGCTGATCGATGGGCCGCCCGCCCAGGTTGCACCCGCCGGGCGGGGGCACCTCCGCCTTGCCGAAGCGGCCCAGCAGGGCGCCGATGAGGTAATAGCTGGCGCGGATCTTCCGGGCCAGCTCATAGGGGACGGGCTGATTGTGCACCCCGCTGCAGTCGATCTCCACCGTGGTGCGGTTGATGCTGCGCACCGAAGCCCCCAGATCCCGCAGGATCTGGAGGATCAGGGTCACATCGCTGATCTGGGGAATATTCTCAATCCGGCATGGTCCCTCCACCAGCAATGCCGCCGGGAGAATGGCCACCGCGGCGTTTTTCGCTCCGCTGATCTCAACGCTGCCGCAGAGCGGGTTGCCGCCTTCAATCACATATTTCGTCAAGCCTCGCACCTCTTACCGATATCGCCGGCCAGACCGGCATAGAAATAGGCGTTCATCCCCGCAGGGCGGCCGCCTTGATAATCTGTTTTATCCCAAAATCAGCCTTTTGCCGATTTGGCAGATACAGTATAGCACTATTGTGCCCCGTTGGCAAACAAAATTGCAAATTTTCTGCCTGTTTATCGCAAAATGACGCGTTTCCGTCAGCCGCATCCCTCTTGCGGCCTCACAGGCGGAGGAGCTTCCGCATCCGTTCGTGGAGGAACTGGGCGCACAGCCCGGTGAACAGCCCGGTGATCACCCCGGATACCAGCAGCACCGGCAGATACACCACCAGACTGGGGGTGCGGGTGATGGCAATGGCCACCAGGATCTGCCCGATGTTGTGGAACACCGCCCCGGCCACGCTGCACACCCAGATCTGCCGGTCGGTGAGCACCTTCCGCAGCGGGATCATGGCGCACAGGCACAGCAGGCCGCCCCCCAGGCTGTACATCAGGGCCATCATCTGCCCGGTGATCAGCGACCCCAGCACCACCCGGGCCAGCAGGATCATGGCGGCGTCCGCCGGCCCCAGCAAAAATACCGCCCACACCGTGACGATATTGGCCAGCCCCAGCTTCACCCCATAGATGGGCACCGGAGCCGGGATCTGTGCCTCCGCCACGAAAATGGTCAGGGCGATGGCGGTGAGCAGCGCCATGCGGGTGATTCGTCTGATGTTCACGGCAGCACCTCCCAGACCTCAGCTCAGCGCGTCCACCCCGGCGTCCGTTCCCCCGGAGACCTGGATCACCAGCCGATGGGGCAGGCAGACGATGGGGGTCACCTCATCGGAGATCCACCCCTGGCGGACACACACCTGATCGGGGCAGTCCGCCTCCAGCACCCGGATGCGCCCCGGCTCCACCTGAATGGTGTTGCTGCCCCATTCGTCCTCCACCGTGAAGGTGTATCCCTCGGTCACCCGGTCCAGATCGATGCGCTCCACGACCTGGCCGTCCACGGTGATCTCCGCAACACTCCCCCCCGGCGAGGCCAGCCGCACCACGGCGGCCGCCAGCAGAGACACCGCCAGCACCGCCGCCACGATCAGCACCCAGAACCGCGTGGATCTCATCGGCGGACCACCTCCACCGTTCTGTCCTCGTATCCCTGCGCCAGGGAGAAGCTGTCCTCCAGCCCCTCGCTGACCCAGATGGTCCCCGCCTGATCCACCAGCACGAACTCAAAGTCCTCCCGGCCGCGCCAGAAGTCCGCCGCGGCGTCCGCTCCCATGACGAACAATGCGGTGGACAGCCCGTCGCACAGCGCGCCCGACGCCCCCACCGCGGTGGCGGAGATCAGTCCGCTGTCCGCTGGCGCGCCGGTGGCCGGGTCCATGATGTGCCAATAGGTCTGGCCGTCCTCCTCAAAGTATCTCTGGTATCCGCCGGAGGTCACCACTGCCAGGTCGCTTATCTCCAGCACCGCCAGATAGGCGCTCTCGTCCTCCGGGTCCTGGATGCCCACCCGCCAGGGGGAGCCGTCGCTCTGGCTGCCCAGGGCCTGTACATTTCCCCCCAGATTCACAATGGCCGAGGTCACCCCGCTCCCCCGCAGGATGTCCATCACCTGATCTCCGGCATAGCCTTTGCCCAGGCTTCCCAGGTCCAGCTCCATCCCCTCCGGCAGGGTGACGGTGCCCGCCGCCTCATCCAGCTCCAGCCGGCCCAGGTCGGTGTACTCCAGCAGCTCCGCCCGCTCCGGCTCCGGCACCACACGGTATTCCCCGGTGGTAAAGCCCCACGCCCGCACCACCGGGTACATGGCGATATTCAGGGCCCCGCCGGTGTCCCGCCACAGCTCCAGCGCCAGCTCCACCAGATGCAGGGTATCCGGGGATACCTCCACCGCGCCCTGCCCATGGTTGATCGCCCAGATATCGCTGTTCTCGTTTACCACCGAGAGGGTGCGGTCCAGCTCGTTGATGCGCTGCACCGCACGGGTCAGCGCATCCTCCGCGCCGTCTCCCCAGGCCTGCAGCTGCATCACCGTATCCATGGCAAAAATGATCTCCTCGTGCTCCTCCGGGGCGCACCCTGTCAGCAGGGCGGCCGCCGCGGCCAGCGCCAGGAGCAAACATCCCACTCGTCTCATGCCCATGATCCTCAACTGTTCTTTGGCGTCTGTTTTTCCATAGTATACTGGAAATCAGGTTCCCTTTCAACCCCCTCCCGCCCCTTTTGGCCGTTTGCCGTCCGCAGGCGGGCCACCTTATAAAATATATCCTGCCCTCCCATCGGCGCGAAAGAAGGCGATTTTAGGAAAACCTGGGTAAAAATATGCGTTCCCGGCGGAGAGCGTCGGCTGCAAAGCAGGGACGGCAGACAAAACGAGAGGCCCCCTCGAAAGAGGGGGCCTCTCAGAATCGCTTAGACCGCAGCGGGTCCCAAAATCAGCCGTTGTAAGTCACGGTGAAGGTGATCGCTTCCGTAGTGCCCTCGCCGTCCACATCAAAGGTGATGTAGAGGGTGTCATTATCCTCGGTGAAGTGGGCCGTAAGGTCGCTGGCATTTTCAAGAGCCAGGGTGGTGCCTTCGTCGTCGGCGGACACACGGGAGACGCTCACAGTGGAACTCGAAGTCCAATCCAGATCGGAGAAATCGAACTGGTAGATGGCCGCGCCGTCCAGGGTGCCGGCGATGTCGAACTCCAGGTCGCCCTCGGACTCGGTGCCCACATTGCCCACATGGGTGCCAAAGACCACATTGGGGTCGGGCAGGTCGATCTCGGTGGTATCGGCATTCAGGGTGACCAAGGTGGAAACGGCCTCAGTCTTATCGATGGTAGCGCCGGACTCCACATTCAGAGTGCCGCCGCCTTCGAATTTGTAATCACCGGCGACCACATCGTCGTGAAAGGTCAGGGTCTTGCCCTCGGCGACGGTCATGTCGGCGGTCAGGGTGACGCCGTCGATCTCCAGGTCATCCGTGCACTCCAGCAGCGCGGCGACCTCATCATCGGTGATCGCGCTGTCGCCGGAGGCGTCGATTTTTTCTGCGACCAGGGTGCCCTCAATGTCCAGATCGGCCGCATCGTCCACGGTCAGGGTGCCCTCGATGGTCAGGGTCCGGCCCGCGGGGACCGTGATGGTGTCCGTCACCTCGTAGTCCTCGGTGATGGTGACATTCCGGCTCTCCAGCGCGGTGTTGATGTCGTCGGCATCTGCGGTATCATCCAGCTCCTCGTCCTCCACGACGATGGCCTGGGACACGATCACGCAGGTGGCCTCGCCGTCGTCGTTCAGCAGGACGATGGCGCCGCTGCCATAGAAGTCGCCGTCCGCGTCGTTCAGCAGATTCACCAGCCGGCTGGTGGTGCGCTCGGTGACGGTCTTGCCCGCCGCGGTCAGCAGGCTGTAGTCGTCGGCCAGCACATAGGTGGCGTCGGAGTTCAGAACCAGCGTCCCGCTGCTGTAGGAGGCGTCGCCGGCGGTGCTCACAAAGGCCACCTCGTCCGCGTCGTAGTTGCTCTCAGTCACAAGGTAGTTTTCAATAGTATCCGTCAGGTACAGGCCGTTATACTCGTACCGGGCGTCGTACAGACCCACCGTCAGCTCGGTGTTGCTCAGTGCGTCCACGGTGGTCTTCTCGCCGTTGACGATGGCATCATAGGTGTAGTAGGTGACATCGTTGTCGCTGTCATAGCTGGTGGACTTGGCGGACACCTTATCCTCGCCGGCAACGGCACTGCTGCCGCCCAGGATGTAGATGTAGTCGCCACTGGTGGTGGCGCTGTCTCCATCGTACACGATCACGGCCAGGGCGTACCCGTCGTCCACCAGTGCGATGATGGAGGAACCGGAAGCCACGGTGAAGTCCACATTGCGGATGCCGGTGGCGGTGGAGGTGACCTCCATGTCATCGGTGTCCACGAAGAGGAACACGGTGCTGCTGTTGGCCCGCACGCCGGTGGCCAGGGTCACATTGGAGGAGTTGACCTCTGTGGCAGTGCCGGGGGTGGAGGTGGCCTCGGTCAGGGTGTACCGGCCGGAGCTGTTCTGGCTGTAGCGGTACCAGGTGTCGTGATCCGGGTCATCGTCGCTCCAGCCGTCATCCGCGTCAGCCACGATGCCGGCGTTCCGGACATCGATGACCTCCACACTGCCGTCGGTGAAATAGGCCCGGGCGGTGTAGCCGGAGGTGTTGTCCACCACGCTGCTGTTGGCCTCATAGGCAGAGATGAACACATAGTTGCCTAGGCTGCTGCCCTCGTATTCCTCAGTGCCCATGACATAGCCGTTGGCGTCCAGATACAGGGTGATTGTTACATCGGCGTCGTCCACGGTATAGGTGCTCAGCAGCTCGGTGGCGGCGTCGTTCAGGGTGTACCGGGTACCGTCGGCGGTGACGCTGCTGGAGCTGTAGGAGGTCACAGCCACATCCTCCACCACGGTGGCGGCATAGGCGGACTGCACCTCGCCGTCGGCCACGGTGACGACCAGGCGGTCGTCCTCCAGATAGCTGACGATGCCGGCGAAGTCATCCAGCTCCAGAGTGGCGGAGTCCGCATCATCGTTGCCGTAGATGGTGATCTCCACGGACTCCTCTTCCTCGTCGTAGTCGGCGTCCACAGTGGCCAGATAGTTGTTGACCACCACCAGAGTGATGTTGTCCTCGTCGTCCAGATAGACCTCGGTGGTGATGCCGTCGCCGGTAAACTCGGTCCCGTCCTCCAGGGCCAGACCATCGTCATTGGACCGCAGGTCGGAGGCGCTGTCTCCGCCCAGATCAAAGTCGTCGCTGGTCGGATCGTTGCTGTCGATCTTGACAGTGACAGTGGTGGGGTCGCTGTCGTCGAACAGCTTGTTCACCACAGTGCTGCCCAGCAGATCGTACAGGTCCTCATAGGTGACCTCGGTGGTGTAGGTGCCCTCAGCGTCGTCGGCGTAGGTGCCGATCTCGGTACGGGAGGTGCCATATACCCAGGACACAGCGGGACGGCCGAAGGCGTCGGTGGTGTCGGACTCCGTCTGCTTCAGGGTGAAGTTGGTATAGCCCAGGGTATAGGTATAGCGGGTCTGGGCGTCGGTGAGGTCGCCGGAATTGGGAACCTTGGGATCCAGCTGACTGCCGGAGTAGACCACGCCGGACAGGGCGCTCTCGCCCACGGTGTAGTAGGACTCGGCCAGGGAGCTGTAGCCCACGGGGGTGGTGTTGGTCAGGGCGTTGAAAATCAGCTGCGCGGTGTTGTCGCGGCTGATGCCCGCAGTGGCGGAGACGGACAGGCCGTCATACAGGCCGGCCTGCTGGGCCCAGCGGGTGACATTCAGCTCGAACTGACTGTTGGCCGCAAACTCGTTGTTCTGGTTATAGCCCAGGGTCATCAACAGGATGGCGCTGGCCTGCGCGGCGGTCAGGGTGCTGTCCGGCTCGAAGGTGGTGGTGGAAGTACCGGCCACAATGCCGTTGGAATAGCAGTAGGCGATGTACGCCGCGCCCCAGTGGCCCGCCACATCGGTGAACGGGGTACTGGTGCCGTCAAACAGGCTGGCGTCGAAGTTGCCGCCGGTCAGGACATTGGCCATCATGACGCAGAACTCGGCGCGGGTCAGAGTGGCGCTTGGATTGAAGTCGCCGTTCTCGTCGCCGCCCACGATGCCCAGCCCGGTGAGCACTTCCACGGCTTCGGTCTGTGTGATCTCAGCCGTGTCCCCGTAGTCTGCCGCGCTGGCACCGACGACCATCAGGCTGATCAGCATGGCAGCCGCCACCGCCAGAGACAGAGCTCTCTTGAGATTTCTCATGGGATTTTTCCTCCTTTTTAGTGTCGGCTCCTGCCCGTTGTCCCGGCGGTCGGCTGGCGGATACCCAAGCCGTCATCTCCGCGCCAGGGTCCTTATAAATCCGCAAAGGATTCTCTTCGGACTCAGCCCGGCCTGATGCCAAGGGCGCTTACTGTGCCATCCGTCTGCCGTTTTTCGGCCAGCAGCCTCTTATTTGGGCTGTATCGCTTCACATTGTCAGGCATGGTTTGTCTCCGGATGGCCATACCGCTGCCCGCGGAGGGAGATCCGCCGTAAAATCTCACCGCCCGCCTGTCCCGGCCGCCTGTCCGCAAAGCCTCATCCATACCATCTTTGCTCTGCTCAACAGCCCATGTTTTGGGGGCTTGTGGCCCTCCTTTGCCGGCTCGGGAAGCACCTTAAAATAGGACAGTAAAGTACAACACCTGTGACAGGC
>CALWZP010000037.1 GCA_944386055.1 uncultured Oscillospiraceae bacterium | reverse complement strand
GCCAACTACTGGCTCAGCGAGATCTATGACCAGGAGATCGCCGACGCCCACCGCAACGCGGAGATCCACCTCCACGACCTGTCCATGCTCACCGGCTACTGCGCCGGCTGGTCCCTGAAACAGCTCATCCAGGAGGGGCTGGGGGGCATTCCCGGAAAGATCACCTCCGCCCCGGCCAAGCACCTGAGTACCCTGTGCAACCAGATGGTCAACTTCCTGGGCATCATGCAGAACGAGTGGGCGGGGGCCCAGGCTTTCTCCTCCTTTGACACCTATCTGGCCCCCTTCGTCAAGGTGGACCACCTGACCCAGAAGGAGGTCAAGCAGTGCATCCAGTCCTTCGTCTACGGGGTGAACACCCCCTCCCGCTGGGGCACCCAGGCGCCCTTCTCCAACATCACCCTGGACTGGACGGTGCCCAAGGACCTGGCCAACCTGCCGGCCATCGTGGGTGGCAGGGAGATGGACTTCACCTACGGCGACTGCAAGGCCGAGATGGACATGGTGAACAAGGCCTTCATCGAGATCATGATCGAGGGGGACGCCAACGGCCGGGGCTTCCAGTATCCCATCCCCACCTACTCCATCACCCGGGACTTCGACTGGTCTGAGACCGAGAACAACAAGCTTCTCTTCGAGATGACCGCCAAGTACGGCACCCCCTATTTCTCCAACTACATCAACTCGGACATGGAGCCCTCCGATGTGCGCTCCATGTGCTGCCGCCTGCGTCTGGACCTGCGGGAGCTGCGGAAAAAGTCCGGCGGCTTCTTCGGCTCCGGCGAGTCCACCGGCTCCATCGGGGTGGTGACCATCAACCTGCCCCGCATCGCCTATCTGGCCAAGAATGAGGCGGACTTCTACCAGCGGCTGGACAAGCTGATGGACATCGCCGCCCGCAGCCTGAAGATCAAGCGCACCGTCATCACCAAGCTGCTGGAGGCGGGGCTGTACCCCTACACCAAGCGGTATCTGGGCACCTTTAACAACCACTTCTCCACCATCGGCCTGATCGGCATGAACGAGGTGGGGCTCAACGCCAACTGGCTGCGCCGTGACCTGACCCACCCCGAGACCCAGAACTTCGCCCGGGATGTGCTCAACCACATGCGGGAGCGCCTCTCCGACTACCAGGAGGAGTACGGCGACCTCTACAATCTGGAGGCCACCCCCGCCGAGTCCACCACCTACCGCTTTGCCAAGCACGACAAGGAGCAGTTCCCCGACATCATCACCGCCAACGAGAACGGCACCCCCTACTACACCAACTCCTCCCACCTGCCCGTGGGCTACACCGAGGACATCTTCTCCGCCCTGGACATCCAGGACGAGCTGCAGACCCTCTACACCTCGGGCACCGTGTTCCACGCCTTTTTGGGGGAGAAGCTGCCCGACTGGAAGGCGGCGGCGGCCCTGGTGCGGAAAATCGCGGAGAACTATAAGCTGCCCTATTACACCATGTCCCCCACCTATTCGGTGTGCGCCGACCATGGCTATCTCGCCGGGGAGCAGTTTACCTGCCCCATCTGCGGAAAGCCCGCGGAGGTGTACAGCCGCATCACCGGCTATTACCGCCCGGTGCAGAACTGGAACGACGGCAAGGCCCAGGAGTTCAAGGACCGCAAGGTGTACGACATCTCCCACTCCCGGCTGCGCCGCGCCGGCCGGGCGGGGGCCCAGGTGACGGTGGAGGCCCCGGTGGCCGAGCCCGCCCCCGCGCCCCAGGCGGCGGAGGAGCTGCTGCTGTTCACCACCCGCACCTGTCCCAACTGCAAGGCGGCCAAGCGTCTGCTGGACCAGGAGGGGATCTGCTATACCGAGGTGCTGGCGGAGGAGAATCTGGAGCAGGCGGAGCAGTACGGCGTGCTCCAGGCCCCCACCCTGGTGGTGGTGCACGGGGACCACGCCGTCCCCCTGGCGGGACTGGGCGAGGTGCGCCGCTTCGTCCAAAGCCGCGCCGCGGCCGCCGTGTGACCGCCGGCGAACCTGAAAACAGAAAAAGAAAACCGGAGGCCCGTCCGCGGCAAGCGGACGGGCCTCCGGTTTTTTTCGGCGAAACCACCACGGGCCGGGCGGGAAAAACCGCCGGATTTTACAGGGGGCACACGGGGATTTCAGCGGAAACCCGCATGGGAGCGGTACAATGCCGGGGAAGGGCCCGGGGCGGGGACGCCCCGAGGACCGGGAAGCGAGGCTGTGATCTGATGAAAAAGACCTATGTGCTGGACACCAATATCCTTATTCAGTCCCCCGCCGCCTGTACCTGTTTTGAGGACAACGATGTGGTCCTCCCCCTGGCGGTGCTGGAGGAGCTGGACGGCCTGAAGCGGGCGGAGGGGGACCGGGGGTACAGCGCCCGGGAGGCCATCCGGCGGCTGGAGGAGTTCCGTCTGACGGGGGACCTGCTCACCGGGGTCTCTCTGCCCGGAGGCGGTACCCTGCGGGTGGAGGGGGGCGACGGCGGGGAGCGGCCTGCCCCGGGGGACGAGCGCATCCTGCAGGTGTGCCTGGCCTGCCGGGACAAGGGGCTGCCGGTGGTGCTGGTGACCAAGGACATCGTGCTGCGCATCAAGGCGGAGGTCCTGGGGGTGGGTGCCCAGGACTTCACCACCGAGCAGGTCAGCCGGACCCAGGCCCGGTACACCGGCCGCACCGAGTGCTTCGTGCCGGAGGAGCGGTTCAAGGAGTTCAAGAAGCACGGCCTGCCCCGGGAGGCGGCCTATTGCCTGGACGGGGAGGACCGCCCCGAGCCCGCGGAGCTGACCGAGAACGAGTTCGTGGTGCTCCGGGCGGACCAGTCCACCAAGAAGACCCACCTGGGCCGGGTGGAGGGGGAGCGGATCGTCCCCCTGACCTTTCAGAAGAGCCGGCCCTACGGCGTCGCCCCCCGCAGCGCGGGGCAGTATTTCCTCCAGGAGGCGCTGATGCAGCCCGCCGAACGGGCACCCCTGGTGATCGTCAAGGGCATCGCCGGCACCGCCAAGACCTTCTACTCCCTGGCGGTGGGGCTGGAGAAGGTGCTCAACCACCCCAGCGGGGAGTACCGCCGGATCCTGGTCACCCGGCCCAACGCCCAGTTCGACGCGGAGATCGGCTTCCTCCCTGGAGATGAACAGGAGAAGATCTCCCCCCTGATGCGCCCGGTGGTGGACAATCTGGAGCAGCTACTGGACTCCGACGAGGGGGAGCGCTACCGGGACGAGCTGCAGCTCCACGACCGCATCGAGGAGATCTTCCAGCGGGGGATCATCCGCACCGAGGCCATGAATTTCATCCGGGGGCGCTCCTTCGTCAACACCTATCTCATCGTGGACGAGGCCCAGAACCTCACCCCCAAGCAGATCAAGGGGATCGTCACCCGGGCAGGGACGGGGACCAAGATCGTCCTGCTGGGGGATCCGGAGCAGATCGACAGCTCGTTTTTGGACGAGCGGACCAACGGGCTGAGCTGGGCGGCGGCCCGGATGAAGGGGAGTCCCCTGTGCTGGCAGCTGACCATGGACCCGGGGGAGTGCGAGCGCTCCGAGCTGGCCATGGCCGCGGCGGCCCGCCTTTGACAGGAGGGAAAGATGGAACAGCTGAGAGAAAAGACGGGATTCCTCATCGACATGGACGGGGTGATCTATCAGGGGCGGCGGCTGCTGCCCGGGGCGCGGGAGTTCGTGGACTGGCTGTACCGGGAGGGGAAGCGCTTCCTCTTCCTCACCAACTCCAGCTGCTACACCCCCCGGGAGCTGCACAAGCGCCTGAGCCGCATGGGGCTGGAGGTGGACGAGAGCCGGTTCTACACCAGCGCCCTGGCCACCGCCAGCTTCATCGCCGGGCAGATGCCCGGGGCGGGGGTGTACGCGGTGGGGGAGCACGGACTGCTCAACGCCCTGTACGACGCGGGGATCAGCATCAACGAGGTGGACCCGGACTATGTGGTCATCGGGGAGACGGCGGGATACCACTATGACAACATGGTGAAGGCCATGCGCTTTGTCAACCAGGGGGCGCGGCTCATCGGCACCAACTACGACCTCACCGGCCCGGTGGAGGACGGCCTGGTTCCCGCCTGCCGGGCGCTGGTGGCTCCCGTGGAGCTGACCACCGGGAAGAAGGCCTACTTCGTGGGCAAGCCAAACCCCCTGATGATGCGTACCGGACTGCGGCTTTTGAATGTACACTCGGAGGAGACCGCCATCATCGGCGACCGGATGGACACCGACATCGTGGCGGGTATCGAGACCGGCCTGGATACCGTGCTGGTGCTCTCCGGGGTGACGACCCGGGCGGCGGCGGAGACCTTCCCCTACCGCCCCCGGCTGATCCTGGACGGCGTGGGGGACATCGTGCCCCGGGAGGGGGAGGGGGCGGAACTGTGACCAAGCGGGGGCATCTCATGATGGCGGAGCTGGCGGCCCGCACCCTGGGAGAGCGGCATCTGCTCTGGCTGAAGCTGGGCAGCATCCTGCCCGATCTCATCGCGGTGACCTACCTCCGGGGGCACACCTTCCGGGGGCGGTTCGGCGGCACCCTCCGGGCGCTGGAGGCCCTGGAGCGGGATGGCGGGGACGGGCCGCTGGCCCGGCTTCGCCTGGGGTGGCAGCTGCACTATCTGGAGGACTGCTTCACCCACCCCCACAACGACAGCTTCCGGGGCACCCTGACGGAGCACCGGCGGTATGAGGCGGAGCAGGAGGCGCTGCTGGCCCGGACCATGGCGGAGCTGTCCGCCGCCCCGGCCGGGGCGCCCGGAGCGGCGGAGTCTCTGCCGGAGTGGCTGGGGCGGCTCCACGCGGAGTATGCGGCCCGTGCCCCCGCCCCGGAGACCGACCTGCGCTTCGCCCTGACCGCGGTGCGGGGGACGGCGCTGCGCCTGACCGCCCGGGAGGAGGGGAGCGGCCGCCTGAGCCAGGCCCCTGACCGGGCCTGGGGCTGGTCCGTCCCCTGACAGATGTGCTGCTCCGCCGGGGCGATGTCCCGGAAAAAACAGCAGAGGCCGCGGCCCCCGGGATCAAACCGGGGGCCGCGGCCTTTCAGGATACAAAGCTCACTGGCACCGGGCGAGCAGCTCCTCCCACCGCCGGTCCACATAGTCCTGAGCGGCGGCCAGGGTCTCCTCATTGCCGGGCTGGAAGCAGTGACGGAAGCGGCCCTGGAGCTTCATGAACTCGGTGACGGGCAGCTTCTGCTTGGGGACATAGTTCAAGTGCCACTGCCCCTCCACCACCTCGTACAGCGGCCACACGCAGGTCTCCACCGCCAGGCGGCATAGTTCGGGGAGCAGCTCGGGGGAGTACTGCCACCCCCGGGGACAGGGGGCCAGGATATTCACAAAGGCGGGGCCGGGGGTGTAGATGGCCCGGCGGGCCTTCTGGTGGAAGTCCTTGAAATTGCCCAGGAAGGTGGTCTGGGCCACATAGGGGACGCGGTGGGCGGCCATGATCCGGGTCAGGTCCTTCTTGTCCTGGGGCTTGCCGGCGGACACCTGCCCGGCGGGGGAGGTGGTGGCGCTGGCGAACCGGGGGGTGGAGGAGGAGCGCTGCACCCCGGTGTTCATGTACGCCTCGTTGTCATAGCAGAAGTACACCATGTCGTGCCCCCGCTCCATGGCGCCGGACAGGGACTGGAACCCGATGTCATAGGTGCCCCCGTCCCCGCCGATGGCCAGGAACTTGAAGGTGTCATCGATCTTTCCCTTTTTTTTCAGCACCCGGTAGGCCGCCTCCACCCCGCCGCAGGTGGCGGCGGCGTTCTCGAAGGCGGAGTGGATGTAGGAGTCGGTCCAGGAGGTGTAGGGGTACAGGAAGGAGGATACCTCCAGGCAGCCGGTGGCGTTGCAGATCACCGCCCTGTCCCCCTCGTCCAGGGCGCGGGTGATCCCACGGCACACGATGCCGGCGCCGCAGCCGGCGCATAGGCGGTGGCCGCCCACGAAGCGCTCCGGCTTGGAGAGTTCCTTTTTGTGGTCATAGGGCTGAAAGGCCATGTCAGAGCACCTCCTTCTCGCTGCTGCGCTGCCCCATGTGGAGATAGACGGGGCCGGTCTCGCCGGTGCGGCAGATCTCGTCCAGATGGTCGTACACCCGGCGGAGGTCCTCCACGGTGCAGTCCCGGCCCCCCAGGCCGTAGACCACATTGATGAGGGCGGGCCGGCGGGGCAGATCGTAGCAGGTGCTGCGGGTGTCGGCGAAGAGGGGGCCGCCGCAGCCGGAGAACCCCTCGCTCTTGTCCAGCACCGCCGCGGCTTTCACCCGGCCCAGGGCGGCGGAGAGCTCGGGGGCGGGGAAGGGGCGGAACACCCGCACCTTGATGAGGCCCACCCTCCGCCCCTCCGCCCGCAGGCGGTCCACGCAGGCCTTGGCGGTGCCGGCGGTGGAGCCGATGAGTACCAGGGCGGCGTCCGCGTCCTCCATGCGGTACTCCTCCAGGAAGCCGTAGCGCCGGCCGAAGGTGCGGGCGAAGTCGTCGGCCACCTCCAGGATGGCCCGGCGGGCGTTGACCATGGCCTGGGCCTGCTGCATCTTGTGCTCCATGTAGAAGGGGGAGGTGTCATAGGCCCCCACCGCCAGGGGGTTGTCGTGCTTGAGGAGGTAGTGCTCCGGGTGGTACTCCCCCACAAAGGCCTTCACCGCCCCGTCCTCCTCCAGCAGGATGTTCTCCACCGCGTGGGAGGTGATGAACCCGTCCTGGCAGACCATGATGGGCAGGCGGACATCCGGCGTCTCGGCGATGCGCATGGCCTGGAGGTAGTTGTCGTACACCTCCTGGTTGTTCTCGGCGTAGAGCTGGATCCACCCGGTGTCCCGGGCGCCCATGGAGTCGGAGTGGTCGTTGTTGATGTTGATGGGGCCGGTGAGGGCCCGGTTGACCACCGCCAGGGTGATGGGCAGCCGGGCGGAGGCGGCCACATACAGCATCTCGTACATGTACGCCAGCCCGCAGGAGGAGGTGGCGCTCACCGCCCGGGCGCCGGCGGCCTGGGCCCCCATGCAGGCGGACATGGAGGAGTGCTCCGACTCCACGGGGATGAACTCGGTGTCCACCAGGCCGTCCGCCACATACTGGGCGAAGTACTGGGGGATCTCAGTGGAGGGGGTGATGGGGAAGGCGGCGAACACATCGGGGTCGATCTGCCGCATGGCGTAGGCCACCGCCTCGTTGCCGCTGAGCCGTTCGCGGATGCTCATCTCACCGCACCTCCTGTTCCATGCGGATGGCCTGGAAGGGGCATACCTTCCAGCAGATGCCGCAGCCCTTGCAGTGGTCCAGGTCGAACTCCCCCCGCCGCCCGTCGGTGACGGGGATGGAGGAGTCGGGACAGAAGGGGGCGCACAGCAGGCACTGCTTGCACCGGGCGGGGTCCCACACCGGGACATCGGAGCGCCACTCCCCGGTGTGCACCGCCCGGGAGGTGCCCGGCTGGTAGATCTCCCCCCCGGGAGTCATCTCCTGCCAGGGGGTATGCTCGTCGATGTGATAGGCGTCGCGGATCACAGTCCCTGCACCTCCTTCATGGCCTGGGCCAGGCAGTTCAGGTTGCCCTGGATCACCTGGGGCTTGGTGGCGAATTTGTGGCGGAAGCTGGCTTCCATGTCCGAAAGGAAGCGCTCCGGCTCCAGCACCCGGCTGACCTGGACGATGGCGGCCAGCATGGGGGTGTTGGGGAAGTAGCGGCCCAGACAGGCCTGGGAGATGCGCCGGGCGTCGATGGTGCACACCCGGCCCTCCCACCCCCGGAGCAGGGGGCGGATCTCCTCCGGGGCCTTGGAGGTGTTTACCACCACCGCCCCATCTGGGCTGAGCCCTTGGGTGACCTCCACACTGGAGAGCAGGGACTCGTCCACCACCACCACATAGTCGGGGAAGTGGATGTTGGAGTGGATGGTACAGGGGGAGTCGCTGATGCGGTTGTAGGCGGTGATGGGCGCCCCCATCCGCTCGGGGCCGTACTCGGGGAAGCCCTGGACATACTTCCCGGAGGAGAAGGCGGCGTCCGCCAGCAGCAGGCAGGCGGTCTTGGCCCCCTGGCCGCCCCGGCCGTGCCACCGGATCTCGATGGTGTCTTTTTCGGTCATGTTGTTCACGCTCCTTGCTCTTGGGTATGCCGGGGGAGAAAAACGAACAGGCGCCCGCCCCGTAAAGGGACGAGCGCCTGAAAAAGCCTCGCTGTACCACCCGTTACTGCATACCGACATATGCGCTTCCTGTAACGGGGAAAACCGGCAGCACCTACTGCGCCTTGGCGGTTCGGGCTGCGACTCCGGAGTGATGTTCGGAAGGGACCTACTGGTGCCGGGCTTCCACCCGCCCCGGCTCGCTGAGACGGTCGGTCGGTTCCTACTGTCTCCCTCATCATCTTTGGGGATATAACGATGAAATTATATGCCCGGGGCGGACAGATGTCAATGGTGAAATTACACAAAGAGGGGGAAGAGGAGCCGAGACCCCTGTTTGACATGACAGGGCGCTGTTTGAGATTGTACAATAGAGAGAAAACAAGATATATATAGAATATAAATATATACATATTGACCTAAAAAGTCCGACATGATATCCTGTTCCCGGAGGGACCTGTGGCATACAGAAGGAAAAGGAGGCGCACCCATGGACATGAAAGCGTTCCCGGCCAGACATCCCGCCCTGGTCCGGCTGATCCTCGCGGCGCTGGCCGCTGCCGCCGTCCTGGCGCTGTACACCTTCGTGTTCCACCCCCGGGACCTGCGCGCCGCCGCGGGGCTGTCTGGGGTGGAGGCGGAGCAGGTGGCGGAGATCACCGTCACCTTCCCCTGGCCGGGTTACGCCCGGACAGAGGACCCGGCGCTGATCGCCCAGGCCCTGGCGCTGCTGGAGGACACCGTCGTCTCCCGCCGGAGCTACGGGCACCTGGTGACCTCCGGCGGCGGCAACCCCTGGTCGGTCTCCTTTGCCCTGACGGACGGCACCACGGTCTCCCTGCGGGAGGCGCAGCGGGGTCTGGTATTTGACCGGGAGGCGTTCGCCGCGGGGCTGGCGGCCATCGCAGACCGGTGTGAGAGCCGGGACCGCGGGCCCCATGAGACAGCGGAACAGTGAGAGAAAACAGGGAGCGGACCGCCGTCGGCGGTCCGCTCTCCCTTTCCGCGCCATTCCAGCGCATCAAAGCTCAGATCCGTGCCTTTACCGGCCCATGACCCGTGCCATCTGGACCATGGTGACGGCCACCTCGGCCCGGATGGTATTGGCCTGGGGGTTGAAGGTGCCGTCGTCGTTGCCGTTCATGATGCCCAGCTGATAGCACAGCTCCACGCCGCCCTTGGCGTAGTCGGCGATCTGGTTCTCGTCGGAGAAGTCGGGGGTCCCGGTGTTCACCGGCTGGGCGGAGTAGTCATACAGGCTCAGGAAGGTGCCGAACAGGGCGGCCATATCCTGCCGGGTGATGGGGGCCTCGGCGTCAAAGCCGTCGGCGATGCCGGCGGGGAGGATGGGCTGGGCCCACTCCACATAGCCGTCATACCAGTTGCCGCCGGACACCGTGGGCAGGGTGTCTTCCGAGAACTGGAAGAGGACCGCCAGGAACTCGGCGTAGGTCATGTTGGCCTCGGGGGCGAAGGTGCCGTCCCCGTTGCCGGCGAACAGCCCCTTCTCCGCCACCGTCTCCACGAAGCCGGCGTACCACGCATCGGCGGAGACATCGGTGAAGCCGGCCACGGTGCCGGGCTCCTCAGGCTCAGGCTCCACAGAGGTGCCGGTGCCCTCGGCGGTGACCCAGATGTCGCCCTCATGTCCATAGTAGGCGCTGTACACCCCGATCTGGTAGACGCCCTCGGCGGGCAGCCCGTCACTTCTCGGGTCAAAGTATCCGGAAACGAGCTCGCCGTTCTCATAGCACAGGACCTCCCCGAAGCTCAGGGGATAGAAGGGCTGGAACAGGGTGCCGGCGGGATAGATGGACACGGTGACGGCTTTCCCGTTGACGGTGACATCCCTTGTCCCACTGGACGGCATGTTGCTGCCCAGGTATTCTACATAGAAGGGCTTTACCTCATAGACCTCGCCTGTCTCATACCATTCCGGCTCCGGCTCGGGTTCCGGCTCCGGCTCCGGCTTGGGCTGGGGCTCGGGGATGGGGGCGCCCTCCGCCATGACATAGGCCGTGGTGGCCCAGATGCCCTGGTCATAGGCGGTCAGCTCATAGGCCCCGGTCTCAGGCAGGGTGAAGCTCTGGTTGAGGTACAGGGACTCCCCGGTGGACAAGTCGCTGGCATACTGGAAGTTGGTCATGCCGGCTTTAGGGGTGAATACCGTGCCGGCGGGGTAGAGGTAGACGGTGTGGCTCTCTCCGTCCTGGTCGGTGACGGTGGCGGTGCCGGAGCTGGCGTTGTCGGCCTGCAGCAGGGAGTTGTCCGGCAGGTCGTAGGCCAGAGCGGAGACGGTCATTAGACCCAGCACCATGGCCGCGGCAAGAATGCGGGCGAGAAATTTTTTCATACTCTGATCTGCTCCTTTCTGTGTTTGCGGTCCGAACAGGGCCGGGGGTCCGGGCCGTTGTAAGTTCATTATACAACGCCCCGCCGGGAAAAACCGTATGCTGACAGCATAGGGTCGGCATATTTGTTGCACAAATTTGCAGGGGGATCTTTGTGAAAAAGTTTCATTGCGGAGGGCGCAAAAAACCGGGGACGCGGGCGAATGCTCCCCGCGTCCCCGGTGAGGGACAGCCTTACGCCCGGCCGCAGATGAGCCAGGGGGCGGGCTCGGTCTCGAAGGTGTGCTTGGGGGTGAGCTTGGACACGGAGATCTGGATGACCTCGGTCTCTCCGATGCCCAGACGCTGGAACAGGTCGGGGATGGAGGCGGCGCACCGGAAGTCCAGGGTGTAGATGACGAACTCCATGTGGGGGTTGAGGCGCAGCAGACATTCGATCTCCTGCTCCATGCTGGCGGAGGCCACCAGCATGCACAGGGAGGGCACCGGCAGGCCCTTCATGGTCTCGTCGTCCACATGGTCCACCACCACCACATTGTTCAGCCCAAACTGCTGGACATTTTCCTCCACAGTCTGCCGGTCGCTCTGGCTGTACTCCACGGCGATGACGGTGCCCTCGGCGGCGATGAGGGCGGACTCCACCGCGATGGACGCCCCGGAGATGACGCACACCGTGTCCCCCAGGGACAGGTGCATCTTGTTCAGGATCACCGCCCGGATCTCGCTGCCCACATAGTGGACGGAGCCCCGGGAGAAGCTGGAGTTGCGCATCCCGATCTTATAGGTGGAGCGGGCGTTGGGGTTGAGGATGAGCATCCCGGCGGAGGCGTTGATCCCCCGGTCGATCATGTCCTTGAGCAGGTCGTGCTTGATGGGGCCGGAGGGGTCGGAGCCCTCGTTGTACCACACCTGGCACTCCCCCAGGCCGGCATTCCACATGCGGTAGAAGATGTCGGGGTGCCCCGCCTCGGTGAAGACCAGCACAGCGGAGTTGGACTCCACCGTGGGGATGAGGTTTTTGTTCCGGCGGGTGATGTCCAGCAGCTTGACCTTCTCCAGGTCCACCTGGGTGTTGTCCGCGAAATACTGAAGCCAGGCCAGGATGTGGGCATTGGTGAACAGGCGGTCCTCCATATCGATCTCTCCTCTCGTGGGTGGTCCCGTGACTTGATACTCCGATTATAATACAGCCGCCCTCCCTTGGCAAGAGAAAGCCGCCGCCCCGGTGTGGAGCGGCGGAGGCGGGACACGGTCAGGACAGGGTCTTCTCGTTGTGCTCGAACAGCAGGTCGTTGACCTGGTGCAGGGAATGCCGGTGGAGCAGCCCGTAGAGGATGATGGCGTCCCGCCGGTCTTTGGGGTAGAGGGCGGCGCAGCCGCACTGGCGCAGCAGGGCCTGGGCCTCGTCCAGCGTGGCCCCCATGGCCACGCAGAGGCACAGCACCCGGTCCCGGGAGGGGCGGCGGCGGCCGGAGATGATCTGGTGGAGGTATACCTCGCTCATCCCCGCCTCCCGGGCCAGCGAGGCCTTGGCCAGCCGTTTGCGCATACACAGGTCGTTGAGCAGCTCGGCGACGCCGTCGTGCAGCAGGAGAGCGTCGTTCTCACTGAGGTATTCATTCAGGTCCGCCGTGTCCATCAGCGCCTGGGTCAGGTCGCCGGTGCTCCTTCGATTCAAATGGACCGCCCCCTTTGACTTCTTTTTTAAAACAAGTTATACTATTATAACGCAGTTTTTCAAAAAAACCAATATGCTGGCTGCATAGGGTGGAGAAAAAAGGGGGCGCGGAGGATGGACCGCTATGACTGGCTGCTGGAGGCGCTGGGGCGGGGGTATGAGGAGATCGGCCTGCTGAAGGAGGGCCCCCGGGGGACCATCCGCCTCATCCGCCACCAGAAGACGGGAAAACGGTTCATCCTGCGCCGGTTCACCGGCAGCGCCGAGGTCTATGAAAAGCTGCTGCACTATACCTGCGAGCATCTGCCGCAGACCTTTGAGGTGGCCTCCCGGGGGGAGGAGCATCTGGTGCTGGAGGAGTACATCCAGGGGGACACCCTGGACCTCCTCTTGAAAAGCGGGCCCTGCTCCCCGCGGGAGACCCGGCGGATCGCCCGTCAGCTGTGTCAGGCGCTTTGGGCGCTGCACGCCCTGGGGGCGGTGCACCGGGATGTGAAGCCGGAGAACATCATCCTCCGGGGACAGGAGGCGGTGCTCATCGACTTTGACGCCGCCAGAGTGTATAAACCGGAGCGGCAGTCGGACACCCAGGTGCTGGGCACCACCGGCTTCGCCGCCCCGGAGCAGTACGGCCTGTCCCAGACCGACGGGCGGGCGGACATCTACGCCATGGGTATTCTCATCAATGTGATGCGCACCGGGCAGCACCCCTCCCGGAAGCTGGCCCCCGGCCACTTGGGCCGGGTGGTGGAGCGGTGCACCCAGGTGATGCCGCAGAAGCGGTATCCCAATGTACTTCGGCTGATGGAGGCGCTGTGATATGGCGGAGCATACAGAAAAACAGAAGGTCTGCCCCCATTGCGGCGCCGCCCTGCCGGAAGAGGCCGCCTTCTGCCCATACTGCGCCCAAACGGTCAATCGGCGCAGCCATCTCAAGGCGCCGGCCGAGGGCTGGCGTAGGGCCCTGCGCAGGGCCCTGATGGTCCTTATGCCCCTCCTGCTGGTGGGGGGGATAGCGGCCGGATATCACCTGACCCGTCCGCAGACCTACGAGGGGGTAGGAGAGGTGTACTACAGCGATCTCAGCGGGACCTATCACCTGTTTCTGAGCGAATCCGCCAGCCTTCAGGAACCGGTCCAGGAAATGCGCCAAAACGCCGCGATCGGGGAGGCCTATCGCGTCCCGGTCCTCCTGCGCGTCTATGACGCGGACACAGGCGCCGACGCGGGGGCGGCGTTTCTGGAAAAGACCGACCGGGTCACCGCCGAATTTCCAACCATAGAAGGGGTCGGCGGGAATTTTGCCTGCACCGCTCCCGCTCCCCACAGCGCCTTCCCGGATGTGCCGCTGGTCAGCCTGGTGGACTACACCCTCGAGGCCGATGCCGAAGCGGCGGCGGAGATGGTGTGGACCATTGACATGAAGAACGGGGACACCATCCGCCTGGGGGTGGATTATATCCTCTCCCCCCTCCCCAACGAGAACTACTACCCCGAGGATGTGCCCATGGGCACCACAGAGGAGCTCCAGGCCCTCATTGACGAGATCGCCGCCGCGGCGGACCCCACGCCCAATGTAAATATTTATCTTCCGGCCGTGACCTACGACGGGACGCTGGTGCTCCACGGAAGGGCCATCAACCTCTACGGCAGCACCGGCGGGACGGCGCGCACCGTGTTTACCGGTTCCATCCAAGTGGAGGCCAGGGAGGACGGCTGGATCTCCTATTTCCAGGATATCGAATTCCGCGGAAACGGCGGCGTGGCTCTCTCCGCCGCGGCCAACGCCCGGGCCACGAACTGTCTGTTTACCGGCTGGGACACGGGCCTTTACGGCTGCGGCACCGCTTGGATCAACAGCATCGACTGTACTTTCGCGGACAACGGCGTGGGGCTCCACTTCAACAGCAAGGGGGGCAGCGCCAACCACTCCCTTTATAACGGGAATGTCTTCCGGGACAACGGCACCGCCGTGGTGCTGGAGCAGGTGCCCACCGACCTGACCCTGGACTTCCGGGGCAGCGTCTTCGAGGGCAACGGAACCGACATCGACAACCGCTGCAGGCAGGGCCTGGACCTGTCCCAGGCGGAATTCCGGTGACCGGCCGTGCGGTACTATTTCGCCCCCATGGAGGGGGTCACCGGGGCGGCCTTCCGGCAGGTCCACCGGCGGTTTTTCCCGGAGACGGACCGGTACTATATGCCTTTCCTCTCACCAACCGGGGACCACTGCTTCACCCCACGGCAGCTGAGGGAGGCGGCCCCGGAGCACAACGAGGGGGTGCCCTGCGTGCCCCAGCTCATGACCCGAAACGCGGAGGACTTCCTCTGGGCGGCGGGGGAGCTGAAGGCCATGGGCTATGACGAGGTGGACCTGAACCTGGGCTGCCCCTCGGGGACGGTGACGGCCAAGAAGAAGGGGGCGGGCTTCCTGTCCGTGCCCGGGGAGCTGGACGCCTTTCTGGACACGGTGTTCTCCCGCAGCCCCCTGCCCGTCTCCCTGAAGACCCGGCTGGGGGTCCACGACCCGGAGGAGTTCCCCCGGCTGCTGGACATCTTCGCCAAATACCCGGTGGCGGAGCTCATCGTCCACCCCCGGGTGCGGGACGACTTCTACCGCCATCCGGTGCGCCTGGAGGACTTCGCCGCTGCCGCAGCCCGGTGGAAGGGGAAGCTGTGCTACAACGGCGGCATCGTCACCCCCGGGGATGCCGCCGGGGTGGAGGCGCGCTTTCCCGGCCTGTCGGCGGTGATGCTGGGGCAGGGGCTGCTGGCCGACCCCGCCCTCATCCGGAAGCTCCGGGGCGGGCTGCCCGCCTCGCTGGAGGAGCTGCGGGCCTATCACGACGCCCTGTATGAGAGCTACTGCCGCCGCTTCCAGAGCCCCGACCACGCCGCCTTCCATCTGAAGGAGCTGTGGCACTATCTCCTGGGGCTGTTCGACGGCCGGGAGGGGGCCGCCCGGCGGCTGCGGAAGGCCCGGGGGGCGGCGGAATACCGCGGGGCGGTGGAGGAGATCTTCCGGCTCCCCCTGCGCCGGGACGCGGAGAAGATCTGGTGACGCCGGAACGGCGAAAAAAGGAGGAACACACATGGTCACACTGGCACAGAGGATCGGGGAGCTGCGCACCGAGCGGGGGCTGACCCGCCCGGCGCTGTCGGCGGCCCTGGGGCTGCCCAGAAACGCGGCGGAGAAGTTCGAGACGGGGCGGCAGACCCCCACCCAGGAGCAGCAGCAGAAGCTGGCCGACTTCTTCGGCGTCTCCCTGTTCTATCTCCGGGGGGAGAGCAACGACCGCACCCGGCAGGACAGCTGGATGGACGGGGCCTGGGCCGACGAGGAGCCCGCCGCCCCCGCCGGCCGCCCCGCCCCCCGGCCCAAGGCCGCCCCGGCGGCCCACGGGGAGAGCACGGGGGCGGTGTTCGACGCCTTCGCCAAAAACGAGGCCTTCCGGGAGCTGCTGCGCGCCACCGTGCTGGAGGTGCTCCGCTCCCCCGAGGGGCAGGAGATCCTCAGCCGCACGGTGCGCCGGGAGCTGGACCGGCAGCGGTGAAAGCGGTCTCCGCCGCCGGACGGGGAGAAGGAGAAACGCGGCTCTGCCGTGGGCCTTCTCCATTTTAAGGGGCTTCGCCGGAGACAGACCAGGCAGGGTGTATCCAACGATACACCCTGCCCGATTTTTTGCGCGGTGGGGGACGATTTTTGGGAATAGATGGATGGAAACATACAATTCCCGGCCTCGTCCCGTTATTTTTGGGGTGCACCCCATACCCGTGGGGCGCGACGACTCGGCGCGCTCTTTTGTAGGGGCGGGTCCCAGACCCGCCCGCCGCTTCTCGCTCATGGGGCGCATCCATTCGTAGGGGCGGACAATGTCCGCCCGCCAAAACCTCCCTTGAAAAGGGAGGTGGCACGGCGAAGCCGTGACGGAGGGTTTCTTCCCCCGTCCTTCTCTATGGCCCCGGCAGGAGACAAGAAACCCCCAGTCACCGCCTGACGGCGGCGACAGCCCCCTTTTCAAGGGGGCTTGGACGGTCAGCCCGCCGCTCCCCGCCTGTGGGGCGCGAGAAGATGAATCGGCCCAAGGGGCCGAGAGAAACTGGCCTGGGCCACGGCCCGGCGCACCACTCGGGCCGTGTTTCGCGCGTGCCGAGGTCGTCACGCGCCACACCTCCCAGCGCGCCTTTCCGTAGGGGCGGCCTTTGGCCGCCCGGGGGTGCGGGGGCTGCGCCCCCACAAACTCCTATCTCCTCATTCCGAATTGAATAAAGGGGGTCATAGGGGGCGAAGCCCCCTATACCTCTCAAAAGGGCGGCGGGCGGGTTTAGAAAAAACAAGGAGGAATTTCTTTGGCAAGCAACTATACCACAAACTACGAACTCCCCCTGTGGGAGCCGCAGGACAGCTTTTTGAGAACCGAGTTCAACGACGCCAATCAAAAAATAGACGCGG
>CALWZP010000036.1 GCA_944386055.1 uncultured Oscillospiraceae bacterium | reverse complement strand
GTATCAAGAGCAGTATGGACGGGCAAAAAAGCCTGTATTCATGCGGGTTTTCGCCGTTTCGAGCGTCATTCCCATTCAATGGTGGCCGGCGGTTTGGAGGTGATGTCATAGACGATGCGGTTGATGCCCTGGACCTCGTTGACGATGCGGACGGAGATGCGGTCCAGCACCTCGTAGGGGATCCGGGCCCAGTCGGCGGTCATGAAATCGCTTGTGGTCACCGCCCGGAGGGCGAGGGTGTAGTCATAAGTACGGCCGTCCCCCATGACGCCCACCGAGCGGGTGTTGGTGAGCACCGCAAAGTACTGGCTCAGGCTGCGGTCCTCCCCCGCCCTGGCGATCTCGTCCCGGAAGATGAAGTCCGCCTCCCGCAGCAGATCCGCCTTCTCCTTGGTGATGGCCCCCAGAATGCGGATGGCCAGGCCGGGTCCCGGGAAGGGCTGGCGCATCACCAGGTATTCGGGCAGGCCCAGCTCCCGGCCCAGCTGCCGCACCTCGTCCTTGAACAGCAGACGCAGAGGCTCGATGATCTCCTTGAAGTCCACAAAGTCGGGCAGGCCGCCCACATTGTGGTGGCTCTTGATGACGGCGGCGTCCCCGGCGCCGGATTCGATGACATCGGGGTAGATGGTGCCCTGAGCCAGGAAATCCACCTTGCCGATCTTCCTGGCCTCCTCCTCGAAGACCCGGATGAACTCCTCCCCGATGATCTTCCGCTTCCGCTCCGGGTCGTCCACCCCGGCCAGCTTGCCCAGAAAGCGCTCCTCTGCATCCACCCGGATAAAATTGATGTCCCAGCGGTCAAAGGCGGCCTGGACCTCGTCCCCCTCGTTCTTGCGCATCAGGCCGTGATCCACAAAGACACAGGTGAGCTGCCTGCCCACCGCCTCGGCCAGCAGGGCGGCACACACCGAGGAGTCAACCCCGCCGGACAGGGCCAGCAGCACCTTGCCCTGCCCCACCTTCTCCCGGATGGCGGCGATGGCGGTACGGCAGTAGTCTCCCATGGTCCAGTCGCCTTTGGCTCCGCACACCTCATAGAGGAAGTTGCGGATCATGGCCACGCCGTTCTCGGTGTGGTTCACCTCAGGGTGGAACTGCACGCCATAGAAGCCCCGGGCCTCGTCGGCGATGGCCACATTGGGGCAGGCGTCGGAGTGGGCGGTGAGGGCGAACCCCTCGGGCACCCTGGCCATGTAGTCCCCATGGCTCATCCAGGAGATCCCCCGGGCGGGGAGCCCCTTGAACAGCCGGCAGGCGGTGTCATAGTAGGTCACGGTCTTGCCGTATTCCCGGGCGGAGTTGTCCTGCGCCTCGGTCACCTGTCCTCCCAGCAGGTGGGCCATGAGCTGGCAGCCATAGCAGATGCCCAGAATGGGCACCCCCCAGGTGAAGATTTCGGGATCCACCTTGGGAGAGGAATCCAGATACACGCTGTTGGGCCCGCCGGTAAAGATGATGCCGATGGGGTCCATGGCCTTCAGCTGGTCGAGCGGAGTGGTGTAGGGCTTCACCTCGCAGTAAACCTGGCACTCACGCACCCGGCGGGCGATCAGCTGGTTGTACTGCCCGCCGAAGTCCAGGACGATGACGGTCTGATGGGACATGGGGAACTCCTCCCTTTTCAAATTTGATTCATGAGACCTCTGTGCCGCCCCACTCCACGGCTGTAAAGCCTATCCGCTCCACAGCGGTCAGCTCCTGAGGCGGCAGCTCCACCGGCGCGGAGAGCCCCTTCCAGGCCATGTGTACCCGGATCAGGGTGTCCGGCGCAGGGTCGATGTCCAGCCGGGCGGCGTCGGTATAGCACTGGGTCTGGAACGCGATGAGGTTATACGGGTTTCCCTCCATCCGGGGCAGCCAGTAGAGGAGGAACTCGTTTGCCTCCCGCTCCGTAAGGCCGAGGTCGGCCAGGGCCTCCTCCAGGAAGGCGGCGGTCTCCTCCCCCGCCACGCAGAAGCCGGCGGAGAAGTCGAACTCCGTATCCAGGCTCCCCTCCCAGAACAGGCAGTAGTACTCCCTGCCGCGCTCGTCGGTGAGGGTGCCGTCAGGCGCGGCGGTCACCGTCCACCCCTCACCGTAGTCTGGATAGGTGCTGGTGAGGACACCGTCCAGGTCCAGCGTCACGGTGACCTCGGTCTCCTCCTCCGGATAGAGATAGAGGACGGGCTTTTCGCTCATCGGCTCGTCCCGCCCGCCGCAGCCCGTCAGGGCCAGGGTGAGCAGAAGGCACAGGGTCAGTCTGATGGTCCGTGTTTTCATGGGGTCTCCCCCTCCTTTCACCTCATAAGACGCAAAGGGGAGGGGAATATTGGCCCCAGCTTAAATTTTGGTGATGTCCACCGGCACCAGGTCCTCGCTGCGGCCCAGCTCCCGCACGGTGAGCAGCGCCCGGGCGGTGTCAATGGCGGTGACGCAGGCCACCGAGTGCTCCACCGCCGCCCGGCGGATCTTGAAGCCGTCGGAGTCCTGCTTGCGGCCCCGGGTGGGGGTGTTGATGATCAGGTCCACCGTGCCGCTCTGGATCATGTCCAGGATGTTGGGATGGGCCTCCGAGACGCGGTTGACCCTTGTGGCCTCCACCCCCGCCTGGCGCAGAGCCTGGCAGGTGCCGTCGGTGGCCAGGATCTGGATGTCCATCTCCGCGAAGCCCCGGGCGATGCCCACGATCTCCTGTTTGTCCTCATCCTTCACAGTGATGATGATGCGCCCGCCCTTCTTGGGCGCCTTGAGTCCAGAGCCCTTCAGGGCCTTCAGCAGCGCCTGGGGATAGGTCTCCGCCAGGCCCAGGCACTCGCCGGTGGACTTCATCTCGGGGCCCAGGCCGGTGTCCACATCGGTGAGCTTCTCGAAGGAGAACACCGGGGCCTTCACGGCGAAATAGTCCGCCTCGGGGTAGATGCCGGTGCCGTAGTCCAGGTCCTTCAGCTTCTGTCCCAGCATCACTTTGGTGGCCAGGTCGATGATGGGCACCCCGGTGACCTTGGAGATATAGGGGATGGTGCGGGAGGAGCGGGGGTTGACCTCGATGACATAGATCTCGTCGTTGTAGAGGATGAACTGGATGTTGATCAGGCCGATGACCCCGATGGCCCGGGCCAGGTCCTTGGTATAGCGCAGGATGGTCTCCTTGTGCTTCTCCTCCACATGGAGGGTGGGGTACACCGAGATGGAGTCGCCGGAGTGGACCCCCGCCCGCTCCACATGTTCCATGATGCCGGGGATGAGGATGTCCTCCCCGTCGAAGACGCCATCCACCTCCAGCTCCCGGCCCATGAGGTATTTGTCCACCAGGATGGGGTGCTCCTGCACCGTCTGGTTGATGATCTTCATAAAGTCCGCGATGTTCCGGTCGGAGTAGGCGATCTCCATCCCCTGCCCGCCCAGGACATAGGAGGGGCGCACCAGCACGGGATAGCCCAGCTCGTGGGCGGCGTCCAGCGCCTCCTGGGTGGTAAAGACGGTCTTTCCCTTGGCCCGGGGGATGCCGCACTGGTTCAGGATCTCGTCAAAGCGCTCCCGGTCCTCGGCGGCGTCCACCCCGTCGGAGGAGGTGCCCAGCAGCCGCACTCCCATATCGGTGAGGGCCTTGGCCAGCTTGATGGCGGTCTGGCCGCCGAACTGCACCACCGCGCCCCATGGCTTCTCCAGCTCCACCACATTCTGCACATCCTCGGCGGTAAGGGGCTCGAAGTACAGCTTGTCGGCCACATCGAAGTCGGTGGACACGGTCTCGGGATTGTTGTTGATGATGATGGTCTCGCACCCCAGGCGCTTGAGCGCCCACACCGAGTGGACCGAGCAGTAGTCAAACTCAATGCCCTGGCCGATGCGGATGGGGCCGGAGCCCAGCACCAGCACCTTCTTCTTCCCGGTATCCTGGGGGATGGATTCGTTTTCCCCCTCATAGCTGGAGTAGTAATAGGGGGTCTCCGCGTCGAACTCCGCGGCGCAGGTGTCCACCATCTTGAAGGAGGGGGTAATGCCGTACTCCTCCCGCAGGGCCTTCACCTCCGCCTGGGTCATGCCGCACAGCTTGCCGATGTAGCTGTCGGCGAAGCACATCTCCTTGGCCAGACGGAGGGTGAGCTCGTCGGGCTTTCCCTTCTCCAGACGCTCCTCCATCTCAATGATGGACTGGAACCGGTCCAGGAACCAGATGTCCATCTTGGTGATGGAGTTGATCTTTCTGGGGGAGACACCCCGGCGCAGGGCCTCCGCCACCACGAACAGCCGCTCGTCGGTGACCTGGGAGAGCAGCTCCTCGATCTCGTCGGTGTACAGCCCCTCCAGCTTCTCCAGCTTCAGCGCGCGGACATTCAGCTCCAGGGAACGGATGGCCTTCATCAGCGCCCCCTCGAAGGAGTTGGCGATGGCCATCACCTCGCCGGTGGCCTTCATCTGGGTGCCCAGGGTGCGGCTGGCGGTGGTGAACTTGTCGAAGGGCAGGCGGGGAATCTTCAGCACGCAGTAGTCCAGGGTGGGCTCGAAGCAGGCGGTGGTCTTGCCGGTGACCGCGTTGGGGATCTCGTCCAGGGTGTAACCCAGGGCGATCTTGGCGGCCACCTTGGCGATGGGGTAGCCGGTGGCCTTGGAGGCCAGGGCGGAGGACCGGGAGACGCGGGGGTTGACCTCGATCACCGCATACTCATAACTGTCGGGGTTCAGGGCGAACTGTACATTGCAGCCGCCCTCGATTTCAAGCGCAGAGATAATATCCAGGGCGGCGGAGCGGAGCATCTGGAACTCCCGGTTGGCCAGGGTCTGGGTGGGGGCCACCACGATGGAGTCGCCGGTGTGGACGCCCACCGGATCGATGTTCTCCATGGAGCAGATCTGAATCACATTGCCGGCGGAGTCCCGCATGACCTCGAACTCGATCTCCTTCCAGCCGGCGATGCACCGCTCGATGAGCACCTGGCCCACCCGGCTCAGGGAGATGCCCCGCTCGGAGATCTCCTCCAGGCTGGCCTGGTCATAGGCAATGCCGCCGCCGGTGCCGCCCAGAGTGTAGGCGGGGCGGACAATGACCGGGTAGCCGATCTCCCCGGCAAATTCCACCGCATCCTCCACCTTCTCCACCACCTTGGAGGTGACGCAGGGCTGGCCGATCTCCTCCATGGCGTCCTTGAAGCCTTGGCGGTCCTCCGCCTTGCGGATGGAGTCGGGGCTGGTGCCCAGAAGGCGTACGCCGTACTCCTCCAGTACCCCCTGCTCGTACAGGTTCATGGCCAGGTTGAGCCCCGTCTGTCCCCCCAGGGTGGGCAGGATGGAATCCGGGCGCTCCCGCTGGATGACCTGGGTGACGGAGGGGATATTCAGCGGCTCGATATAGACATGGTCGGCGATGTCCTTGTCGGTCATGATGGTGGCGGGGTTGGAGTTCACCAGCACCACCTCCACCCCCTCCTCCTTCAGGGCGCGGCAGGCCTGGGTGCCGGCGTAGTCAAACTCCGCGGCCTGACCGATGACGATGGGGCCGGAGCCCAGCACCAGGACCTTCTTGATGTTTGGATTCTTGGGCATTACCGGTCACCTCCCATGGACGCGATGAAGCGGTCGAACAGGTACTCTGTATCCTCCGGCCCGGGGCTGGCCTCCGGGTGGAACTGCACCGTGAAGCAGTTGGGCCGGAGATAGCGCAGCCCCTCCACCGTTTTGTCGTTGACATTGATATGGCTCACCTGGGCCACCGCCGGGTCCACCGTATCTCCCCGGACCACATAGCCGTGGTTCTGGGAGGTGATGAACGCCCGTCCCTCTGCCAGATCCATCACCGGGTGGTTGCCCCCCCGGTGGCCGTAGGGCAGCTTTTCCGTCTTTGCCCCGGTGGCCAGGGCCAGCAGCTGATGCCCCAGGCAGACGGCAAAGATGGGGATGTCGGCGTCGTAGAGCTTCCTCAGCTGGGCGATGATCTCCGCATTGTCCGCCGGGTCGCCGGGGCCGTTGGACAGCATCACCCCGTCGTAGCCGCCGGACAGGATCTCCTCCGCCGGGGTGTGAGCCGGCAGGACGGTCACCTCACAGCCCCGCTTCTGCAGGCAGCGGATCATGTTCTCCTTGACGCCGAAGTCCATCAGCGCCACACGGAAACGCTTGTCCTCCCCGGCGGGGAACACCTCCGGCTCCTTCCGGGTGACCCGCTCCACCGTGCCGCTGACCCGGTAGGCCCGGATCTGAGGCAGCAGGTCCTCGACGCAAAAATTCTCCGCACAGGTGATCATGGCGTTCATGCTACCCTGATTGCGGAGTATTTTGGTCAGGGCCCGGGTGTCCACATCTTCGATCCCTGTGATATGATATTGTTTCAAATAGTCGTCCAGCGTCCCCTCACAGCGGAAATTGCTCCCCCGCCGGGCCAGATGGCGGACGATGAACGCCTCCGCCCAGGGGCGGGAGGACTCGTTGTCCTCGTGGTTCACGCCGTAATTGCCGATGAGGGGATAGCTCATCACGATGCCCTGCCCCGCATAGGAGGGGTCCGTCAGGATCTCCTGATAGCCTGTCATGGAGGTGTTGAACACCATCTCGAACACCCTTGTGTCCGTCCCGCCGATGCTCTTCCCCCAAAAGACATCCCCATTCTCCAGTATCAACGCCGCCTTCATCCACTCAGCCGTCCTTTCCCCGCGCACCGCGCGGTCTTTTTCAGCTTCACCGCATGTATACCGTTATCCGTATTATTTTATCTGAAATCCCCCGGGAACGCAACCACTATTCTTCCATTTTCCCTGCCGCGGGGCAGAACTGGTGTTTTTCCCAAAACCGCCGGGAATAACCCCGACGGTTAGGGCAATAATGATTAAAAAGCTGAAAGGAGGCGCCGTGCCGTGATCGTCGCCCTGCTCCGTACCGTCATTCTGTATCTGCTCATCATCGCGGGTCTGCGCCTGATGGGCAAGCGGCAGATTGGAGAGCTGGAGCCCTCCGAGCTGGTGCTCGCTCTTCTCATCGCAGACCTGGCCGCCGTCCCCATGCAGGATTTCGGCATCCCTCTGCTCACCGGAGTCATCCCCATCCTCACCCTGCTGTGCGTCACCACCATCCTCTCTGTGCTCACCGCCAAGAGCCAGGCGGTGCGCACCCTTCTGTGCGGACGGCCCAGCATCATCATCCGGAACGGAGAGCTGGACCAGCGGGAGATGACCAAAAACCGCTTTACTCTGGACGAGCTGTCCGAGGAACTGCGCATCAAGGGCTATACCGACCTGTCCGCCATCAAGTACGCCATTCTGGAGACCAACGGCCAGCTGTCCGTGCTCCCCTATGCCGCCCAGTCCCCCGCCACCGCAGCCCAGATGGGTGTGACCCCTCCCGAGCCCGGCATCCCCCTGGTCCTCATCAGCGACGGGACCCTGTTCCCTGCGAATCTGAAACATGCGGGTCTGGATGACAACTGGCTTCGGCGGCGGCTGAAGGAGCGCGGTCTTTCCTCCTGCCGGCAGGTGTTCCTCCTCACCGTGGATGAGGTGGGAAAGGTCTGTCTTGTCCCCCGGGAGAAGGCCGGATGAGGCGGGTCTGGGCCGCGGCGGCGCTTCTTTTGCTGCTCATCACCGCCGCGCTGTGGAATGCCGGCGCCCTGACCCGGCTCGCCGGTCAGCTGACGCAGGACCTGTCACTCACGGAGCAGGCCGTCCAGGCGGACGACTGGGACAAGGCCGCCCAGCTGGCCGGCCAGGCTCTGGACCGCTGGGACCGTCACGGCTTTTACCTTCACATCACCCTGCGCCACGGGGATCTCCAGGATATTCAGCTGGAGCTGTCGCGCCTTCAGGAATGTGTGGAGCTGCAGGATGCGGACCAGTGCGCCGCATCGGTGTCCAGACTTGCCGCCCAGCTGAACCAGCTGAGCCGGTCGGAGCAGCTCACCCTGCGCAATGTCCTGTAAAACCTGTAAAAGATGCCGGCACCTTGAACAGGGCCGGCATCTTTTTTCATGCTTCTGTTCACCGCCATTGACGCAGCAGCTCCAGGACGAAGCGCCACACCCGCTGCACGGAGGAGATGCTCATCCGCTCCCGGGGGGTGTGGATCTCCAGCAGGTCGGGCCCGATGGACACACAGTCCAGCCCGGGCAGCTTGCCCGCCAGCAGGCCGCACTCCAGGCCGGCGTGGATGGCCTCCACCTTCGGCTCCCGGCCGTACTGCGCCCGGAACACCTCGGTCATCCGGTCCCGCAGGGGGGAGTCATGCCGGTAGGCCCAGCCGGGGTAGTCCCCGCTGAACTGTGTCCGTCCCCCCAGCTGCTCCATCAGGCAGGTAAGGCGATCTTTCAGCATCTCCTTCTGGGAGTCCACGCTGCTGCGCACGCAGAAAGTGGCCTCCACCTCCCCCGCCCCGGTGCGCAGAATACCCAGATTCAGAGAGGTCTGCACCAGCCCGGGAATGTCGGCGCTCATCTCCTGCACCCCGTTGGGCAGGCAGGTCAGCATGCACAGCACTTTCTGGGTGGACGGGCCGTCCATGGGCTCCCCCTCCGGCATCCAGGGCTCCGCCTTCACCCAAAGACCGGGATCGGTGACCCGGTATTCCTCCTGCAGTGACTCGGCCAGCGCCCCCGCGGCCTCCATGGCCGCCGCAGGGTCCTCCGCCGCCAGCAGCGCCGACGCCTGAGTGGGGATGGCATTGTCCTTCAGGCCGCCGGACACCGTGTACAGCCGCACCGCGGTGACTTTCGCCGCCGTCCGGAGCAGCCGCCCCAGCAGCAGGTCAGCGTTGCCCCGGCCCCGGTGGATCTCGGTGCCCGAGTGTCCCCCCTGCAGTCCGCCCACAGTGAGGGAAACTCCGCCCCCGGCGAAGGGGGCCCGGTCCACCGGCAGCACGCAGCGGGTGACATTCCCGCCGGCACAGCTGACGGTGAACACCCCCTCGTCCTCCGAGTCCAGATTCAGCAGGGTCCGCCCCTTCAGGGGAGAGACATCCAATACCGCCGCCCCCAGCATCCCCACCTCCTCGTCGGTGGTGAACACCGCCTCCAGCCGGGGATGGGGGAGATCCCCGGCATCCAGCAGTGCCAGCATCATGGCCACGGCGATGCCGTCGTCTCCCCCCAGGGTGGTGCCCGCGGCGGAGATGTAATCCCCCTCCGCCACCAGGTCCAGCCCCTCCCGCTCCATGTCCTTGGGGCAGCCGGGCTCCTTCTCGCACACCATGTCCAGGTGCCCCTGAAGGATCAGGGGCGGTGCGTCCTCATATCCCGGGGCGGCGGGCTTGATGATGATCACATTGTCCGCCCCGTCCTGATGATATTCCAGCCCCCGCGCCCGGGCAAAGTCCACGCACCAGTCGCTCACCGCCTTTGTATTTCCCGAGCCGTGGGGGATGGCGCACAGCGCCTCGAACCAATGAAAGACCGCCCTGGGCTCCAGGCCCTCCAGCACTCCCATGTCATTCTCTCCTTTCCCGGGCGCTCCGCCCCCGGATGGTTTGATGCGGCCCGCCGGGCCGTTTTTTCCAGTATACCGCCAAACGACCCGCCGCGCAAGGGCGGGCCGCCGGGAAAAGGCCGTCCCGGCGGGTCACTCCCCCGCCAGGGCGGCCTTCAGTTCCTCCCACAGTTCCATGGCTTTGAACTTCACCACATACCCCTCGTTCTCCCCGGTGATGAGGGACACCTCCCCCTCCGTCAGGCCGCCGGCCAGAGCGGTCTCCTCCACCTGCTCGGTCACCGAGCCCAGGCACAGGGGCGGGAACACCACGCACCACCAGTTCTGCCCGCTCCCCTCGCCGATGGTCACCTTCAGGGCGGTGTAGTTCCCCGCCGGCAGGGCAAAGTCGGTATACTCCTTGGTGGGGAACCAGCTCTCCTCCAGGGCGGCACGGACGGGATAGTCATACCCCTGGGCCTCCACCACCTCCTGCCCCGCGGCGGACAGCCGGTCCAGATTGGCCTGCAGGATGTCATATGCCTCCTCCAGCCCGCCCTCCGGGTCACAGAGCGCCTCCGCCTCCTCCAGGATGCGGTCCCGCACCATCAGCTTCAGCGCCTGGTCCTCCTCACTGTCCGAGTTGGCGATGACATGCAGGCGGATGACGCTGTCCGCCAGAGCGGCCTGGGCCCCGTTAAGCCACACCCCAAGCAGAGCCGCCGCTGCCGCCCCCAGCAGCAGGGCAAGTTCCCAGCGGCGCAGCGCCGTGTTTGTCTCCATTCGTTTTCCCATAAGTAAAACATCGTCCTTTCTGTGGTTTCCCACAGTATGGACGATGTTTTCTCTGTTTATACCAGCAGATGGAGCCGTTTTTTTATGGGCAGATATTCTGTACCGCCCAGGTCTCGGGCCACTGCCCGCGCAGCGCCCGCTCCGCCTGGCGGGCGCCCGCCTCATCCCGGAACATACCGAACACCGTGGGGCCGGTGCCGCTCATGCAGGCGCCCAGGGCGCCATGCTCCAGCAGCTGGGAGCGGATCTCCGCCACCGCCGCCCGCTTCCGGGGCGGAAGCACATCCTCGAACACATTATACAGCCGCTGGGCCACCCCCGGCAGGTCCTGCCGCTTTAGGGCGTCCAGCATCCCCCGGGTGTCGGGATGGCAGCGCAGCTTCGCCCCGTCCACCGCCCGGAACAGCTCGGGGGTGGACACCGGAAAGGGCGGCTTGCACAGCACGAACCAGCACGCCGGCAGGGCGGGCAGCGGGGTGAGCACCTCTCCCCTCCCCTCCGCCAGGGCGGTACCCCCCAGCACGCAGTAGGGGACATCGGAGCCCACTGTCTGGCCGATCTCCGCCAACTCCGCCCGGCTGAGCCCGTCGCCGTAATATTCGCTCATCCACCGCAGCACTGCGGCCGCGTCGCTGCTTCCCCCCGCAAGGCCGGCGCAGACAGGTATGCGCTTGTCGATCCGGATGGTCAGCCCTTCCGGCGTGCGGCCGGTGGCCTCCCAGTACCGCCGGGCCGCTGCGGCGGCCAGATTGCCCCCGTCGGCGGGCAGAAACGCCAGGTCGGTGCGCACCCGCACCCCCGGCTCCCCGCCGGTCTCGATGGTGAGGCGGTCGGTCAGAGAGACGGTCTGCATCACCATTCTCAAATCGTGATAGCCGTCCTCCCGCCGCCCCAACACATCCAGGGTCAGGTTCAGCTTGGCGTACGCCGCGCGCTCCCAGGCTGCCATATCCTCACCTCACCGAATTTTTCTTGCCTCCAGATAGAAGCGTTTGTCGTGGGCCTCCCCCATGGAGAAGGTCTTCCGGGGCAGCACCCCGTCGTGGATCACCGTGGGGAACAGCTCCTCCTTCCCCATGGCGGGCAGCAGGAAGCCGATGGTCTCCGGCCGCTGGGTCAGGCTGCGCACCACATCCTCCCCGTGGATGTAGTCCACATGGCATCGCCGGTCCTGCTTCAGCAGGTACTGGTCCAAAAAGTTCTGCAGAGTGGCCACCGGCAGCTGGGCCTGGGGTCGGGGGACCGTCACCACCCCCTCGGTGCGGCCGCAGACGAAGGGCAGGGCGTGGCCCTCCCCCTCCCCATAGTGGGCGCCGGGATAGCAGTCCAGCAGCGCCTTCAGCAGGTCGCCGGGGTCCACCCCGAACGCCACCCGGTGGATGGCCTCGAACTGGAGGGAGTCGTCGTGGAGATTCACCAGCTCCACCAGGGCATACCGGGCGGGCAGATACGGCCACTTTTCCGGCGGGGTAAGGCGCTTCTGCCGCTCGTAGCACTCCTTGGCCGTGGCCAGGGAGTGGTTCCCGTCCCCCACCGCGAAGAGCATCACCGCCCCGTCGGTGTGATACCGCGCCCGGAAGCGCGCCGGGTCCGCCAGGGCGGTCAGGGCGCGGGCCACTCCGGCCTGCTCCGACTTCCCCAGCAGCCAGCCGGTGACATGCCCCCCGTGCTCCATCAGGTCAAAGTCATACACCTTCTCCAGCCCCGGCGCCGCCTGGGCCAGCGGCTCGATCACCGTGCGCCCCGGGTCGTCGGTGAGGAGCATCACATGGGGCAGCTCGATGGGGGCGTTCTTCCGCACCGCCACCCGGGGCGGGATGCGGGAGAGCACCGTCCCCTCGGTGGCCCGGATCAGAGCGCTGGAGCCCGGCTCATAGTCATACTGCTCCAGGTCTACCATCCCCACCAGTCCTCGGCGCACTGCGCCGCTGTCGAGCCGGCGCTCCACATAGATCATGCTCTCCGGATACTCCCGGAACAGCCCGTCCCGGAGGTAGTGGGTCATGGTGTTGTTGATCTGCTGGATGTCCCCCTCCACATCGGGGCCCTCCAGGCAGCTCTCCGGAAGGATCAGCCGCAGGGTGGACGGGGCCTTGCCCACGAACTCCTCCACCCGCTGCCAATAGGCGGGCTCGGAGGTGTACTGGTCACAGGCCACCACCGACCACCGCGTCATGTCCACCCCCTGGGGCAGCAGGATATCGGCAGGGGCAAAGGCCAGGTCGTGAAACAGGTCGTTCATATCGGATTCCCCCTCTTTTTCAGTCCAGCGCGCCTTCGATGGCGCGGAGCAGATCGTCAAACTCCTCATAGGCGGGGATCTGGGGATAGTCCCGCTTGATCTGCTCGGTGCTCTTGAAGAGGAAGCCCGCCTTGCTGGCCTGGATCATGGCCAGGTCGTTGAAGCTGTCCCCGGCGGCGATGGTGTCAAAGCCGCAGGACTGCAGGGCCCTCACCGTGGTGAGCTTGGACTTCTCACAGCGCATTTTGTACCCGGTGATCTCCCCGTTCTGGGCCACCTCCAGGGTGTTGCAGAAGATGGTGGGCCAGTTCAGCTTCTCCATCAGGGGCCTGGCGAACTGCTCGAAGGTGTCGCTGAGGATGACCACCTGGGTCTCCCGGCGCAGCTCGTCCAAAAACTCCCTGGCCCCGGGCAGGGGGTCGATGGTGGCGATGACGGCCTGGATCTCCTTGAGTCCTAAGCCATGTTCCTTCAGGATGTCCAGGCGGTAGCGCATCAGCTTGTCGTAGTCGGGCTCGTCCCGGGTGGTGCGCTTCAGCTCCGGGATGCCGCTGGCCTGGGAAAAGGCGATCCAGATCTCGGGGACCAGCACCCCCTCCATATCCAGACAGACAATATTCATGCCGTGTTCTCTCCTATCTTTCGTTCTCTCGGCGCGCGGATCAGACGGAAGGTCCGGCGGACCCCGCCTTTACTGGAAAGGCCGGCGCGGCCGGCTGGCCGCGCCGGCCCTCCCCGTGTCAGCGCAAAGATTTCAAAAAGCTCTCCAGCCGGTTCAGCGCCTCTCCCAGGTCCTGCATGGACGCGGCGTAGCAGGCGCGGACAAACCCCTCGCCCCCAGGTCCGAAGGCGGAGCCGGGAATCACCGCCACCCGCTGCGCCTCCAGGAAGCGGTCACAGAACTGCTCGGAGGTCATGCCGGTGCTGCGGATGCATGGGAACATGTAAAAGGCGCCCTTTGGCTCGAAACACTCCAGGCCCAGGGAGCGGAAGCCCTCCAGGAGATAGCGGCGGCGGCCGTCATAGTCCTGGCGCATCCCCTCGATATCCAGATCGCCGTTCTCCATGGCCTCGATGGCGGCATACTGGCTGGTGGTGGGGGCGGACATGATGCCGTACTGGTGCAGCTTGGTCATGGCCTTTACCAGCTCCGCCGGACCGCAGAGATAGCCCAGCCGCCAGCCCGTCATGGAATACGCCTTGGAGAAGCCGTTGACCACGATGGTCCGCTCGTACATATCGGGGAGATTGGCCATGGACACATGCCGCTGTCCATAGGTCAGCTCGGCATAGATCTCATCAGAGACCACCATGATGTCGGTGCCCCGCAGCACCTGGGCCAGCTGCTCCAGGTCGTCCCGGCCCATGATGCCGCCGGTGGGGTTGTTGGGATAGGGCAGCACCAGCAGCTTGGTCCTGGGGGTGATGGCGGCCTTCAGTTCCTCCGCCGTCAGTCGGAAGTCGTTCTCCGCCTTGGTCTCCACATACACCGGCACCCCGTGGTACAGGGACACCAGCGGCCCGTAGCACACGAAGGAGGGGGTGGGGATGATCACCTCGTCCCCCGGCTCCAGCAGGCAGCGGAAGGCCAGGTCCAGTCCCTCGCTGCCCCCCACGGTGACCAGGATCTGGCCGATGGGGGCGTACTCCAGATCGAAGCGGCGCTTCAGATATTTGGAGATGGAGCGGCGCAGATCGGACAGCCCGGCGTTGGGGGTGTACTTGGTGAATCCCTTCTCCAGAGAGTAGATGCCCGCGTCCCGGATGTGCCAGGGGGTGGGGTAATCCGGCTCGCCGATCCCCAGGGAGATGGCGTCGTCCATCTCCGCCAAAATGTCAAAGTATTTCCGGATGCCGGAGGGGGGGATATCCTTGATCCTCTGGCACAAAAGGGAATTATAGTCCATCATTCGTACACGAAACCTTCTTCCTGTTTTTCCTGCTTTTCAAAGATCAGGTGCTTTTCCTTGTATTTCTTCAGAATAAAATGGGTGGCGGTGCCGGTGACGCCCTCGATGGGGGCAAGCTTCTGCCCCACGAACTGCGCCACTTCCTTCAGGCTGCGGCCCGAGATGATCACCGTCATGTCAAAGGAGCCGCTCATGAGATAGCAGGACTCCACCTCGTCATACTGATAGATCCGGCGGGCAATACGGTCGAAGCCCTCTCCCCGCTGGGGGGTGACATTGACCTCGATCAGCGCGGTGACCGCCTCCTGGGCAGTGCGCTCCCAGTCCACAATAGCCTTGTAGCCCAGGATCAGCCGATCCTCCTCTGCCTGTCTGATCTCTGCCCTGGCCTCCTCCGGGGTCATGCCGGCCTTTGCGGCCAGCTGCTCCACGCTCAGCTTACAGTCCTCTTCCAATGCTGCCAACAGCTTGTTGTTCATTGCGGGTGCTCCCTTCTGTGCAGTAATTCTTTGGCCAGGATGGCAAAAGTTACGGAAAATATTATACTCTCCCCCGCCGGCAAAGGCAACCCCTTATTGCGCCATGACTGCAAGCGGCCTCAGCAGCTCGCCGCAGGCGCAGCTCCTCTCCAGGCATGCCCCCGTCCGCCGCGCACAGCCGCACTTTGCTCCGGCTCCATGTTATTGTCCCATGGCCTCCTCCAGTTTTTTCAGCGCCTTTTTCTCAATGCGGGATACATAGCGCCCCGGCTATTGTAAGCGATTTCCGCCGGAAATTTACGCCGTGTGGGACGGCGCAATCCCTTGCGGACTTTGGCTTTCCGCCGTTTCGTCCAGCTGGGCGAAGCGGAATTTGATGATGATCTCTTTGTCCTCGGTGAGCTCCACCCGTTCGATGAGGCTCACCAGCAGTTCCCGGCTCTCCCCGGCAGTTTCGATAAACCGCTGTACCAGTTCCTTGGCCCTGTCCTCGCTGCGGACGGGGCTTTTTTGACGTAGCTCCAGTTCCTGCCGCTTTTCCTCCAGTTGCTCCCGCTCCAGCTTGATCCGGCCAAAGATACGCTGGAAGTCCGCCTCTGGAAGCAATCCACTGAGCCGGTCGGTGTACATCCGGTCCAGGTTGGCGGTGAGGCTGTCGATCTTGGATTGGAGCGCTTGGAGCTCCGACTCCAGGCTGCTCTGCTTTCCGGCGTTCTCCACGGCTTCCCGAGCCACGGGCAGCAGTTCATCTGGGTTCAGGTAGGCCTGGCACACCTCCCGCACCTTGGCGACCACCGCTTCGGTCACCGTCTTCTCCTTGATGGAGTGGCAGGTGCAGACCCCGGCCTTGGTGAACCGCTGATAGGTGCGGCAGACAAAGTACAGCACATCCTCGCCCCTGGCGTTTTTCCTGTTGAGGACCGCCAGAGGATAACCGCACTCGTGGCAGAAGATCAGCCCCTTCAGCAGGAAGTCATAGGTCCGGCTCCGGGTGTGCCTGCGGCTGTTCACCAACATGCGTACCTTACGAAAAGTCTCCGCATCCACCAGAGGCTCGTGGGTCCCCTCCACCACCACCCAGTTGGCCGGGTCCTGCTTCAGGCACTTCTTAGACTTGTAACTAATCTTCACGCTGCGCCCCTGTACCATGTTGCCGATGTAAGTCTCATTTTGCAGCATGTCGGAGATCCGCTCACTGCTCCACAGGCCGGTGTAGGGGCCGGGTTTTGCCACTGGGAGATTGGCATAGGTGGCCGGAGTGGGCACCCCCTCTTGGTTGAGAAGGGCGGCGATATTCCGGCAGCTCATACCGGAGAGGGCCAGGGCGAAAATCCGCCGCACGATGGGCGCTACTTCCTCATCAATGACGATCTTGTTTTTCTCCGTTGGGTGCATCTTGTAGCCATACACCGGCTTGCCGCCGATGAATTTTCCCTTCTGCTGCTTATCCCGCTTGACGCTCTTAATTTTCTTGGAGATGTCCTTGGCGTACATATCGTTCATGATAGCACGGAAGGGCGTGATATCATTGGCAGTGGAGTCCACACCAGTGTCGATGCCGTCCAGCAGGGAGATGTACCGTACCCGGTGCTCGGGGAAATACCGCTCCATGTAGTGGCCGGTCATAATGTAGTCCCGGCCCAGCCGGGAGAGGTCCTTGGTGATGACCATGTTGACCTTCTTGGCCTCGATGTCCGCGATCATCCGCTGGAAGGCCGGGCGGTCGAAGCTGGTGCCGCTCCAGCCGTCGTCTATATAGGTGTCATAGACGCTCAGCCGGTGCTGCTGCACAAACTCCCGCAGCAGGGATTCCTGATTCTGGACGCTCTGGGATGGTCCTTCGCTCTCATCCTCCTTTGATAGTCTGATGTATAAAGCCGCATGGTAATCCATGGGATTGCTTATCTCTAAGTACATGCTATACCTCCTGAGATAAGCGGCCATTCATCGCCACAACCATACTACATCTGCGGGCGAATATCCAGGGCAACCAGCTCTTTTTTCAGAAAAAATCGAAAGGATTCCTGGATCAAATCCACCACCAACGGCCCGGCCTCAGAATACGTGCAGGAAACAGAATGAGTCTTTTCTTTCATGACACACCTCCTCGGTGGATTCTATGCACCAGCGTTTGCTAACTTGCGGCTGAGGACAAAAAAGAGCCCGTACCGATCATCGGTACGGGCTAAAATCACCATGCTCACTCATGTTTAGGGGTATATCCGTTTAGTATGAATCTTTTGTGACACAGTTTCCGACAGATTTCAACTAAAAGCCGAAATATACCCAGCCGTTTTGGGGAATGTCGTCATCCATCCCAATCTGTATCTTCTGAGAGCCAAACACTTCCTGTTGATGTTCCTGCACAAAGTACACATCCATTTGCGGGATCTGGGCTTGATGTGATAACGGAAATCGCTCCCTATTTTCGATCAATACGAGGCCCAGATCGTCTGCTTGCGCTCGCTGCATCAAGCGGAGGAACACCTTGTCCGGTTTTTCAAGGTCAAATTCTCCCACATGAAAGAAGCAGTGCTCAATGGTTCGTCCCATCCGGGCTGCCTCCTGAGCCAGCCGGTCATGCTGCCTCCACAGTTCCCGATGCGCCTCGTCCTTCATCATGCCGCTCGATATATGGCAAAAAATTGACGCGAGTTTTTCCATAAGCATCTCTCCTTTCCAAAGTTTATTTTATTGTTGTTTCATCAAAGTAGTCTGTCGAACGACGTCATGCCATCGAGAAGTGTACTCATGTACTCGTAACTGGCATTGAGCGCTTGCTCTGACAGCCCTGGTATGGGTGTTTGCAACTCCGGATACCGGCTCATCACCGCCAGCATGAAGGTGTCTGAAAAAACATCTTGAAGCTGCGGGATCGCAAGGGCATCAGGCTGAACTCCAAGGCAGCGCAGGTATGTCACAAAGGACGAAGGAACTTGATCCATGGCTCCGGTTTCTCTGATATGGAGCAGATGGCCTAA
>CALWZP010000035.1 GCA_944386055.1 uncultured Oscillospiraceae bacterium | reverse complement strand
AATCTGTGAAAGGTTCTGACAAGGGGAGCCGAAGGTCAATACATGGACAGGCGGGATTGCTCCTCCATGTAGTTTTGTGATGTCCCCTAAATGCTTCATACCGGGGAAATGGCGCTTGGTGATAGAGATGGGAGCGGCCTCGATTTCGCTTGCCCATACCGGCACGATCCCACAGCGGGTTGCAGCCAAAGGGAATACGCCGATCCCATCAAACAAGCTCCCTAATGTGATTTCCGGCACCTTAGCGCCGCCCCTGTCCTTTGACGGTGAGGATGCCATCCAGCGTTGTGGCGGTGATCCCCAGCCGCTGGGCCACGGCGATGTCATTTTTCATGGCCTCGGTGACGGTATGGCCGCACACCACCAGCACATGGGAGCGCCGCAGCAGGTCACGGCTCATGTCGATGCCGTTCTTGTGCTCCTCGGGAACGGCGTCGTTGAGGAACAAGGGCAGATACAGCGTGGGGCAGATGGGCGAAAAGCCCGCCTCGTACACCGCCCGGCAGTACCGGGCCGCCTGTTCCGTGTTTTTGTAGTCATCGCCGCACCATGCGGCGGTGATATACGCAAGGGGCCTTTTCATAGAAAACCTCCGTTTCATGGTGTTCAACCCTATCCCCCCGCCCTTTCCCATTCATGGGAAAGGGGGCGGCTCTGGAGGATATGCCCCCGTCACGCCCCCGGGAATAGCACAGCCGGGGCCGCCCGTAAAGGGCAAGCCGCCGCAGAGCGGCGGTACGATGCACCCTTGACGGACAGCGCACGGCCATGCCATGTAAAAGGCGGCGACGGGGGATAAATCCCAAGAGCCTTGAAAGAGGAAACGAAAAAGACCTCGGGACAAATTGTCCCAAGGTCGGTTACTTCTCCATATCCTTTTTCTTGTCGGGCTTGCCCAACTCCGGGGGCTGCTTCTCCTTCCACTCGTCCAGCAGGGCCAGAATGGTGTCCTTCATCTCCCGGGGCGTTTTGTCCTTACCAAAATACTTTTCCAGTTCGGCGCTGTTGATGATCACCTTGTCAACCTCCTTTTTCGGTTCGCTCAAAATGCCGTCGATCACATCGCCGTTCAGCTTGCCCTCCTTGTCCAGCTCCCGCATCTTCTGCGCTTGGGAAAGGGACGGAGAGGACACCTGCCCTTCAATGGCAACGGCGATATACTTCTGATACTTGGGGCGGATGAAAGAAATCTCCACGGCGGGGGTAAAGGCCAGTTTACTGGCATCCACCATATCCCGCAGTTCGGGGACAAGCTCGGTCAGGCGGATATACCGCTGCACCTGCTTGTAGTTCATGCCGTTGCGATCCCCGACAATCTGCGTGGAGCGTTTTCCGGCATCCTTATCAGCCTCGCCGGGCCGGGCTCCTTGGTGCTTGATGGCCTCTACCTGCTGTTTCAGCGCAGCCCCTCTTTCTGTGGGCACGATCTTCTCCCGGTGCCGCAGGTTGTCATCCGTCATGGCGAGGATGGCCTCGTCATCGGTCATGTTGCGGACGATACAGGGCATATTGATAAACCCGGCCATTTCGCTGGCCCGCTGGCGGCGGTGTCCGGCGATGATCTCATATCCGCCGCCCTCACGGGGGCGCACCAGCGCAGGCTGATTGACCCCGGCAGCCTTGACCGACTCCACCAGCCCCTGCATTTCCGCATCGTCCCGGACGCTAAAAGGATGATTTTTGAACGGGTGCAGTTCGGAGAGATTGAGATAGACAATCTCCTCCTTCACGCCACGGGTAGCATCCCGAGGGACGGGCGGCTGCTCGGTTGCAGCCGGGGCCTCCGTCGTAGTGGGAGCGCCTTTCCCGGCAGGCGGTTTGCTTTGGGACATTTTGTCCCGAGGTTGCGGCTTAGCCTTGTCGGGGGCCGCCTTGTCAGCCCTGGCCGGGCGGCCCCTGCGGGGCTTTGCCGCATCCTTCGCTTTATCCGCCTGTTTGCCCTTATCCGGGGCCGCAGCCTTTTCCGGGGGCTTGCCCTTCGCCACCCCATCCCGGGCAGCGGTAAAATCCACCACCTTTCCGGCGGGGGCGGGGTCTCCCATACCGGGGATCGTGGTCTGCTTCTCGTCCTTGCCCGGCTGCGGCGCACCCTCCATAGACGGAGCAGGAGCGTCCTTATCTTTGGGAGCCTCCTTATCCGCCGGAGCTGGCTGCTCCGCCGCAGGGGGCGTTGCCACTTTGGACGCACCCTCTACCACGGAGGCATCCGCCTTGGCCGGAGTAGGCTGATCCTGCACCGAGGAATCGGCTTTGACAGGCTCCACCTTTCCCGGCTTTGGGGGCTCATCCACCTTCCCGGCGTCGGGAATAGTCTTTTTATCGTCAGCCACCTAAAAACCTCCTTCGTTGTGAAATAGAAAAAGCCGGCCCGATGGCTGGCCTGTGGGGGAGCACCCCTCCTTTCTCGTTGGGATATATGAAAACGCCGCCCATAGTCCCGTTGGGCGGCGTAATTCTCACACAATTTATTGTTGTTGACAATTTAACATAATAGGTATATTATTATTATAAATTAAATCCATGGCTCGCCATGAAATGACCTCACCCATCGTATTTTTACGATGGGTAAATTATTTATGTGGAGTGATTTGTAATGAAGCAGGGCATGATTTTTATTGATGGAAGTAATGTATATTTTGATTGGAATAAAGTTAATCCTGGGACTCAACTTGATATTGAAAAATACATTGAGTTGGTTAAAGGTAAATATCCCAATGTAGATTTTATTCGAACATATTATTTTACTTCCCAAACCACTACTAACACTTTTTTTCTCCAACAAATTAACAAACTCCCCTATGTTGAAGTAAAAACGGGCCGCCTTCAAAATAAGACCATTGATTTGTCAAAATATAGCATTGTATGTAAATCATGCGGCTCTGCAGTTACAGAAACAATTACTACTCAAACCGACAAAGGAACCGATGTAAATATAGCAGTTGAAATGCTTTTGCACGCATTTAACCACAGCTACGACTTGGCTGTTCTGGCATCCAGAGATGCTGATTTTGTTGGCGTAACAAAAATACTCAAAAATTTAGGCCGTAATGTGGAACTTGTACTTTTTGAAGGGGTAAAGAACAACGCTCAGGATTTAAGTGAAAATGTTGATAATGTAACTTTAATTCAGGCGTCAGAGTATTCCAACTGTGAAAAGACTACCTAAAGATACCTGTTCAAGTAAAAATGTCTTTGTGTTCATGTATATTTCCAAGGCCCGTTAGTAGCGCATTTCAAGGTATAAGTTTTAGAATAGATAAAAACCTCTTGCTTGCTGCGTCAAAAACATTGATATGACTGGATTTTTCCAAGTCCTATAATTACACTCCGCATTTTTTATTGTCAAAATTGGGGCAGCGCCGTTTTCATTGAACAGCAACCGATCCCGGATGCACAGGAGCTTTACCTTGTGCCGGGTGAGCAGGTCAATGTAGCTTTGGGTCATCCCCCACTCCCGGCCTATCCGGGTCAGGCTAGTCTCTTTTGGACGGTACTTTGTGTTAGACTCACAGTTCATTATTAGAAGCTTTTATTATGCTTCATTTGCACTTGAGTACATGTATTTGCAAAGCAAATACAGCTCTGATATAATGGAATTAAATTGCAGACAATTTCTTTGAGTTGCGGAGGGGTCGAGTTGGAACTTTTAATGAAGATTAATAATATCAAATCTATAAAAGAATTAGAATTCACATTTCCTTTGGAAAAGGGGATTTATGCCATAACTGGTGAGAATGGGTCGGGGAAAAGTACTCTAATAACCTGTGCTTCCACAGTATTTTATCAGATGCCGATGAATGATTATTTTGGAAAACCTAAAAATGCCTCTATCGAATTCAAACTAGAAGAAGCAGTGCGCGGATGGAAGTACATAGATAATCATTGGGAAACTATCTCGTCTGACAGCAGAATGCTAATTAATGGGTTTTATGAGGGAAGCATAATTTTTGGTAATCGTTTTAAAGACACTCAGTTTTCGGTCATTCGTTCTCTAGATGGTTTGGAAGACACTGACATGATGCCTGCAGACGAATTTGTCAGGTCGAATTTTGGGTTAATCTTGCATAATGATAGCGACTACTTCAAAGAGTTATACATTCTAAAGAAAAGTGTAGCAAAGGCAAAGGGATTAACGGGTGATCCTTATTTCTATAGGAGCAGTCTAGGCGGACTAGTAAGTCAGCCGAGAATGTCTACGGGCGAAAATTTGCTTCTTAGTATATTGCATTCTTTAAGGATTTTGAAAGAAAAGAGAACAAAACGTAATAATCATCGGCCATATATAGTGTTTTTGGATGAGATTGAATTAGCTTTACATGCATCTGCTCTCCGCCGATTAATACTTTTTCTGAAGGACATTGCTGATAAGCTTAACTTTGCTATATTCTTTTCAACTCATTCTATAGAGTTGTTAAGAGAAATAAAGCCTCAGAATATATATTATTTGATGAGAAATATTGATGATTCTATTTCTGTGACAAATCCTTGCTATCCTGCGTATGCTACAAGAAATTTGTACAGTGATGATGGATATGGAAACGATTTGGTAATACTTGTGGAAGATGATCTTGCGAAAATCATCATTGAAAGAATAATGATAGAAAAGACTTTGATGAAAAATATCCGTGTTAAAATCTTGCCAACTGGAGGGTGGACAAATACGCTTGAGATGGCGTATGATGTGACAACGTCCAATCTTTTGATGAAGGGAACAAGGTTGGCCATTGTGCTTGACCGTGATATAAAAACAAATGTTCCGGATTTTTTGAAAAAGCATAAGGAATATAGTGGTTTAAAAATCGACTATTTACCAGTAAAAAGTCTGGAAAAATATCTTCGAGATAAACTCGTGGTTAAGGTTGACAATACACTGTTTTCTTTGTTGGACAGTTATGTGTTTCAAAAAAATCCGTTAAATGAAATTCTTAGAACTTATAAACGAGATAATAAGAAAGATGATTTTGACGGAAAAATACTTTATGGGTATATGTTAAATGAACTTAGATCTATGCGTAAAGATCGAGAAGATCTTATTGAGATTGTTGTTAAGCACATTTTGGAATATGAAAAAAACAATGTCGGCGAGTTGGTGGGCTACTTGACTTCGAAAATAGTCGGATAATGCCGCAAGCAAAGCCTATTCTACAAGGTTTTAGAGGAAATTTGAGTACCGAACTATAAGTCGATAAATGATAAATATTTATTTTAGCTTAACATACTGAAAGATTGCGTATTGAAGCGCATCTCACAGACCCGGTTACGGGGGTATGTAACCGATGGGTTCAGGAGCCCGGTTGAAGCGGTAAACACCCCTTCCAACGATTATGAAAACGCCGCCCATAGTCTCACTCGGGCGGCGTAATTCTCAAAGAATAATTTTTTTAGATAAAAACCTCTTGCTTGCTGCTTTAAAACCATTGATATGACTGGATTTTTCCAAGTCCTATAATTACACTCCGACCAAAAAGAAAGACACGCTTATCGCGTGTCTTTCTTTTTGGGTTTCGGCGGCCCTTGGCCGCCTCCACCCTTCGGTATTTGAATGCTCAGGACGGCGAAACCGCCCCTCCGCTAAGGTTTCACCTACGGTGAAAACACTTGTACGGCGCAAAAGCACCGCCGGCCAGAAAGCCGATTGGGCGCTTCTCCTGCAACAGCCCCATCAATCTAAATTGTAATTTTTAACCATCTCGTCCAAAATAAGAGGGCCGCGCAAGCGGTCTGCTTTTATTTTGGGTTTTACCCGCTGGGTGTGGTCATTTCCTCTGTCATTCGTTCTTCTTTCTCAACTCATAGCGCAGATAATCCAGCTGTTCCAGCTGACGCTCCCGGCGGTGGATTTCCTCCAGCACAGCGGCCCGCTTTTGGTCGAGCATCCGAAGGCAGGCCAGCTCAGCCCCCTCTCCTTCCAGAAGAAGGCGCATATAGCGCTCTGCCTCTTCGGCGGTAAAACCAATCCCGCAAAGCGTCATCACCATGCTCAGCCGCTCCAGGTCGGTGTCATCGTACTGCCATGCACCCTCGACTTTGTCCTTCGCCCCGCGCAGCCCCCAGCGCTCGTATTCCTTCAGGAGCTTCATGGGGATCTGATATCGCTCGCTTGCCTCTTGAATGGTCATATCCTCACTTCCAACCGTAAAATGCAGGTTTTTTGCAGATGCCTACATTTTAAGAAGGAATACAGACTATGTAAAATGCTTATCCTGCATCTCAACAAATACCTAATCCGCATGTCTGATATGCCTCAGGAACTCCGCCGCCGCAGGTGAAAACATCTGCCCCTTTTTCCACACCAATACCGTCCCTGTCTCCAGGACGGGGGTCAGCGGGAGAAAACAAAGTTCGTCGGACAAATTGGCAATATAAAATCCCAGCGCTACGCCCACGCGGTTGCGCACCATATTGATCGCATTGAGGATCAAATTATAGGTGGCCGCCACCTCTACTTTTTCAAAGTCGTCTCCGAACCAGGCCGCCAGTTCCTTCTGAACCAATTCCCGCCGGGCCAGCAGCAGAGGGACGCCCAGAAGGTCCTTGGGCGACACCGCTTCCTGTGCTGCAAGGGGATCGTCTCGCCGCACCCAGACGCCCCAGCGGTCCCGCCTGGGCATGCGGATGAATTCGTACCGGCCGATATCCACCGGTTCGGCCAGCAGTCCCAGGTCCAGCAGCCCCTTTTCCAGCCGCTCCTTAATGTCGTCGGCAGTGGCGCTGTAAATACTGAACTGCACCAACGGGTGCTCCCGCCGAAAAGCGGCCATTGCCTCAGACAGTCTGGTCATGCCGCTGGACTCGCCCGCTCCCACGGCGATCTCTCCCGTCAGCACTCCCTCCTGTCGTTGGAATTCCCGCTCTGTCTTTTCCGCCAGATCCACGATCTCCTGCGCGCGGCGGCGCAGAAGGACACCGTCATCTGTGAGGATAATATGATACTTGCCGCGGCGGAACAGCTTTACTCCCAGCTCTTCCTCCAGCTGCATCAGCTGCCGGGACAGGGTGGGCTGGGTCACATGGAGCAGCGCCGCAGCTCTGGTGATATTTTCCTCTCTGGCGACCACCAGGAAATATTTCAAGACCCGGAGTTCCATCTCCCCCATCCCCTTTCGCGCATAGCATAGCACATCCCCTCTCTTATGGCAATGAAAAATGCCTGTTTTCTATTGTTCAGAATAGAAAACAGGCATTTGCTATTTCTGCCCAGCCGCTCTATCATAAAATTGTGTAAAACTCAGGAGGAGGTACCCGACATGAGGTATACAAAATTGGGACGGTCGGATCTGTCGGTCTCCAGGATCTGCATGGGGTGCATGGGCTTTGGCGATGCGGCCAACGGCCAGCACAGCTGGACCATCGACGAAGCGCGTTCCCGGGAAATCATCCGGCGCGGCTTGGAGCTGGGAATCAACTTTTTTGACACCGCCATCGCCTATCAGAGCGGCACCAGTGAGCAATATCTGGGCCGGGCCCTGCGTGACTTCGCCAAGCGGGACGAGGTGGTGGTGGCCACCAAGTTCCTTCCCCGCACCAACGAGGAAATCGCCGCTGGAATCTCTGGTCAGGAGCACATACGCCGGATGCTGGAGAGAAGCCTCCAAAACCTGGGGATGGATCATGTAGATCTCTATATCTACCACATGTGGGACTATCAGACCCCCCTCTATGACATTCTGGATGGACTGAATCAGATGGTCAAGGAGGGCAAGACTCGGTACATCGGCATCTCCAACTGCTTTGCCTGGCAGCTGTGCAAGGCAAACAATTTGGCGGAGCGGGAAGGCTTTTCCAGATTTGTCTCGGTTCAGAGCCATTATAACCTGATTTTCCGGGAGGAGGAACGGGAGATGGCCCCCTTCTGCCGGGAGGAGAACATCGCCATGACGCCTTACAGCTCCCTGGCCGGAGGGCGGCTGTCCAAGCATCCCGGCGAGACCTCCAAGCGGCTTCAGGAGGACAGCTATGCCCAGCTGAAGTACGGCGGCATGGCGGATCAGGACGCCCCCATCCTCCGGCGGGTGGCAGAGCTGGCAGACCAGCGGGGCGTATCCATGACGGAGATCTCCCTGGCCTGGCTTCTGACCAAGGTCACTGTCCCTGTGGTGGGGGCCACCAAACTCCACCACATTGCTGATGCCGCCAAGGCGGTGGAGCTCGAACTGACGGCGGAGGAATGCTCCTACCTGGAAGAGCCCTATCTCCCCCATCCCCTGGTCGGCGTAATGGCTCAGAACACGCCGGCCGCTGCCGGGGGGAGCCATGTCTGGTCCACCGGAAATCAGAAGGTTTGACTCATTTTTCAATGTCTCTCTGTTTTATCCCACACGATAAAGGAAGGCATCTGCAGAGCAGATGCCTTCCTTTGCCTTTTCTCTATCCGTGCAAGCGCTCAGTCCAGCGGCTTCATGGTGGGGAACAGAATCACATCCCGGATGGAGTCGCTGTCTGTGAGGAGCATGACGCACCGGTCGATGCCGATTCCAAGGCCGCCAGTGGGGGGCATTCCATATTCCAGGGCGGTGATGAAATCCTCGTCCATCATGCCGGCCTCCTCGTCTCCCTTGTCCCGCAGCTCCACCTGCTTCTGGAAGCGCTGGCGCTGGTCGATGGGGTCGTTGAGCTCGGAGAAGGCGTTGCCCATCTCATTGCGGCAGATGAACAGCTCGAAGCGCTCGGTGAGCCGGGGATCCGCAGGGGACCGCTTGGCCAGGGGGGAGACATCCACCGGGTGCATGGTGATGAAGGTGGGCTGCACCAGTTTCTCCTCCACCCTCTGGTCAAAGACCTCGTAGAGGGCGTTGCCCCAGGTCTTGTCCGCCGTCTCAGGCAGCTCCACCCCGATGGCCTTGGCGGCGGCCACCGCCTCCTCATCCCCGGGGATGGCCATAAAATCGATGCCGGTATACTGCTTTACCGCCTCGTGCATGGGCAGGCGGGGCCAGCCCGGGGTCAGGTCGATGTCCTCCCCCTGCCACCGCACCTGATAGCCGCCCAGGATCTCCTTCGCCGCGGAGGAGAGCAGCTCCTCGAACAGGTCCATCATGTCGTTGAAGTCGGCGTAGGCCTGGTACAGCTCCACCGTGGTGAATTCGGGGTTATGCTTGGTGTCCATCCCCTCATTGCGGAAAATGCGGCCGATCTCGTACACCCGCTCGATCCCGCCCACGATCAGCCGCTTCAGGGGCAGCTCGGTGGCGATGCGCATATACATGTCGATGTCCAGGGTGTTGTGATGGGTGATAAAGGGCCGGGCAGTGGCGCCGCCGGAGATGGTGTTCAGCACCGGCGTCTCCACCTCCATATACCCTCTCCCGTCCAGAAAAGCGCGGACATGGCGGATAAAGCGGGAGCGGATCTCGAAGTTGCGGCGCACCTCCGGGTTGACGATGAGGTCCACATACCGCTGGCGGTAACGCAGCTCCTTATCCGTAAGGCCGTGGAACTTCTCCGGCAGGGGCAGAAGGGATTTGCTCAGCAGGGTGACCTCCTCCGCCCGGACGGACATCTCCCCCCGCTGAGTGCGGAACACGGTCCCCTTCACCCCCACGATGTCGCCGATATCCACCTTCTTGAAGCGGGCGTAGGGCTCCTCCCCCACCTCGTCCCGGCGGACATACAGCTGGATACGGCCGGCGCCGTCCTGCAGGTCGCAGAAGGTCACCTTCCCCATCCCACGCTTGGACATGAGGCGGCCGGCGATGGACACCTGGGTCCCCTCCATCTCGTCAAAGCGCTCCTTGATCTCCGCGCTGTGGGCCGTCACAGGATATCTGGTGATCTGGAAGGGGTCATGCCCCTCCTCCTGCAGGCTCTTCAGCTTGTCCCTGCGGATCTGCAGCAGCTCGGTCAGGTTCTCCTCCTGAGGGGCCCTCTCCCCCCCGGTCTTCTCTCCGTTCATGTGGTCGTCCCTTTCCTTTTTACTTTTTCACATCCAGGATCTGATAATGGATCTGTCCCGCCGGGGCATCCACCACCACATCCTCTCCCTTGCTCCGGCCCAGCAGCGCTTTGCCGAAGGGGGAGTCCTCTGAAATACAGCCGTTCATGGGGTCCGCCTCCTGGGAGCCCACGATCTTATAGGTCAGCTCCTCGTCAAACTCCTTGTCCAGAACCACCACGGTGGAGCCCATGTGCACAGTGGTGCCGTCCTGCTCCTCTTCCTCCACCACCACACAATTGGCCAGGATGTTCTCCACCTCCGCCATGCGGGAGTAGAGCTTGCCCTGCTCATTTTTCGCCTCGTCGTATTCGCTGTTCTCCGACAGGTCGCCGAAGGAGCGGGCCTCCTTGATCTGCTCCGCCACTTCCTTCTCCCGGACTGTTTTGAGATAGATCAGCTCCTGCTTCAGTTCCTCGTACCGCTCGGGACTCAGCCGATATTCCTTCGCCATGATCTTCCTTGTCACCTTTCTGATGAGTTTGGCGCCGGGCGCCGTGAATTTTTTCGACATGAAAACAGAGCCCACCCGCTGAACCTTCAGGGGTGGCAGGCTTGTTTTTTCTCATTTTTTGACATAATAACACATTATGAAATATTATAGTGAGATTCCCTTTCTCTGTCAAGGGGAATCTGCCCTGTCAAAGCCGGTACCCGGCAAAAAATCCACCCTCACCTCCTCCGGCCGCAGCCGCCCGGCCTCCCACAACGCCGCCAGCAGCAGCTCCGGCGGACACACAGCTCCCCCAGGAATGCCCTGGGCGGACATCACCAGTCCCTCCGGCAGCGGGGCACCGGGATACAGGGAGAGGGTCTTCTCCCCGCCTCCGGGCAAATCGGGAGCAAAATGGAGGGCCAGCGCCGCCCCTCCATCTCTCCGGTCCTCCATCGGGGCGGCGCCGAACTCCGCCCTCAGCCGCCGGGCGAGCGCCTCCCCGTCCGGAGCGGACAGGACCAGCGTTCCCACCAGAGGACACAGCGCCAGAGCGGCCGGCGTCAGGTCGGAGGCCCGCGCCCCCCGGAGCACTACCGCCGCCCGCTCCGGCTGCATACCATGCCCGTCCAGCCACGCCAGCGCCAGCTGCGGCGCCAGGCGGCGCAGCAGACCCCAAGGCTCCGGCGGCACCAGGCCGTGCTCCTTCAGCCGCTCCCAATAGGGGAACTCCGCCGGGGCCAGCACCCGGCGCACCCCTGCCCGGCGCAGCAGCTTTCCCCCCCGGTCCAACCGCCGCCGCTCCCAGCGGCCGGATGTCACCTCCAGGCGGTATACCGGTAGCTGTCCCAGCATCCCTCGCTCCGGCGCCGGCCGCAGCCGCCGGTCTGTCATCGTGCAGTAGCCCAGCATCCCTCTCCCCCTCTTCCGGGATAGATATATGCGCACCGCGCCGCCGCTATACACCCCCCTTGACGGAAGGCGCATCGCCGTGATATACTGCGTGCAGTCTTGATGGAAAGGAGGCGGGAACATGCGCAATTCCGCTTGCTGAGCATGACAGTGTTCTCCACCATCCGGCAAAGCTGCCGGAGGTGTTTCTGTCATGCCCGTGCAGGAGGGTATCATGCGCGGCACCCGTCTCTTGGTATCTCCCGGGCCTTGGTACGCCCGGGCGAGCTGTCGTTCGTCATGCCCTTCCTGCCGCAGCGGGAGCGTGGGCATGGCGTTTTTTCATGCCCGCATCCCGTCAGAGAGATGCAAAGGAGGCATGATCATGTCGCAGATCCGATTTCAACAGTTCAGCTTCCGCTATCCCGGCGCGGATGAGGCGGTCTTTCAGGACCTGACCCTGTGTCTAGACACCGATTGGAAGCTTGCCCTGGCAGGGCGCAACGGGCGGGGAAAGACCACTCTGCTGCGTCTGCTCAGCGGCGACCTGCCCGGCGGGGCGGGGCTCTCTTGTCCCGTTCTGTGCCGGTATTTTCCCGCGCCCGCCGGCGCAGGGGCCGACGAGCCCGCCATGGAGCACCTGCGCCGGGCGGCCCCGGAGGCGGAGGAGTGGACGCTGCTCCGGGAGGCGGCGGCCCTCGGTCTGGGCCAGTCCGTCCTGGACCGTCCCTGGAGCACCCTCAGCGGCGGGGAGCGCACCCGCTGCCTGCTGGCCGCCCTGTTTGCCGGGGACGGCTATCCCCTGCTGGACGAGCCCACCGACCACCTGGACCGGGAGGGGCGTGCCTTGGTGGCCCGCTACCTTCAGAGGACCCGGCAGGGCTTTCTGCTGGTCTCCCACGACCAGGCCTTTCTGGACGCCTGCACCGACCACACTCTGGCGCTGAATCAGACGGGGGCCGAGCTGATCCACGGCAGCTTCTCCGCATGGCTGGAGGAAAAGCAGGCCCGCGATCGGGGAGAGCTGGCTCAGAACGAGGCTCTGCGGGGGGAGATCGGCCGTCTGCAGCAGGCGGCCCGGCGTACCGCCCACTGGTCCGACCAGGTGGAGAAGCGCAAATACGGCGTCAAAAACTCCGGCCTGCGCCCCGACCGGGGATATCTGGGCCACAAGTCCGCCAAGATGATGAAGCGGGCCAAGCATCTGGAACAGCGGCAGGAGACCGCCATCGCGGAGAAGTCCGCCCTGCTCCGGGATGTGGAGCGGGACGACCCGCTGACCCTCTCCCCCCTCCCCTGGTCCGGCGGCCCCCTGCTGGAGGGGCGGGAGCTGTCCCTGCACCATGATGCCGATGTCTTTTGCCAGATTCCCTTTCTGCGCCTGGAGCCTGGAGAGCGGCTGCGGCTGGACGGTCCCAACGGCTGCGGGAAGAGCAGCCTGCTCCGCCTGGCCGCCGGGGAGCCGGTGCCCCACACCGGGGTACTGCGCCGCCCCTCCGGCCTGGTGATCTCCTATGTTCCCCAGGAGATCGGAGGGCTGCGGGGAACACCGGAGGAGCTCGCCCGAGAGCTGGGTCTGGACCGCACCCAGCTGATGACAGTGCTGCGCAAGCTGCACTTTCCCCGCCCGCTGCTCCGGGGCGAGCTGTCCCAGCTCAGCGCCGGGCAGGCCAAAAAGGTCCTCCTGGCGGTCAGCCTGTGCCAGCGGGCCCACCTGTACCTGTGGGACGAGCCGCTGAACTACCTGGACCTGTGGTCCCGGCTGCAGCTGCGGGAGCTGGTCCTCGCTTTCCGCCCCACCCTGCTGTTCGTGGAGCACGACGAGGCCTTTGCCCAGGCGGTGGCCACCCGGACGCTCTCCCTCTCCCCAAGATAAAGACAGCCCCCGGAGCGTCTAAAGGCGTTCCGGTGGCCGTCCCTTCTGTTATGACAGCTCCAGCGCCGCGATGGCTGCCTGAAGCTGTTCGTCCTCCTCATGGGGCAGCGCCCCCGCCGAGAGCAGGGCCGCGTCCTCCTCGCTCAGGTCCACCCGCACATCCAGGGTCAGCCCCGTGCCGATGAGGGACACCCCGTCCCCGGTGCGGTAGGTCTGGGTGGACAGGGCCAGAGCCCCGCCGTGGAGGAGGGGGAAAGTGAGCTGGGAGTACCCCTTCCCGCTGGTGGGGGACCCCACGATCACCGCCCAGCCGTCCTCCTGGAGCTGGGCGGCAAAAAACTCCGCCGCGCTGTAGCTGTCCTCGTTCACCAGCACCGCCATGGGCAGGTCCACGCACTGTGCGTCCGACTCCACGGTGGTCTCCCCGCCGCTTCTCCCGCTGGTGCGGAAGATGATCCCCTCGGGGAGGATGGCGTCCAGGAAGTCGGTCAGCTCGGTGATATAGCCCCCGGGGTCGTTGCGCATATCGAAGATCACCGCCCGGGCCCCCTTCTGCTGGGCCTCCTCCAGTGCCTGCCGCCCCTGCTGGGCACAGTTGGAGTAGAAGTTCTTCACCGTGATCAGGGCGATCTGCCCGTCCAGCATCTCCCAGGTCACCGACTTCTGCTGGATGGTGGCCCGGGTGAGGGTCACCTCCCGCCGGGTGCCGTCGGTGCCCAGGACGGTGAGGGTCACCTGGGTGCCCTCCTCCCCTCGAATCAGGTCGGCGGCACTCTCCGCCGCGCCCCCCGCCAGGGACTGCCCGTCCGCCGCGGTGATCACCTCGCCGGGCACAAGGCCCGCCGCCTGGGCCGGGCCGCCCTCCTCCACCGAGAGGATGCGCGCCCCGTCCTCCTCCGGGGTGACGGTGACCCCGATGCCCACGAAGCTGTTGGCCCGGCGCTCCACCTGGCTCTCATAGTTCTCCGCCGTGAGGTAATAGCTCCACCGGTCCCCCAGGGCAGCCACCATGCCGGTAAGGGCGCCGTCCGCCGCCTCATCCCCGTCGAATTCCCCCACGAACTGGGTATTCACCAGGGCGACACCCTCCAGCACGGACAGTCCCCACTGTCCCAACAGCAGCCAGCCGGCCAGCGCCACCGCAGCCACAGCCACTGCGGCCCCCGCCAGAGCCGCCAGAAGCAGATGAAGAGGCCCGAATCTTTTCTGTGTCTTCATGCCGCACTTCCTTTCCACGCAAAAGGTCTTCTTCAACGCAAGGGACCGGCGGAGGAAGTCCTCCGCCGGTCATATTCTCATACTTCCAATTCACCACTGACTCTGAGGCAACCCCTTATAGGTCAACCCAGAGTACAGGGTCGCCGGATCGATGCGGACATTGTTCACCCGCACCTCGTAGTGAAGATGGTTTCCGGTGGACCGGCCGGTGGAGCCCACCTCGCCGATGACCTGGCCCTGGGTCACCGTGTCCCCCACGCTCACCCGCTGGGACCCCCGGAGCATATGGGCATAGAGTGTACTGGTGCCGTCCCCGTGGCTGATGACCACATACTGGCCGTAGCCCCCGGAGTTGTAGGTGGAGGTGATGACCACCCCGCTCTTGGCGGCCAGGATATTGGTCCCTGCTGGGGCTGGTATATCGATTCCGCTGTGGGTGGCGGGCCGACCGGTGAAGGGGTCGGCCCGTCCGCCGCACAGGGAGGACAAATTGGTATATCCAGGAAGCGGCCAGATGTAGTCACTCTCACTGATGATGGTGACTCCGCTGTCAGCCAGCTGGCGCTCCAGTTCGGCGATCTCCTGGTCCAGCCGGGCGGCCTCGGCGTCCAGAGCGTCCATCTCTCCCTCCAGCTCATCGGCCTGGGCCTCGATCTCCGCCATCAGCCGGTCCAGCTCCGCCTCCTGGCTCTGCAGCTCCGCCTGGGCGGCGGCCTGCTCGTCCCGGGCCGCCTGCTGGCCCGCCCGGGCCTCCTCCAGGGCGGCCTTGTCCGCCTCAATCTGCTCCCGCAGGGCCACCAGCTGGTCCAGCACTGCGTCGTCATACTGCATGATCTCGCTGACCATGGTATACCGGTCCAGCAGGTCGGAGAAATCCGCCGCATCGAACAGGATGGCCCAGTAGGACACATTTCCGTGCTCCTCCATGTACCGCACCCGCTGGCAGAACAGCTCGTACTGGGCGGCCTCGTCCTCCTCGGCCTGGGCCAGGTCCGCCTCGGTCTCGGCGATCTGCTGGTCATACAGGGCGATTTGCGCGTCGATGTTGGCGATCTCCTGGTCGATGACATTCAGCTGCTGCTCCAGCAATACCTTCTGCTCCATCAGCTGGTCCTGGTCGTCCTGGATGGCGTCCAGCTGCTGCTGCAGCGCCTCCTTCTGGTCATCCAGCTCGCTGGCGCTGTTCTTCAGGTCATTGAGCTCGCTCTGACTGGCCGCGCCGGCGTAGGTGAAGCCCATGGAGATGGTGGACAGCAGCAGTGCCACCACCATTACGCCGGCCAGTACCCCCATCACCAGACGCTGCCGGCGCTGGGTTCGATCGGGCTTTTTCCTGCTCTTTTTCAAAGGATCCATCATCAATATACTCCTCTGTTCAGCGGCTTAGACCTGAAGGAACTTGCGGATCGCCACCAGCGAGCCGCCCACGCCGATGACAAACCCTGTGATTAGGAAGATGCCGATCACCGGAAGGGCCATCTCTCCATAGGGGATCAGGTCGATGAGACCCGCTCCCTCCGCCTGACTGATTGCGGTGGTAATCAGCTGGTATACGCCCCACTGAAGGAAGAAGGCCACCACGGCACCCGTCACCCCCAGGATCAGCCCCTCAAATACAAAGGGCCAGCGGATAAACGCGTTGGTGGCGCCCACCATCTTCATGATGGCGATCTCCTCCCGCCGGCTGAAGGTGGCCAGCTTGATGGTGTTGGCGATGATGAACAGGGAGATCACCAGCAGGATAACCACCAGGATGATGGCCACGCCGCCGGCCACATTGCGCACCACCACGAAGCCCTCGGCCACCTCCAGCATGGCGCTGGTATCCACCACGCCCGGGACCTGCTGCACCAGAGAGACCGTCTCCCCCATTTGCTCAATGTCCACCACATGGATGGCATAACGGTCCCGGAACACCTCGTCCGGCAGGCTCTCAAACAGGGAGAAGTTCTCCGTGTCCTCATAGCTCTGGATATAGTCCTCTTTGGCCTGTTCCTTGGGAATAAAAGCCACCTCCGACACATTGGGCAGGGCCAGCAGCTTGTCCTCCAGGGCCGTCACCTCGTCCTCGGGCAGCGTCTCATCCACATAGGCCAAAAATTCGTTCTCCGCCTCCAGCTGACCCAGCATGTGCTCCAGATTCACCGCCACCAGGGTGAACGAGCCCATGATCAGCAGACAGGCGACGATCATGCACACCGCCGCGAAGGACATGAAGCCGTGGGTAAAGATGCTGTGCAGCCCCTCGCTGGCGTAAAATTTCAAATCAAACTTTCTGCTCATTGTTGTAATACCCGCCTGTCTCATCGCTGATCAGCCGCCCGTTGCGGATGGCGATCACCCGTTTGGAAAACCGGTTGACCAGCTCTTTCTCGTGGGTGACCACCAGCAGCGTCGTACCCAGCTCGTTGATCCGCTCCAGCAGCATCATGATCTCCAGGGATCGCTGGGGATCCAGATTGCCCGTGGGCTCGTCCGCGATGATCATGCTGGGATTGTTCACCAGTGCCCGGGCGATGGCCACGCGCTGCTGCTCGCCGCCGGAGAGCTGGTCCGGATACTGGTCCGCTTTATGGGACAGGCCCACCAGATCCAGCACATAGGGGACCCGCTTGCGTACCTCCCGCCCGCTGGAGCCCACCGCCCGCATGGCAAAGGTCAGGTTTTCATACACTGTTTTTTTGTCAATCAGGCGGAAATCCTGAAAAATGACCCCAAGCGTCCGCCGCATATAGGGCACCTGTCTTGGGGCGATATTGGTCAGGTTATAGCCGTTCACCATCACTCGCCCCTCGCTGGGAGCCACCTCGCCGGTGATCAGCTTGATGATGGTGGACTTCCCCGATCCGGAAGGACCCACCAGAAATGCAAATTCTCCATCGTTTATCTGAAAGGAAATTCCCCGCAGCGCCTTGGTCCCGTTGTCATATTCTTTTCTGACCTCTGTAAACCGTATCATCCGGAAACGCTCCATTTGTAACTTTTTGTAGCCATTATGGCTGTGCGCGATGTTTGTTTTATTATAGCCCCTGCTTCCACCCCTGTCAACAAAGTTTGACGCACTTTTCCCTTTCTTTGCAGTTTTTTATGTCAACTTTTTTGTCTCTGCTTTTTAAAAGAAGAAACAAAAAGTTACAATCCGTAGAGTCTCTTCCCTGCATCTGCTCCCGGTATATCTCGTCTTCCAAGAAAAAAGACGGTTTTTCAAAAAACCTCTTTACAAATAGAGCTGTTGTCTGTATAATAAGAATTCGGATTCCGCCTGTACGGTCTGATTTTTAAAACCGCACAAGTCAAATGAATATGGGCTCGTAGCTCAGTTGGGAGAGCGTTCGGTTCGCATCCGAGAGGTCGAGGGTTCGAATCCCTTCGAGTCCACCAAAACAAAAGGCAACTGCTTTTGCGGTTGCCTTTTGTTTTGGGTTTCAAATGCTCAGCGGAAATGAATTCCGCCTGCGCCGAGGTTTTGCCGGGGCCCCGATTTTTGAGTTGAGAAGCAACGGCAGCTCGTCATAACTTTTGTAGACAGATTTTTTCATGTCGACCATCTCCCTTCCTTCTATTACCTGCCGGACAGGAAGCTTTACAAATGTATAGCGGAAGAAAAAGCGGTTTTAGAAATCCGGAAGAATAAACTTCTGAGTTTTGGCCAAACTGAAACAGTTTAATTTGGCAATCTTACCGGCCATCAACCGCCATAATATCCCATATATTCCAAACTTTCTTCTCTTCTTTAGCCGAGTACATTTGCATTTGACATAGATTTGACATAGTTTTTGGATGCCGTCTAATTTTACCCCCTGCTTTTTGATTTGGGAAAGTATATCCATTCGACATACTTCTACCAAAAAAACGGAGCGCCTGCCTTGTCGCAGGAGCTCCGTTTGTGGTTCCGGTCATTCACTTTCGTTTGGATTTCCGCAGTCGGCATATTCTCTCCGCCTTATCTCGCTCCCCCAGAGAGTGAGCAAGGGCAGAGAAGAACTCCTTTATGACGCGCAGGCTCCCATTAATCCCACCAGAAGTACCAAACAGTGGACTGCCGCAGTACATCGGCCAAAGCACCAACGGTGGCTTCCCCCGGGCCTTGGTCAATCACATCAGGGCAGAAGCCATACAGTTCCATTGCTGCATCCATAGCGTCCTCCTCGGAAACAGGAGCCGGGAGCAGGAACTCCAACTCGTCGTGGCTCATGGCAGCGGGCACCGCCCCATGCTGTTCAAACCAGTATTTCGCAACTGCCATTAACTCCGGCGTGTTAGGACATTCATTCCAGCCACCAAAGGGCAGATAGGCAAAAATCTCCCAAGGATTCTTCACGGGGATTTTAGCCAGAATGAGAGGATAGGTCATTTTGCTATCGGAATTCCAGTAGCTTGAAAAACGACGGTTCTCATATCCGCCCTCCATCTCGCCCAGGATCTCCTCATCCCAGTCCATATCGTCATCCCCGGCTTCTTCTTTGCGCTGACCGATCAATTCTTCCAGAACCGCCTTGCTGTCCTTGACAGGGGCTGATAGCATCTTTTTTCGGTATTCGGCAACTTTGTCCGGGTCGAAAGCATAGCCGTCCTCGCCATCGCTGTCCGGGTCGGAATTCATAATCAGGCATTCCCACAGGATTTCATCATCTGCTTTAATTAGAACCGGCACAAAGCCCTCTTTGACACTTTCTCGTTTGGCATAGTTATATGCCGACATGATGGGATCATCGTCCGC
>CALWZP010000034.1 GCA_944386055.1 uncultured Oscillospiraceae bacterium | reverse complement strand
ATCCCCGCCCCCGTGGGCATGTTCTGGCCCACCAAGCAGAACTACTGCGCCCCCTGCAAGCTGCTGGGCCGCGACTTCCCCGCCCCCGACTTCTCCGACCCCGACTTCGAGGCTCAGGCCAAGGTCATCCTCCCCGATGTGTACGATCTGTGGAAGCCGGATTACGAGCGCGGCTCCATCCTCAACGATCTGTGCAACGAGTACGGGATCGACAAGTGGGAGATCGATGTGTGGCTGCAGACCTGGCTGAGCATGTGCACCAAGGAGCATCTGCTGGACGGCAACGATCTGGGTACCGGTATGGAGGTGGATGTGGAGAACACCGACTTCATCCGCGCCTTCATCGACAACCTGGTCTATCGCAGGGGTTATTACGGAAACCTGTTCGCCGAGGGCATGGCCCGTGCCATCCGGGAGATGGGTTATGACAAGTACAGCGAGTCCATCTACCACGGCCGTCACTCCCAGATCCTGAACGGCCAGCGGATCGACATCCCCGTCAGCATCGAGGGCGGTTGGGGTCAGAGCGTCCACTGGCAGGGCCGCGGCTATGAGGGCAGTGTGGAAAAGCCCACCTGGCTGGCCGCCTGCATCATCCGGATGCTGTCCACCCGTGATGCCAACACTGTGGAACACTTCCACAGCGAGTTTGAGTACCACGCCGAGGCCATGGCCGACCCCTATCACAGCCCCAACCTCATCCGCGCCATCATCAACACCCAGAACAACGCCGAGATCAAGGACTCGGTGATGAGCTGCGAATGGCAGAGCCCCGACCCCTGGTGGCCCACCATGGAGGCGGAGATGTACACCGCCGCCACCGGCTATCCCATGACCGCCCAGGAACTCCACGACGCCGCCTGCCGCTCCAAGCTGCTGATGCGGGCCATCCTCATCCGCAACCACGGCCGCAACCGCAGGATGGAGATCGAGCAGGTGTGGCGCACCATGTCCATCCCCGACTCCTGGAACGAGGTGGCCGACTGGCAGCAGTGGAACGAGATGGTGGACCTGGTTTACGAGGCCCGGGACTGGGATCTGGAGACCGGCTGGCCCTACCGGGAGGCGTATGAGAAATACGGCCTGAAGGATGTGGCCGACGAGATGGAGAAGCTGGGCTATCTGCCCAAGCGTCCCGCTCAGCGCTGGCACGACTACGGCGAGCCCCCCTTCGTCAAGTTCACCGAGAACCGCGAGAAGGAGGCAGCGGCACAGAAGTGACCCGCGCCGTCTGACCCGATACAGGCAGAAACAGAAAAGGAGCGCCCCTCCGCAGGGAGGGGCGCTCCTTCTGTCATGGGCATCCCTCAGATGCCGTATTTCACCCGCAGGCGGTCCAGCTTCTCCAGCAGAGGCGGGCCGGCGCACCAGAGGAAAAAGGCGGTGGCCGCGCCGTGGACCAGATCCAGAGGAAAGCCCAGTGCCCAGGAAGACAGCACCATCTCCCAGCTGAGGTCGGGCTGGAACATCAGCATCGAGGCGGGGTTCATGATCCCCCCGTACAGCAGGATCACCCCGGCGAAGCCATACAGACACAGAGCCCAGCGCCGCCGGGTCACCCGGCCCACCAGCCCCGCCCCCAGGCCCACCAGCCCCATGGCCGCCATCTGCCAGGGGGTCCAGGGCCCCTGGACATAGAGAAAGTTGGAGATCAGCATGGACGCCGCTCCCACCAGGAAGCCTGCCCGGCCGCCGAAGGCGGCGCCGGCTACCACCGCCACCGCCGCCACCGGTTTGAACTGGGGCAGCATGAAGAAGGCCGCCCGGCCCGCCACCGCCAGGGCGCACAGCACCGCCAGCACCGCCAGGGCGCGGCCCTCCAGCCCCCGCCGCTCCACCCGGAGAAAGGCGGGCACCAGCAGCTCCAGCAGGATGAGCAGGGAGATGAAGTAGTACTTCCGGTCCCCCAGCACCGCCGTGCCCGCCGCCAGGGTGACCGCCACCGCCAGCAGCTGCGCCGCCGTCAGCAGTCCGTCCCCCGCCGGGCGGGAAGTCTCCGCCCGGGGGAGCTGAGCGGGCGCCCGCCCCGCCCCCAACAGGGCCAGCCCCGCGGCGCACAGCGCCAGGTAGAGCAGGGAGGGGCCCAGCCCTCCCGCCGCCAGCCCCGCCAGGGCGGGGACCCCCTGCCAGCTGAGCAGGGCCAGCAGGGCGCACAGGGCCAGTACCCCCGCCCCGGCCCACTGCCGGCAGCGGCGGGGTCTTCTCTCCCCGTTTCCCGGAACAGGGGCCTCCGGGGCGGGGACGGGTGCCTCCGCCGGTGAGGGCGCGGGCGCGCCCGCCTCCCGGCCGCCGCAGGCAACGATAAGGTCCTCCGCCGTCACCGCTTCCGGCACCGTCTCCCCCGCCATCCGGGCTGCGGCGGTGGTCCAGAAGCGGCTGCGGCGGAAGAAGTCCCGGGGCGGCCCTTCCGCCGCGGCGCAGCCGTCGAAGAGGAGGACGCACCGGTGGGCGTGGCGGGCGCAGAACTCCACATCGTGGCTCACCATCAAAATGGCCATCCCCTCCCCCAACAGGCGGCGGAGCACCTCCGCCAGCTCCTCCTGGAAGGGCAGGTCCATCCCCTTGGTGGGCTCGTCCAGCAGCAGCACCTTGGGTTGGGAGAGCAGCACCTTGGCCAGGGCCGCCCGCTGTGTCTCCCCTCCGGACAGGTCATAGGGATGGCGGTCCAGCAGTCCTTCCAGGCGGCACAGGGCGGCCACCCGGGCGATCTCCCCCCGGTCCGCCGTCATCTCCAACAGGTCCTCCTCCACCGTTCGACCCGCGAACAGGGCCCGTGGCTCCTGGGGCAGCAGGGCCAGCCCCAGGCGGGACAGGTCCTCCCCCGCCGCCAGCGCCCGGCCCAGCAGCTCCACCCGCCCCCGCTGGGGGCGGCGCAGGCCCGCCAGGACGGAGAGCAGGGTGCTCTTCCCCCCGCCGTTGCCCCCCAGCACGGCGCACAGCTCCCCCCGGCGCAGGGAGACGGTCATCCCCCGGAGCACCGGCGCCCCCTCCGGGGCATAGCGGAACCACAGCTCCTCTCCCCGGAGCACCTCCTCCCCCGCCGGGGGGGCGGGCCGGGGGGGCACCGGGACCAGGGGGTGCTCCCCGGCGTAGGCCGCCAGCCAGCGGCGGCCCTCCCCGACGGTCACCGGGCAGGGGCCCTCCCCGCCCGCCGCGGCCCACACCCGCATGGGGGCGGGCATGGCCCGGGCCATGGGGTCCCCCGCCGCCCGCAGCGTCTCCGCCGCCTGGGCCGGGCTGCCCTGGGCGGCCACCCGCCCCGCCCGGAGCACCACACACCGGTGGGAGAGGGGCAGGGCCGCCTCCAGCCGGTGCTCGCTGAGGAGCACCGCGGTGCCCGTCTCCCGGTTCAGCCGGGCCACGCAGTCCAGAAACCGCCCGGCGGAGACGGGGTCCAGCTGGCTGGTGGGCTCGTCCAGCAGCAGCACCCGGGGACGCATGACCATCACCGAGGCCAGGTTCAGCAGCTGCTTCTCCCCCCCGGACAGGTCGTGAGTGTCCCGGTGGAACCACTCCTCCATGCCGAAGAAGGCGGCCATCTCCGCCACCCGCAGGCGGATCTCCTCCGGGGGCAGGCCCAGGCTCTCCAGCCCGAAGGCCAGCTCGTGCCACACCTTGTCGGTGACGATCTGCTCCTCCGGGCACTGGAGGACGAAGCCGATCCCGGTCTGTGCCCGCCCGTCCAACTCCCCGGCGGGGCGGCCCAGCAGGGTGATCTCCCCCTCCAGCGCACCGTGGGGGGACAGGGCGGGCTTCAGCAGCCGCAGCAGGGTGGTCTTGCCGCACCCCGACGGTCCGCACAGGGTGACGAACTCCCCCTCCTCCAGGGCGAGGTCCACCCCGTCCAAAGCGGGGCGGGCTCCCCCGGGATAGGTGAAGCGCACCCCCGTCAGCCGGCAGACTTCCATGCCCGTTCCTCCCTCCTCTCCAGCCAGATGGGCGCGGCGCACACGCCCAGCCACACTCCAAAAGCGGGCAGAGACCACAGGTCCAGTCCGCCCCAGGCCACGCTGGGATAATACCGCCAGTCCAGCGCGCCCTGCAGCCCCATCAGCAACAGATATCCCGCCGCCCCGGCGATGAGGGCCAGGGCGGCCCTGTCCCGCCGCTCCAGGCACCAGGTGGTATAGCTGCTGCGCCCCGGCAGGCCGTATCCCCTGGCCCGCATGGAATCCCCGGTGTCCACCGCCCCCTCCAGGGACCAGGTAAACAGGATGGACAGCTCCCGCATCCCCCCCGCCGCCCGATGGAGGGGACCGCCGGCGGGGGCCCGGCCGATGGCCCGGCGGGCGGCCCTGATCTCCCCCAGCCGCCGGCGAAACCGGGGCACGAAGCGCAAAATCATGGACAGCAGCAGGGACAGCACCGGCGCGCCCCGGCCCAGCAGGCACATCCACCGGTCCGCCGTCATCACCCGGCTGAGGCAGGCACACCACACCACCGCCGAGAGCAGCATCAGCGCCGCGCCGCAGCCGAAGAGGATGGACTCCAGTGTCAGGGGGTTGCCCCCCGGGAAATAGCCCAGGATGGTGCTCCCCCGGTGGCTGAACAGGGGGTTCACCGCCGCAGCCGCCGCCCCCGCCGCCGCCAGGGCCGCCGGGTGGAAGCGGCAGCCCAGCCGCCGTCCCCAGACAAGGCCGCAGGCCAGGGAGAGCGCCAGCAGCACCGGGTGGAAGGTGGTCACCGTCACCCCCAGCACCGCCAGGAAGTACGCCCCGCACACCCCCGGGTGCAGGCCGGCCAGCCCCCTTCCTCTCACGGCAGCTCCTCCGCCAGGGCCTGGACATCTCCCTGCTGGCAGGTGTAGGCGAAGAGCACCCGGTCCCCGTCCGTCAGGGCGTGCTCCGAACAGCTGTACCCGGGGAACTCCCCGTTCACCGCATACACCCAGCCCGAGCTCTGGCCGCAGTCGAACTCGTACAGGTTGCCGATCCCCTCGATATACACCGAGCCGTACAGCGGGGTCACCGAGTACTCCAGGTGGATCCCCTCCTCCCGGGTCAGGCGCAGCAGCACATCAAAGACGGTCTCCCCGGCCTCGAAGGCCGCCTCCGTCTCCGCCAGGATCACCCCGTCCGCCGGCACCGCCGCCGCGGCGGCGTCGGAGAGCCAGTCCGGGTGGTCCAGGGCGGTGTCACACCGGATGGTCAGGGTACAGAGTCCACCCTCCGCCGGAGAGGGCGCCGGGGTCTCCGCCGTCCCGCTCGTCTCCGGGGGCAGCCCGGGGGAGGGGGATGTCTCCGCGTCCGTCGAGGGCGTCTGGGTCTCCTCCGGTTCCGGGTCCTCTGTCCCGGCGGGCGCCGGGGCGGGGGTCTCGGTCTCCTCCGCTCCGCCAGGTGGCGTCTCCGTCTCCGGCCCCGCCGTCTCCTGGGGGAGCGGGGAGGGGGACGCCGCCGGGGAGACGGTCTCCGTCTCCGCCGGGGCGGCGGCCCAGCCCTGGAGCCCCGGGGCGCCGCCCCCGTACCAGAAGGCCGCCGCCAGCACCGCCAGGATAGCCGCGGCGGCCAAAAGTCCCTTGGTCCGGCTCTTCATGTCCTTGCCCCTCCTCTCCTCCGTCTCTGTCTCACACCAGCAGTCCCGCCTCGTCCAGCAGGCGGGCGAGCATCCGGGCCATGTCGCACCGAAGGGTGTCCCGCCCCGGCTGGAGCGTCTCCCCGTCCAGGATCCCCGCCCGGACACAGAAGGCCACGCCCTCTCTGGCCCAGTGGGAGCAGTCGGCCCCGTCGGGGAAGGCCGCCAGCAGGGTGCCGGCCTCCTCCGGCGTCACGGCGGTGTCCAGGCCGCACAGCGCCGCCGCCCGGGCCACCATCACCGCCGCCTGCTCCAGGGGGATGGTCTCGTCCGGAGAGAAGGTCCCCTCCCCGGTCCCGGCGGTGACCCCCGCCTCTGTCGCCGCCCCCACGAAGGGGGCGTACCAGGCGTCCGACGCCACATCGGCAAACTCCGCCGCCCCGGTGTCGGGGGTCAGGGACAGGGCGGAGACCACCATGGCGGCAAACTCCGCCCGGGTCATAGCCGCGCCGGGCTGGAACAGCCCCTCTCCCGTTCCCGCGGCGATCCCCCGGCTGGCCAGGGTCTCGATGGCCCCCTGGTCGGGGTGCCCCTGGATGTCGTCAAAGGTGGCCCCGGGGAGGGTCACCGGCCGGGGCACAGGCCCCCCGGCGGCGGTCGTCGCCATGTCGTACAGGGCACTCTCCCCCGCCGCCTGCCGGGCCAGAGCCGCCAGGGCGCACAGGGCCTGCTCGGTGGCCATGGGGTCGCTGCCCCCGCCGGATACATGGGAGAAGCTCCCGTCGGGCAGCTGGAAGGACAGCAGGGCCGCCACCACATCCTCCCCCGGCGTCTCCCCCAGGGTGCACAGGGCGATGACCGCCTGGGCGGTACTCTCCGCGTTGGCCGTCCCGTGCAGGGCGTACTGCCCCTCCGGCCCCTTCAGCTCCTCCAGCCGCGCCAGCCCCCGCTCCACCGCCCCGGCGGCCGTGCCGCCGGCATAGGGGGCCAGGGCCTGGAGCACCATGGCGGTGACATCGGCCTCCGCCTCCATCCCCGACAGGGCCCAGCCTCCGCCGGGCAGCTCCCGCTCCAGGAGGTAGTCCACGCAGCCCTCCCGGCTGGTCTGCTCCTCTCCCTCCGGAGCGGCGGGGACGGGGTAATCTCCGCAGTCCAGGGCGATCAGGGCGAAGGCCGCGCCGTTGACCCCCTGCCGCGTCACCGCCGTCCAGTCCCCCAGGGGGGCGAGCAGGTCGTATCCCGCCACATCCCGGGGGTCCTCCCCCAGGGCGGTCACCGCCAGGACGGCGCGGGCGTATTCGGTGTACTTCCGCTGGGACAGCACCCCCTCCGCGGCGGCCACCGTCTCCTCCAGGGTCTCCCAGTACTCCGCCAGCCAGTCCTCCGTCCCCGCCGCGCCGCTCCGGGCCAGGGCCAGGGCGGTCCACTCGCCGCCCCCTGTGCCCGTCCGGGGCCGGGTATCCAGCGCGTACTCCACCGCCGCATCCAGGGCGGCGCGCCAGCCGTCCTCCCCCTCCCGCGCCCCGGCGGGGAGCAGCAGCCCCGCCGCCAGCGCCAGGGTCAATAGTAAGACCGTCAGGGTCCTTCCCGCTGTTCTCATGTCTCTCCATCCTCTCCGCCCCGTCGGGGCCGCCTCATCTCATCGTACCAGCAGGGCCACCAGCTGCCGCAGCATGGCCGCGGCCTCTCCCCGGGTGGCCTGCCCGCCGGCGGTCAGGGTGCCGTCCCCGCTGCCCGCCAGCAGTCCGCTCCCCAGGGCCCAGGAGACCGCCTCCTCCGCCCAGGGGGAGACGCTCGCCCCGTCGGTGAATGCGTCCACATCCCCCCGGGGGGCGGTGTCCAGCCCCGCCAGGCGGGCGTACTGGTACAGGATCGCGGCGATCTGCTCCCGGGTCACCGGGCTGTCCGGCTCGAAGCCGCGCTCCGTCCCTGCCATCAGGCCATTCTCCTGGACCCAGGCTGCGGCATCGGCATACCAGCTGTCCGCCGCCACATCGGGGAAGGTGCTCTCCCCCGCCTCCGGCGCGCCCTCCAGCTGATAGAGCACCGCCGTCAGCATGGCCCGGGACAGGGTCGTCTCCGGCTCGAAGGTGGTATCTGTGGTCCCGGTGAACAGCTGGTGGCTCACCGCGAAGTCCACCGCCCCGGCGTACCAGGCGTCCGGCGCCACATCGGCAAAGCTGCGGCTGCTGTCCGCGATCTCCACAGTGCAGCTCTCCTCCAGCAGCGCATAGGCGGTGCCGTTCTCCACCAGAGACTTCTTCACCACCTCCCGGCTGCCGTCGGGGCGGACGATCACCACCACCTGGCCCTCCCCCACATGGGGGATGGTCACTGCGGTCTGTCCCGCCTCCGGCGGAAGGGTGACGGTATAGCTGCCGTCCCCGTTGGCCTCCACCTGGGGGGCGGTCTCCTCCGGCTTCGGACCCGCGCCGCCGGCGTCCGGCTCAGAGGTCCAGTCCTCGGTGAAGTAGACGAGCACCGTGTCCCCGTCGGAGACGGTGTAGCTGTCCATGCCCACCTGGGGGGCGGTGCCGTTGACCCGGTACATCCATCCCGAGTTGGCGCCGCCGTCAAATTCCCCCAGGGTGACCCCGTCCTTGGTGATGGAGGAGATGTAGCCGCTGCTCCCCGTCCAGGTGATCCCCGTGCCGGCGATGGCGTTCTCAAACACCGCGAACGCGGTGGCGCCCTCCGCCGCCGTCACGGCTTTGCCGCTGATCCAGTCCTCCCCGTCCGCCCGGAGGGTGAAGGTGACCTGGATGGTCTCATCCCCCGCCGGCGGGGCGGGATCCGGGTCGGTCTCCCCCGCCCCCGAGGCGTACCCGGGCACCAGGCTACCGGCGTTGGCGCTGAAGTCATAGATGTTGTAGGCTTCTCCCGTCTCCATCACCTGGCTGGCGGCGATGAGGGCGCGGAACCCATCCTCCGTGGCATAGTCATTCCGGGTGGTGTTGTCCTGATAGCCAAAGCCGCTGTTGTCCGACAAGGCAAAGGTCAGCAGTCCATCCAGGGCGCTGTTCCCATTTTTCACGAACCGTTCGTCCGTATCCGGGTCAATGCCCATGGCTGCCAGGGCTGTCACGACCATGGCGCAGGTATCCGCATCCGCCCCATAACCATAGGCGTCAAAGGTGCCATCCTCACCCTGCCGGGAAGACAGGTACTCCACCGCCCTTTCCAAAGCTTCTCCCACTCCGGCGGTCTCCCGGCAGAGAGACAGGCCCACAATCATATTGGAGGTGGTCTGGATACTCTCTCCATACTCCACCCAGCTTCCGTTTTCCTGTTGGTCCGCCAACACCTCGGAGATCAGCATCTGTTCATACTGCTCCGTTCCATAGTCTCCCTGATGATAAGCCGCCAAAATATAAGGTGCTGTCCAGGCGCTGTCCGAATGGTCCGATCCATTCAGGCCTGCCACCGCGCTGATGACAGCAGCATCGTCAGCCGTGTACAGCTGCTGCGGGTCAATGCCGATGCTCTGCAGCCCAATGATCGCCATGCTGTAAGTCACGGCGCTCACGCCGTCCTGCTCAAGGATATCAATGGCAAAATCCACATAGCCCTGCTTTGCATCGTCGGTGGTGAAATACTGCGTCTGCGGATCATAGTTCCGATATGCCGCCATGTCGATGATGATCTTGGAGTCATCATCAGTATCCGTGTACCCCGCCGCGATCCCCGCCAGCAGGTCATCGACCTCCGGAGGTACGGCAGACTGTTCCACCGTCAGATACCTGGTCCCCAGCACACCATTGGCCGCGTCTGGGTGCCAGTACTGGACAACCAGGGTCCCCTCTTGGGTGGGGGTAAGCACCCCCTCCTCAGTCACCGTGGCATTTCCCGTGATGTCCATCACCGCCCAAGCACCTTGGCCGACGGTGGCATTGTCTGGGGTGATTTTTGCCGTCAGTTGATAGGTTTGCCCCATTCGCAATATGCCGTTTGCCGGGATACCGCCGATCTCCACAGAGGCTGCTGCGATGTACTCCTCTCCCGCCAGTGCGGTGTTCAGCTTGCGGAGCAGATAGGAGATCTCCTCTGTCTCCGAACCGGGGCCCCAGATGTTCACCGTGTCCAAATAGGCCCGGTTGTTTTCGTACGCCTGGATCTCTGCCAGCTTCTCCGCAGCCTCTTCCATGGCCGCATATACGGCATCTGCATTTTCTCCCTCATAGCAAGCGGCTTCTTCCACTCTCTCCTCCAACTGGCCGATCAGATCGATCAGGTCAATGTCGTAGCCATAGGTCTTATAAGTATAGCAGAAGCGGACGCTGTCACCGTCCTTCAGCGCCGGCTGGGGCCAGGTGTCGTGGTCATTGTTGATCGCGACCATCCACCCGCTCTCCGGCCCGTACTCGCTGTCCGTATAGGAAGCAAATTCGCCGATTTTTGTCACATACCCATTCTCTGCTCCCTCCACAGTCAAGCCGCATTCCTGTGCCACCCGGCTGAGAATGGTGTAGGCGGTATCATCAGCGTACAGTTCCTCCTCCATCGGCTCCACGAGATAGCCGCCATCGATGGTCTTTGTCTCCACTGAAAAGGTCACCGTACCGGTCTGCCCCTCCTCCGCCCACGCCCCTGCGGGCAGCAGGCTCAGTGTCATCGCCAGCGCCAGCAGCAGGCTGAGCAGGCGGGCGGGCACGCGGCTTCCTGTCTTGTTTTTCATGTTCTCCTCTTCCTTTCCCGGCGTCGTCCGCCGTCAAAGGGGCGACCGGCGGGCAGGGCCCGGAAAGCGCAAAGGCCCCGGCGGGCATGACGCACCGCCGCGGCCTTTTTCCGCGTTCTGCTTCGGTCGTACCCCGCTGCCCCTGTTCCGGGGGCTCGGGCACGGCTTGTCCAAGCAGGTCTTCTGACTCCACGCGCTCAGGGCCGGTGCCCCGGCCGCGTCCTGCCTTCTCAGGTCTCCCCAATGACCGGCTTTCGCCGACGGACGCGGCATCACGCGCTGACAGCGGCGGTACCGTCCGGGATTTTCACCCGGTTTCCTATTCTCCCCTCCCGGCCGGACGCCGGGAGAGGCACTTGGACAAGGTATGAAATTGTACGGGGAAATTGTATTCGAAACGGCCCCTTTTGTCAACCATCCCGCCCGGGCCGACACAGGATCGCAATATTTTTTCTCCTGAGGGTGCACCTCTTCGTGCACATATCCCACCCGGGAAGACATATACTGGTGTGTATCACACGCCAGAAAGGATGATGTGCCATGACGGCAGAACACCAGCCCCGCACCCAGCAGGGGGCGTCTCAGCCCCGCCGGGATGTGGACGACCTGATCTTCCGGGAGCAGACCAGTCTGGTGGTCAGCGACCGGTGACCGACGCGCCGTGGGGGAGCTCTCCCCCACGGGCCATGCCCGGCCGCGCGGCGACGCGCGGCTTTTTTCATGCCCTTCTGGGCCGTGGACGGCGCTTTTCCCGATTTTGCTTTACTTTGCCGCGGTTTCTGTATATAATAGTAAGGCTGAATTTTCCTGTTTGAAGTTATTTGATTTGGAGTGTGTATCCATGATCCAATTTGACGAGTATAAAGTAAGGCTGAACGACCTCTCCCCCGCCCTGAAGGAGCTGCGGGAGGCCCTGGGGCTGGACGCCGCCCAGCGGGAGGTGGAGATGCTCCACTCGGAGAGCGCGTCGGAGGGCTTTTGGGACAACATGGACAAGGCCCTGAAGGTCCAGCAGCGGGTAAAGCAGCTGGAGGACAAGATCGAGGCCCAGACCAGGCGGGAGCGCCAGTGGGACGACCTGATGGCGCTGTGCGAGATGGGCAACGAGTTTGAGGACGAGTCCCTGCTCCCCGAGCTGGAGGAGGGCTTCGCCAAGCTGGAGCAGGACATGGAGGCCGCCCGGATGGCCACCCTGTTCACCGGAGAGTACGACAGCTCCAATGCCATCCTCACCTTCCACGCCGGGGCGGGGGGGACCGAGGCCCAGGACTGGGCCCAGATGCTCTACCGCATGTACACCCACTGGGCGGAGCGCCACGGGTTCCCTTATCAGATCATGGACTATCAGGACGGGGACGAGGCGGGCATCAAGTCGGCCACCATCATGATCCAGGGAGAGAACGCCTACGGCTATCTCCGCAGCGAGCACGGAGTGCACCGGCTGGTGCGCATCTCCCCCTTTGACGCCAACGCCCGGCGGCAGACCTCCTTTGCCGCCCTGGAGGTGATGCCCGACCTGCCCGACGATGTGGAGGTGGAGATCCGCCCCGAGGACATCGAGATGCAGGTGTTCCGCTCCTCCGGCGCCGGCGGCCAGCACATCAACAAGACCTCCTCCGCCGTGCGTCTCATCCACAAGCCCACCGGCATCGTGGTCTCCTCCCAGCAGGAGCGCAGCCAGTTCCAGAACAAGGACAACTGTATGAAGATGCTGCGGGCCAAGCTGGTGGAGCTGCAGATGCAGCAGCACGCGGAGAAGATCTCCGACCTGAAGGGAGTCCAGCTGAAGATCGAGTGGGGCAGCCAGATCCGCTCCTATGTCTTCATGCCCTATCAGCTGGTGAAGGACAACCGCACCGGCTATGAGACCAGCAACATCGGCGCCGTGATGGACGGCGATCTGGACGGGTTCATCAACGCCTACCTCTCCGCCCAGGCCAACGGCACCCTGAAGGAGAAATGATCGCCCGATCAAAGAGGTACAAGACGCGGGGGCGGCCCTATCATGGGCCGCCCCCGTCTTTGTTCATGTCTCTTCCTGTTCGGCGGGCTCGCCGGTCAGCTCGCTGAGGTACTTGTACACCGTATACCGGGACACCCCCAGGCGCTTGGCCACATAGGGCACCGACTTGCGGTAGGAAAATGCGTTCTTCTGGTCCAGCAGGGCGATGAGCTTCACCCGGTCCTTCTTGGACAGCGCCGTAAGGGGCTTCCCCACCGCCGCGGCGCACTCGTCGAACACATCCGCCAGGGCGGCGTCCCCCCCATGCCACAGGGCGCTCTGCAGGTCGGCGTCCGCGCTCATCAGGTCCACCAGGATGCGGTTGGCGTACACCAGAGAGGTGTAGTCGAAGTTGATGCCCAGGGCCAGGTTGTAGTCCGGGCCGATGAGGTGGAAGGTGGAGCTTTTGATCTGCTGTCCCGAGGGGGTGCTGGCGAACAGATTCACCAGGTCGGTGGTGGAGGATTCCTCATCCACCGCCTTGGTGGTGCCCAGGATGTCCTGGGTGGAGCCCACCGTCCGCCCCGACACATGGCTGTTGTAGATGGCCAGGATGGGGTGGGTGGGGATGGAGAAATCGTGGATCAGCGTCTCGCAGGAGCTGCCGAACATCTCGGCGATACCCCGGGCGGTACGGTCCAGAAATTCAAATGCCTCGTCTCGGGTCACGGGAGCGCCCCCTTTCTCCATGATGCTCCATTGTAGCGCACTGCCGGAGAAAATGCAAGCGTTGCGCCCGGCGGCGGCAGATGATATAATAGAGGGCACAACGCCCCGGAGGAGGATGAGAAGAACCATGACCGCACAGCAGCGCAGGGCCGCCATCGAGGCCCTGCTCCGTCAGGCCGGCGCCCCCATCAGCGCCGCGGCGCTGGCGGAGCGCTTTTCCGTCAGCCGGCAGATCATCGTGGGGGACATCGCCCTGCTCCGGGCGGGGGGTGTCCTCATCACCGCCACCCCCCGTGGATATCTCATCGGAACGCCGGGGCCGGGGCTGCGGCGCACGGTGGCCTGCGTCCACTCCGCCGCCGACACGGGACGGGAGCTGATGCTCATCGTGGACAACGGCGGAGAGGCGGTGGATGTGGTGGTGGAGCACCCCATCTACGGCGAGCTGCGGGGACCCCTGTGCCTGCGCACCCGGGGGGATGTGGAGGAGTTTCTCCGCCGGGTGGAGGGGGGCTCGGCCAAGCTGCTCTCCGCCCTCACCGACGGCATCCACCTGCACACCATCGCCTGTCCCGACCAGGCCGCCATGGACCGGGTGCTCAGCGCCCTGGGCGAGGCGGGCTTCCTTCTGAAATAAGACGGGGCCGCGGGGACATAAGTCCCCGCGGCCCCGCTTTTTCGCTTTTATTCCCCAGCGATGAGCTGGAGCTTCTCCGCCCGGGAGAGGGCCTTGATCTGCCGCTCCCGGCGCAGGGCGGCGGACTTGTCCGGCTGCGCCTCCTGCCACACCAGCGCCACCGGCAGGCGGCTGCGGGTGTACTTGGCCCCCCGGCCGCTGCTGTGGGCGGCCAGGCGGCGGGACAGGTCGTTGGTGATACCGGTATACAGGCTGCCGTCCCCGCAGCGCAGGATATAGACCAGGTACATCAGCGCTCCTCCTCCGCCGGGGTGGCCCGGGGAAACACCATGGTCATCCGGGTGCCCACCCCCTCGAAGGACCACACCTCGATGTGGCCGCCGTGGCGCTCCACGATCCACTTGGCGATGGACAGCCCCAGCCCGGTGCCCCCGGTCTGGCGGGCCCGGGACTCGTCGGTGCGGTAGAACCGGTCGAAGATGCGGGGGAGGGAGGCGGCGTTCATCCCCTGCCCCTGGTCCTGGACGGACAGGCGGGCGGTGTCCCCCGCCGCCTCCACCGTCAGGGTGATGGTCCCCCCGTCGGGGCTGTACTTCACGCTGTTGTCCACCAGCACCCGCAGGGCCTGCTTCACCAGCCCGTCGTCCCCGTAGAGGTACACCGGCCCCGTCCACCGGGCCTGGAAATCGTGGGTCTGGTCGATCATCTCCATCTCCCGTGCCACCTCTCCCGCCAGGGCGGTGAGCTCCAGCACCTCCATCTCGATGCGCATGGTGTCGTTGTCCCCCCGGGCCAGGAACAGCAGCTGCTCCACCAGCTCCTTCATGGACTCCGCCTCGCTGCGGATGGCGTCGATGGACTCCTGGAGCACCGCCGGGTCGTCCTTCCCCCAGCGGCTGAGCAGATTGGCGTACCCCTGGATGACCGCGATGGGGGTGCGCAGCTCGTGGCTGGCGTCAGAGACGAAGCGCATCTGGGATTGATAAGCGGCGTTGATGCGGTCCAGCATCCCGTTGATGGCCTCCGCCAGGGACTGCAGCTCCTTCTGGGTGCCGGGCAGGTCGATGCGCTCGTCCAGGTGGGTGGCGTTGATCTTGTCCAGCTCCTCCGCCAGGGCCTCCAGCTCCTGCCGGGACATGTGGGCCATGGAGTTGAGCCGGGCGGCGGTGGCGGCCAGCTCCTGAATGGGCCGCAGGGTCTTTTTGATGGTGGTGGCGTTGCGCAGAAGACCGGAGAGCAGAAGCACCACCTGGCACACCGCCAGGATCACGAAGGCCGCCGTCAGCAGCCGGAAGGCCCCCGTCAGGTCCAGGGTGACGGCATAGGGCTCCCCGCCGTTGGGCAGCTCCACAGTATAATAGGAGGTGATGTCCCAGCGGCGCAGGCCATCGGCGGTCTCCTGGGGAACCGGCAGCCAGGGGAAGGGCACGGCGAGGCCCTCCGGCGAACGGTCCAGGGGGACGATGGTATAGTCGCTGGCCTCCATCCACGCCAAGGCCTCCTGGGTGGGAACCCCCCGCTCCTCTACCAGGGCGGCCACGCTGGCGCAGCGCCCCTCCGCGTAGAGGAACAGCCCCAGGGCGGCCAGCAGTGCCAGCAGAAGGTCCAGGATGACGAAGACGCCCAGCATCCGCAGGAACAGGCGGGTGTTGAGCCTGCGCACGATGGAACTGGACTTCACCGGCCGGGCCGGCCGGCCGGTCTGTCTCTTTGCCATGCGCTTTCCCCCTTTCCCCGCGGGCAATGCTCACCCCCGCAGCCAGTCCTCCACCGGGGAGAGCTGCTCCTCTGTGACGAAGTCCGCCCCCTCCCGGGCGGCGCGCAGCAATCCCTGGGCCGCCGCGTCCTCCGGCGGGCGCCTCTCCATGCTCTTGATCATGGCGGTCATCATCAGGCGGTTCAGGCCATGCTGCCCGCCGTGGTCATAGCCGCCCCGGAGGTAGAATACCTTCCCCTCCGGCAGCTGGGCGGACAGCTTCTCCATGGGCGGCCGGTCGGTGAGCCCCACGGCGCAGCAGCCGGTGACCAGGTGCTTTTTCCGCGCCCGGGCCAGGCCGTGGATCTTTCCCGCCCGAAGCCACCCCAGATACAGGGCGCTGCCCCCCTGAGGGGACTGGGCCAGGTCGTACACGGGCAGCCCCGTGGCCTTCCCCAGCATCTCGGCATACCGGCGGGTAAAGCCCGTATTGGAGGTGTAGACGATCTTGTTGGCCTTCATGCCTTCTCCTCCTCCCGGATCACATATCCCACGCCCCGCACCGTGTGGATGAGCTTGATGCCGAAGCGCTCGTCGATCTTGCTGCGCAGAAAGCGGATGTACACATCCACCGCGTTGGTCTCCCCCACAAAGTCGAACCCCCACACATGGTCCAGCAGCACCTCCCGGGAGACCACCCGGTCCTTGTTCTCCAGCAGGTAGCGCAGCAGGTCGAACTCCCGCCGGGTCAGCTCCAGGGGAGTGTCCCCCACCTGGGCGGTGTGGCGCACCGGGTCCAGGGTCAGGGGGCCGGCGGTGAGCACGGTGTTTTCCTCCTCCTGCCGGACGGCGCGCTTGCGGAGGGCGGCCCGGATGCGGGCAAGCAGCTCCTCGATGGCGAAGGGCTTGGTGATGTAGTCGTCCGCCCCCGAGTCCAGCCCCGAGACCTTGTCCACCACGGTGTCCCGGGCGGTGAGCATGATCACCGGCACCTGGCTCTCCCTGCGCAGGCGGCGCAGCACCTCCATCCCCGACAGGGCGGGGAGCATGATATCCAGCAGCACCAGGTCGAACTGCCCGCTCAGCGCCTTGTCCAGACCGGTGCGGCCGTCCAGCGCCTTATCCACCTCATAGCCCTCATAGCGCAGCTCCATCTCCACCATGCGGGCCAGCTTCTCCTCGTCCTCGATGAGCAGGATCCGCTCCGCCATCGGTCATTCCTCCCCGTCCGGGTCACTCGTCCCCGGCTTTTTTGTGCTTCTTCTCCGCCCCGTCCTTGAACTCGGCGGCCACCCGCTCCGCCGTGTCGGACACGGCGCTCATCAGGTCGTTCAGGTCCTCCCGCCCCAGGTCGGGGCCGTGAAAGGTGTACCGGCAGCCCAGGAACAGCCCGATGATCAGCACCGGGATGACCACCCAGAAGCCCAGGATCAGCAGGAGGATCAGGATGAACACCGGCACCGAGGAGAGCAGCTTCCCCTTCCGCCAGACCTCCATCTCGTTTTCCACCAGCACGGTCCACAGCTTTTTCAGCATGGCTCCCAGGCTGGGCCGCTCCCGCCGGGGAGGATCGGCGGGGAGGACGATCCGCTCCTCCGCCTCCCGACGGGCAGAGCTGTCCGTGGAGTAGAAGCCCCCCTTCTCCGTGCGCTTGCCCTGTTTCTCCTCCAGCCAGATCAGCGCCCCCAGCAGGTCGCCGCCGGAGTGCTCCAGGGCGGCCCGGGCCTCCCCATAGGACACATCCATCTTCTCCCGCAGGCGCTCCACCTGTTCCAGTGTGATCTCCATGTCGTCTCCGTCCTTTCCTCGGGGATTGTTCCATTCTGGACCTCAGTATATCCCCGGGAGGCAAAAAGGTCTTTTAGTCTTTCTTAAAAAACGGTTAAAATGGTCTCTCCTCCACTCGGAAGAAGAACAGCGGGTTGTCCAGAGACGCCCGCCGGAACACCTCCAGCAGTGCATCCCGGTAGTCCGGGTCGCCGGGGAGCAGATCCTGGGGGTCGCACAGCAGCAGGGAGGTAGGGCCCAGCTCCCCCAGCAGCTCCTCCAGCTCCCCCAGCTCCAGTCCCTCCCCCGGTGGGAAACCCAGCACCCGGGCGATATGCGCATGGGCGTCCGCCCGGTCGGTCATGCGGCTGCCCTCCAGCATCCGCTCATCCCGGAGGGGAGGCTCCTCCCGGGAGAGGGAGGTCTCCCCCAGCCAGTCCGCCCACTCCTCCATGTCCAGCTCCTCGTCGGTCATGCCCAGGTCTCCCCTTTTGAATCACGCTTGTGCGGCGCATCCGCGCCGTCCCGCTGCCGCGGGTCCCCCGCGTATGCCCTCCGCTCCGGTCACGCCCGGGCCACGCCGCTCTCCTTCGCCGCCTCGGCCACCGCCTGGGCCACAGCGGGGCATATCCCCATGGGGCAAGCCCCATGGGGACCCCTCTTCTTTGAAAGTGCTCGGGGCGAGTGAATCGCCCCTGCGCCAAGGCTCTGCCTCCGGCAGAGCACTTGTGCGGCGCATCCGCGCCGTCCCGCTGCCGCGGGTCCCCCGCGTATGCCCTCCGCTCCCGTCACGCCCGGGCCACGCCGCTCTCCTTCGCCGCCTCGGCCACCGCCTTGGCCACAGCGGGGCATACGCGGGGATCGAAGGCCAGGGGGACGATGCAGTTGGGTGACAGGTCCTCCCCCACCAGGTCGGCCAGGGCACGGGCGGCGGCCAGCTTCATCTCCTCGTTGATATCGCTGGCCCGGACATCCAGCGCACCCCGGAACACCCCGGGGAAGGCCAGCACATTGTTGATCTGGTTGGGGAAGTCGCTGCGCCCGGTGCCCACCACGGCGGCCCCCGCCGCCCTGGCCTCGTCAGGCATGATCTCAGGGACCGGGTTGGCCATGGGGAAGAGGATGGGGTCTTTGGCCATGGAGCGCACCATATCGGCGGTGACTGTCCCCGGTGCAGACACCCCGATGAACACATCCGCCCCCCGGATCACCTCCGCCAGGGAGCCGGAACGGTCCTCCCGGTTGGAGATAGCCAGCAGGGCCTGTTTCTCCGGATTCAAATCAGTGCGGCGGGAACAGATGGCCCCCCGGCTGTCACAGATCACCCCGTCCCCCAGGCCCATGGCGCGGAGCAGCTTGAAGATGGCGGTGCCCGCGGCGCCGGCGCCGGAGAACACGGCGGTGACCTCCCCGATCTCCTTGCCCACGATCTTCAGGGCGTTGCGGAGCGCGGCGGCCACGATGATGGCGGTGCCGTGCTGGTCATCGTGGAAGATGGGGATGTCGCAGCGCTGCTTCAGCTTCCGCTCGATCTCAAAGCACCGGGGGGCGGAGATGTCCTCCAGATTCACCCCGCCGAAGGAGCCCGCCAGCAGGGCCACGGTGTTGACAATTTCATCCACATCCTTGGAGCGGATGCACAGGGGCACGGCGTTCACCCCGCCGAAGGCCTTGAACAGCACGCACTTGCCCTCCATCACCGGCATGCCCGCCTCGGGGCCGATGTCCCCCAGGCCCAGCACCGCGGTGCCGTCGGTGACCACCGCCACGGTGTTCCACCGGCCGGTGAGCTCATAGCTCTTGTTCACATCCCTCTGGATCTCCAGACAGGGCTGGGCCACCCCGGGGGTGTAGGCCAGGGACAGGGACTGCTTGTCCTTCACCTCCATCTTGGGCACGATGTCCAGCTTGCCCCGCCACTGGTAGTGCAGCTTCAGCGATTCCTTCGCGTAGTCCATGGTATCGATCTCTCCCATCCGTTGGTCAGGCCGCGCCGGGGCGCGGCCCTTGTGTTTTCCATTATACTATGATAAAATCCATCCTGTAAACCGAAACCTGCGCACGCAGTGCGATCTTAACTCCCGGGAGGTGGCCTCATGAAGCGGACCGCGCTGTCCCTGCTGTGCGTGCTGGCCCTGTGCGCCGGTCTGCTCTCCGGCCGGGCCGCCGCCGCGGGGACCATCTACTTCACCGCAGTCAACGACACCATCCTGCCCCTGTCCGCCGGGTCCATGCCCATGGTGTCCGACGGGGTGCTGTATGTCCCCTACACCATGTTCGACCCCAACTCCACCGGCATCAGCCTGGGGGTGTCCTGCAGCTACAGCCACAGCGGCAACACTCTGACGGTGTATAACCTGCGGCAGATGCTGGTCTATGACCTGGACGCGGGCAACGCCCGCAACCAGCACACCGGCTATGTCTATTCCGCCCGCGCGGTGACCCGCAACGGCGTGGTGTACATCCCGGTGGGCTTCACCTGCGACTTCTTCGGCCTGAGCTGGAGCAACACCATCACCGCCTACGGCAACCTCATCCGGGTCACCAACTCCTCCGCCGTACTCAGCGACGCCGACTTCATCGACGCCGGTTCTCCCTGGATGGCCAGCCGCCTGCAGGAGTATCTCCAAAGTCAGAACATCCCCGACCCGGAGCCGCAGCCCTCCACCGATCCCCAGCCCACTCCCTCCGACCCCGAGCCGGAGGAGCCGGTGACCGGCGGGCGGATATATCTGGCTTTCCGCTGTGAAACCGGGGAGAGCTGGGCGCAGCTGCTGGATCTGCTGGACCAGTATGGGATCCACGCCCTGTTCCTTCTGCCCGCCGACCTGATGGCGGAGCAGGACAGCCTGATCCGCCGGACGGTGGGCTCGGGGCACAGTGTGGGGCTGCTGGTCCGGGGAGAGGACCCGGCGGACGCCGCGGCGCAGCTGGAGGAGGGCAGCCGTCTGCTGGCCAAGATCGCCCGGGTCCAGACCCACATCGCGGCGGCAGAGGACTCTCTGACCGCCCTGGCGGAGGGAGAGGGCTTCCTGCTGTGGCAGGGGGAGGTGGACGCCGTCCCCGACGGGGACATCAGCTCCGCCACCCTGGCGGCCAACACGCTCCGCTCCATCACCCGGCGCAGCGGAGACATCTTCGTCACCATGGACGACAGCGCCGTCTCCGCCCAGGCGCTGACCACCCTGCTGCGGCAGCTGCGGGGGGAGGATTACACCTTCCGGGCGGCGGTGGAGACCGATTTATAATGCAGCAAGGCGCGGGGCCGTAGCCCCGCGCCTTTTCTCTGCCTGTGCCGCCCCTGAGCTTTGCGCTCCCGTCCGGGGGCGCCTTGCCGCAGCGGGGCTCCGCGGGCTCACTTCTCCAGCTTCTGCCGGGCGGCCACCCGGATCAGCTCCTCCGCCAGGGCCAGCTGGCCCGGCGTCAGCCCCCGCAGAAACTCCGCCACACCCCGCCACTGTTCTCCCTCGTCGTCATAGCGGGCCGTTCCCACCAGAAATTCGTCCGGCGTGGTGTCCAGGGCAATGGCCAGACGCATGATCACCTCGGTGGACGGAATGGAAATCCCTCTCTCGATGCTGGAAAGATATTTGGTCCCGATATCCGCCTTTTCCTCTACAGCCGCCTGTTTCAATCCAAGTTGTTTCCTGCGGTGCGCAATTCTCTTTCCGATTTCTCCATAGTCCAGTTTCATGTCGACCACCTCTTTATGCCATAGCATATGGAGTGTTCATTTTTTATAAACATTTTTGTAGGTGAATTCTTGCTTGACAAACGAATTGTCCGATTATATAGTTGAATTACACCTTATCAACAGGATTTCCTGAGGAAATACATTTTCTCTCTATGCCTCATCTTTCAGTTCCTTTTGGGGGGACCACAAGTTTGAAACAAATCAGTGACACACCACTCTAAAAAGGGGCGCAACAAAGTAGACCGTCGGTCAGGCGGTCAAA
>CALWZP010000033.1 GCA_944386055.1 uncultured Oscillospiraceae bacterium | reverse complement strand
ACTTCGACACCGCCGCCATCATCGCCGAGGAGATGGGCTGCAAGGTGGAGAAGGAGGTCATCGTCACCATCGAGGAGAAGCTCATCGACACCGCCGAGGACAAGCCGGAGGACCTGGTGCCCCGCGCCCCCGTGGTGGTGGTCATGGGCCATGTGGACCACGGCAAGACCTCCCTGCTGGACTATATCCGCCACTCCCATGTGGCCGCCGGCGAGGCGGGCGGCATCACCCAGCACATCGGCGCCTATCAGGTCCAGGTGAACGGCAAGCCCATCACCTTCCTGGACACCCCCGGCCACGAGGCGTTCACCGCCATGCGCGCCCGGGGCGCCATGATCACCGACATCGCCATCCTGGTGGTGGCCGCCGACGACGGCATCATGCCCCAGACCATCGAATCCATCAACCACGCCAAGGCCGCCGAGATCCCCATCATCGTGGCCATCAACAAGATGGATAAGCCGGAGGCCAACCCCGACCGCATCAAGCAGCAGCTCACCGAGTACGGCCTGGTGCCCGAGGAGTGGGGCGGCGAGACCATCGTCTGCCCCATCTCCGCCAAGACGGGCATGGGCATCGACAACCTGCTGGAGATGGTCACCCTCACCGCCGAGATGGGCGAGCTGAAGGCCAACCCCAACCGCTCCGCCCACGGCACCGTCATCGAGGCCCGGCTGGACAAGGGGCGCGGCCCCATTGCCACCCTTCTGGTGCAGAACGGCACCCTCCATCAGGGGGATGTCATCATCGCCGGCACCGCTGTGGGCCGCGTTCGCGCCATGACCAGCGCCCGTGGGGAGAAGCTGAAGGCCGCCGGCCCCTCCGTCCCCGTGGAGATCATCGGCATGGGCGAGGTACCTGACGCCGGTGACGATTTCCACGCCGTGGCTGACGAGCGCATGGCCCGGGAGCTGGCCGAGCAGCGCAAGCACGAGCAGAAGGCCGCAGCCGCCGCCCCGGTGGGCAAGGTCTCTCTGGAGGACCTGTTCTCCCAGATCCAGCAGGGCGAGCTGAAAAACCTGAATCTGATCGTCAAGGCGGATGTCCAGGGTTCCGCTGAGGCGGTGAAGACCAGCCTGGAGAAGCTCTCCAACGACGAGGTGCGGGTGCGGGTCATCCACTGCGCCGTGGGCGCCATCAACGAGAGCGATGTGATGCTGGCCACCACCTCCGGCGCCATCATCGTGGGCTTCAATGTCCGTCCCGATTCCAACGCCCGGGACTCCGCCGCCCGGAACCATGTGGATATGCGGATGTACCGGGTCATCTACGACGCCATCAATGAGATCGAGACCGCCATGAAGGGCATGCTCTCCCCCAAGTTCAAGGAAGTGGACCTGGGCCGGGCCGAGGTGCGGGAGGTCTTCCGCATCACCAATGTGGGCATGGTGGCCGGCTGCTATGTCACCGAGGGCAAGATGCAGCGGGGCGCTCAGATGCGCCTGCTCCGGGACAACATCGTCATCTACGACGGCGCCATCGCCTCCCTCCAGCGCTTCAAGGACAGCGTGAAGGAGGTCGCCCAGGGCTACGAGTGCGGCATCACTTTCGAAAAGTTCCAGGACATCAAGGTGGGCGATGTGGTGGAGGCCTACCTCATGGAGCAGATCGAAGTCTGAGGCCGCACGAGTCCCTCGCATCGCGAGGGCGCGCCTTTTGGCGCGTAAAATCGCAGCCGCAGGCGGAGATTTGCGCAGGGCGAATTTAGTTCGCCCGAGCATTTTAAAAATAGCGGGGCCCCCACGGGATGTCCCATCCCGTGGGGAGGTGCGGCATCACTTTCGAAAAGTTCCAGGACATCAAGGTGGGCGATGTAGTGGAGGCCTACCTCATGGAGCAAATTGAGGTCTGAGCTGGAATCAGGCCTGTCTGTGAGCACAAAATACCGACAGGGGGGCGGGCGCTTCGCCCGCCCCCCTGCCGCGTTGGAGGGAGAACCCCTGTGAGTCATGTCACACTGCTGTGCGCCGACCGGCCCCTGCCCCTACAGGAGCCCAAGACCCGCCGCATCCGCACTGTCCGGGACGGCGGGCACACCATCCAGGTAGAGGAGGACGGCTTCTCGGTCCGGCCCAACGAGTACTACCAGCACGCGGTGGAAGAGCTGAACTTCCCCATGAAGGGCATGCGGTATGAGCTGGACCTGCGGGCCGCCCCGGAGGACGCGGCGGCGCTGCGGGCCTATTTGGAGGCGAACCTGCCCCCGGGGGAGACGGTGGAGCTGTGGAGCGTCTGGGTGCCCCGCTATCTGGAGGACGGGCTGACCCGGTACCGGGGGCGGCTGGCCGGCCTGGACCGGGAGGCCATCGAGCCGCTGGAAAAGTGGAACACCTGTATCACGGTGGAACGATAGGGCCCCAATGCCCTTTCTGGAAAGGAGAGAGCCAATATGGCAAGCAATCGAATGGGACGCATCAACGAGGAGATCCAGCGGGAGCTGGCCGCGCTCCTCCCCACGGTAAAGGATCCCCGGGTATCCGGGATGATCTCGGTGACCGCGGTGGAGACCACCCCTGATTTGAAATACGCCAAGGTATATATCAGTGCCCTGGACAAATCCGCCGAGGACCAGGTGCTCAAGGGTCTGAAATCCGCCGCCGGCTATCTCCGGCGGGAGCTGGGGCGCGCCCTGGATCTGCGCAGCACCCCGGAGCTGTCCTTTGTGCGGGACGATTCCATCGACAAGGGCGCCCACATCCTGCAGATGCTCCGGGACCCCCAGGTGGTCAAGCCCGCAAACCCCGCCAACGCCCACATCGATCTGGAAGAGGAGGAGTGACCCCATGACCGCCGCCGAGACCGCCGCCTGGCTGCTGCGCCGGGACAACTTTCTGATCCTCACCCATCTGCGCCCCGACGGGGACACCCTGGGCTGCGCCGCCGGGCTGTGCGCCGCCCTGCGCCGGGCGGGCAAGACCGCCGCCGTCCTTCCCAACCCGGAGGTCACCTCCACCTACGCCGACTATGTCTCCCCCTATTGGGCGTCCGACGGCTATCACCATGAGACCGTGGTGTCGGTGGACATCGCCACCGCAGGCCTGTTCCCCAACAATGCCCGCCCCTACGCCGAAGCGGTGGATCTGGCCATCGATCACCACCCCTCCTACGACGGCTTTGCCGCCGAGTGCTGCGTGGACCCCACCCTGGCCGCCTGCGGCGAACTGGTCTACGCCATCTGCCTGGAACTGGGACAGATGGATCCGGAGATCGCCCTTCCCCTCTATGTGGCGGTGTCCACCGACACCGGCTGCTTTGTCTACTCCAACACCACCCCCAACACCCACCGGGTGGCCGCGGCGCTGATGGAGCACGGCGACTTTTACCGCAAGGTAAACAAGCGCTGCTTCCGCACCGTCTCCCTCCCCCGGCTGAAGCTGGAGAGCCTGCTGCTGGCCGGTATGGAGTTCCATGACGGCGGCGCCATCGCCATCGCCGGTCTCTCCCTGGATATGATGACGCAGGCCGGGGCAGGGGAAGCGGATGCGGAGGATCTGGCTGCCTTTGCCGGACAGATCCAGGGGGTGCGCATCTCCGCCACCCTGCGGGAGCTCTCCCCCACCCGCACCAAGATCTCGCTGCGCACCGACGACAGCCTCAACGCCACCCGCACCTGCGCTCTGCTGGGTGGGGGCGGCCACGCCGCCGCCGCCGGCGCCACGGTGGACCTTCCGCTGGAGCAGGCCAGGCATGCCGTTCTGGACGCCATCCGGCAGATCCAGCGTGAGGGCTGATCCCTCATTTTCGACAAGGTCTCTCACTTTTCATCTGTTGGGAGGACTCGTTATGCCCACCGGCATTCTGATCATCGACAAGCCGCAGGACTGGACCAGCATGGATGTGTGCGCCAAGCTGCGGGGCCTGTTTCACGAGCGCCGGGTCGGCCACGGCGGCACACTGGACCCCATGGCCACCGGAGTGCTCCCCGTGTTTTTGGGCCGGGCCACCCGGGGCGTCGCTTTCGCCGCCGATTCCGAAAAGGAATATCTCGCCGGGATACAACTTGGAGTTATTACAAACACCCAGGACACCACCGGCCAGGTGCTCCAGCGCCGTCCGGTCACCGCCGGCCGGGCAGAGCTGGAGGCGGTGCTGGAACGCTTCCGCGGCCCTCTTCTCCAGGTCCCCCCCATGTACTCTGCCATCAAGATCGGCGGGAAGAAGCTCTACGAGCTGGCCCGCAAGGGGAAGGAGGTGGACCGCCCGCCCCGCCCGGTGACCATCCACTCCCTCACCCTGGAGGAGCAGACCGGCCATGATACCTATCTGCTGCGGGTCCGCTGCTCCAAGGGCACCTATGTGCGCACCCTGTGCCATGACATCGGTCAGGTCCTGGGCTGCGGAGCGGCCATGTGTTCCCTTCGGCGCACCATGGCCGCCGGGTTCACCCTGGAGGACGCGGTGTCCCTGGAGACGGTGCTCTCCGCCCCCAATCCCGCCGCCCTGCTGCGGGGGACAGACACCCTGTTCGCCCATCGGCCGCAGATCCGGCTGCGCCCCCGCGCGGCCCGAGAGGTACGCAACGGCACGACTCTCTCCATCCCCGGCCTGGCCGACGGGGAGTACCGGGTGTATGGACCGGAGGGGGAATTTCTGGCGCTGAGCCGCTGTGAGGGCGGCCGGCTGACCACCATCAAGAGCTTTTTCGAGGTGTAGCGGTATGCAATCTGAAAAACGAGTGATCGCACTGGGCTTTTTCGACGGCGTCCATCTGGGCCACGCCGCCTTGCTGCGCCGGGTGGCGGAGCGCTCCGCCGCGCTGGACGCCCGGCCCGCCGCTGTGACCTTTGACACCCATCCGGAGAACCTGATCCTTCGCCAGCCGGTACCCCTGCTCACTTCCCCCGGCGACCGGGCGGAGCTGATGTGCCGTCTGTACGGCATCCGGGATGTGATCGTGGCCCACTTCGACCAGCACATGATGCACATGCCCTGGCAGGAATTCGTCAAATACTACCTGATCCAGCAGCACGGCGCCGTCCATCTGGTGGCCGGCCATGACTTCCGCTTCGGCTACAAAGGAGAAGGGGATACCCACCGTCTCCAGGACCTGTGCAGCCGGCTGGGTGTCGGCTGTGACATCATCCCGCCCGTCTATCTGGACGACCGGATCATCTCCTCCACCTATATCCGCACCCTGGTGGCCCAGGGGGAGATGGAGACCGCCAACCGCTATCTGGGGCATCCCCACTGCTTTACCGACACGGTGGAGCACGGCAAGCGGCTGGGCTCCACGCTCGGTTTTCCCACCGTCAACCTCCGTGTCCCGCCGGGCGTCATCACCCCTGCCCTGGGGGTGTATGCCACCCGCGTCTTCCTGGACGACGGGCGGGAATACGCCGCTGTGACCAATGTGGGAGTGCGGCCCACCGTGGGCGGCGATGACCGCCGGGTCACGGTGGAGGGCTTCATCCTGGATTTCGAGGGAGACCTCTATGGCCGGAAGATACGCATGGAATTCCACAAATTCCTCCGGCCGGAACAGAAGTTTCCCTCTCTGGAGGCACTGCGTACCGCTGTGATGGAGAACGCCCGGCAGACCCGGGATTATTTCAACGCGCAAGTCTGAGTCCCTTCCCGTCCACCCGTCTGGAGAGGAGAGAGCTGCTGATGCCAAACCAAGCCCGGGTCCATCATCCCGGCCGGAGCCGCCACGACCGTTATGCGCGGATGTTCCCCTGCCTGTGGGCATGCACCGCCCTGCTGGGGTGCGTGGGCTTTCTGCTGGACACGCCACAGAATATCTGGACCGGCCTGATCCGGATCGTCCGGGTGGAGGACGCGCTGATCACCGACTATGTGCTGGTATCCGGACCGGGGGCAGCGCTGGTGAACTGTGCGCTGGTCACCGCTGTCTCCCTGGTCATCCTGCAGTTCTCCGGCGCCGTACCCAACGGCATGACCCTGGTGGAGGTGGGCCTCATGGCCGGGTTCTCGCTGTTCGGCAAAAACCCGGTAAATATGATGCCCATCCTCATCGGTGCTTGGCTCTACGCCAAGGTTCGGCGGGAGCCCTGGGGCAGCTACGCCGGCATCGGCCTGATGGCCACCGCCCTGGCCCCTGTGGTCAGCTATATCGCCATTGACAACGGTTGGGGCAATCCCTTTTGGGGCGGCCTGGTGGGACTGGCCATCGGCTTCGTCACTCCCCCGCTGGCCGCCTATACCTACCGCATCCAAAATGGGATGAATCTGTACAATGTAGGCTTTGCCTGCGGTCTGCTGGCCATGATCTGCGTGCCGCTGATGACCTCGCTGGGGGCGGACCCCACCCTGCACTACCACTGGGCCAGCGGGTACGACCGGCTGTTCTCTGCGGTAATGGGCGTGTTCTGCCTGGGGCTGATCGCCGCAGGGCTGTTTTTCTGCGGCACGCCCATCTGGGCGGTGTGGGCGGGGTACCGCCTGCTCCTCCAAACCAGCGGCCGGGCCCCCAGCGACTATCTGCGCATGTTCGGTCCGGCCCCCGTACTGGTCAACACCGGCGTCAACGGTCTGATCTCCATGGTCTTTCTCCTGCTGGCGGGAGGCGATCTGAACGGTCCCACCGTGGGGGGAATCCTCACCATCATGGGGTTCTCCGCCTTTGGAAAGCATGTTCGGAACATCCTGCCGGTGATGGCGGGCGTCGCCCTGGGCGGTGTGGTGATGCAGTGGAACCTGTCCGACCCCGCCGTTCAGCTGGCCTGTCTCTTCTGCACCACACTGGCGCCCATCTCGGGGACCTTCGGCTGGCCCTATGGGGTGCTGGCCGGATTTCTCCACTCCTCGGTGGTGCTGTACACCAGTTCTCCAGTGGCGGGGATGAACCTGTACAACAACGGCTTCTCCGGAGGGCTGATCGCCATCTTTCTCTTCCCCACCATCATGGCCATCGCCCGTCACCGCAAACCGACACTCAAAAACGAGGATTATTTTGACCATCTGGAGCAGGATACCCCCATGATGGTGCCGGAATCCCGGGAGGAGAGCGTCGAACAGGACGGGGAGCAGAAATAGCTCCCGCCGCCGCGGCAAAAGGCGGCTCCTCTCAGGTAAAACATAGCCGCACCGCCCAGCTGGCAGCTACAAAGCCCGCCAGATCAGCGCACAGCGCCGCAGGCACCGCATAGCGGGTGCGGCGGATTCCCGCTGCGCCGAAATAGACGGCGATGGTGTAAAAAGTAGTCTCTGTGGAGCCCAGCATCACGGCTGCGGTCCGTCCCACGGTAGAGTCAGGACCATAGGTCTCGATGAGTTCCGCCCCCACCCCCAATGCGGCAGAGCCGCTCACCGGCCGCACCATCAGCAGCGGGGCGGTCTCCGGCGGGATCCCCAGCCACCCCAGCACAGGGGCCATGGCCCCCGCCGCCAGCTCCAGCGCGCCGGAGGCACGGAGCATGTATACCGCCGTCAGCAGTGCCACCAGGGCGGGCGCAATACGGGCCATGGTGCCCAGCCCCTCTCCCGCTCCATCCACCAGCGCAGTGTACACATCCACCCGCTTCGCGGAGGCATACAGCGCCACTCCCATCATCACCAGGGGAACCGTCATGGTGAACAGCAGTCCCATCTCACCGCCTCCACAGCCGCGCCATCAGCTTTGCCGCGCTCAATCCCACCGTCACTGAAATCAGGGATGCCAGCCACACTGCCGGCAAAATGTCAAAGGGGGCGGCGCTCCCCGCCGCGGCGCGGACACTGGCCACCGTGGTGGGCAGCAGCTGGATGGAGGCGGTGTTGCACACCACCAGGGTACACATATCGTCACTGGCCACGCCGGGGCTGCGTCGGCTCATCCGCCGCACCGCATCAATCCCCAAAGGGGTCGCCGCATTGCCCAGTCCCAGCAGATTGGCGGAGAAATTGGCGGACACCGCGTCCATCACCGCCTGATCCTCCCGGAATTCCGGGTAGAGCAGCCGCAGCAGGGGCCGCAGCAGCCTGGACAGCTTTTCCGCCAGTCCGCAGCGCCGCATCACCTCCATCACCCCCATCCACAGGCACAGGATGCCCAGCATGGAGATACACAGCTCCACCGCCGCCTGGGCCCCCTCCATGGCGGCCGCCGCCACCTCTGGGCCCCGTCCGGTCAGCAGGCCGCACAGGATGGACACCGTGACCATTCCTGTCCAGATCAACGCCATCGCCATCTCGCTCGCCCCTTTCCCTTTTCGCGTAATTTTTATTTCTGTTTCACATTTCGACACCCATTTATGTAATTTTATTCCATTCCAATCATTTTGTGTTTTTTCGTTAGATTTACATTTTTTTCTTGTTTTCTATTGACATTATATTACTATATGTTATACTAAGTCCAGGCGCATTCTATCCATTTTCGGCATATTCCGGAATTGCAGCGTTTTTCCCTCCACCATACCGCCATCAATGATAAAAGGAGTGTGTAACAATGAAATCAACTGGAATCGTTCGTAAAGTCGATGAGCTTGGCCGGATCGTTCTCCCTATTGAGCTGCGCCGCACCCTGGATATCGCTGAGAAGGATTCTCTGGAAATCTATGTGGACGGCCCCTCTATTATTCTGAAAAAGTATCAGCCCTCGTGCATCTTCTGTGATGATGCCAAGGATGTGGTCAACTTCAAGGGAAAAAATGTCTGCCTCAACTGCATCAAGGAACTGACCCGCTGAAACGCGCGGACGGAAAATCTCTCAAAAGGCGAAAAAAACCCTTCCTGCCGGAAGGGATTTTTTTCGCCTTAATCCTGTTTTGCGATGAATGGATTACCCATCTTATTTATTACTTTTTGTATATATATTAAACTGATGGATTTTGTAATACTTCCTGATACAACCGATTCTTCGAAATTTCCAGTTTTTTCGACACTTTTTTGATCGCATCCCGCATAGAATCACCTTGTTCTACCAGTTCTTTCACCTGACGCGCTGCATCTTCGATAGACAGAGCGTCCGCCGCTCGCGGACCGCCCCCCTCTACCACCAGCACAAACTCTCCCCGGGGAGGCGTATCGTTGAAATACTCCAGCGCCTGATCCAGGGTGGTGCGCAGCACCTGCTCATGCAGCTTGGTCAGTTCACGGCACAGGGTGATCCGCCGCTCTCCGCCGAAGGTGTCCCGCAGATCCTGGAGCGTGGCGCACAGCTTGTGGGGCGCCTCATAAAAAATCATCGTGCGCTCCTCCTCCCGCAGACTCTCCAGGTGTGTCCGGCGGTTCTTCCTGTTCATGGCCAGAAAGCCCTCGAAGGTAAAGCGCCCAGTGGGCAGCCCGGACACCGACAGGGCGGTGATCAGGGCGCAGGGCCCCGGCACCGCCACCACCGGGATCTCCTCCCGGGCACACTGGGCCACCAGCTCTTCCCCCGGATCGGAGACCGCCGGAGTGCCCGCATCGGTGACCAGTGCGCCGCTCTCCCCTGCCAGCAGGCGGGACAGCACCGCCTCTCCCCCCGCTCCGGTATTGTGCCGGTAGTAGGACAGCAGGGGTTTTTTGATCCCCAGGTGGTTGAGCAGCTTCAGGGTCACCCTGGTATCCTCCGCGGCGATGAAATCCACCTGGGCCAGGGTATCCGCCATCCGCTGGGAAATGTCCCCCAGGTTGCCGATGGGGGTGGGCACCAGATACAGCGTTCCCGCCATGGTCACTCCTCCTTACTACTTTACTACTTTCCCTCCATGATCTCCGGGGGCAGCAGCTCCATCCCCGGCCTTCCTCCCCGCACGCACTCCAGCAGCATCAGGAAGGGGGGGTGGGCCGTGCTGTGGTGGACCAGCTGCAGCCGTTTGGGCTCCAGCCCGGCCCGCCGGGTCTCGTCCAGCAGTGCGGTCAGCCGATGCGGCCGGCCGCACAGAGCAAAGCGTCCCCCGCTCCGCAGCAGGCGCGCCGCGGCAGTGCACAGCCCGGTCAGGGTCAAGGTCTCCTCGCTCCGGGCCGGTCCGCCGCTGCGGCCGGCGTCCGCCGGGAAAAAGGGGGGATTGGACACCACCAGGTCAGCGGCCCCCGGCGGCAGGGGCAGGGCGGTGACATCCCCAGCGACGATCTCCCCTGCCAGTCCGTTGTCCCGCAGGTTGCGCCGTGCCAGTTCTGCAGCGGCGGGATCCAGCTCCACTCCGGTCAATCCCAACCGCTCCGCCCGCTGGGCCAGCAGCAGGAGCAGCACACCTCCGCCGCAGCCCAGATCCCACACCTGCCAGCCGGACCGCACCGTGGCAAACTCTCCCAACAGCAGGCTGTCCCGCCCCAGGGGAAATGTCCCCGGTTCCGTCTCCAGCATGAATCTGCCCAGATTCTCCCGCTGCGGCATCCTCTCTCCTCCTGTTTCTCTGCCCTTCCGGCAGCCGCGGTTCCCCCGATATTCGGGAGGTATTGTATCACAGCCTTCCCTCCGGCACAAGCCCCGCGCCGCCTCCCGGAAATATCCCCCCGCCGCTTCTTTTCGTATTTTTTTGTTTTGTTTGCCAGTATATCTCTTGCACTCTGGTGCGCATTGTGCTAAAATAGACCATAGCGCGAGGGACATAACCCCCAATCTATGATGAAAGGATGTTTTTATCATGAGCTACAAAGTCACAAAGGCGAACGAGGCCGTCAAGTACGAGGCCCCCGGTCATTTCGATGTCCGTACCACTCGTCTGCACAATCCCGCTGAGGTCAACGGGGGCACCATCGTCCATGGTCTGTCCCACTTCCTGCCCGGCGGCGGCGCTCATGTGGCTCCCGCGAACTTTGAGATGATCTACTACATCATCGAGGGCGAGATGACTGTGGAGCTGTACGACGACAACGACAACTGCGAGAAGGTCGTCCTGCATGCCGGCGACTCCGTCCACTTCGGCAAGGGCACCAAGCGCGGCTGCCTGAACACCGGCATCACCTCCGCTCAGATGATGACCATCATGATCAAGCCCCAGGGCTGATCCCGCTTCCCTTGGTTTTCCCATTCATTCTTAATTCAATATAAAAGGAGTCAAGCTATCATGTTCGAGAAAATGTTTGATCTGACCGGTAAGAATGCTATGGTCGTCGGCGGCGCCGGCGGTCTGGGCAAGCTGGTTGCCCAGGCTTATGCCGAGATGGGTGCCAATGTGTGCATCGCCTCCCGTACCGAGTCCAAGCTGCAGGACGCCTGCAAGGATCTGAAGGAAGCCACCGGCAAGGAGTTCAAGTACTATGTGATGGACGCCGGCAAGGAGGATCAGGTCGCCGCTGTCGCCGAGAAGGCCAATGCCGACTACGGCCACATTGACATTCTGGTCAACTCTCAGGGCGTGAACAAGAAGTTCCCCGCCCTTGACTTCCCCATGGATCAGTTCGACCTGGTCATGCATGACGATGTCGCCTCCATTCTGATGACCTGCAAGCACTTCGGCAAGTATATGAAGGAGCACGGCTACGGCAAGATCATCAATGTCACCTCCGTCCGCGGCAAGATCGCCACCAAGGGCCCCGGCAACGCCGCCTACTGTGCCGCCAAGGGCGCTGTGGATATGCTGACCAAGCAGCTGGCTTCCGAGTTCGGCCCCTTCGGCATCACTGTCAACGCCTTTGGTCCCAACATCATGAAGACTCCCATGATGACCAAGATCTTTGAGATGCGTGCCAAGGAGAATGGCGTCACCGTGGAGGAGTATCTGAAGCAGCAGGGCGCTGGCCTGCCCATGCGCCGCATGTCCGATCCTGATGACTGCGTGGGCACCGCGCTGTTCCTGGCTGCTCCCGCCTCTGACTTCATGACCGGCAACATCCTGTATCCCGACGGCGGCCTGACTGCCATCGGCTGATTCCGGTCTTTCACAACCGAGCAGGGCCGCCCCAGGTCGGGGCGGCCCTGTTTTGTATCTGCCGCTTCTGCCATCCGCTGATTTCCGCCGCTTCTCTCTACATAGGTAAGAATGGGACCGTTTTGGCAGCGCTCTCCCTCTCTTTCGTCCTATTTGCGAGATTGTCATTTGATCTTTATCTGCTATACTCAGAACAGGATCGCGCTTCTTGTGCACACACGCAAAACAGGCGGGAAAGGCCCCGCAGCATGTGCCTCCGGCGCTGAAGTGTTCTTTCGCTGCCCGCCCGGGAAGTCCCCCGGAAAATAGCCGGATGCCGCTTTCCCCGGGATGCGGCCGGTCCCAATGGAAAGGAGAGCACCCATATGAACGAGAGACAGCTGCTTCAGGGAAATCTCTACACCGGGCTAATCCGGTTCGCACTTCCCTTTATGGGGGCCTCTCTGCTTCAATTCATCTATGGCGCGGTGGATCTGCTGATCGTGGGCCGGTACTGCGATCCCGCCTCTATCGTGGGGGTATCCAACGGCGCCCAGATCATGCAGATCCTCACCCTCATGGTGGTGGGCTTCACCACCGGAATCACTGTACTGGTGGGACAGCATCTCGGGGCCGGCCGGCGTGAGGAGATGGAGCGTGCCTTTGTCACCGGGGCATCCGTGTTCGCCGGGCTGGCCGTGCTTCTGTTCGTGCTGCTCCTGGCGGGGCACGACGCCCTGATCGGTATCATCCAAACTCCCGATGAGGCGGTTCCTCACGCCCGGCGGTACCTGATGATCTGCGGGTTGGGCGCACCGTTTATCGTGGGCTATAATGTGGTCTGCTCCGCCCTGCGGGCCATGGGCGACTCCCGCACCCCCATGCTCTATGTGGGGGCGGCCTGCATCACCAATATCGTGGGCGACCTGGTGCTGGTGGGTCCCCTGAATATGGGCGTCACCGGCGCCGCCATCGCCACCGTCGCAGCCCAGGCCCTGTCCTTTCTTCTGTCTCTCACCGCTTTGCGCCGCCCCAGCTTTCCCTGCTCCGCCCATCCGCCCCGGCCGGACCGGGAGACCGCAGCGCAGGTACTCCGGGTGGGGGTTCCTCTCGGGCTGCAGAGCCTGCTCACCGAGCTCTCCTTCCTGCTTATCACCGTCATCATCAATCTCATCGGCCTGGATCAGGCCGCCGGCGTGGGCATTGTGGAGCGAATTCTGGCGGTGGGCTTTATGGGGGCCTCCTCCTTCTCGGCCGCCATCTCCGCCATGGCCGCCCAGAACATAGGGGCAGGGCAGCCCGAGCGCGCCCGGAATGCCGCTCTGTTCGGCATGGCCTGCTCGGTAGGGTTGGGCGCGGTACTTTATGCCGTCTTTCTCCTCTTCTCGCCCCAGCTTATCGGGCTGTTCACCACCAGCGAGGCGGTCATCCGCTATGGCAGCCAGTATATGACCATCTACGCCTCCGACTGCATACTGGTGGGCATCGTGTTCTGTCTTAACGGTTTCTTCAACGGATGCGGCCGGGCCGGTTTTACCATGTTCAACGGTCTGTTCGCCACCTTTTTGGTTCGGATCCCCCTCTCCTACCTCATCAGCATCCTTCCCGGGGCCACCATGCTCCACATGGGGATCGCGGCTCCCGCCGCCTCCGCGGTGCAGATCCTCCTCCAGCTGATCTATCTCCGCTCCGGCCGCTGGCGCACCAGCACCCTGGTGGACCGGCGGGCAGGCGGCTGAACCCCCCGCGGGCAAAAAATCCCGGCGCCCACAAAATGGACGCCGGGATTTTTCATGTGTCGGGATCGACTTTTCCGTATGGGTGGAACTCAGCCCATCATGCAGGCGCCGCCGTCGATGACGAAGTGAGCACCGGTAACCCAGGTCGCCTCGTCGGAGCACAGATAGGTGGCGGCATAGGCGATGTCCTCGGGCTTGCCCAGACGGCCGATGGAGCAGACATTCTTGCACATATCGGCCTGAATTTCGGGGCTCTCCAGCACATCCTTGGGGGTCATGTTGGTGGTAACAGGACCCGGGCAGATAACATTCAGGCGGACGCCCAGAGGTGAGAACTCGCGAGTCAGGTTACGAGTCATCAGATCAATGCCGGCCTTGAACGCGCCATAATAATAGGCATAAGTCTCCGGCTTGATGGAGGAGATGGACGCGATGTTCACAATAGAGTTCTTGCCGTGGCTGTTCTCCTTGGTCATCTCGGGCAGGAACTTCTGCATGATCCAGATGTAGCCGCGCATATTGGTCTCGCTGATGAAGTCATAGTCCTTATCGTCGTGCTCCAGGAAGGGCTTGTGCACCAGCACGCCGGCGCAGTTGGCGATGGTGGTCACCCCGCCGTAGGTCTTCATGGTGACATCGTACAGCTTGTCAATGTCCTCCTTCTTCCGGACATTGACCTCCACGAAAACAGCCTCTCCGCCGGCGGCCTTGATGCCGTCGATGGTCTTCTGACCCTCGGTGGGGTTGAAATCGGCGCCTACGATCTTGGCGCCCTCCTTGGCGAACATCTGCGCGATGGCGCGGCCCAAGCCGGAACCCACACCAGTGACGACCGCGATCTTACCTTCCATTCTTCCCATGATAAAAACCTCCTTCGAAAACTTAAAAACTTGAAAGTTTATTTGATCAGACGGAGAACCGTCCAAAGAAATACAGGGGTAGAATTACTGCTGGTTCTTCTTGGCCGCCTGCGCCAGCTTGCCCTTCTCGCCCAGCTCGGGCAGCAGGATACCGCCCACGATGGCGATGATCACCAGGAAGATGGCCATCAGGGTGAAGATCATGGTGTAGTTGTCGCCCACAAAATTCGCCACGATCACGGGCAGCAGGAAGCCGCAGATGCCCACAGCGGTGTTGTTCATGCCGCCGGCCGAGCCCACATCCTCGGGGCCGAAGTCACCAGTGAGGGGAACCAGAGGAATTCGGGCCATATTCACGCCGATGGAGCCGGCCACGATGATGCCGCCCGCGGCCACCAGCACATAGGTCAGCGCGCTGATGGGCAGCATGTAGGCCAGATAGTAGAGGGCGGCACCGCCCACGCAGATGACGATGTAGGGGATGTTATAGCGTCCCACCTTGGAAACCACGATGCCGGACAGGACGCTTCCGATGAGCAGACACACATTCAGCAGGGTGGCGATGGTGCTGGCCGCGGCGGGCTCCATGCCCTTGGCCAGGAAGGCGTTCACCAGATAGCTGTTCAGCAGCAGGGCCGCGCCCACAGACAGGCCGCCGCAGATGGTCACCATCCACATGTTTTTGCTGGTAATCACATGACGCAGGCTGCCCTTGGGCTGCTCGGGAGCAGGGCCAGCGCTGGCGGCATCGTTGGGCATCTTGGCCACGATAAACCACAGCACAGCCTCGAGCACATAGCCGATGGCAATGACGATAAAAGCGATCCGGATGGTGGGGAACAGTCCGCCCAGGGCGAAAGCCAGGGTGGTACCCACGCCGGCGGCGGCGCCATAGATGCCCATGGCCGTGCCCATCTCCTCCCGGGAGAACCAGGCGCCCAGCATCTTGCCCTGCAGAACCTGGGTGGGCAGGAAGAAGGCACCGGCCAGGAAGGTGATGATGAACAGGGACACGAAGTCGGCGGCGAAGCAGCGCCAGATCTGACAGACAGCCGCCAGCGCCAGCAGCACGCCGGGCAGCATCCGCACGCCCTTCTTGTCCACCATGCGCCCCAGCCACACGCTGAAGAACGCGCCGGGCAGCTGGCCTACAGTGGAGATGGCCGTCAGCTGGGTCTGGGTCATGTTGAACTGCGCCATCACATCAGTGGGGCGGGAGGCGAAGATCAGATTGGAAAAGTTCAGCATAGCCGTACCGAATACCAGGATGAACAGAATCGCCCAGCGGTAGGAACTCTTCATGGGATTCATACTTCTCTCACACTCTCTTTCTTATTCAGATTTCGCGCCTTCCCAGGGCGGGAAGCGGCGCGCAGGCTGGACAGGATCTTAGTTCCCCACTCTCTCCCAGAGTGTATCATAAGATTTTTTGATGCAGTTCCCGTCTCCTTTCATCCATGTTCCATCCAGCCTTTGGTCAATTTTAAATATAATCTCCCTCTTTGGATTTGTAAAATAGTTATAAATCGTCGTACAATAAGGATAACTTTTTGTTAATCGCTTAACAAAAAGTTATCCTTATTGAAAAACTATTGACTTTTTTTATTATTCGTTATAATGCGATGTTTTTATCTGTAAGCACCGATACCAGGGAATTCAGGGCTGGGTTCCCGTTGCTTTTCAGACGCTCCACCGCCAGGGTGGTGGTCAGCTCTTCCCCGTCAGACACCTCCAGAGGGCGGAACACCAGCTTTCCCGTGGCGTTGTGTGCCACATAGTTGGGCACCATGGCCACCGCATCCTCCAGCTCCACCAGGAAGAGGACCTCCTCCATCTTGTCCACCTTTGTGATGCTCTTCGGCTCAAAGCCCGCCTGGACCCACCCATTGTGCATGGGCCTGTAGCCGCTGGGCGCACCCTTCAGTTCGATGGTGACGCCGTTCTCCTCCCGGAGCAGGGAAAGGGGGACCTTCTCCATCTTTGCAAAGGGGTGATTTACACCCGCCGCCACCCACAGCGGAAAGGTTCCGATCTGGATGACCTCCAAATCAGGGTCCTGTTCCAGGTCCTCCATCCAGCACAGGGCCGCATCCGTCTCTCCCCGCTTCAGGCTCTCCATCATATATCGGGGGGACAGCAGCCGTACATCCAGATTGATATGGGAGAAGCTGGAACAGAAGCGTTTCAGCCGCGGCATGATTACCAGTCCATCGATACAGCTGGGAACGCACAGGTTCACGCTGCCCGCCTTGCCGCTGGCGGTGTTGCGGCTGTGGTGCACCGCCTCCTCATAGGTCTTGACCACCAGGCGGGCCCGGTGGTAGAAGTCCCGCCCCGCCACCGTCAGCTCTACCGTGCGGTTGTTCCGGTTGAACAGCTGAAAGCCCAGTTCTTCCTCCATTTTGGCGATGTGGAGGCTCATGGCGGTCTGGGTGATATAGCACTCTTTGGCGGCCCGGGTGAAATTGAGACATTCCGCCGCGCTGATGAAATACTTCAGTCCACGAATGTCCAAAGGCGACTCCACTCCTTCCTCTGCCTCCCCATGACAGGGGTCCCGCTGTTTTACACCTGCGTCATAAAAATATTTTGTAGTTTTATACCAATATACCATTTTTTTCGATTCTTGTACAGAGCATCTCTCCCCGTTTTCATCTCTTCTCCATCATTTCCTCTGTTTATGCGGTCAGCAGTTTTCCTTATGCCCGCTGTTTTTCTGTTGAACTTTTTCCAAAAAGCGTTAAGATAGAGCAAAAGGAGATGCTTGTCATGCTCAAGGATATGACTACAGGCACCCCATGGCGCCTGATCGTCCTGTTCGGGCTGCCCCTCTTGGCGGGCAACATTTTTCAGCAGGCCTACAACCTGGCAGACACCATCATCATCGGCCACTATCTGGGGCCCAACGCCTTGGCCGGGGTGGGAGTGGCCTCCCCGGTGTTCAATCTGATCAGTTCTCTGCTCATCGGATTATCCGTCGGTGCTTCCATTATGGTATCCCAGCTGTTTGGCGCCGGACGGCGCAGAGAACTTCCCTGTGCCATGTCCACCATCCTCATCATCTCTCTTGCCATGGCGGTTGTGCTCACAGTCCTTGGGCAGCTGCTGGTACTCCCTCTGCTCCATGTGTTGCAGACGCCGGCAGATGACCTCCCCTACGCCGAGGAATATTTACGGGTCATCATTCTGGGCCTGGCGTTCAACATTCTGTACAACCAGTTGTCCGGGCTGCTGCGGGGGCTTGGCAACTCCGCCGTCCCCTTGTATTTCCTCATTTTCTCATCCATACTCAATGTAATACTGGATCTGCTGTTTGTGGCAGTCCTCCCATGGGGCGTCGCAGGGGCCGCTTTTGCCACCATCCTCTCTCAGGGAGTATCCGCCCTGCTCACCTGGATCTATATCCGGATGAAGGTCCCCCTGTTCCACCGGCAGAAGGGGGATCCCCTGTTCGACCGAAAGCTGCTGTCCACCACTGTTCACTTCGGCCTGCCCATGGCCTTGCAGCAGAGCAGCATCTCCCTGGGCCACCTGCTGATGCAGGGGATCATCAACCCCTTCGGCACCACCGTCATCGCCGCCTATGCCGCCGGTGTGAAGGTTGACATGTTCTCCGTGATGCCGCTGATCACTCTGGGCTCCGCCGCTTCCACCTTCGCGGCACAGAACGCCGGGGCAGGAAATATGGACCGCATCCGCTATGGCTTCCGCACCACCAACTACCTGGCGGTGGGCATCGGGCTTTGCCTGTCGGTGCTGGTGGTGACCAACCGGGAATTCCTGATGGGCCTGTTCGTTTCCACCGAGGACTACCCCGTCCTGGCCCCCGACATCATCGCCACCGGGATGGAGATGATGGCCATTCTCCCCTGCTTCTATGTGGTGCTGGCCCTGATCCACAGCTGCCTGAACACCATGGCCGGCGCGGGGGACACCACCTTCTCCATGTTCGCCATGATCCTGATGATGGCGCTGCGCATTGTGCTGGCCTGGTGCTTCATTCACCTGGGCGGCATGGACGAGCACGGCATCTGGTGGGCCTTCCCCGTCTCCTGGGTGATCGTGCTGGCCATCGTACTGATCCACTACTTCCGCGGTTCCTGGAAAAAGAAGGCCCTGGCCAAGCAGAGGAGCTGAGCCTCAGGCCGCCAACCGACAGAGGGCGGGGACACCAATGGTGTCCCCGCCCTCTGTCGGTTCTCATGAGACGGGTGGATATCTCCGCCTGGCGTATTCCTCGGTATATCGGATAAATTCCAGCACCGATTCGTCACAGGACACCCCATCCCAATAGATATACAGTTCGGTGGTCAGACCCTGGACGATAGGGATTCCCACCAGCTCCTCCTCCTGATCGAAGATCCCCTTAATCAGGAAGGTGGAAGCCCGCCGCTCCAGCAGACAGTTTCGGATGTTCTCCACCTGGTTGGAGCAGAAGATCACATTGTGGGCATCGGCATTGAGCACCGTATCCCGCAGCATGGCGTCAAAGTCCTCCTCGTCCAGAGAGCTCTCCCGGTAAATGGCCAGGGGCTCATGGGCCAGATCCGCGCTGCTCAGGTCGATAGACCCCTTCTGGGCCAGGGGGTTGCTCCTGTGCGTCCACAGATACAGTTCGCCGCTGAGCAGCGGCCGGCGGTGGAGGGACAGGTCGCTGGGCCGGGCGGATACCGCCACATGGAGGGCTCCGGAGGCCACATACCGCTCCAGTTCGGAGGCGCCGAAATTGTAGGTGTTCAGATCCACCTCCGGCCACTTCTGGTGGAAGGAGGAAAACAGGTCAGGGAACAAGTAGTAGCTCAGGGCGGAGACCCCTATATTGATGGCCTTTTTCTGTTCTCCCAGGGCCTTCATGCTGCTCTGCAGCTCCCCCACCTTCTCCAGGACCTCTTTGGCGGCATAGTACAGGGTACTGCCCTCCTTGGTCAGGGTGAGCCGGGTCTTATGCCGGGTAAACAGCACCACATCAAATTCCCGCTCCAGATCCTTGATGGCCCCGGTGATGGAGGGCTGAGAAACCTTCAGCTCGGTGGCGGCCCGGGTCATATTCCCGTGCTTACAGGTGGCCAGAAAATATCTCAGCTGTGTCAGTGTCATACCCGTCCCTCTTCTCCCGGCGGCGGGCTTGGCGCCCCTGCCGCGCGCGGTTTTTTCCATGATTCCATGCCTGCAAACGGCGGGCCGTGCCGACCGGGTCATGGCACGGCAGCACCAACTGCTTTTCAAACGGCATAAGGCAACCAGTCCGCATGCTGCCGCCGCGTTCTGCATGGATTGTCTTTATTTTAACATATCTGCCCGGGGATGTCCATTTCCATTCCGCACTTTCATTTATAAATTTTATTATCAACTCGTTAATCAGAAGTTTTGCTAATTGTATAACCAACATTTGATATTTTACATCCTCCGGGCAGATTGCTAAAATAAAATAAATGATTGGAGGCGTTTTTATCGTTTTTGAGCAAAAGCGATCTCCACGCTCCCTGTGGAACGCCGCCAGCAAATCAGTTTTTGAGGATCTTGAGGCATCAAACAGCAAAGGAGGAATGTCCCCGCCGGGACAATACCACAGCTATTGAAACACTGAGAGGAGATTTATTATGGGAGAAAAAGTCTACGCCAAAGAGCCGACCACTCCGGAGGAGTTGGCTCAGTACGGCAATCACATCGTCCAATATTCTCCGGAATATTCCCTGTGCGCAGGCTGCGAGACCTGTTCCATCATGTGCGGTCTGACCCACGATGGATTCACCGGTCCGGGAAACAGCCGCATCCATGTGGACCTGGGCACCCGCTCTATGATCCACCGCATCGTGGCATGTCAGCAGTGCAACGACCACCCCTGCTACAACGCATGTCCCCGGAAGGATGCCGCCATGTGTCTGGATCCTGACACCGGCATCGCCTATGTCAACGAGGAGAACTGCATCGGCTGCGGTCTGTGCGCCCGGGCCTGCAAGTTCCAGCCCTCCCGCATCGTCCTGCGGAAGAACAAGGACCGCAAGAAATGGAAGGCCATGAAGTGCGACCTGTGCCGCGGCAATCCCGAGGGGCCCCAGTGCATCAAGTGGTGTCCCGTCCGCTGCATCGGACTCAGCGACGACTCCACCTTTGTGGACAGTCTGGCCACACCGGTCCAGAGCGCGGACTAAAGGAGGGAATCTGTATGCCTAATTTTACCATTTCCGATATTTTGGAGAATCCCAGCAACACCCAGCATCTGTACGGCTACTGCGGCAAGATCGCCCGCATCAACCTGACCACCAGAGAGGTCTCTTATCTGGATACCTATCAGTATGTCCCCAAGTATGTGGGCGGCCGGATGCTCATCCACCGCATCTTCTGGGACGAGGTGCCCGCCGGCACCGGCGCCTTTGACGAGGGGAACAAGTTCATCTACATGAACGGCCCCACCACCGGCACCGGCATCCCCGCCGGCGGCCGCAGCGCCGCCTGCGCCATCGGTCCCAGCGTCCTGCCCGAGCAGTTTACCTTCGGCAACATTGGCGGCTGGTTCGCCACCGAGCTGAAGTATGCCGGGTATGACGGCTTCATCGTGGAGGGCAAGGCGGACAGCCCCGTGTACATCAAGATCGAAGACGATAAGATCGAGATTCTCCCCGCCGACGATCTGTGGGGCATGCGGGTCCATCAGGCCCAGTCCGCCCTGGAGGAGAAGCACGGCCACGACTTCAAGAGCATGGTCATCGGCCCCGCCGGCGAAAATCTGGTGCGCATCGCCTCCATCACCACCAGCAATGACTGTGCTTTCGCCAAGGGCGGCTTCGGCGCGGTATGGGGAAGCAAAAAGCTCAAGGCCATCACCGTCCACGGCACCGGCATTGTGGCCCCCGCGGACATTGAGAAGCTGAAGTATCTGCGCCTGAACATGAATAATCCCAGCATGCGTCCCTCTCCCGTCCTGCATATGGACAAGATCGGCGTGCCCGGCGGCGAGTTTGAGGTCCATTATGACCGCGGCAATGTGGCCTGCAGCCCCGGCTGCAACCAGCGGTGCAACGCCCTGCTGATGAACGGCCCCAGCGCCTTTGAAAGCGAGCCGGTGAACCACATCGAGAAGTGTGTCAGCCCCAGCGTGTTCAGCTACATCACCGATATCCCCGCCCCCGTGGGCATGTTCTGGCCCACCAAGCAGAACTACTGCGCCCCCTGCAAGCTGCTGGGCCGCGACTT
>CALWZP010000032.1 GCA_944386055.1 uncultured Oscillospiraceae bacterium | reverse complement strand
GTTTGGCCTTGAAAAGGCCGTTTTTCTGGCAAAAGGAGGAATACATTCCCAGAAACAGGATGACAGGGTTGTACAACACCTGTGACAGGCTTGAAAAGGTTGAGAAAAGCCCCCAAAGCAGCAAAAAAGCCGCTCATTCGAGCGGCAGAAGTTCCCTTGGTAGACTTTTGGTAGACATTTTGCCTTTCCCGGACGCCCCTATTCCCGCAATCCCTTGCGCCCCAATGCTTCCCGCCCCCATTTTGGTAGACCTTTGGTAGACGGAGCCGAAAAACACAGCTCACTTGACGCATAGGGGAGTGTGTGATCTTATATGAGGCCGGGGGTTTCCCAGCGGACCTGTCGTATGGTATAATGCCGGTGAACACCCTGCGTCGCGACGAAGGAGCAGAGACGGCCGTCAGGCGGAATAAGGAGGCGCTCCCATGACACTGTTGGAACAGTGCCAGATCTGGCATGAACAAAATGAACATCAAAAGATCGTGGATCTCATCCAGGCGATGCCTGAGGAGGAACGCACCCCGGAAGCGGACATGGAGCTGGCCCGGGCATACAACAATCTGGCAGACCCCGAAGTGCCGGAAGGGCGGGAGCTGCTCCGCCGGGCCATTGAACTGCTGCGGACCTGGGAGAAGACGCTTTCAGAGAACTACAGCTGGAACTTTCGGCTGGGGTACGCCTACTACTACCTGGATCAGGAGGGGCCCGCATTGCAGTATTTCCAGCGGGCGCTGGAGCTTCACCCCGGAGACATGCCCCAGATCAACACCGAGGCGGAGATCCGGTCGCTGATAGAAGACTGCCGCCGCCGGCTGGCCCTGCCCCGGTTTGAAAAGAGTTTTCGGGAACGGACGGCAGAGGCGTGGGCTGCCTTTGAAGCGGGAGAGGCGGAACTGCGTCAGATGATGGGCCGCACAGATCGTGATGTGGCGGACGGTGCACTGATGGAACGCTGCGGCACGCTCTTGGAGGCTGCCCTGCCGGATATCGCCTTTGAACTGGGCTTCAATGGCGACAAATACGAGCTGATCCTCTCGCCGGAGGGGGAAGCGGCAAAGCTGTTCCCGCTGGTCTATTTCCAACGCCATGCGCCGGAGGCCGTCACAGCCCGGTGGAATATTTGGGTGGGGCGTCAGCCGAACCAGGGGCTGGGGCTGCAGCTTAAAGGCTGGGAGCTCTCGGCGGAGGAGGTCCAGGTCTGGGCGGAGCAGCAGGGAGAGCGGGGAGTCAGCCTGAAGCTGTACTGTGAAAAGCTGCTGCCGCTGCTGCGGGAAGAGGAGGGGCAGGCGTGGTGGATGCTGTCTAACCTCACCGATCAGGTGCTGGGAGAGGTGGCCGCCATGGAGGTGATCCGCGATTTTACGGTGGCAGAAGTCCCTGATGTAAAGCCTGCGATTCCACTGACGCAGCTGCCCCAGGTGCTGAGAGAGATGGGATTCCCTCTGAAAAATGACGCCGGGGAATATCTAAAGCACAGCTATCAGGCCTATCAGCGGGAGCCGGAGGAGGGCCAGGAGGCGGACTGGCGGATGGATGTATATGCGGGCGCTACCCGCCTTCCCGCGCTGATTGGCGACTATCTCAGCGGCGAAAGCGGGACGGCGGACGCTTTTTATCAGGATGGAATCGCGGCGGGATTCCTGTACTATCCCCTGGAGAGCTTTGACGGAGAAGAGCGGGGCAAGGCGATCCTGGACTTCCGGGATGCGCTGGAGGCCGCCATTTTGGAACAGGCGGGAGAGGATGCTGTCACCTTTTTGGGCGGAGCAACCGGAGTCCGCTGCGGCTATCTGGACTTCCTGGCCTGGGACCTGCAGGCGGTGCTGGAGGCGGCGGCTGATTTCCTGGAGAGGAGCCCCGTGGCATGGGCAGGCTTCCACAGCTTCCGCCGGGATGTGGAAGGCGTGCCGCTGAAACAAGAGAAAACGGAACCCTCCGGCCCCATCCTGACGCCGAAAGATGTGGCGGAACTGAACGGCATGTGCGGCGGCGTAGCAGGATATTTCCATAAGATGCTCCACTATTTGGATGAACGCATCCGGGCGGGAGTCCGGGAGGGCCGCTTCACCCAGGAGCAGGCCCGGGCCGATCTGGATGTGGCGCTGTGGTATTCGTACGCCTGCAACAATGTGGACGAATATGAGTACTATTACCGGGCGGCCCAATGGATGCCCGCCTCGGAACAGGCGGCGGAGCAAGCTGGATGCGGTATGTGGTATTACCGGTATGCCTGCGCGCTGATATACTGTTCCCGGCTGAAGGAGGCGCTTGCCTATGCGCGGAAGGGTGTGGAGCTGGACCCGGACTATGTGTGGGGGTGGCTGGTCTATGCCAAGCTGCTGAGCCATTTTGGAGACCGGGAAGGCGCCCTGGCGGCGGTGGACCGGGGGCTGGCCCTGGAGCCGGGGGACTACGAGTTCACCACCCTGCGCAGAGAGATCCGGGAGGGGTGCGGCCTGGAAGAGATGGAATACCACTGGATTGACCCCGAATGTGACCGCCGGCTTCAGGAAGGGCTGGACGAGAACGGGGCGGACAAAAAACGGGCGATCTCCCACATCCTCTGTGACCGGGAAAACCTGGAGGCCATCCGCTCCCTCCTGGCCCCCACAGAGTGGGAAGGGGATGCCCCCTACTGCACTTTTTCCATTCCATACCAGGACCGGACCCTGTCCTGCCGATTTTTTGGGAACGAGGCGGCGTTTTCCAAACTGCCTGTCCCATGGGTCGGGGAGGTGGTCCAGCGGCTGCCTGAGCTGGACCGGCGGGGGCGCACCTTCCTGTCGGCCCGGGCGGGACTGGGGACGGAGGGGCTTCAGCTGGACCGGCTTGCCATCCGGCTGGATCGGGAGCTCGATCTGTTTTTCCAGCGGGAGGAAGAGGGGCAGGCGGTGCGTTTCCTGCCTGACTTCTCTCTGCACCAGGAGCAGCCCGCCCTGGAGCAGCCTGAGGGCGGCTCTTTTCTGGCCTTTGTGCTGCTGGAGGGGCCGGAGTGGGACGCCGATCAGTTCAAACGGGAGCTCAGAGACCAGTGGGGAATTCCGTGCATGACGGAGGAGACCGACGGAGAGGACGGCGAAACCGCCCTGATCTTTGAATGGGACGGCATGCTGGCGGCGGTGAGCCTGTTTCCATTCCCGGTGCCTGGAGGAGAGGCGGAGGAGAACGCCGCGCACAATTATCTGTGGCCTGAGGCGGAGGAGACTGCCCGCCGGCATCAGGGACACCTTCTGATCTCTGTACAGACCCGCCAGGGTGATCCGATCCAGGGAGGACAGCTGCAGGTGAAGCTGGTGTGCGCCGCCTGTGAGCAGGAAGGGGTATTGGGCATCTATGCCAACGGCACGGTGTATCAGAAGGAATTTTATCAGGAAGCCGCCGGGCTGATGGAGGACGGAAGCCTGCCCCTGCTGAATCTTGTGTGGCCCGGCCTGTGGCGCCGGGAAGGCGGGCTGTGCGGCTATACCGAGGGAATGCGCGCTTTCGGCAAAGATGAGATGGAGGTGCTGGATGCCGATGCGGAGCCCGGAGATCTGCGGGGGTTCCTGCTGGACATTGCCGACTATCTTCTGGAGAACGATGTCACCCTTCACGATGGGGAGACCATCGGGTTTTCCCAGGAGGATAAGCATGCCATCACCCGCAGCGGCGGTGTGTTTCTGCCGGGGATGACACTGAAGATCAAATACGACTGAAAGCCAAAGGAAAAGCCCCGGGGAACACCGCCCCGGGGTTTCCCCTGCCTGTACGGGAAAAATGAGGCCGCTGCCAAGGCAGCGGCCTCATAAGCAGGCGTACGGTTACCTGCTCAGGTTGAAAAATGCGGACATCCCCGGGTACTGGGCCGCGTCGTCCAGCTCCTCCTCGATGCGGAGCAGCTGGTTGTACTTGGCCACCCGGTCGGAGCGGCTGGGTGCGCCGGTCTTGATCTGACCGGCATTCACCGCCACGGCGATGTCGGCGATGGTGGCGTCCTCGGTCTCGCCGGAGCGGTGGGAGACGATGGCAGTGTAACCCGCCCGGTGGGCCATCTGGATGGCGTTTAGGGTCTCGGTGAGGGTGCCGATCTGGTTGACCTTGATGAGGATGGCGTTGCCCACCCCCCGCTGGATGCCCATGCTCAGCCGGGCGGTGTTGGTGACGAACAGGTCGTCCCCCACCAGCTGCACCCGGTCCCCGATGGCCCGGGTGAGCATGGCCCAGCCGTCCCAGTCGTTCTCCCCCATGCCGTCCTCCAGGGAGATGATGGGATAGGTGTCGGCAAAGCGCTTCCACATGTTCACCAGCTGCTGCCGGGTCATGGTCTTTTTGGCCTTGGGCAGGTCGTAGCAGCCAGTCTCGTCGTTGTACCACTCGGAGGAGGCGGCGTCGATGGCGATCTTGAAGTCCTCCCCGGGCTTGTAGCCCGCCTTCTCGATGGCCTGGACAATGACCTTCAGAGCGTCCTCATCCTTCCTCAGGTTGGGGGCGTAGCCTCCCTCGTCCCCCACGCCGGCGGCGGGGGTGCCGTTCTCCTGCAGGACGGCCTTCAGGGCATGGAACACCTCGGCGCAGCGGCGCAGCGCCTCCCTCCAGGAGGGGGCGGAGACGGGCATGATCATGAACTCCTGAATGTCCACATTGTTGGTGGCGTGGGCGCCGCCGTTGAGGATATTCATCATGGGGACGGGCAGCGTCTTGGCGTTGACGCCGCCGATATACTGGTACAGGGGCAGCCCCAGGCTGTCCGCCGCGGCCCGGGCGCAGGCCAGGGAGGCGCCCAGAATGGCGTTGGCCCCCAGGCGGGCCTTGTTGGGGGTGCCGTCCAGGTCGATGAGGGTCTGGTCGATGGAGACCTGGTCCAGGGCGTTCATGCCGATGAGGGCCTCGGCGATCTCGGTGTTCACATTGCACACCGCCTTCTCCACGCCCTTGCCGTTGTAACGGCCCTTGTCGCCGTCCCGAAGCTCACAGGCCTCGTACACGCCGGTGGAGGCGCCGGAGGGAACCGCCGCCCGGCCCACCGAGCCATCGTCCAGGGTGACCTCCACCTCCACGGTGGGGTTGCCCCGGGAGTCCAGGATCTCTCTGGCCAGGACATCCACGATCTCGATCACTGTCTTCATAATTCTGCCGATCTCCTTTCAAATTACGCGGGGATAGTAAGCGGCATCGCCGCGCGGGGAGCGATACAGGGTCAGGTGATGATCAGAGTTTTCCCGTCCATCTCGGCGGGCTTTTCCAGGCCCATGAGGTCCAGCATGGTGGGGGCAATGTCCGCCAGGCGGCCGTCCCGCAGCTTCACATCCGCCCCCACGATATACAGGGGCACGGGATTGGTGGTATGGGCGGTGAAGGGGGAGCCGTCCTCCGCCGTCATCTGCTCGGCATTGCCATGATCGGCGGTGATGAGGGTGATGCCCCCCATGCGGGAGGTGGCCTCAGTCACCCGGCCCACGCAGTCGTCCACTGTGGTCACCGCCTTACAGGCGGCGGCGTAGACCCCGGTATGTCCCACCATGTCGCAGTTGGCGAAGTTGAGGATGATCACATCATAGACGCCGCTTTCAATGCGGCGCACGGCCTCCTGGGTGACCTCGTAGGCGCTCATCTCCGGCTGCAGGTCATAGGTGGCCACCTTGGGAGAGGGGATGAGGCAGCGGTCCTCCCCCTCGAAGACACGCTCCTCGCCGCCGTTGAAGAAGAAGGTGACATGGGCGTATTTCTCCGTTTCGGCGATGCGCAGCTGGGTCAGGCCCAGCTGGGAGATATACTCCCCGAAGGTATTGTGCAGCTCCTGGTGGGGATAGGCCACGGTGACATTGGGCATGGCGGCGTCATACTCGGTGGCGCAGACAAAAGAGACAGGGATGAAGCCCCGGCGGCGCTCCACCTGGGTGAAGTCCTCGTCCACCAGAGCGCGGGTCAGCTCCCGGGCCCGGTCGGGGCGGAAGTTGAAGAAGATGACGCTGTCGTTCTCCCGGAGCCGGTAGCCCTCCAGACACAGGAAGGGCTCCACAAACTCGTCGGTGACCCCGGCGGTATAGGAGCGCTCCACCGCCGCCATTGGGTCGGGCTCCAGCGGCGCCTTCCCAAGGACCACGGCGTCATAGGCGCGCTGGACGCGCTCCCACCGCTGGTCCCGGTCCATGGCGTAATACCGTCCGCAGACGGTGGCGATCCGCCCCACTCCCAGCCGGCTGCACTCCTCCTGCAGCTGACGCAGATAGCCCGCCCCCGAGGTGGGAGAGACATCCCGTCCATCCAGGAAGCAGTGGATGTAGACCTGGGTGAGCCCCTGCTCCTTTGCCATCTTCAGCAGGGCGAACAGGTGAGAGATGTGGCTGTGCACTCCACCGTCGGACAGCAGCCCCATCAGGTGCAGGGCGGTGCCCCACTCCCGGCAGCTCTCCATGGCGTCCAGCAGGACGGGGTTGCGGAAGAAGTCCCCCGTCTCGATCTCCCGGCTGATGCGGGGCAGATCCTGGAACACCACCCGGCCGGCGCCGATGTTGGTGTGGCCCACCTCGCTGTTGCCCATCTGGCCTGCGGGCAGTCCCACATCCAGCCCGGAGGCGGACAGCTGGCAGCCGGGGGACTGGGCGGCGATGAGGTCCAGATGAGGGGTGGGGGAATTGCGGACGGCGTTGCCCTCCTCGCTGGCGCGCAGGCCAAAGCCATCCATAATGATGAGAGTCGTTGGTGTTTTCATGGCAACCTTTCTTAGAAATTAGGAATCTCCTCAGTTCCTAACAGCTCTATGAGCCTGACTTGGGTGAATATCCTGCAAGAACGGTCAGCACTCGGTTTGATTTGACGGACTTCTCCAGAAGAGAGGACGGTACCAGGCACCGCTGTCAATTTCTCCGCTCAAGTCTCCTGGTTCGCCGCGTTGATGATTTCGGCAAAATCAGCGGCCTTCAGGGATGCACCGCCGATCAGTCCGCCGTCGATGTCGGGCTGGGCCAGGAGCTCGGCGGCATTCTGGGCATTCATGGAGCCGCCGTACTGGATGGTCACCGCCCGGGCCACCCGGGCGTCATACAGCTTGCGGATGACGGTGCGGATGGATTGGCAGACCTCCCCCGCCTGCTGCGCAGTGGCGGTCTGGCCGGTGCCGATGGCCCAGATGGGCTCGTAGGCAAGGATGATCCTGCGCATTTTCTCCATGGGGACTCCCGCCAGGGCCACCTTCACCTGATAGGCGATATATTCCAGGGTGACCCCCAGCTCCCGCTGCTCCAGGCTCTCTCCCACGCAGATGATGGGGTTGATGCCCGCCTGGAGCGCGGCGTGGACCTTTCGATTCACGGTGAAGTCAGTTTCGCCGTAGTACTGCCGCCGCTCGGAGTGGCCGATGATGGCGTACTTTACCCCCTGCTCCCGCAGCATGGCGGCGGACAGCTCGCCGGTGAAGGCGCCGTGGTCCTCAAAATGGACATTCTGCGCGGCGATGGCCACCCGGGTATTTTTGAACAGCCGCACAGCGTTGGGGATGTTGATGGCGGGGACGCACAGGACCACATCGCACCACTTGCTGCGGGAGAGAAGGGGACGCAGTTCTTCCGCGAACACCTGGGTCTCAGACAGGGTCTTGTTCATCTTCCAGTTGCCGGCGATGACAGTTTTCCGATATCTGCGATTCATGGGACGACCTCTCTTTCTATTGTAAGATGCCGGGCTCGTCGCCGCAAAGTCCGCTCCGCTCGAAACGCCCTGTCGGGCATTCCTCGCTGTGCTCCCTTGCGTCTCCTCTCCCCACCGGACCCGCGCCCGGGGCGCTGGGCTCCGGAGCTGCCCGGCCCGGAGGCTTTTACTTGTCCAGCAGGCAGGCCACGCCGGGCTCGTCGCCGCAAAGTCCGCTCCGCTCAGAACGCCCTGTCGGGCATTCCTCGCTGTGCTCCCCTTGCGTCTCCTCTCCCCACCGGACCCGCGCCCGGGGCGCTGGGCTCCGGCGGGGGACCCGGAGCTGCCCGGCCTGCAGGCTTTTACTTATCCAGCAGGCAGGCCACGCCGGGCAGCTCCTTGCCCTCCAGGAATTCCAGGGAGGCGCCGCCGCCGGTGGAGATGTGGGTCATTTTGTCGGCGTAGCCCAGCTGCTGCACTGCCGCCGCGCTGTCCCCGCCGCCGATGATGGTGACAGCGCCGGTCTCGCTGAGGGCCCCGGCCACCGCCTGGGTACCCTTGGCAAAGGCGGGGAATTCAAACACCCCCATGGGACCGTTCCAGATGACGGTGCCCGCGTCCTTCACCGCATCGCAGTACAGCTTCACGGTCTCCGGGCCGATGTCCAGGCCCTGCCAGCCGTCGGGGATCTCCCCCGTCTTCACCACCTGGGTATGGGCGTCGGCGGCAAAGGCGTCGGCGCACACCGTGTCCACCGGCAGAAGCAGCTTGACCCCCTTCTCGGCGGCCTTCCGGATCATGTCGGCGGCGTAGCTCTCCCAGTCGGGCTCCAGCAGGGAATCCCCCACCTTGCCCCCCTGGGCGGCGGAGAAGGTGTAGGCCATGCCGCCGCCGATGATGATGGTGTCGGCGATCTCCAGCAGATTGTTGATGACCCCGATCTTGGAGGATACCTTGGAGCCCCCCAGGATGGCCACCAGCGGCCGCCTGGGGTCGGCCAGGGCGCGGCCCATGATCTCCAGCTCCTTTTGGATCAGAAAGCCGGACACGGCGGGCAGATAGGCGGCCACACCGGCGGTGGAGGCGTGGGCCCGGTGGACGGTGCCGAAGGCGTCGGATACATACACCTCCGCCAGTGAGGCCAGGGCCTTGGCGAAGGCGGGGTCGTTCTTCTCCTCGCCGGGGTCGAAGCGCAGGTTCTCCAGCAGCATGATCTCGCCGGGGCGGAGCGCGGCGGCCTTGGCCCGGGCGTCCTTCCCCACGATGTCCTCTGCAAAGATGACCTTATGGTCCAGCAGCTGGCTCAGCCGGTCCGCTACCGGCTTCAGGGAGAGCTCAGGCTTCCGCTGCCCCTTGGGCTTGCCCAGGTGGGAGCAGGCGATCACCGCCGCCTTCTGCTCCAGCAGGTAGCGGATGGTGGGCAGAGCGGCTGCGATGCGCTTGTCGTCGGTGATCTCCCCGGTGGTCTTGTCCAGGGGAACATTAAAATCGCAGCGGAGCAGGACCTTCTTTCCGGAGACGGGGATGTCGGTGACAGTCTTCTTCTTGTAGTTCATGATGACGGCTCCTCTCATGATCTCGGCCGGGTCACATCCCGGCCATCTCGCCCACCCCGGACAGGCCGGGAAAGCCGAGCTGACGCAGCGCGGTTCCCGGCGAAGCGGGCTTCGCCGGGGGCCCGTGGGCCGGATTTGAATTTTCGCATGGCGAACATGAAGTCCGCCATGCTCCGCCGCAAAAGCGGCGGCTCGCGTTCGCTCGCGTCCTCAGCGCTGTGCCATCTCGCCTACCCCGGACAGGCCGGGAAAGCCGAGCTGGCGCAGCGCTTCGTAGGTAAGCACGGCCACGGAGTTGGCCAGGTTCAGGCTGCGGGCGTCGGGGCGCATGGGAATGCGGATGCAGCGCTGAGGATGGGCCAAGCGGAGGTGGGCGGGCAGCCCTGCGGTCTCCTTGCCGAAGAAGAGGAAGCACCCGTCCCGAAAGCGGGCGGCGGTGTAGTCCTGGGGTGCCTTGGTGGTGGCCAGCCACAGGTCGGGCTGGGGATGGCGGGCGAAGAAGTCCGCCAGGCTGTCATACACATGCAGGTCCACCATGGGCCAGTAGTCCAGCCCCGCCCGCTTCACTGCTTTATCGCTGATGTCAAAGCCCAGGGGGCGGATCAGATGCAGACGGCTGCGGGTGGCGGCGCAGGTGCGGGCGATGTTGCCGCAGTTCTGCGGGATCTCCGGCTCCACCAGAACGATATTCAGCAAGGGGACGCAGCTCCTTCGGCCTTGAACTTTTCGCCCCGGACGCTCCGTCCCGGGGCGGACACAGGATGTCGACCATATTTTACCGCTTTGTCAGGGGGAAATCAACCATTTCGCCGCAAAAAGCAAAAAAATCAAGGGATTTGACTATTTTTTAACAATTTTTTGAGTTGTTTGTTCTCCCGTCTGGCACACGGAGCTCCAATAAAAACTCATTGGGACGGCGGTACCGCCGTCCCAATGAGTTTCTGACCATTGCATTGGAAGACTGGAGAGTGCGCCGCCGCATTTCTCTCTGTCACCGCCGACGGGCCCGGAATGCAGGGGCAGTCAGGAGAGGGTCAGGTCCCCCTCCCTGATCCAGCCGATCCGTCGGAAGAACAGCCCGAAGGCCCAGCACAGCACGGCGGGGAGGACGAAGGAGATGAGGATCAGCCCCGCCCAGTGGAAGGCGGTGGGGGTCACGGCGGCGGCGCCGTTGGCCAGGGCGGCAGCACTGGGGTTGACCCACCCCGTCCACACCCCCAGCTGGCCGCACAGTCCGCAGGTGCCCATGCCAGAGTTGATGGGATCGCCGTTCATCTCCAGACGGAACACGCAGGTGGCCAGAGGGCCGGTGATGGCGGAGGTGAGGATGGCAGGCAGCCAGATGCGGGGGTTGCGGACGATGTTTGGCATCTGGAGCATGGAGGTGCCGATGCCCTGGCTCACCAGGCCGCCCCAGCCGTTCTCCCGGAAGGAGAGCACCGCGAAGCCCACCATGTTGGCGCAGCAGCCCGCCACAGCGGCCCCGCCGGCCAGGCCGGTGAGGGAGAGGGCGGCGCAGATGGCGGCGGAGGAGATGGGCAGGGTAAGGGCGATGCCCACCAGCACCGACACCAGCACCCCCATGAGGAAGGGCTGCAGCTCGGTGGTGCGCATGATCAGCTGGCCGAAGGCGCTGGCCGCCCCGCCGATGGGGGGCGCGATGAGCCAGGCCGCCCCCATGCCGATGAGGATGGTGACGATGGGGGTGACGAGTATGTCCACCTTGGTCTCCTTGGACACCGCCTTGCCGAACTCCGCGGCGATGATGGCCACGAAGAGTACCGCCAGCGGCCCCCCTGCCCCGCCCAGGGCGTTGCAGGCGTATCCCACCGTCACCAGGGAGAAGAGTACCATGGGCGGCGCCTTCAGGGCGTAGCCGATGGCCACCGCCATGGCCGGACCGCTCATGAAGGAGGCCAGCCCCCCCACGGTGTACCCCACCCCATTGATGGTGATGACAGGGACGGTGAGCACCCCGATGTGGAACTGGGTGCCCACGGTGTTGAGAATGGTGCCGATGAGCAGGGAACAGAACAGACCCTGGGCCATGGCGCCCAGAGCGTCGATGCCGTACCGCCGGGCGGAGATGACGATGTCCTTCCGCCGGAGGAATTCCCGCAGCTTTTCCATGGTAGAGATATCCCCTTCCTCAGATAAAAATGGACCGTACAGGTGTCATGACACCTGTACGGTCCATTATAGCGGTCCTGAGGATTTTGTCAATCACATTTTGAGCGCCACGCCGATGACGGCGCTGGCGGCGATGAAGACGATGGGGTGGACCTTCTTCAGCGCCCTCCAGTTCATCAGGAGGAACACCGCCGCCGCCAGGACGATGGCGGGCCAGTGGAAGACGGTCAGCACCTCCGCCCCCCGCAGCGCCCCGATCTGGGCCAGGGCGGCGGGGACCACCAGGGCCATGGAGCACACCTCCACCAGGGCCGCGGCGATGAGGGCGGTGGAGGCGGGGCGCAGGCCGTAGAAGGCGGCGTCCACCAGCCGGCTGCTCCGAAAGCGCTGGAGAAAGCGGGCCACCAGGAGGATCACAATCACCGAGGGGGCCACCTCCCCCACCGGGGCGATGATGCCTCCGGGGACGCCGCCGATGTGGAAGCCCACATAGGTGGCCATGTTGATGCCCAGGGGGCCGGGGGTGGACTCGGACACCGCCACCATATTGGCCAGGTCCGCGGCGGTGAACCAGCCGGTGCGGGTCCCCAGGTCGGAGAGGAAGGGCAGGGTGGCCAGGCCGCCGCCGATGGAGAACAGCCCGACCTTGAAAAACTCGAAGAACAGCTGCAGATAGGTCATCTCCCCGGTCCCCCCTTCGCGGCCCGGACGCACACCCCGGCCACCCCGGCTGCCACCACCAGCACCACCGGGGAGAGCAGGAAGTTCAGCGCCGCCCCCCAAAGGGCGGTGTCGGGGAAGGTGACGAAGTTGCCGGTGACCGAGAGCAGGAACACCGCAAGGAAGATCACAAAGGTGGGCCTGTCCACCACGGTGGTCTTGCGCAGCTTCAGCACGCTGGACAGGATCAGGGCGCACACGCAGGCCCGTACCCCGGCGAAGGCGTGGATCACCACCGGGAGATGGGCAAAGTTCTGGAGAAAGGCGGCGATGGCCAGGATGATGACCACTGAGGGGAATACCACGCCCAGGGTGGCCACGATCCCACCCGCCGCTCCCCGCTGGGACTGGCCCACGAAGGTGGCGGTGTTCACCGCGATGATGCCGGGGGTACACTGGCCGATGGCATAGTAGTCCGCCAGCTGCTCCTCAGTGGCCCAGCCCTTGCGCTCCACCACCTCCCGCTGGAGGATGGGGAGCATGGCGTATCCCCCGCCAAAAGTACACACGCCCACCCGGGCGAAGGTGAGGAACAGATCCAGATAGATGTTCACAGTCTCCCTTCACCTCCAGTTTCCCCTGCGTGTGTACGGGGCCCCCGCAACGCGGGGCGCGGCCCCCGCCGCGAAGGCACGGGGAATTCACTTCCCCGTGCCGCAGATAAGATCACCCGGGGCCCCCGGGGCGCCGCAGGCGCGTCGGGGACACACACGCCCACCCGGGCGAAGGTGAGGAACAGATCCAGATAGATATTCAAACCGCCGCCATCCCTTCTTCACACTTGGCTTTTGTCTTTATGCTTTCAATTCCTCCAGCTCCTCCAGCCAGAGGTCAGCCACCGCGTCCGATGGCATCCGCCTCGTCGTCGCGGGCTTCAGCTCTTTCGCTTCCCCGCTTGGCGGGAAAGCTCGCTTCCTCCGCCGCTCCTCCTCTCCCCACCGGACTACATCCGGCGGGGGCTCCTGGGGACGACTGGCGGGCATGGGCGGCCGGTCACAGCTCTTCCAATTCCTCCAGCCACAGATCGGCCACCGCATCCGACGGCATCCGCCAGTCGCCGCGGGGGGAGAGGGCCACCGACCCCACCTTGGGGCCGTCGGGGAGGCAGGAGCGCTTGAACTGCTGGGAGAAGAAGCGGCGGTAGAAATTCTTCAGCCACTTCAGCAGGGTGTCCCGGTCATACCGGTCTCCCAGGGCCCGCTGGGCCAGACGCAGTACCTTCCGGGGGGAGAAGCCCCACCGCACGGCGTAGTATAGGTAGAAGTCGTGCAGCTCATAGGGGCCTACCAGGTCCTCGGTCCTCTGGGCGATCTCCCCCCCGACGGCGGGGAGCAGCTCGGGGGAGACGGGGGTGTCCAGAATGTCCGCCAGCACGGTGGACAGCTGGGGGTCCTCCGCCTCCTTGTCGTCCGAGACGAAGGAGACCAGGTGGCGTACCAGGGTCTTGGGGATGCCGGCATTGACGGCGTACATGGACATGTGGTCCCCGTTGTATGTGCACCAGCCCAGGGCCAGCTCGCTGAGGTCGCCGGTGCCCACCACCAGGCCGCCGGTCTGGTTGGCAATGTCCATGAGCACCTGGGTGCGTTCCCGGGCCTGACCGTTCTCAAAGGTGATGGAGTGATCCTCCATGGACTGCCCGATGTCGCCGAAGTGGACCTTCACCGCCCGGCCGATGTCGATGGCCTTCAGGGTGCAGCCCAGCCGCTCCGCCAGCAGTACCGCGTTGGACTTCGTCCGGTCGGTGGTGCCGAAGCAGGGCATGGTGACGGCGATGATGTCGCTGGCCGGGCGGCCCAGCATCTGCATGGACACCGCGGTGATGAGCACCGCCAGGGTGCTGTCCAGCCCGCCGGACAGACCCACCACGGCGGTCTTGGCCCCGGTGTGCTCCAGCCGCTTCTTCAGTCCCAGGGCGGCGATGCACAGGATCTCGTTGCACCGCTCCGCCCGGTCCGCCGCGTCCTGTGGGACGAAGGGGGTGGGGGAGACAGGCCGGGTCAGGTGGGTGTCCGTCAGATCCATGTCAAAGGAGATCCGCCAGACCTCCGGTGTACCGGCGGCGGGCTGGAAGGTGTTCATGCGGCGGCGCTCATACACCAGCCGCTTCACATCGACCTCACTGACGGTGAGGCCGGAGGCAAACCGCCGCTCCGCCAGAATGGTTCCGTTTTCGGCGATCATATTGTGGCCGGCGAACACCAGATCGGTGGTGGACTCCCCCTCCCCGGCGTCGGCGTATACATAGCCGCACACCAGCCGCCCGGACTGGCTTGTGACCAGGGCGCGGCGGTAGGCCGCCTTGCCCACGGTCTCATTGGAGGCGGAGAGGTTCAGAATGATGGTGGCTCCCGCCTGGGCCAGAGCATTGGAAGGGGGATCGGGGGCCCACAGGTCCTCGCAGATCTCCACGCCGATGACCAGATCCTCCATACCGGTGCAGGCAAAGAGGCCGTTGCTGCTGATGTTCACCTCCTGACCGCATATCGTCACATTGTGGTCCACACCGCCCACGCCCCCGGAGGGGGTGAACCACCGCTGCTCATAAAACTCCCCGTAGTTGGGCAGATAGGTCTTGGGCACCAGGCCCAGGATGTGCCCGCTTTGAATCACTGCGGCGCAGTTGTACACCTTATTGTTCCACTTGTCCCCCACGGGCAGGCCTACCGCGGCCACCATGTCCAGGTTTTTGGTGGCCTCCAAAATAGTGGCGAGGCCCTCCTCGGCTCCCTTCAGCAGGGTATCCTGCAAAAACAGATCCCCGCAGGTGTAGCCCGTCAGGCACAGCTCGGGCAGGCAGAGCACCTTCACCCCCTGCTTGTCCGCCTCACGCATCAGGGTGAAGATCTGCTCCGCGTTGTACCGGCAGTCCGCCACCCGGATCCGCGGCGTGCCCGCCGCGACCTTGATAAATCCATCCCGCATGAGAAAGCCCTCCTCTCCGGCCCGGGGCCGGTATCGTATATCATACAGGTCATGATACCCCAAACAGGGGAAAAAAGCAAGGGAAGCCGCCCGGTCTATGCCGGACGGCTTCCTCGATTCATTCAGTTTTGAGACAGGTACTCTCCCAGAATGTACCCCGTGGTCTCCACCCCGCCGTTTCCGTCAAAGGTGATCTGATACCAGCCGTCTCCCGCATCGGAGACGATGTTTACCGCGTTGCCGTTGAACAGGCTGGCCAGGATCTCGCTGGAGGTGCTGGGGCCGGAGCGGACCCGCACGCCGCCGTCGGCATTGGCCACCACGGCAGGGCCGGCGGACAGGGTGCCGCCGGTGGTGGTGCCCTCAGAGCCGCTGCCCGAGGAACTGGGCTGGGCCGCGCTGCCCTCGCAGCGGACGGTGCAGGCGGCGGTAAAGTCGCCGGCGGTGGCGGTGACCGTGACGGTGACGCGGCTGCCGCCCGTGTTGGTGTTGGTGACCAGGCCGTCCTGGCTGATGGTGGCGGCGTCGGTGTTGTCCACCGTCCATACCACCTCCGCATCAGCATCCGACGGGGTGATGGTGGCGTGGAGCTGCACCATGCCGTTGGCGGGAATTGTGACATCCGTCTGGTCCAGGGTGATGCCGGTGACCGCCGTCCCTGTGGCCTGGGGCGAACCGGACGGGTCGCCGGAGGAAGAGGCCACGGGCTGGGACGCCTCGGGGCTGCCGGAGGCGGAGGTGTTGGGGGACTCGTGTCCGGCGCTGATCATGGGACCCAGTACCGTGATGATGATGTACAGTGCCGCCGCGATGAAGCACAGGGGCACCACGATGCCGATGATGCGGAACAGGTTGAAATCCCACTCCCCGCCCCCGTGTCCGCCGGAGCCGCGGCCGCCGGAGGAGTGACCGGCGGCCACCCGCTTGCCGCCGCGGCCGGAGCTGTGTCCGCCGCCGGAACGGCTGGGGGTGCGGCGGGGCGCTTCCTCGTCACAGAAGGGGCAGTGCTTATAGGTGGCGGAGTAGTCTTCTCCGCAGTTTTCACAGTGGATCATATCGGTGCGTCTGATCGGAGTGCGGTTTTCCGGCATAGAGCATCACCTTTCCCGTTGAGTTGAAATGTTCGACATCTATATTACAGGGTTTGGCGGGAATCGTCAACGAAATTTGACAAAAAGTTCTTAATTTTATGTAAACAAATTGACCGGAACGATCCCGCTTGACCAACGGGTGGGATTCCTCTATAATCGAAAGTACCATGTCAGGCGGCCGGGCCGCCGGGAAAAGAGGGACTGGAGCATGAACGGGAGCATGACCGCGGCCGCGGCCCACAAGCAGTACGAGGAGGGGGTCACCGCCTTCCGCCGCCACATCGCCGACCCCACGCTGCGGGAGCAGTTCGGACGGGAGATGGACGGCTTTATGCGCTCCTGCGCGCTGGGGGTATGGCATGCCGACGGCGGGGAGTTCACCCCCAGGCATGTGGAGTTTTACAACGGCATTTACTGCAAGGGAAACCCCGTGCCTTCCACCCTGTACTGGGAACTGGCCACCGCCGTGGCGGAGTACCCCGGGTTTTATGAGCCTCCCTTCTTTCAGCGGATGCGCCGGGACGACAAGCTGTTCGGCCGGCAGACCGCCCGGCGGTTCGTGGACCTTCTGACCCTGATGATGCTGCTCTATGCCGCGGTGGACGACACGGTGAGCGAGGCGGAGGCCGGCTTCGTCAACGACTGCGCCGACCGGCTGCTGGCCCTGTGCGACGCCGACGGTCTGGCCGCCGACCACCCGGCCCTGAAGGCGGACGAGTTCATCACCCGCCGCCCGGCGGGCGCCGCCCAGGAGAAAAAGGCGGAGGCCGTCCGGGAGAAGGCCGGTGAAAAGGAAGAGGAGGCGGCATCCCCGGAGGAGCCGGAGCCCACCCTGGAGGAGCTGCTGGCCGAACTGGACGGGCTGTGCGGCCTGGAGAAGGTAAAGCAGGATGTGAAGAGTCTCATCAACCTGGTGAAGGTGCGCAAGCTTCGGGAGGAGGCCGGCCTGCCGGTGCCCCCCATGTCGCTGCACCTGGTCTTCCTGGGCAACCCGGGCACGGGAAAGACCACGGTGGCCCGGCTGCTGGCCGGGATCTATCACGCCATCGGAGTGCTCAGCAAGGGGCAGCTGGTGGAGGTGGACCGCTCGGGGCTGGTGGCGGGCTTTGTGGGACAGACCGCCCTGAAGACCGGCGAGGTGGTGCAGAAGGCCCTGGGCGGGGTGCTGTTCATCGACGAGGCCTACGCCCTGGCCAGCCAGGACAACGCCAACGACTTCGGCCGGGAGGCCATCGAGGTGCTGCTGAAGGGGATGGAGGACCACCGGGACGACCTCATCGTCATCGTGGCGGGCTACACCGGCCCCATGGAGAAGTTTATCCACTCCAACCCGGGGCTGGAGTCCCGGTTCAACAAGTACCTCCATTTTGACGACTATGACGCCGGGCAGCTGATGGAGATCTTCCGCTCCATGTGCCGGAAGAACGGCTATAGCCTCTCCCCCGAGGGGGAGGCCTGGGCGGAGGGGGCGCTCCGGACGCTGTACGAGGAGCGGGACGAGAACTTCGGCAACGCCCGGGATGTGCGCAACCTGTTCGAGCGGGCGGTGGCCCGGCAGGCGGACCGGGTGGCCCAGCTGTCCGCCCCCACCCGGGAGCAGCTCATGGAGCTGCGGGAGGAGGACCTGCGGGAGGACGGCACGGCATGAGAGTCGCCTTTTACACCCTGGGGTGCAAGGTCAACCAGTACGAGACCCAGGCCATGGAGGGGGAGCTGCGCCGCCGGGGGCACCGGCTGGTGCCCTTCGACGGTCCGGCGGACGCCTATGTCATCAACACCTGCGCCGTCACCGCGGTGAGCGACAAAAAATCCCGCCAGGCCATCCGCCGGGCGAGGAAGCAGGCCCCGGGGGCGGTGGTGGCGGTGTGCGGGTGCAGCGCCCAGATCGCCCCGGACAGGCTGCGGGAGCTGGGGGTGGACCTGCTGGGGGGCAGCGGGGAGCGCCTGGCCTTCGTGGACCGACTGGAGCAGGTGTATGAGAACCGCCGGCGGGAGGAACTGCTGGATGACGCCATGGCCCGCCGGCGGTTCGAGCGGCTCCCCGCCGGAGGACTGGAGGGCCGTACCCGGGCCATGCTGAAGGTGGAGGACGGCTGCGTCAACTTCTGCTCCTACTGCGTCATCCCCTACGCCCGGGGACCGGTGCGCTCCCTTCCCCTGGAGGAGACGGTCTGTGAAGCGAAGCGCCTTGCCGATGAGGGGTACCGGGAGATCGTGGTCACCGGCATCGAGATCTCCTCCTGGGGCCGGGACCTGCCCGGCCGGCCGGCGCTTACAGACCTGGTGGAGGCGGTGTGCCGGGCCGCCCCCGGCTGCCGGGTGCGGCTGGGCTCTCTGGAGCCCCGCACCGTCACAGAGGAGTTCTGCGCGCGGCTGGCCGCGCTGCCCAACCTGTGCCCCCACTTCCACCTGTCCCTCCAGTCTGGGTGCGACGCGGTGCTGGCCCGGATGAACCGGAAATATGATACCGCCCGGTATTTTGGAAGTGTAAAATTACTGAGAGGACACTTTTCCGACCCCGCTCTCACCACCGATCTCATCGCGGGCTTCCCCGGGGAGACGGAGGAGGAGTTCGCGCAGTCTCTTGCGTTTGCGGAGCGGTGCGCCTTTGCCGCCATGCATGTCTTCCCCTACTCCATCCGCCCGGGCACCCCGGCCGCGGCCATGGAACAGGTGCCCGGCCCCGTGAAGGAGGAGCGGGCCCGCCGGGCGGGCGCGCTGGCCCGGCGGCTGAAGGCGGAACATCTGGCGGCGCAGGTGGGAAAGACGGTCCAGGTCCTCTTTGAGGAGCGGCGGGCAGACGGACTGTGGGCGGGCCACACCCCAGACTACCTGCTGGTGGAGGCGCAGGGGGAATCCCTTCACAACCAGCTGCGGCGGGTGGAACTGCTGCGGGCGGAGGGAGACTTCCTGGCGGGCCGGATCATCTCTTGCGTCCCGGCGGAAAATCAGGTAGACTAAGGGCACAGACCCTCGAATACAGAAAAAGGAGCGAGAGCGACATGGAGACATTCATCGAAGCCCTGAAAAAACTGAAGGAGGGGGATGTGTGCTACGCCCACGGCGACCACAACCCCGCCCATTTTGACGACGCGGTGCGCCACGACCTGGCGGACCACGGGCAGCACCCCTATGCCGCGGTGATCACCTGCGGCGATTCCCGGGTGCCCCCGGAGCACATCTTCTCGGTGGGACTGGGAAGCCTGTTTGTCATCCGCAACGCGGGCAATGTCATCGGGCCCTTTGAGCTTGGGTCCGCGGAGTACGCGGCGGAGCACCTGGGGGTTCCCCTGATCCTGGTGCTGGGACACACCCACTGCGGGGCGGTGGAGTCCACCCTGGCGGGCGGAGCCGAGGGACATATCAAGGAGATCACCGACGAGGTCCGCCGGGCCATCGGGGAGGAGACCGACCCCCGCAAGTGCGAGTGGCTCAACGCCCGGCACAGCGTCAGTGTCCTGAGGGGCAGCGAGATCCTCTCCCATCTGGAGCGGGAGGGCAAGGTGCGCATCATGGCGGCTATCTATGACATCGAGACCGGCGAGGTCACCTTTGACGAGAAATTCTGACCTTGGAGCAAAAGCGGCGGGAGGACCCATATGGGTCCTCCCGCCGCTTGATACGCATTGCTCAGATGTGGTAGATGTAGTTCTCCTTCCGGGGTGCCGGCTGGGGCGTGGGGCCGTCCGGATAGCCCAGAATGCAGTGACCGATGCCCTCGTATTCCCCCTGGATCCCCAGAGAGGCCAGCAGCGCCTTCCCCTCCGGCATCTCAAAGACCTCTTTGGCCCGGTGGACCCAGCAGCTGCCCAGTCCCAGCGCGTGGGCGGCCAGCATCAGATTGGCCATGACCAGCGTACCGTCGTAGAGATGGTTCGGCTTTGACTTGTCGGCCAGCACCACCAGCACCGCCGGCGCGCCATAGAAGGGATCCTCCAGCATGCCGCCCATCACCTGGGCGTTGAGCCGGGACAGCTGGTCCCGTACGGTCTGGTCGGTGACCGCCAGGATGATGGGCGACTGCTCCCCCATGGCGGTGGGGGCATAGGTACCGGCCTGCGCCACCTGGTCGATGAGCTCCCGGGGCACAGGGTCGCGCTTATAGCACCGGATGCTCCGGCGGGACTGGATGCTTTGGATCAGTTCGTTCATAACAAGACCTCCTGACCGTGATGCACCGTTTGCGGTGCTCTTTTTCTCAGTATATACTTTCCATGAAAAAGATGCAAGCGCAGGATATGATACACTCTTGTTCCCCAAGCGCCGCTGTGGTATCATGGACGGGACAACACACGGCGGCATGTCCGCCAAAAGGAGGCCGCCCCATGAGTTATGCCGACGAAGTATTCATTCAGAACTGCCGGGAGATCCTGACCGGCGGCGTGTGGGACACCGACCGGGAGGTGCGCCCCCGCTGGGAGGACGGCGCTCCCGCCCACACGGTGAAGAAGTTTGGAATTGTAAACCGCTACGACCTTCAAAGGGAGTTCCCCGTCATCACCCTCCGGAAGCAGTACCTCAGATCCGCGGTGGACGAGCTTCTTTGGATCTGGCAAAAAAAGAGCAACAACATCCGCGACCTCCACTCCCACATCTGGGACGCCTGGGCGGACGAGAGCGGCTCCATTGGAAAGGCCTACGGCTATCAGCTGGGGGTAAAGCACCGCTACCCCGAGGGGGAGATGGACCAGGTGGACCGGGTGCTGTACGACCTGAAGCACAACCCCACCTCCCGCCGCATCCTCACCAGCCTCTACAACCACCACGACCTGAGCGAGATGGCCCTGTATCCCTGCGCCTGGTCGGTGACCTTCAATGTCAGCGGGAACACCCTCAACGCCGTGCTCAACCAGCGCAGTCAGGACATGCTCACCGCCAACGGCTGGAATGTGATGCAGTATGCCGCCTTAGTGCACATGCTCGCCCAGGTGTCCGGCCTGGTGCCGGGCGAGCTGGTCCATGTCATCGCCGACGCTCATATCTATGACCGACATGTGCCCATTATCGAGGAGCTCATCGCCCGGACGCCCTACGACGCCCCCCAATTCCGGATGAACCGGTCGGTGACGGATTTCTACGCCTTCACCCGGGACGATTTCCGGCTGGAGGGCTATCAGGCCCACTCCCTGGATGTACCCATCCCGGTGGCGATTTGAGCAGGGATCGGAATTGGGGCGGGAGAACAGCGGCGGCAGCACGGCGCGAGGCCGTGCGAAGAAGTATGAATGGAGGGATGCCTGGTGAATTTGATCGCGGTGGTGGACCGGAACTGGGCCATCGGGAAGGACGGGGATCAGCTGATCTACATCTCCGCTGATCTGAAACGCTTTCGGGCGCTCACCCGGGGGCATACGGTCATTCTGGGGCGGCGGACCCTGGCAACCTTTCCCGGCGGGCGGCCGCTGAAGGACCGCCGGAATCTCGTCCTCTCCCGGGACCCCGCCTTTGCCCCGGAGGGGGCGGAGGTGTTCCGGGATGTGGAGAGCCTGCTCTCCGCCGCGCCGGCGGACGCCTTTGTGCTGGGGGGCGGCAGCGTCTATGCCGCCCTGGTGGACTTCTGTGACACCGCCTTCCTCACCCAGGTGGACCGCACCTTTCCCGGCGCGGACACCTTCTTTCCCGACCTGAGCCGCCGCCCCGGCTGGCAGCTCGCCGAGACGGGGGAGTGGCAGGAGGAGGCCGGCGTCCCCTTCCGTTATGTGACCTGGAGAAAGAGGTGACCGCGTTGTATCTGGAGGAGATCCGGGCCTATGTCCCCCAAAACGGCCAGGAGGAGGCGGACAAGGCCATGATTTTGGAGTATATTCGTCTGTTTCCCGACACCATCCTCACCCGGGAAAACCGCATCGCCCACATGAGCAGCTCTGGCTTCATCGTCAACCAGGACGCCACCAGGGTGCTCATGGCCCATCACAACATCTATAAGGTGTGGGCCTGGACCGGCGGCCACGCCGACGGAGACGGGGACCTGCTGTCCGTGGCCCTGCGGGAGGCACGGGAGGAGACGGGGGTACAGCACATCCGCCCCCTTTCGGAACAGATGGCCTCTCTGGAGATCCTTCCCGTCTGGGGTCATGTGAAGCGGGGGCAGTTCGTCCCCAGTCATCAGCATCTCAATGTCTCCTACCTCCTGGTGGCCGATGACCGGGACCCCCTCACCATCCGGGAAGGGGAGAATACCCAGGTGGCCTGGCTCCCTGCGGACCGGCTCACCGAGCTGACCAACGAGTGGGAGATGGACCCAGTCTACCTCAAACTTCTGGCTCGGGCCCGCGCGCTGCTGCAGTGAGTCTGCGGCAGCTTCCCTCTCCGCCCCGCAAGTGCGCTTTCCCGCATAGAACCCCGGGCAGGGTGTATCCAATGATACACCCTGCCCGGTTTTTTGCGTGCCGGGGGACAAATTTTGGGAATAGATGGATGGAAACATACAATTCCCGGCCCCGTCCCGTTATTTTTGGGGTGCACCCCATACCCGTGG
>CALWZP010000031.1 GCA_944386055.1 uncultured Oscillospiraceae bacterium | reverse complement strand
TTGGTCACCTGGGCGAAGAGCTGCTTGAAGTAGTTGAACAGGGGCTGGTCCTTGTCGTCCAGTACCGCCAGGGGGATGTCGACGCCCATGGCGGCGGTGGGTTCCGCCCCGGTGCGGGCCATGGGCAGGATGGTGGAGCGCACATCCTCATAGGTATAGCCGAACGCCTTCTGCAGCCGGCGCAGTTCCTCCCGGCTGCGGCTGGGCAGGCGCTTGTTGGGGATGGGCAGGTCCGCCAGGTGGATGAGGTTTCGGTCCAGCCACTCGCCGTAGGGCTGCCGGGCGGCATAGGACTCCTTCAACTCCTCATCTCCGATGACCCGGCCCTGCCGCAGGTCCACCAGCAGCATCCGCCCGGGCTGAAGGCGGGATTTTTCCACGATCTGCTCCGGCGGCAGGTCCAGCACCCCCACCTCGGAGGAGAGGATCAGCCGCCCGTCGGCGGTGATGTAGTACCGGGAGGGGCGCAGGCCGTTGCGGTCCAGCACCGCCCCCACCACATCTCCGTCGGAGAAGAGAATGGAGGCCGGGCCGTCCCAGGGCTCCATCAGGGTGGCGTAGTACTGATACAGGTCCCGCTTGGCGCGGGAGATGGCCTTGTCCCCCATCCAGGGCTCCGGGATGCAGGCCATCACCGCCAGAGGAAGGTCCATCCCCCCCATCATGAGGAACTCCAGGGTGTTGTCCAGCATGGCGGAGTCGGAGCCGGATACCTCCACCACCGGGAGCACCTTGTCCATGTCCGCATCCAGCAGGGGGGTGGACATGGTCTCCTCCCGGGCCAGCATGCGGTCCACATTGCCCCGGATGGTGTTGATCTCCCCATTGTGGGCCATCAGGCGGTTGGGGTGGGCCCGCTCCCAGGAGGGGTTGGTGTTGGTGGAGAACCGGGAGTGGACCAGGGCCAGGGCGGACTCGTACTCCCCGCTCTGCAGGTCTGGGTAGAAGGCCCGCAGCTGATGCACCAGGAACATCCCCTTATAGACGATGGTGCGGCTGGACAGGGAGACCACATAGGTGTTGTCGTTGGACTGCTCGAACACCCGCCGGGCCACATACAGCTTCCGGTCAAAGGGGAGCCCCTGCTCCGCCTCCGCCGGCCGGGCCACGAAGGCCTGCTCGATGAAGGGCATCTTGTCCCGGGCCTTCTGGCCCAGGATGCCGGGACACACGGGCACCGTGCGCCAGCCCAGAAACTCCATCCCCTCCTTGGCCACGATGACCTCGAACATCTTCTTGGCCTGGCCCCGCTTCAGGTGGTCCTGGGGGAAGAAGAACATCCCCACGCCGTAATCCCGCGCCCCGGGCAGGGCGACGCCCGCCTCCCGGGCGGCAGCTTCGAAAAACCGGTGGGACACCTGCACCAGGATGCCCACGCCGTCGCCGGTCTTCCCCTCGGCGTCCTTGCCCGCCCGGTGCTCCAGCTTCTCCACGATCTTCAGCGCGTCGTCCACCGTGGCGTGGCTGGCCTTCCCCTGTATATCCACCACGGCACCGATGCCGCAGGCGTCGTGCTCAAATGCAGGGCGGTACAGTCCCCGCTGCCGATGATCTTCTCTCTTCATGTGCCAGTCCCCTTTCCGGGCCGTTCTGATATGGAAAGCGGCGGCAGCCACGCCCTCGGACTGCCGCCGCGAGACCGCCTTGTCTCTCCTCCGTCTTAACCTGTTCCGTCGGTGCTGTCCAGCACCAGCTGGGCGGTCTGGATCAGCTTTGCCCCGCTGTCCATGCTCTTTTTCTGCAGAAAGCGGTGGGCCTGCTCCTCCGTCATGCCGTTGCGGTTCATCAGCAGGCGCTTTGCATCGTCAATGACCGCCTGTTCCTCCGGCGGGCGCTGGGGCCGCACAAACCGCTCCAGCCGGTGCCCCATGCGCAGCAGCATCCACACCGTGTTGATCAAATCCCGCCTGGACACCGGGGTGGGGAGACGGAAGATGTCCTCGTTCTGCATCAGCTCCAGCCGCTCCTGGCTGGCCAGCACCAGCATGGAACAGGACAGGGGCAGGTCCTCAAACAGCATCTCCGCCGACTGATCCCCCAGCTTGTGCCCGCACACCACCGCGGAGACGCGGAATTTGCGCACCGCCCGGCGCACCTGGTCGGCGCTGGCGCAGATCAGGGTCCCGGTGATGCCCGCGCTTTCCAGAATTTCCTTCAGCCGCCGGCTGCTGTTCTCCCGTTCAAACGCCAGGATGATCTGATCCATGTCCCTTCCTCCCTCCGGCAGCGGCGCTCCATACGCTCAGGCCGCCGCAGTCCTGTGTCGGTGCCGCTTAGTAGTTGATGATATACCGGTCGTGCTCCCAGGAGCTGACATGGGTGCGGTACTCGTCCCACTCCTTCTTTTTTCCCTCAATATAATTCTCCGCCACATGCTCCCCCAGGGCATCCAGAATCAGGGGGTCGGCCTGCAGGGCCTTGATAGCCTCATCCAGAGAGCCGGGCAGGCTCTCGATGCCGTTGGCCAGGCGCTGCTCCTCGTCCATGGCGAAGATATTCTGGGTCACCTCGGGGGGCGGGGTCATCCCCTTCTCGATGCCGTCCAGGCCCGCCGCCAGGCACGCCGCCAGCTCCAAATAGGGGTTGCAGCAGGGATCGGGGCAGCGCAGCTCCACGCGGGTGGACTGGCCCCGGGCGGCGGGGATCCGGATCAGCGCAGAGCGGTTGGAGGCCGACCAGGCCAGATAGCAGGGCGCCTCGTACCCGGGCACCAAACGCTTGTAGGAGTTCACCAGGGGATTGGTGACGGCGGCCATGCCCTTCACATGGGCCAGCAGGCCGGCGATGAAGGAGTACGCCTCCTTGGACAGGCCCCGGGGATCGCTGGGATCGTAGAAGGCGTTCTTGCCGTCCCGGAACAGGGACATGTTGGTGTGCATGCCGGAGCCGTTGATCCCGAAAATGGGCTTGGGCATGAAGGTGGCGTGGAGACCGTTGCGCTGGGCCAGGGTCTTCACCGCCAGCTTGAAGGTCATGATGTTGTCCGCCGTGCGCAGAGCTCCGGCATACTTGAAGTCGATCTCATGCTGGCCTGCGGCCACCTCGTGGTGGCTGGCCTCGATCTCGTAGCCCATCTGCTCCAGGGCCAGGCAGATCTCCCGCCGGGTCCCCTCCCCGTGGTCCAGGGGACCCAGGTCGAAATAGCCCGCCTCGTCGTTGGTCTGGGTGGTGGGCCGTCCCTCGTCGTCCGTTTTAAACAGAAAGAATTCGGCCTCGGGCCCCACATTGAAGGCGTCGTATCCCATCTCTTCCGCCTTCTTCAGCACCCGCTTCAGCACCCCCCGGGGATCCCCCACAAAGGGAGTGCCGTCGGGGTTGTAGACATCGCAGATCAGCCGGGCCACCTTCTTGTGGCTGGGCCGCCAGGGGAAGATGACAAAGGAATCCAGGTCGGGGTACAGATACTGGTCCGACTCGTCGATGCGCACAAACCCCTCAATGGACGACCCGTCGAACATGATCTGGTTGTTGACCGCCTTTTCGATCTGCGAGGCGGTGATGGCCACATTCTTCAGCTGGCCGAAAATATCGGTGAACTGCAGGCGGATAAACTCTACATCCTCTTCCTTGACCATGCGGATGATATCTTCCTTGCTGTACGACATTGCAGGCAACCCCTTTCGTTCTTTCAAATAAAAAAGGAAAAGGCGCTCCGACCCGATGGGTGGGAACGCCTTTGTCCTCAGCTATGTGGGCATTATATCTCCCTGTTCCCACAATGTCAAGGTTCTTTTTCGCATTTTTCCGTTTTTGTCTTGAACAGCAAGAATTCTCCTTCCCCCTCGCCCCATTTTATGCAAGTTTGCTCTCCAATTCCTTCAATTTTATCATATCAACCATCCCGATGGATTTTTCTTCCCGCCAGTGAAAAATCCTCTTGACAACGGCGGACACAGCCGCTATAATGCGCATATAAACAGCAAGGGCGCTGTGGGAATGGACCACAGCGCCCTTCTTGTTTTTGACAATCAAACCAGCGACACGCCATGAGGGAGAAAAGTAGCGCGGAGATTCTGCATCAGCGAGCGGGGGACGGTGAAAGCCCCGCGCAAGAGGCCGCGGGAAAGAACACTCCGGAGCGGACCCCTGAACGCCGCAGGGCCAGTAGGGGGCACCGGGCTGCGACCGTTATATCGCGCAGGCTTGTTGGAGCCTGAAAAGTGGCCGTCCTTTGGCGGCAAGTTAGGTGGCACCGCGGAAGGCAGCATTCGTCCTAAAATTCAGAATGAGACAGCTGCGCGATCATTTCCGGAGGTGCTTTTTTATGTGTTCCATCATCGGTTTTACCAAGAAGACCCGCTCCCGCCGGGAGGTGCGGGAATATCTGGACCGCACTCAGTCCCGCGGCCCCGACATGGCCCGGGTGGAGGAGACCCCGTCTGGCTGGCTGGGGTTCCGTCGTCTGGCCATCATGGGTCTGGAGGAGAGCGGCATGCAGCCCTTCTCCCTGGGGCAGGACAGGGTGGTGTGCAACGGGGAGCTGTACGGCTGGCGGAAGGAGCGCGCCGAGCTGGAGGCGAAGGGCTACACCTTCCGCAGCGGCAGCGACTGCGAGATCCTGCTGCCTATGTACCGGGAGTACGGCCTTGACATGTTCGCCCGGCTGGACGCGGAGTTCGCCCTGATCCTCTACGACGGGGCGCGGGACGAGTACATCGCCGCCCGGGACCCCATCGGCATCCGCCCGCTGTTCTACGGCACCGACGCCGACGGCGGCATGGTCTTTGCCAGCGAGGCCAAAAACCTGGCGGACCTGTGTGAAGAGATCTTCCCCTTCCCCCCGGGCCACTACTATTATCAGGGGGAGTTCATCCCCTACACCGACCTGACCGAGGTCCCCCGGTTCTGCCGGGACGACCTGGACACCGTGTGCCGGAACATCCACGACAAGCTCATCGCCGGGGTGGAAAAGCGGCTGGACGCCGACGCTCCCCTGGGCTTTCTCCTCTCCGGCGGGCTGGACTCCAGCCTGGTGTGCGCCATCGCCGCCAAGCTGCTTCAGAAGCCCATCCGCACCTTCGCCATCGGCATGGACACCGACGCCATCGACCTGAAATACGCCCGGCAGGTGGCCGACTTCATCGGCGCGGACCACACCGAGGTGATCATCACCCGGGAGGATGTGCTCCGCGCCCTGCCCGAGGTGGTGGCCGCCCTGGGCACCTGGGACATCACCACCATCCGGGCCAGCATGGGGATGTATCTGTGCTGCAAGGCCATCCGGGAACGCACCGATGTGCGGGTGCTGCTCACCGGGGAGATCTCCGACGAGCTGTTCGGCTATAAGTATACCGACTTCGCCCCCTCTCCCGCCGCGTTCCAGGCCGAGTCCAAGAAGCGGGTGGATGAGCTTTATATGTACGATGTCCTCCGGGCGGACCGCTGCATCAGCGTCCACTCCATGGAGGCCCGGGTCCCCTTCGGCGACCTGGACTTCGTCCACTATGTCATGTCGGTGGACCCGGCCATGAAGATGAACACCTACGGGAAGGGGAAGTACCTTCTCCGCCGCGCCTTCCAGGACGACGGCCTGCTGCCCGAGCTGATCCTCTGGCGGGAGAAGGCCGCCTTCTCCGACGCGGTGGGCCACTCCATGGTGGACGACCTGAAGGAATACGCCGAGAGCCTCTACACCGACCGGGAGTTCCGGGAGAGGGCCGCCCGGTACCGCTACATGCCCCCCTTCACCAAGGAGAGCCTGCTCTACCGGGAGCTGTTCGAGCAGTTCTACCCCGGCCAGGCCCACATGATCCGGGACTTCTGGATGCCCAACCGCGCCTGGGAGGGCTGCGATGTGGACGATCCCTCCGCCCGGGTGCTGAAAAACTACGGGGCAAGCGGTTTTTGACCCACCTTTTCCCCTGTGTCCCCGCCCCTCTGGGCGGGGCGCAGGCGTGCTGTTTCATGGCGCCGCCTCCCGCCTGTGCGGAGGTGTGAGCAAGAGAGGAAATCGGGAAGGAGCGTGTCGGGGAATGGCAAAGTACATTTTTGTGACGGGCGGGGTGGTCTCCGGCCTGGGAAAGGGCATCGCGGCGGCCTCTCTGGGGCGGCTGCTGAAGGCCCGGGGGCTGAAGGTGGCCCTGCAGAAGTTCGACCCCTATCTGAACATAGACCCGGGCACCATGAGCCCCTATCAGCACGGGGAGGTGTTTGTCACCGACGACGGCGCCGAGACCGACCTGGACCTGGGCCACTACGAGCGCTTCACCGACGAGGACCTGACGGTGGACTCCTCCGTCACCTCCGGCAAGATCTACTGGTCGGTGCTCAACCGGGAGCGGGAGGGCTGCTTTTTGGGCGGCACCGTCCAGGTCATTCCCCACATCACCAACGAGATCAAGGAGCGGGTGTACCGGGTGGGCCGCCGGCCGGGCGTGGATGTGGTCATCACCGAGATCGGCGGCACCGTGGGAGACATCGAGTCCCAGCCCTTTCTGGAGGCCATCCGCCAGGTGGCGGTGGAGGTGGGGCGGCAGAATGTGCTCTACCTCCATGTCTCCCTCATCGTCTCCATCCCCGGCACCGGCGAGCTGAAGAGCAAGCCCACCCAGCACTCGGTGAAGGAGCTGCTGGGCCTTGGCATCCAGCCCGATGTCATCCTCTGCCGGGCGGATGGGGAGATCCCCCAGGAGGTCCGGGACAAGATCTCCCTGTTCTGCAACATCCCGCCCCAGCAGGTGATCCCCAACCTCACCGCCCCCATTCTCTATGAGGTTCCCCTGATGCTGGAGCGGGAGGGGCTGGCCCAGGTGGTCTGTCAGAAGCTGGACCTGCCGGCGGCTCCGCCCGACCTGGAGGACTGGCGCGCCATGGTGGAGCGGGCCAAGGCCCCCCGGGGGACGGTGGAGATCGCCCTGGTGGGCAAATATGTCTCTCTCCACGACGCCTATCTCTCGGTGGTGGAGGCCCTGTCCCACGGCGGCATCGAGAACGGGGTGCGGGTGAACATCCGATGGGTGGACTCGGAGCAGCTCCACGACGACAATGTCCGCCACGCCCTGTCCGGCTGTGCCGGGGTTATCGTTCCCGGCGGCTTCGGCTGCCGGGGGGCGGAGGGGATGATCTCCGCCATCCGCTGGGCCCGGGAGAACCAGGTGCCCTACTTCGGCATCTGCCTGGGGATGCAGATGGCGGTGGTGGAATTCGCCCGCCATGCGGCGGGCCTGGCGGACGCCCACTCCAGCGAGCTGGCCGCCACCGCCCACCCGGTGATCGACCTGATGCCCGACCAGCGGGACATCACCAACAAGGGAGGCACCATGCGCCTGGGCGCCTTCCCCTGCCGCATCACCGGGGAGGACACCAGGGCCTTTCAGGCCTACGGTACCCTGGATATCCGGGAGCGGCACCGCCACCGCTATGAGTTCAACAACGACTTCCGGGAGGTGCTTACCGGGCACGGCCTGCGCCTGTCCGGTCTGTCCCCCGACGGCCGGCTGGTGGAGATGGTGGAGCTGCCCGATCACCCCTGGTTTGTGGGAGTACAGTTTCACCCGGAATTCAAATCCCGCCCCAACAAGGCCCATCCCCTATTCCGCGCTTTCATCTCCGCCGCGGCGGCCCATGCCGCCTGCGGTCTCTGAACCTCCCGGCCCGGAGGGTCTCCCTCTCCTTCCCCCGGGCCGGGATGGAATACCGCCCCGCCGGACTTGAAGTCCGGCGGTGTTTTTGTCCGCCCTTCTGCATGCTGAACTGAGAGACGGGGAGGCCCCCGCCCGGATGTCTCCAGGCGGGGGCCTCCCCGTCAAAGAAGGAAAAATCTCAGGTTCGAATCCCCATCACACCGGGATAGGGTATGTGCCGGTGAAGCACCCCTCGCAGAAGCCGCAGCGGGCGTCGGGTGCGATGTGGTGCAGGGCGTCCAGGCTGAGGAAGTGCAGGCTGTCCGCCCCGATGAGCTGCCGGATCTCCTCCACCGAGTAGCGGCAGGCGATGAGGCTGTCCCGGTCGGGGATATCGGTGCCGAAGTAGCACGGGGCGATAAAGGGGGGCGCGGAGGAACGCATGTGGACCTCCCTTGCCCCCGCCTCCCGCAGCAGGGAGACGATCTGTCTGGAGGTGGTGCCCCGGACGATGGAGTCGTCGATCATCACCACCCGCTTGCCCTCCACGCAGCTCTTCAGCGGCCCCAGCTTGATGCGCACCGCCTGCTCCCGGCTCTGCTGCCCCGGGGTGATGAAGGTGCGGCCCACATACCGGTTCTTCACCAGCCCCACCCCATATGGGATGCCTGACTCCTCGGCGTAGCCCATGGCGGCGTCCAGCCCCGAGTCGGGCACCCCGATGACCACATCCGCCTCCACCGGGGCCTCCCTGGCCAGCAGCCGTCCGGCGTTGCGCCGGGCCTCGTGGACCGACTGGCCGGAGAGGACCGAGTCGGGCCGGGCAAAGTAGATGTATTCGAAGATACACAGGTGGCTGGAGGCCCCGGCGCAGTGGACCCGGATGGAGCGGGGCTCCCCCTTGTCCACCACCACGATCTCGCCGGGGTCCAGCTCCCGCTCAAAGGCGGCCCCCACGGCGTTGAGGGCGCAGGTCTCCGAGGCGAAGACCACCGCGTCCCCCCGCCGCCCCATACACAGGGGGCGGAATCCCCAGGGGTCCCGGGCGGCGATGAGCTTCTGGGGGGACATGACCAGCAGGGAGTAGGCCCCTTTCAGCTCCCCCATGGCCTGACACACCGCCTCCTCGGCGGAGGCGCAGTGCAGCCGCTTCTGGGCGATGGCGTAGGCGATGAGCTCGGAGTCGGTGCTGGTGTGGAAGATGGCGCCCCGGTACTCGAAGAAGGTGCGCAGCTGGGGGGTGTTCACCAGGTTGCCGTTGTGGGCCACCGCCAGCGTCCCCTTCACATAGTTCAGGGTGAGGGGCTGGGCATTCTCCCGCCGGTCCCCGCCGGTGGTGGAGTAGCGCACATGCCCCACCGCCATGGTGCCCCCCAGCTCATCCAGGATCTCCGGGGTGAACACCTCCCCCACCAGGCCGGTGTCCTTGTGGAAGGACAGCTCCCTGTCGTTGATGGCGGCGATGCCGCAGGCCTCCTGTCCCCGGTGCTGCAGGGCGTACAGCCCATAGTAGGTGGTCCGGGCACAGTCCCCTCCGGGATCACAGATCCCGAACACACCGCACTCCTCATGAATCGCCATGTCTCTTCCTCCCGTCTTATCGTCCTTGATACGCCGGGGCCCCTGGGCGGGGCCGTTTCGTGTCAGTTGTCGTCCTGCAGGGCGTCGTAGTCCATCTCGCCGGTGCGCACCTTCACCACATGCTCCACATCGTAGACGAAGATCTTGCCGTCGCCGGCGCTGCCGGTGCGCAGGCACTTCTCCGCGGCGGCCACCACCAGGGCGGGGTCCACCTTAGACACCACGATGTCCACCTGGATCTTGGGCAGCAGGTTCATGCTCATCTTGACGCCGCGGTACTGGCCGGTCTTGCCCATCTGGGTGCCGCAGCCCATCACATTGCTCACCGTCATGCCCGTGACGCCGATGGCCGCCATGGTGTCCTTCAGCAGGCCGAAGCGGTCCTCCTTGCAGATGATGGTGACCTTGGTCATGCGGCCGGCGCCGTCGCCCCGGGCGGCAGGGGCCGTCTCAGGCAGCTGCACGGGCTCCAGGCCGGTGAGGTCCACCGGGGTGTCGTTCTCCCCGCCGATGAGGCCGGGGGCCACCGGCCGGAAGTCGGCGTAGGCGGAGGCCAGGGCGTGCTCCGAGATGTCCAGGCCCATGATCTCCTCCTCCGCGGTGACCCGCAGGCCCACAGCCTTCTTCAGGAGGAAGAACACGATGGTCATCACGACGGCGGTATAGACGCCCACGCTGAGCACGCCCAGGGCCTGAATGCCCAGGTGGGCTACGCCCCCTCCATAGAACAGGCCGCTGCTGGTGTTGAACAGGCCGTCGGACAGGGTCCCCCAGATGCCGTTGCAGCCGTGCACCGCCACCGCGCCCACAGGATCGTCCACATGGAGCTTGAAGTCGATGAACTCCACGCCAGCACCACCAGCACGCCGGACACCGCGCCGATGACCGCGGCGCCCAGGGCATCCACCGTGGCGCAGGTGGCGGTGATGGCCACCAGGCCTGCCAGGGACGCGTTGAGGCACATGGACACATCGGGCTTTCCGCTGCGCGCCCAGGTGAAGATCATGCACATCACCGTGGCCACCGCCGGGGCGATGGTGGTGTTACCCAGGATCTGCGCCATCTGGGTGACATCGGCGGCGGCCGCTCCGTTAAAGCCGTACCAGCCGAACCACAGAATAAACACGCCCAGGGCCCCCAGAGTCAGGGAGTGGCCGGGGATGGCGTTCACCCGGACCTTCCCGTCCTGCTCCCTGGTGTACTTTCCGATGCGGGCGCCCAGCATGGCCGCCCCGATAAAGGCGGTGATGCCGCCCACCGTGTGGATGACGGTGGATCCCGCGAAATCCACGAAGCCCAGCTGGGCCAGCCAGCCCTGGCTGTTCCAGATCCAGCCCGCCTCGATGGGATAGACCACCGCGCTGATCACCAGGGAATAGATGCAGTAAGTAATGAACTTGGTGCGCTCCGCCATGGCGCCGGAGACGATGGTGGCCGCCGTGGCGCAGAACACCAGCTGGAAGAAGAAGTTCGACCAATCAAAGGCGTAGAAATTGGTGAACATCTGATACTCCGGCATCCCGATCAGGCCGAAGAAGTAGTTCTCACTGTTCATAATGCCATAACCCAGGACCGTAAACGCCACGGTGCCGATGCAGAAGTCCATCAGGTTCTTCATGATGATATTGCCGGCGTTCTTGGCGCGGGTGAAGCCCGTCTCCAGCATGGCGAAGCCGGTCTGCATAAAGAACACCAAAAGCGCACCCACCAGATACCAGATTGACATATCCATACTCTGTTCTCTCCCTTCCGAAAAACGAAACGGCGCATGGTCCCGCGTCCTCGCGGAGCCACACGCCGTTGTGTGCGTCAAATGTGTTTTCTCTGCTGCAGCAAAAGAATCAAGACGCCGCCGTCCTCCCTGACAGCAGCGCCTTTGCCCAAGCGTCCTTGCTATGGGGGAAGTATACACCCCGTTCCGCCGCCTTGTCAAGCGGTTCTGCAAGACGCCGCCGCCCAACTTGCACATGAAAAGCGGCTGAAACTTCGTCGTTTTCCACAACCATCCAGCGTGTTTCTCTTCCTCCCCGCCTGGTTTTTTCGACTGTTTACACTCTCTTCACGGGATATTTTAACTGGGGTTGAGCGCGGCCTCCTATGATAAAGGCACCGGCAGGGGCAGTCCTTCCGCCCTATCCGGCCCCACTCACTTTCCGGACAAATCCCATCAAAGGAGGTCATCACATGAACCGCACTTCAAACGCCCTCTCCCGCCGGGACGGGACAGATACCCTGATCCAGCTGGAGCACATTTCCAAGACCTATCAGTCAGACCACGCCGTCCCCCATCAGGCTCTTCAGGATATCTCTCTTGAGATCGGCCGCGGAGAATTCGTGGGGATCGTCGGCAATTCCGGCAGCGGGAAATCCACCCTGATGCGGATTCTCAGCTGTGAAGAGCGTCCCACCGCGGGGGTCTACCGCTTTGAGGGAATCTCCCTGCAGGATTCCACTCCCCAGGCTCTCTCCCGGCTGCGCCGCCGCAAGATCGCCGTGATTCCCCAGCAATACCGTCTTCTGCGCCGCTGCAGCGCCTGGGAAAATGTTGCGGCACCGCTGAACTCCGGGAGTTTTTCTCCCTCGGACCGCCGACGGCGGGCTCTGCGCGCCCTGCGCCAGGTCGGCCTTCGGGACTGTGCCGACCGGCTGCCGGGAGAGCTCTCCGGCGGCCAGCAGCAGCGGGTCGCCATCGCCCGGGCCATGGTCTGCCATCCCGCCATGATCCTGGCGGACGAGCCCACCGGCGCTCTGGACATCGAGTCCCGGGAGGCGATCTTCCAGCTGTTCCAGCAGATCCACGCCGCCGGCGCCACTGTTCTTCTCATCACCCACGACCTCAGTCTGGCTGCGCGCACCCAACGGCTGGTCCGCATCCACAGGGGGCATATCTGTGAGGACCGGTGCCTGGACAACATCGCCTGATCCTCCTCACCTTATTCCACCTCCGGCATATAGCCGGGGGTGGAATCGTTCACGACAAATTCAAACTCTGTTCATCCGTCCGTGATCTCCTCCGCTTACAATACCGGTAATCTGAACCGACGGGAGGTACTTCCATTATGCGGCTTTTGATTGCGGAGGACGAGCGGGAGATCGGACGCGTCCTCAAGACCATTCTGGAGCGGAACCGATACAGCGTGGACCTGGTGGACAACGGCGAGGATGCTCTGGACTATCTCCTCACCGGCAATTATGACGGGGCGATCCTGGATATCATGATGCCGGGGCGGGACGGTATGGCCGTCCTGCGGGAGCTGCGCGGCCGCGGCAGCCCGGTCCCCGTGCTCATCCTCACGGCAAAAAGCGGGCTGGAGGACCGGGTGGACGGGCTGAACGCCGGGGCGGACGACTATCTCTCAAAGCCCTTCGCCACCACCGAGCTGCTGGCCCGGGTACGGGCCATGCTTCGCCGGGGCGCCAACTATACGCCGGAGCTGCTCACCCTGGGGGATCTGGCGCTCAACTGCTCCGCCTTTGAACTCACTGCCCACGGCCGTACTGTCCGGCTGAACAACAAGGAGTTTCAGATCATGGAGCTGCTGCTGCGAAACCCCAACAACATCTTCTCCGCCCAGCAGCTGATGGAGCGCATCTGGGGGTGGGATACCGAGACGGAGATCAATGTGGTATGGACCAATATCGCCTATCTCCGCCGGAAGCTTACCGCCCTCGGAGTACATGTGGAGATCCGGTCCGTCCGGGGCGCGGGCTATGTACTGGAGGAATCGGCATGCTGAACCGGCTGCGCCGCAAATTCATCCTGGTGGCCATGGGCTCTCTGCTTGCCGTCCTGTCCGTCTTTCTACTGCTTCTCAACGCCGGCAACTATCTCATCACCACCGCTGCGGCGGATCAGCTTTTGGTGTCCATTTCGAACAACCAGGGGGAGCTCCCCTCCTCCGGCGACGGCCCCGGCCAGATGCCATGGGACTATCCCATCACGGAAGAAACTCCCTACGAGACCCGCTACTTCGTGGTGCGCGCAGATCAGGACCAGTCCGTGGTGGAGGTACAGCTGGATTTCATCAGCGCCGTCAGCGGCGCCGACGCCCACAGCTATTTCCAGCGGGCGATGGCCAGCGACAGGGCCTTCGGTTATCTGGGCAACTACCGCTTTTACCGCTGCGAGCAGGAAGACGGATACCTGTTCATCTTTCTGGACTGCGCCAACCAGCTTCGGGGGCTGCGCAATGTGCTGCTGATCTCTCTGGGCGGCTCTCTTCTGGTCCTCTCCTGCACCGGCGTGCTGGTCCTGCTGCTCTCCCGGCGGGCCATCCGCCCCATGCTGCTCAATCTGGAGCGGCAAAGGCAGTTCATTACCGACGCCAGCCACGAGCTCCGCACCCCGCTCACCGCCATCTTGGCTGCCTGTGATCTGATGGGCATGGACGATCCGGACAATGAGTGGCTGCACACCGTACGGCAGGAGGGGCAGCGGATGGGCCGCCTGGTCACCGAGCTGGTGACCCTGTCCCGGATGGATGAGGCGGACCCCTTCCCCCACCGGCAGGTTTTCTCCCTCTCCCGCGCCGCCTGGGACATCGCGGACTCCTTCCTGTCCGTCGCCCAGGCCAGAGGCAAGCGGCTGGAGCTGGACATTCAGGACGGGGTGCTGCTGTATGGGGAAGAGGCCGCCATCCAACGGGTCATCTCCATCCTGCTGGACAATGCGGTGAAGTATTCCGTGGGGACGGGGCCCATCCGCTTCACCCTGTCTCGCCGCCGCAGGGAGATCCTCCTGAACACGGTAAACAGCTCCCTCCCTCTTGCTCCGGAGCAGACAGAGCGGCTGTTCGACCGTTTTTATCGGGCGGACCCCTCCCGCAACAGGAGCACGGGGGGCAGCGGCATCGGCCTGGCCATGGCCAGGGCCATTGTGGAGGCGCATGACGGACAGATTCGGGCCTGGTGCTCCGGAACAGAGCGCACGGCCATCCATTTTCAGGTGCGCCTCCACGCTGTGTCGGACAAGGCCCGGCATTCCCGAACCGCCCTGGTCCAGAATCCCCAGCGGACCTGATCATCTGGCTGTGATCCCCTCTAACGCCTCAGGGCCGCGCGTAAACCGCGCGGCCCTGAGGCAGCTTTTCCACCATACCGGAGAAAGACGGGGGACCCGCCCCTCCCCTGCTTTGCCGTATGCCTTCGGCGGGCCCGGCTGTTTCAGATGCCGGGCCATGCCCGCCGGTGTCCCGGGGGATATGCGCCGAAGCGCCTCTCCCCCGCTCTGCGCCTTCTTCAGAGGGGCATCACCGGACAAACTGAATGCTCCCGCCCTCCATGGCGGAAATACGGGCCAGGGCCTCCACCCGCAGCCCCGCCTGGCGCAGCCGCTGACCGCCGGGCTGGAACGCCTTTTCGATGGCAACTCCGGCGCCCACCACGGTGCCGCCCGCCTGACGGACCAGCTGCCACAGCCCTTCCAGCGCCGCCCCATTGGCCAGGAAGTCGTCGATGAGCAGCACCCGGTCCGTCGGCGACAAAAACGCCCGGTCCACCACCACCTGGTATGTGGTGCCGTGGGTGAAGGACGGCACCAGGGTGGTCAGCAGATTGTCCGAGAGGTTGGAGGTGCGGTTTTTCTTGGCAAAGACCACCGGCACGCGGAAATACTGGGCGGCAATGCAGGCGATGCCAATCCCTGACGCCTCGATGGTCAGCAGCTTGGTCACCCTCTCGCCGCCGAACAGGCGGTAAAACTCCCGCCCCATCTCATTGAACAGTCCGATGTCCATCTGGTGGTTGAGGAAGCTGTTCACCTTCAGCACCTGGCCATCCACCACGCCGTCCCGGCGGATGCGCTCCTCCAGCAGTTCCATTTCCATCACCCTTCTCTCTTTTTTGTCAGTGTAGACCAGCCTGGCCGTCTTGTCAACCGGTCCGCATGTCTTCCTTCAAACCCAGAGAGGCCGGCGGCACTTTGATGCCGCCGGCCTCTCTGGGTGGAAGAGATGAAAGCAATGAGGTGTAGGTGTTATTGTCCGCTGTCCTCCGCTCCGGCTCTGTCTGGTCAGAAGCCGAACATTCCGAACCATCCGGGGAACACCAGTGCAATGAGAACAATGAGGATCAGGGTGGGCGCCAGGCCCACTTTGAACAGATCGCCGGCGGTGTAGTAGCCGGAGGCGTTGGTATACAGATAAATGGGCTCGGTGTACATCAGGGTCATGGTGGCGCCGGACCAGAACACCGGGATCATGCACAGGGCCACCATATGGCCGCCCACGATCTCCGAGATGCCGATGAGCACCGGGATGAAGATGGCCGCCACCGACGGAGCGGTGGGGATAAGGGTACGCAGATAGCACACCACAAAGCCCACAATGAGGAACACCAGGAAGACCGGCATACCGGCCAGGCCGGAGAACAGGTTGTTCATGATCCAGCTCATGGCGCCCGTCTCGTTGACACAGCCCATGGTGATGGCCACAGAGCCCACCATGAACAGCAGGTTGAAATCGCACTCCGCAATGAAGGACTTCCAGTCCATCAGATCGATGCCGGGCAGGAACATCAGCATGCAGGCCACGGCCGCGATGACGGTGGTATCCAGGAATGTGAGCCAGGTGGTGGAGAACCACAGGATTACCGTAATCACGATGATGGCGATGGCCAGCTTCTCTTTTCCATTCATGGGTCCCAGCTCGTTTTTGGTCTCCTGCACCACCTGGCAGGCCTCGGCGGTCAGCCGTTCCGGTTTGAACATGGCGCACAGGAACACGCACAGGATCAGGCAGGCAATGATGGCGAAGGGCGCCATCATCAGGAACCACTGCAGGAAGGTGATGTTCTGTCCCTGGGCATTGAGCAGCTCCATGGCAATCAGGTTGCCCGGGGACCCCGCGGGGGTGATGATGCCGCCGGTGCCCGCCGCCATGGGCAAGCCGATCATCAGACAGCGCCCCAGAGCGGACTGGCCCGGCTTACAGCCGCTGACCTTCAGGAACATCATCACAATGCCGTAGAACATGATCAGCGTGGCAAAATTGGACAAAAATCCGGAGATGATGCAGGCCGCCAAGGTAAAGCCGAACACCAGGATCCGTGGATCTCCCTTGGAGATCTTGGTGATCCAGGCACTGAGGCGCAGGGGAATGGTGGTCTGGGACAGCGCACCTGTCACGCCGAAGGCAAACATCACGAAGAAGAAGGAGGTACCGCCGAACTTGCTGTAAATGGTGGTCAGATCCATGATGCCGAAATAGGGCAGCAGCATCATAATGGTCAGCGAGACGATGGCCAGCGGCGCCACCTGACAGACAAACATCACGATGGCGCCCAGGAAGATTCCGATGGAGGCCATCGCCGGGCGGTCCAGCCCCTCAAAGGGAGGCAGCGCCGAAAAGATGGCCACAATGGCCACCGCCAGAATCAGTCCAATGATCCGCTTTTTGGAGATGCCCACCTCACCGGCTCCGCCGGAGGCTCCGATTGCCATGGTTATCATCCTTTCTCTCCCCGACTGATTCATTTCATCAATCAGGGAATCCAAGTTGAGCCCTATTATACCATGACTGTTTGGATTCGCCAAGAGGCATTTTGACATTTCTGACAATTTTATTTTCTTTATATTCGTGATTTCTGTTTAATAATAACAAATCTCTATGTCGTAAAACGAATATTCAATGACCCACTCCCGGTTCTATCTTGTAATTTATATTTTCTATCAAGAAATCCACCTTCACCGGCCGTTCCTCGGAAATCAAAGGAGGGGACCCACCGCTTGGCGGGTCCCCTCCGCTGTCATGTACTTTTCCCCATTATGCACCCCGCCGCTCGCTCATACCGGCAAAGCCGCGCAGTGCATCATAATCTGTGATCTCAATGACCCGATAGCCGGTGTCCACCCAGCCCGCCTCCTTGAACTGGCTGAGCGCCTGATTCACCGTCCAGCGGGACAACCCCAGCATTCGGGAGATCAAATCCTGACTGTAGTCCAGCAGCACCTTCGCCCCCCGGCGCACACAGTGCTCCCGCTCCACCCGGCGGCACAGGAAACGCGCCACCTTTACATCCGACTCCAGCAGACTGCTGTCCGCCAGCTGCTCCAGCAGGACCGCCACCTCCCGGGACAGCTCCCCCATCATATCGGGGACAAACTGGGGGAATTTCTCCCGACAGGCCTGATATGCCTGGGTATCGATGACCAGCACCCGGCACTGCTTCAGCGCCACGGAGGAGTTCCGGTGTTCGTTCTCCTGCAGGAACGAGGAGGTACCGAAAAACTCTCCCGGCCACACCGCCATTACCCCCCGCTCCCGGCCGTCCTCACCGCCGGAGTAGGTCAGCGCCAGCCCATCCTCCATATAATAGAGGTAACGGGCGGGATCTCCCTCCAGAAAGATGGTCTCTCCGGAACGATAGATCCGGGTGGAGGCCACTTTGGTCAAAAACAGCATCCAGTCCTGACGCATATCTCCCACTCCTCCTGTGCTTTTCTTGATTCAATTTTACTATCACATAATACAATTTGTCAATATCTTTTTTAAAAATTGTTGGCTGCCCAACAGACTTTTTTCTCTCTCTCCGCTAAAATAGGAGCTGAAAATAAAGGTAAGCGGAGTCCCTCCTTCTCTCCGCACTGATTCTCCCATGACAGGTGGTGTGTTCCATGAAGCGATGCGTCATAATTACCCTGGCCGCCAATGTGCTGTTCGGGCTGATTCCGGTATATTGGAAGTTTTTAGACGGTGTGTCCACCAGCTATATTCTGGGACAGCGGATCCTGTGGTCCGTCCCCTTCACGCTGCTCATCGTGGCGCTGTCCGGCAACCTTCCCCTGCTGAAGGCGGCGGTGAAGGACCGCCGGGCTCTGGGACTTACCGCTCTGGCCGGTGTGGTCATCACCGGCAATTGGTACCTCTACATCTGGGCGGTCAACGCCGGCATGGTCATGGAGACCAGTATGGCCTATTTCATCGCCCCTCTCATTGTGTTTCTGCTGAGCATCACCTTTTTCCGGGAGAAGGCCTCTTCCAACGAAATTATCGCGGTGTGCCTTGCGGCGGCGGGGATCCTGATCTATACCGTCTGGATGGGGATCGTCCCCATCGTCTCTCTGGGGCTGGCGGTCTCCTTCTCCGTCTACGGCGCGCTGAAAAAGGCCGCCGGGCTGGAGCCGGCGGTATCCCTCACCCTCGAGATGACGGTGGTCCTTCCCTTCGCGCTGGTCTTTCTGGCCTTTACCAGTTTTGGCCCGCAGGGAGCGCTTTTCGGTCTCTCCGTCACAGAGCTGATCCTCCTGGTGGGCACCGGCGTCATCTCCGCCCTGCCGCTGTGGCTCTACTCCTTCGGCGTCAAGGGGCTCCCCTTCTCTCTGGTGGGCTTTCTCCAGTATGTATGGCCCACCACCTCCCTGGTGCTGTCGGTGGCGGCCTTCCACGAGCCGCTCTCCCTGCCCAAGCTGGTGTGCTTCCTCTTTATCTGGACGGGGCTGGCCTTTTTCTCCGTCCCCAAGCTGCTGGCCGGCCGCCGGCCCCGCCATCTTCGCAGCGCCAGCAAGGCCTGGTTCTTCCCGGATTGATTTTCTGCTATTTTTCTCTCACGCTGCCTCCTGCAGAGAGCCCCGGTGCGGTTGGCACCGGGGCTCTCTGCCTCTTTTATCTCAGCCGAATATATAGAGAACGGGGCGCGGCCATCGGCCGCGCCCCTTGCCTCGTCTTCGTCTTTCGGTGCTCTCTCTTAGTAGCACACACCCTGCCACAGCATGGCGTCGGCCCTTCCCCAGCCGCTTTGCGCCTGGGGGAACCCCCTGTTCCGACCTGCTCGGGGCGAATGGATCGCCCCTGCGCAATTCCCGGCCTGCGGCCGGGAATTTACGGCGCTCCCGCGCCGCCCCATCTCCCGATGGGGCCCCGGCGGCCGGCATGCGAAAGGGGCGCGGCCAACGGCCGCGCCCCTTGCCTCGTCTTCGTCTTTCGGTACTCTCTCTTAGTAGCACACACCCTGCCACAGCATGGCGTCGGCCACCTTCTGGAAGCCGGCGATGTTGGCGCCCGCCACCAGGTTGCCCTCCATACCGTACTCCTTGGCGGCAGCGGAGGCGTTCTTGTAGATGTTCTTCATGATCTGGTGGAGCTTGCCGTCCACCTCCTCGAAGGTCCACTCCAGCCGCTCGCTGTTCTGGCTCATCTCCAGGGCGGAGGTGGCCACGCCGCCGGCGTTGGCCGCCTTGGCGGGGCCAAAGAGGATGCCGCTGCCCTGGAACACCGCCACGGCCTCGGGAGTGGAGGGCATATTGGCGCCCTCGGCCACCGCCTTCACGCCGTTCTTCACCAGCAGCTTGGCAGACTCCTCGTCGATCTCGTTCTGGGTGGCGCAGGGCAGTGCGATGTCGCAGGGGACGGACCAGATGCCCCTGCAGCCCTCCACATACTTGGCGGTGGGGACATAGTCCAGATAGGTCTTGATGCGGTCCCGCTTGACCTCCTTGATCTGCTGGATGACCTTGTAGTCGATGCCGTTCTCATCCACGATATAGCCGTTGGAGTCGCTCATGGCGATGACCTTGGCCCCCAGCTGGGTCGCCTTCTGATTGGCGTAGGTGGCCACATTGCCGCTGCCGGAGATTACCACACGCTTGCCCTCGAAGGAGCTGCCGTGGTCCCGCAGCATCTCGTCGGCAAAGTAGCACAGGCCGTAGCCGGTGGCCTCCGTCCGGGCCAGGGAGCCGCCGGAGCCCACCTTCTTGCCGGTGAGCACGCCGGTGAACTCGTTCTGCAGGCGCTTGTACTGGCCGAAGAGATAGCCGATCTCCCGGGCGCCCACCCCGATGTCGCCGGCGGGGACATCGGTGTCGGGGCCGATGTGCTTGGCCAGCTCGGTCATAAAGGACTGGCAGAAGCGCATGACCTCGGCGTCGCTCTTGCCCTTGGGGTCAAAGTCGGACCCGCCCTTGCCGCCGCCGATGGGCAGGCCGGTGAGGCTGTTCTTGAAGATCTGCTCGAAGCCCAGGAACTTGATGACGGACAGGTTCACAGAGGGGTGGAAGCGCAGCCCGCCCTTGTAGGGGCCGATGGCGGAGTTGAACTGCACCCGGTAGCCCCGGTTCACCTGCACCTTGCCCTGGTCATCCATCCAGGACACCCGGAACATGATGATGCGCTCCGGCTCCACCAGCCGCTCGATCAGGCCGGCCTTTTCCAGCTCGGGGCGCTTCTCCACCACGGGCTCCAGAGACTCCAGAACCTCCTCCACGGCCTGGAGGAATTCCGGCTCGTTGCCGCAGCGGCTCTCCAGCCCGGCATAAACTCCCTGCAGATACTTGTTTTTGATAGACATCGTTGTCTCCCCTTCGTCATTGAATTGGGTCGGGGCGCGGCGCCCCATCAGTGGGTTTATTGTATCACTCCGCCTCATCATTTGCAAGTCTATCCCGAAAAAATTGCATATTTTGTGAGATACACCTCCGGGCTTGGATTTTACCGAATTTTTACCCTCCTTTTCCGTCTTTTTACCCAATCCCCGGTATACAGTTCATATTCTCCCGCTACCCTTTTCCAGGTGCTGCGACGCACCAAAAACCATCCGAAACATTTGGGAGGAAAGTATGAAAAAACTTTGCTGTATCATCCTCGCGCTGACCTTGGTCTGTTCCCTGCTGGCCGGCTGCACCAGCGGCAATGCCGCCGATGTGCCCCAGGACAGCCCCGCCCCGTCCCCTGTGGAGCCGGAGTCCTCCGGCACCGCCGTGCCCAAGTATGTCTTCCTGTTCATCGGCGACGGCATGAGCTATCCCCAGATCCAGTCCACCTCCGACTTCCTGGGCGCCCTGAACGATGAGGACTACTGGCAGGCCCAGCCCAGCCTGGACGACAACCAGGGCGCCATCCTGGACGGCCCCGAGTACCTCAACTTCATGAACTTTGAGGCCGCCGGCTCCGCCGTCACCTACGACTCCAACTCCTTCGCCCCCGACTCCGCCTCCACCGCCACCTCCATCGCCACCGGATACAAGACCTATTCCGGCTCCATCAATGTGGACGAGACCGGCACTGTGGAGTATGAGACCATCGCCGAGAAGCTGAAGGACCAGAAGGGGTATGAGATCGGCGTCATCACCTCCGTCAACCTCAACCACGCCACCCCCGCCGCCTTCTACGCCCATCAGGCCAGCCGCAACAGCTACTATGAGATCGGCCTGGAGCTGGTGGAGTCCGGCTTTGACTACTTCGCCGGCGGCGGGCTGCTGCAGCCCACCGGCGCCGAGGGCGACCAGACCGACCTGTACCAGCTGGCTCAGGAGGCCGGCTACACCGTGGCCCGCACCTATGCCGAGGCGGACGCCGTGGGCGCCGACACCGAGAAGGCCATTCTCATCGAGGAGAACCTGGCCGACTCCGACGCTCTTCCCTATGAGGTGGACCGCACCGACGACATGTGGTCTCTGGCCGACTATGTGTCCAAGGGCATCGAGGTGCTGGACAACGACACCGGCTTTTTCATGATGTGCGAGGGCGGCAAGATCGACTGGGCCTGCCACGCCAATGACGCCGGCTCCACCATCCACGACACCCAGGCTCTGGCTGACGCGGTGCAGGTGGCCATCGACTTCGCCGCCGAGCACCCTGACGAGACCCTGATCGTCGTCACTGGCGACCACGAGACCGGCGGTCTGACCATCGGCTTTGCCGGCACCGACTATGACACCTACCTGGACCTGCTGGAGAACCAGAAGATCTCCTACGCCAAGTACGACAGCGACTATGTGGCCTCCTACAAGGAGAACAAGACCTCCTTTGAGGATGTCCTGGCCGACATCGAGGAGCTCTTCGGCCTGAAGGTCGAGGGCGAGGAGGGCGACAAGCTGGTGCTCACCGAGTACGAGCTGGAGCAGCTGCGCGCCGCCTATGAGAAGAGCGTCAACGGCACCGCCGCCAGCGAGTATGAGCAGGAGGAGTATGTCCTCTACGGTACTTACGAGCCCCTCTCCGTCACCATCACCCACATCATCAACAACAAGTCGGGCATCTCCTTCACCTCCTACAGCCACACCGGCCTGCCGGTGGCCGTGCTGGCCGAGGGCGTCAATGCCGAGGTGTTCAACGGCTACTACGACAATACCGAGATCTACAACAAGATGGCCGAGATGCTGGGCGTGGAGTAAGCACTCCCCCTTCCCGCACTCGTGTCCCGCCGCTCCCCCGCCGCCCCCGGGCGGCAGGGGAGCGGATACGCGTTTTCCGGTCCGGCGGCCGCCCCTCCGGCGGGAGGCGCGCCCATTCTCTTTGAAAAGGAGCACCCTGTCTATGAACAAGCACCTCACCCCCCAGGCCCTGCACTACCACGCCCCGGTGCTGGTATGCCTGCTGGCCGTCGTCATCCTCCTGTTGCTTCCCACCGGCTTTGAGGGGGCGCTGGTCTATCAGGAGGCGGAGCGCTGCACCGCCCGGGTCCTGGAGGTGGACGACTCCACCATCGTGGACACTGGCCTGGTCCGCTCCGGGGAGCAGCGCTGCCGCCTGGAGATCCTGGACGGCATGTTTCGCGGCCAGACAGTCACCGGAGTCAACATGCTCAACGGCTCTCTGGAGCAGGACAAGCTCTTCGCCCCCGGGGATGTGGCCCAGGTGGTGGTCAGCCACGACGGGGACACCATCACCAATGTCACCATGTCCGACCACTTCCGCCTGGGATGGGAGGCGGTGATGGCGGCGGCCTTCGCCCTGCTGCTCATCCTGGTGGCGGGACGCACCGGGGTGCGGGCCATCCTGTCCTTCGTGCTCACCGTGCTGTGCCTTTGGAAGGTGCTGGTCCCTCTGTACCTCAAGGGATGGAACCCCATCTGGGTGGGGCTTGCCATCACCCTGTTCCTCACGGTGCTCATCATCGCCCTGGTCTACGGCTTTGACCGGCGCTGCCTCACCGCCGTGTCCGGCTCCTTTCTGGGCATCCTGGTCACCTGTGTGCTGGGGGTGCTGTTCACCGACCTGTTCCGCATCCACGGCGCGGTGATGAGCTATTCCGAGAGCCTGCTCTACGCGGGATATCAGCACCTCAACCTCACCCAAATCTTCATGGCGGCCATCTTCATCGGCGCCTCCGGCGCCATCATGGACCTGAGCGTGGACATCACCTCCGCCGTCTATGAGGTGGTGGAGAAGCGCCCCGACCTGGGCTGGAAGGAGGCGGCCCGCTCCGGCATGAATGTGGGCCGGGCCGCCATGGGTACCATGACCACCACCCTGCTCTTCGCTTACTCCGGGGGGTATATCGCCCTGCTGATGGTCTTTATGGCCCAGGGCACTCCGCTGGACAACATCCTCAACTACAAATATGTGGCCGCCGAGCTCATCCACACCGTCATCGGCTCCTTCGGCCTGGTCACCGTGGCCCCCTTCACCGCCCTGTG
>CALWZP010000030.1 GCA_944386055.1 uncultured Oscillospiraceae bacterium | reverse complement strand
TATTTGGACGATTACGCCCATTTTTCTGGCAAAAGGAGGAATACATTCCCAGAAACAGGATGACAGGGCTGTACAACACCTGTGACAGGCTTGAAAAGGTTGAGAAATTTCCCCAAAGCAGCAAAAAAGCCGCTCATTCGAGCGGCAGAAGTTCTCATGGTAGACTTTTGGTAGACATTTGCGCAAGGCTCAGCACCCCAAAACCCGCAATCCCTTGCACCCCAGTGCTTTGCGGCTTTGTTTTGGTAGACGCTTGGTAGACGGAGCCGAAAAACACAGTTTTTTTCTGAACCCGTCTGCCAATTTTCCAAATCCGCCCGCCCCCCAATTTATGTATAGGGGGCTGCACCCCCTATAACTCCCGTGGGGGTGCAGTCCCCACACCGGGCGGGTCTGGGACCCGCCCCAACGGAAGGGCGGCTGAGACGCAGGGGCGCACACGGTGCGCCCCTGCGAAAGGGTGGGGAATGGCGGGCTGATGGGAACACCGGTCTCCACGAGAGGGGCACCGAGTCGTCGTGCCCCTCGAAGGGAAAAGACCCATACACACAGGGCGGGCATATCGGGCCGCCCTGCAGTTGGGGCGAACGGGAGGTCAAACCGGGGCGGCAGGCTTTTTCTTCTTGCGGTAGCGTTCCTCTTCACTGAAGATACAGCCGCAGTACTTCTGCATATACAGCCCCAGCTCCCGGGCCTTTGCCTGACCTTCCCGGAAGCGGACGCTGAAGTCCCAATAGCGGAATTCTACCCCGTACTTCTCCCCGGCGGCCTGGGCGGCCTGACGCAGCAGGTCGTGGTTTTGATAGGGGCTGACAAACAGGGTGGAGGAGAAGGTGTCAAAGCCGTGCTCCGCGGCGAACCTTGCCGCCCCCTCCATCCGCACCTGATAGCAGTAGAGACAGCGTTTGTCGAAGTCCGGGGCGACATTTCGCACGAACTCCCGCAGACCATACTCGTCCTCCAGCTCCAGGCGCAGACCGATGGATTTGGCGTACTCCGTCAGGGTGTTGCGCCGGGCACGGTACTCGGTGAAGGGGTGGATATTGGGGTTATACCAGTATCCCACCGGCTCGATCCCTTGGGCGCGCAGGTCCTCGATGCAGGTGACGGAGCAGGGGGCGCAGCAGATGTGTAGCAGCAAGTTCATGGGGCAGTCCCCTCCTTTTCAGGGTCCTCTTCCCGCAGCAGAGCCAAGGCGCGGCGATACTGCTCCGGGTCATTGACATTGGTGAGAATACGCCGGCGCAGCGCGTCCCCGCAGGGGAGCAGGGCGCAGTCCAGCCCCTGTACCAGGCGGCGCAGGGGCCGCTCATCTCGGTCCAGGGCGGCGGTGACCGCCGGCAGGCAGCGGCGGTGATAGGCGGCGAACAGCGGCTCGTCCAGGGAGAGAAGGCAGGCGTCGTGCCCCTGGCAGTTCCGGGTCAGAGCCAGTGCCGTGGACGGATCGCCGAAGGGCAGATCGGTGGCCGTGAAAAAGATCACCTGGGCATCGGTATCCAAGAAAACGCTCTCCAGTGCGGCCAGCGGGCCGACCCCGGCGCGGTGGTCCACGATCTCCGGAGCACCGGCAGTGTCGAACCGGCCGGAGCGGTTTACCGAGACATACACCTGGGAAAAGCAGGGGCGGTACAGCTCTACCAGATGGGTCAGCATAGGCTTTCCGCCAAAGTCCAAAACCGCCTTGTCCCGCCCCATCCGGCGGGACTGACCACCGGACAGGATCACCGCGACGGGCTCCATAGGCGCTCACCTCCGTTGCATTGCACGCCGTTTTCTATGGCAAGTATAGCAGAAAATACCGATTCCGGCAACGGGAAAACCGCGCATAGAAATCCGTCATTTTCACATCCTGAGCACAGTGACTCGCATGAAAGGGGATGCCACATGAAACAGGGAAGACGACTGGCGGCCGCCGTACTGGCGGCCTGCCTGACGGCGGCGGTACCCGCCCTCGCCGCGCAGGCGGACACTGCCGGGAGCGCTGTGAACGCCGCACAGGCAAAATCCGTTCTGCTGATGGAGCGGGAGACCGGGACCGTCCTCTACGAGGAGAATGCCGATCAGCCCCTGGAACCCGCCAGCGTGACGAAGATCATGACGCTGCTGCTGGTGACCGAGGCGCTGGACTCCGGGCGCATCACCCTGGGAGATCTGGTGACGGTGTCGGAATACGCCGCTTCTATGGGAGGCTCTCAGGTGTACCTGGAGGCGGGGGAACAGATGACGGTGGACGACCTGCTCAAGGCGGTGGCGGTGGCCTCGGGCAACGATGCGGCGGTGGCACTGGCGGAATACCTGGCAGGGTCGGAAGAGGCCTTTGTGGAGGAAATGAACCAGCGGGCGGAGCAGCTGGGCATGGAGAACACCCAGTTCCTCAACTGCACCGGCCTGCCGGAGGAGGGGCATGTGACCAGCGCCCGTGACATCGCCCTGATGTCCCGGGAACTGATGGGGCACGACCTGATCCGGGGATATACCACCATCTGGATGGACACCCTGCGGGACGGCGAGTTCCAGCTGGCCAACACCAACAAGCTGCTGCGCAGCTACTCCGGCGCCACCGGGCTGAAGACCGGCTTCACCGACAGCGCCCTGTACTGCATCTCCGCCACCGCCCAGCGGGACGGGATGGAGCTCATTGCCGTGGTGATGGGGGCGCCCACCGCCGAGGCCCGCAGCGACATTGCCTCCGCACTGCTGGACTATGGCTTTGCAAACTATGCCCTGGTACAGGTGAAGCCGGGCCAGGCTCTGCCCCCCGTACCCGTACTGCTGGGGCAGACCGCCACCGTACAGCCGATGCTGGAGGGGGAGTGCGTCCTGCTGGTGGAGAAGTCCAAGCAGAATCTGATCACAACCCAGGTTACCCTGGCCCAGGATGTGGAGGCACCGGTGGAGACCGGGCAGAAGCTGGGGGAGATGGCGGTTCTGGTGGACGGTGTCACTCAGGCGACCGTTCCCATCGTGGCGGCGCAGCCCGTGGAGCGGCTGACTTGGGCGGGGATCTTTGGCGATCTGGTGCGTCAGCTGTTTCTGGCGTCGTGAGGAAAAACACAGCGGCGCGGTCCTGTGGGGCCGCGCCGCCTGCGTTCTTTTTTCAGAAATAGACCAGTTCTTCCTCGGGAGGGTCGGCGGGCTCCACTGACAAGGTGTGAAGCACCGGGCCGTCCCCGTGATAGAGCTCTACATACTCCTGGCGCACCTGACCGGTGACCCAGACCCAGTCGCGGGTGTTCACCTTCTCCACATCGGGGGAGAAGCAGATCATCCCCAGGAAGGTGGTGTCCTGGGCGCAGCACACCATGGCGAACCGGCCGGCCACGAAGCTGCCGGCGGGGAATTTGTCCGAGCGGGCCACCATCCCCCGGTAGCGCACCTTCTTCCCCTCGTACCGGTCGGGGTGCTCCTGGACATCGGTGTACCAGATGCCGTAGTCGTCGTCGCCCAGCTCCAGCACCTCGCCGCTCATGTCGAAGGGGGGGACGCCGGAGTCGTAGTCCTCGGTGGTGCCGTCCTCGAACTCCAGGTAGATGGCGGCCCGGCGGTTGAGCATCTTGATGTTGCGGCGGCGCAGCACCTCCTTCAGCTCGTCGTTGCAGCGATTGAAGATGATCATGTCGGCGTTGCGCAGCTTTTCCATCATCAGGGAGGCCATGTTCTGGGCGTACATCTGGAAGGTGGGGGACTCCACCACATGGACGATCTGGTAGAGCACCCAGTGCTCCGGCAGGATCTCCCGGTCCAGCTCCTCCATGGACCACATGCCGTTGTACTCGAAGAGCACCTGCTCCGGGCGGTACTTCCTCTCGCAGTCCAGCAGCAGCTGGGTGGTGAGCTGCTCCTGCCCCTCGATGGGGATGAGGACCACATTGCGCTTCTTCAGCTCGGCCTCGTCGTACTCCTCCTCTCCCTCCTCACACTGGAACAGCAGGGTACGGGAGCCGTCCGCCAGCCCGTCCGGGGTGAGGACGCTCTTGAGAAACTCGGTCTTCCCCGCGTCCAGAAAGCCGCAGATGAGGTAGACGGGGATCTCCTTTTTCCTCTTCACAGGCGGAAGACCTCCTTCAGCCGGTCCTCCTTCAGCTCAGAGCCGATGACACACAGCCGGCCGGTGTAGTCCGGGGTGCCCTCCCGCACATTGATCTCCCCGGGGGTGTAGTCGAAGTGGAGCCAGCCGCCGCCCTGCCGGGGCAGGATGCCCTTGGCCCGGAGCACTTCGCCGCAGCCGCCCTCGTCCAGGGCCTTCAGAGCGCTCTCCACCTCCTGGGCGGTGTAGGGACGGGTGGTCTCCACACCCCAGCTGGTGAACACCTCGTCTGCATCGTGGTCATGGTCGTGGCCGCAGCCGTCATGATCATGGTGGTGCTCGTGGTCGTGCTCATGCTCATGATGATGCTCGTGATCATGGTCGTGGTGATGGTGCTCGTGGTCATGGCCATGGGCGTGAATATCAGCCAGCAGTTCCTCCGTCAGCGTGTGCCCCTCCATCGCGCTCCGGATCTGTGCTCCGGCGAGCTGGTCCCAGGGGGTGGTGATGATGGGGGCGGAGGGATTGTGCTGCCGCAGCAGGGCCACTGCCTCGTCCAGCTTCTCCTGCTTCATCCCGCCGGTACGGCTGAGAATGATGGCGCCGGCGCACTCCACCTGGTCGTCAAAGAATTCGCCGAAGTTCTTCATGTACATTTTGCATTTGGCGGCATTGACCACAGTGACAAAGCTGCCCAGCTCCATGGGCACCTCCTCCCCGGCGTTCTGCACGGCGCGGATGACATCGGACAGCTTGCCCACGCCGGAGGGCTCGATGATCACCCGGTCGGGGGCATAGGTGGTGATGACCTCCTTCAGCGCCTTGCCGAAATCTCCCACCAGGGAGCAGCAGATACAACCCGAGTTCATCTCGGAGATCTGGATGCCCGCCTCCTTGAGAAAGCCGCCGTCGATGCCGATCTCACCAAATTCATTCTCGATGAGTACCAGCTTCTGGCCCTGATAGACCTCCTCCAGCAGCTTTTTGATCAGAGTGGTCTTTCCGGCTCCCAGGAATCCGGAGATGATATCGATTTTGGTCATGGAACATTACCTCGTTTTCTAAAGATTGCATACCTCTATTGTAGCCATTTCCGAAAAAAATGCAACACAAAAAGAGGGGACGCGCCCGGCGCATCCCCTCTTTTTCTCTTTACAGCTCCAGCTTCAGTCCGTCCCCCGACAGGCCGTCCTTGCTGAGCATCTTCTCCAGCACCGCCACATCGCTGGTGATATCCATGGCATCGTGCTCGAACAGGCGGTCCAGCTGCTTCTCGAAGCCCTCCACCACCTTGCCCATCATCCCCTCGATGCGCTCCTTGGCGGCGGTGATGTTGTCCCCCTCGATGCCCTGGGACTCCAGCTGGGCATAGGCGTGGAGGATCTTCAGGGTGGTTGGCAGATAGTAGTTCAGGAAGCTGCGCAGCTGGGGCTCCTTTGCCGGCTCCTCCTTCAATTGGCGGAAGATCTTGCCGGTGATCTCCTCGATCTCGTCGATCTGGGCGGAGAGCTGGGGGTTGGCGATGTCGTCGTTGAGCTGGCGGATCTCCTTCAGGATGGCGTCCTCCCGGCTCAGGTCGGCGGGCTTCTCCGCCGCCGGCTCCGGCGCGGGGGGATCGGGAACCCCCTCGTCGCTGAGCACCAGCCGGTCATTCATCAGGTCCAGATAGCCCACGGGCAGAATGCCGCGGTCCAGCATCTCCTGCAGGTCGTCGCACACCGTGTGATGACGGATGCCGCTGACCTCCGAGATGGTGGCCAGACTGACCTGCTCCCGCTTGCCGATGAGGCTGAGGTACTTCCGGAAGCGCCGGCCCATCCCGCGCTGCTTCAGGCCGTAGCCCAACACGCCCAGGCTGGCGCCGAAGAAGCACAGAATAGCCAGGACATCCTCCAGAAACCACATGGGGTTCTCGGGCAGCCAGAACAGCGAGTCTCCCACCACGGAGACGGCGCCCAAGCCAAACACGGCGCTGAGGATGCCCCCCACCAGAATGAGGGTCTTGCCGTCGGGAATGGGGACCGATTTGCCGCTTTTCCCCTTCTTTGCCTTTTTCCCGGTCCCGGCCGCGGCGGCCTGGACCTCGGCGGAGACACCCTCCCGCTGAAGATCGGCGGGGTGCCGTTTGACCGTGGTGCTTCTGCGGAGCCTGTCCTTCTGGCCAAACAGGCCGATGACCAGCATGATCACCCCCACGGGGGTGAGAAACCCGCTGACGAGAAAGACGATGGTCACGATCCAATAGGCCAGGGAGGAGCGTTTCCTGCTCTGCCGCTCCCGTTCGCTCTGTTCGTCCAAATACGGTCGCCTCCTGACAGTTCCGGCGGGCATGGCCGTGCCGCCGGGACGATGAGTAGTCTGGTACAGAGTATAGCACAATTTTCTGGAGATGGGCAGTATAAACGGGATTAAAATTTTATGAAAAACCGGGAGGCTTCCCCCCAAAGCACATGTAACCATTCTGTAATTCATTTCCCCGGCCCTGGGTGCTATAATGTCATTGTATATGCTCCGGGCCGGCCCATGCCCGCCCGGAAAGGCAGCATGGACGAGGTGAGACCGTCATGGACGAAGTGAAGCAGGACAAACCGCAGGGCCGGGGCGGCCGGACCGCCCTCATCGCCGCAGCCATTGCGGCGGGGGCGCTGGTGCTGTGCTATGCGGCGCTGTGTATCTATACAGGACTCTCCGGAACGATTCTCCCCCATATCTCCATGGGCGGCGTGGACCTGGGCGGAATGACCCGCACCCAGGCGGTGGAGGCGCTGTCCCGGGCGGTGGACGGACGGGATGGACAGCTTACGGTGGAGCTGTCCTGCGGGACCTGGTCCGGGGAACTGCCCCAGGGCTCGGTCCAGGCGGATGTCGCCGCCGGGGCGGAGGACGCCTGGCAGGTGGGCCGGGAGAACCCGGTGACCATGGGCGCCCGGCTCATCGGACAGCTGCTGGGAAACAGTGTGCAGCTGGATCTGCCCGCCGTTCTCACCGAGGAGGGGGAACAGGCGCTGGAGGAGGAGATGGATCAGGCGGACCGGGAACTGCCCGGCCGCGCGGTGCAGCCCACCTGGCGGGTGGAGGAGGATAAACTGATCTTTACCACCGGCGTCCCCGGCCGCACCCTGGACCGGGAGCAGACCCGGCAGGACGCGGAAGACGCCGCCACCCGCGGCCTGAATGACAGCCTGGCCGGCGGAGAGGACCGGGTAGAGCTGCCCCTGGCGGTGGAGGAGACGCCCGCCCAGTCTCTGAACTTCCAGGAGATCTACGACGAGATTTACACCGAGCCGCAGGACGCCGTCTTTGACCCCGAGGCCCGGGAGGTGATCCCCCATGTCACCGGCGCCTCCTTTGATGTGGATGCCGCCCAGGCCCGGGCGGACGCCGCCGCGGAGGGACAGGAGCTGTCCATCCCCCTCACCCTCACCGAGCCGGAGGTGACCACCCAGCAGTTAGAGGAGCTCATGTTCTCCGATGTGCTGGGGGAATGTACCACCAATGTGGGGGGTACCACGGCACGGCTGGGGAATGTGACCCTGGCAGCAGAGAAGTGCAACGACTATATCCTCATGCCCGGCGAGGTGTTCAGCTATAACACCGTGGTGGGGCCCCGCACCACCGCCGCCGGATTCCTGCCCGCCCCGGCCTATGTCCAGGGGCAGACGGTGAACGAGGTGGGGGGCGGCATCTGCCAGGTGTCCTCCACCCTATACCTGGCCTGCCTGCGCTCCAACCTGGAAATCGTGGAGCGGCGCAACCACTCCTATATCTCCGACTATATCACCGCCGGGATGGACGCCACCGTGGCCTATAACTCCATCGACTACCAGTTCCGCAACGACACGGAGTACCCCATCCTGATCCAGGCGGAGGTGGACGGCCGGAAGCTGACGGTCCGGATCCTGGGCACCAAGACGGATGACATCACCGTCAAGATGACATACAGCATCCTGTCCACCACCCCTTATGAGGTGATCTACGAGCCCGACGAGTCCGTCCCTGTGGGCACCACCCGGGTGAAAGTCTCCCCCTACAACGGGTACAAAGTGGTGGTATACCGCAACCTGTACGACGGGGACGGCAACCTCATCAGCTCCACCGAGGAGAGCGTAAGCACCTACCGCAAGCGGGACCGGGTCGTGCTGTACAATCCCGCCGATGCCGCCAGCCTGGGGATCACCACCGGAGGCACCGAGACCGTGCCGCCGGAGGAGAGCGGCTCCCCCGGAGAGACCACGCCGCCGGCGGAGACTGGGAATCCCATGGAAACCACACCGCCGGCAGAGACTGGAAATCCCAGTGAGACCACACCGCCGGCGGAAACCGGCGGTCCCGGTGAGAGCGGTTCCCCCGGCGAGGCCACGCCGCCGGAGGAGACAGGCTCTCCCGAAGAGACCCCTTCCCCAGTCGAGAGCGCACCGCCCGCGGAGACGGGTGCTCCTTCTGAGAGCATACCGCCGGCTGAGACCGGCTCCCCCGCTGTCAGCGCACAGCCTTCCCCCTCGCCCACCGCCTCCGGCGGCGCGGCCTGACGACACAAAGGAGAACCACCTATGACAGGTCCCTATTTTCGGCGCAGCCTAAAGCTTTTCTCCAGGCAGGCCATCAACCTCAATGCAAAATTCTGCCTTCGGGCCTCCACCGCTGTGGTGGCGATCACCCTCATCCTGGTGCTGATCCAATACAACTTCGGTCACCTGTTGGTCTACTATCTTCTGGATGCCGCTTCCAACTCCGGAGTGGCTTCCGGCGTGCAGATCACCGAAGAAGGTCTGGCCGCCGCCCTGCGGCTGGACGCTGCGGGGATCGTTCTGGCCCTTCAGATGACCTGGGGGGAGCTGGGCGCCTTTGTGCTGGAGTCCGTGCTGGTCTTCCTCATCAGCGTACCGGTGCTATACGGCGCGCTGGGCCACTTTCTCGGGCTGCTCCACCGGCGCAGCGCCGATCTGAAGTCGCTTTTTTCCTGGTATACCGATCTGCGCCTCACCCTGCGTTCCATGGGCCTTGAGCTGATTTTGTCCGCGGTGACCTGGGTGGTGCGGGTGGCGGGGATGGTCCCCGGTCTGGCGCTGTTTGCCGCCACCATCAATGCTGCGGAGGGTACCTTTGCCGCCCGGCTGTCAAACCTCTCTCCGATTGTGCTGCTGGCGGGGATTCTCGCGGCCTATTTCCTCTCCTGCCAGCTGGAACCCGCCCGCTATTTTCTGGCGGCTGACCCCTCGCTGGGGGTGCTGGGCGCTCTGAGGACCGGGGTGGCGCGGCTGAAGGGCCGCCGGGTGGACTACTTCTGGTTCTCTCTGTCCTTCATCGGCTGGGAATTCTTCTCCACCTTCACCTACGGTCTGGGGGATATCTATCTGCTGCCCTACCGCAGTCTGTCCACCATTTTGTATCTGGGCATCGTGGATCCCAACCAGTTCCAGAACCAACAGGAGGTCCCCCGCAATGTTTGACGGATTCTCTCAGGAGACCCTGGATTTTCTCTGGGGCATCCGTTTCAACAACCGCCGGGACTGGTTCGAGGCGCACAAGCTCCAATATCAGTCCTCGGTGTATGATCCTCTGCGCGACCTGGCAGAGGAGGTCCACGGGGAGATGACCGCCCGCTACCCCCGGGAGATGCTGAATCTGAAGGTCTCCCGCATTTACCGGGACGCCCGCCGGCTTTACGGCAGGGGACCGTACAAGGACCACCTGTGGTTTGGACTGCGCCGGGCGGAGGACCCGGAGGTGGACCTGCCCTGCTTTTACTTTGAGATTGCGCCGGAGTATTACAGCTATGGTCTGGGCTATTATGGCGCCCGGCCGGCGACCATGGCCCGGCTTCGCGCCCGGATGGATGCCGACCCCGGCCCTATGGAGCGTCTGGCCCGCCGGGTGAACCGGCAGCAGGAGTTCACCCTGGAGGCCGAGCGGTATGCCCGTCCCAAGGGCGACCCCGGAAAGCTGCTGGACCCCTGGTACAATGCCAGAAATCTCAGTCTGAGCCGGGACCGTGCGCCGGATGACCTGCTGTTTTCCGGCGAACTGAGGCAGCGGGTGCTGGATGGCTTCCACTGGCTGATGCCTGTTTACCGCTATCTGGTCACCCTCCCCACGGACCCGGAACCGCGCACCTGACTCTGTATGCAAGGTGGGCGGGATGCATGCCATGTGCGTCCCGCCCACCTTTTGCCCATGGAACAAGCTTTGGGATTGGATATGGGGAGTTAGAAGATAGGAGCTTGTGGGGGCGTGGGGTTGAAATATCGGGCGGGTCCGGGACCCGCCCCTACGGAAGGGCGGGGAGCGCCGGACAGATGGAGAACATCGGGCCTTTCGGAGAGAATGCAAGGATAGAGACGCCCCGCCCTTGACGGGAGTGGACAGGCGGGGTATACTGAAGGAAAAATATCCAGGCGGCATTTGCCGCGGGAGGAGTGGATCGGCATGGGCGATAAGATCAAGGCGGTGGTACTGGCGGCGGGAAAGGGCACCCGGCTGCAGCAGGAGGGCATCACCCTGCCCAAGGTGATGCGCCGGGCGGCGGGGCGGCCCCTGCTGGACTATGTGCTTCAGGCGCTCTCCTTCCTGCCCAGGGAGGACATCCTGCTGGTGGTGGGATACCATAAGGAGGATGTCCTCGCCGCCTATCCGGACTACCCCGCGGCGGAGCAGGCGGAGCAGCTGGGAACCGGCCACGCGGTGCAGTGCGCCCTGGCCGGGCTGAAGGGCTTTGACGGCAGCGTGCTGGTGTGCTGCGGGGACATGCCCCTGATGCGCCGGGAGACCTATGAGAGCCTGGTGCGCACCCACCAGGAGGAGGGAAACTGGTGCACCCTGCTCTCCGGGCACTCAGAGGAGCCGCTGCCCTATGGCCGCATCGTCCGGGATGGGGCAGGAGATTTCGCCCGCATCGTGGAGGACAGGGACTGCACCCCTGCGGAGAGGGCCATTCGGGAGCTGAACGCCGGGGTATACCTCTTCCGGACCCAGGAGCTGCGCGCCTGCCTGGGGCAGTTGCGCCGGGACAACGCCCAGGGGGAGTACTACCTCACCGATGTCCCCGCCTTGATGCTCTCCCAGGGCGGACGGGTGGGAGTGTGCGACCGCTGCACCCCTCAGGAGATGCTGGGGGTCAACACCCCGGAGCAGCTGGCCCAGGTGGAGGCCCTGCTGACCAAGCCTTCGTGAATTTGACCGAAACGCGTGCCCCGGATGTCTGTTTCTCGATATCTGGGGCATTTACTTTGCCTCCTGCCCATGATAAAATAATTGGGCGATTTGCTGAGACACACCGGAGAAAGGAGGCTGTGCCCCTTGGACCACCACTTTTACGCCCTGATCTCCCGAATGCGGTACATCGACCGCTGGGCGCTGATGCGCAACACCACCCGGGAGAACATCCAGGAGCACTCCCACATGGTGGCGGTGTTGGCCCACGCTCTGGCGCTGATCCAGAACCAGCGCTTTGGGGGGACGGTAGACCCGGGACAGGTGGCGGTGGCCGCCCTGTATCACGATGCCACCGAGATCATCACCGGCGACATGCCCACCCCGGTGAAGTATGACAATCCCGACATCCACGGCGCCTATCAGCAGGTGGAGCGGATGGCGGCGGACCGGCTGCTGGAGATGCTCCCCCCCGAACTGGCGGAGGAGTACCGCCCCCTCCTGCTGGACCAGGACCCGGAGGTCCACGCCCTGGTGAAGGCGGCGGACCGGCTGTCCGCCTATATCAAATGCGTGGAGGAGCTGAAGGCTGGCAACCTGGACTTCAAGCGGGCCGGGGAGCAGATCCTGGAGAGCCTGAAGGCCAACCCGCTGCCCGCGCTGGGGTATTTCATGGAGCATTTCCTGCCCAGCTTCGAGCTGACGCTGGATGAACTGAACTGATACTTACTTGAACAGAGGAAAGGAAGAGACGATATGAAAGCGATCGTGACCGTCATCGGAAAGGACCGGGTGGGGATCATCGCCTCGGTCTGCGGGAAGCTGTCCCAGCACAATGTAAATATCCTGGACATCAGCCAGACCATCCTGCAGGACTATTTCACCATGATCATGCTGGTGGACACCGCAAAGTGTGAGCTGCCGTTTACCGAGCTGGCCCGGCAGCTGGAGCAGGCCGGCAAAGAGCAGAACCTGTCCATCCGCATCCAGCGGGAGGACATCTTCAACGCCATGCACCGGATCTGACGCGGGAGGAGTGTTGACATGCTCAATCGCAAGGATATTTTAGAGACCATCCAGATGATCGATCAGCAGCATCTGGATATCCGCACCATCACCATGGGGATCTCCCTGCTCTCCTGCGCCCGGAGCGACCCCAGGGCCGCCTGTGACGCCATCTACGACAAGATCACCCGGTACGCCGAAAAGCTGGTGAAGACCGGCGAGGACATCGAGCGGGAGTTCGGCATCCCCATCGTCAACAAGCGTATCTCGGTCACCCCCATCGCCCTGGTGGCCGCCGCGTCGGAGACCGAGGACTATGTCCCCTTTGCCGCGGCCCTGGACAAGGCCGCCAAGACCACCGGCGTCAACTTCATCGGCGGCTTTTCCGCCCTGGTGCAGAAGGGAATGACCGACGCCGACCGCAGACTTATCGCCGCCATCCCCGAGGCCCTGGCCACCACCGACCTGGTGTGCTCCTCAGTGAATGTGGGCTCCACCAAGGCAGGGATCAACATGGACGCGGTGGCCCTCATGGGCCGTACCATCAAGGCCGCGGCGGAGCGCACCGCCGACCGCGGCGGCTTTGGCTGCGCCAAGCTGGTGGTGTTCTGCAATGCTGTGGAGGACAACCCCTTCATGGCCGGCGCCTTCCACGGCGTGGGGGAGGCGGAAAAGGTCATCAATGTGGGAGTATCCGGCCCCGGCGTGGTGCACCACGCCCTCCAGGCGGTGAAGGGCGCGCCCTTTGATGTGGTGGCGGAGACCATCAAGAAGACCGCCTTCCGCATCACCCGCATGGGTCAGCTGGTGGCCCAGGAGGCGTCCCGCCGACTGGACACCCCCTTCGGCATCGTGGATCTCTCCCTGGCCCCCACCCCCGCCATCGGGGACAGCGTGGCCCGCATTCTGGAGGAGATGGGCCTGGAGGTGTGCGGCACCCACGGCACCACCGCCGCCCTGGCCCTGCTCAACGACGCGGTGAAGAAGGGCGGCGTCATGGCCTCCTCCAGCGTGGGCGGCCTGTCCGGCGCCTTCATCCCGGTCTCCGAGGACGAGGGGATGATCGCCGCGGCCGCCTCCGGCGCCCTCACTCTGGACAAGCTGGAGGCCATGACCTGCGTCTGCTCGGTGGGACTGGACATGATCGCCGTGCCCGGGGATACCCCGGCGGAGACCCTCTCCGCCATCATCGCCGACGAGGCGGCCATCGGCATGGTGAACACCAAGACCACCGCCGTGCGCATCATCCCCGCCCCCGGCTGCCGGGTGGGGGACACGGTGGAGTTCGGCGGCCTGCTGGGCTCCGCCCCGGTGCAGGCGGTCCACCCCTTCTCCGCCAAGGCCTTTGTGGACCGCGGCGGCCGCATCCCCGCCCCCATGCACAGCCTGAAAAACTGAGGAGCGTTTCCCATGAAAATTCGCTATGAGGACATCCTGGACAGCGAGGAGATCCGCAGCTACATCCGCAAGGCGGACGAGTCCCTCATTGCTCTGGGCTACACCGAACACAGCTTCGCCCATGTCACCAAGGTGGCGGAGACCTCCCGCCGCATCCTCCTCGCCCTGGGCTACCCCGAGCGGGATGCGGAGCTGGCCGCCATCGCCGGCTATCTCCACGACATCGGCAATGTCATCAACCGGGTGGACCACGCCCAGTCGGGGGCCATCATGGCCTTCCGCATTCTGGACCACATGAACGCCGTCCCCGACGACATCGCCACCATCATCACCGCCATCGGCAACCACGATGAGGGCACCGCCTTCCCGGTCAACCCCGTGGCCGCCGCCCTGATCCTGGCGGACAAGACCGATGTGCGCTCCTCCCGGGTGCGCAACAAGGACATGGCCACCTTCGACATCCACGACCGGGTGAACTACGCGGTGACCCGCTCCGAGCTGAACATCATCCCGGACCGGGAGATCGGCCTGGACCTGACCATCGACACCGAGATCTCCACGGTGATGGACTACTTTGAGATCTTCCTGGGCCGCATGGTCCTCTGCCGCAAGGCGGCGGAGAAGCTGGGGGTGCACTTCTCCCTGACCATCAACGGCCAGAGGATGATGTGAGGGAGGGACCCGCGGATGAACATCGACCCCACTGTCTATCAGGGCCGCCCGGCCCAGCCCCGCACCCCGGCGGAGGAGGCCATCTACGACCGGCTGGACCAGCTGCAGATCCCCTTCACCCGGGTGGACCACGACCACGCCGACACCATGGAGGACTGTCTGCGCATCGAGTCGGTGCTGGGGGAACGGATCTGCAAGAACCTGTTCCTGTGCAACCGGCAGCAGACCCAGTTTTACCTGCTGATGATGTACGGGGACAAGCCCTTCAAGACCAAATACCTCTCCGCCCAGCTGGGCTGCGCCCGGCTGTCCTTCGCCGACGCGGGGCACATGGAGGAGCTGCTCCACACCACCCCCGGTTCGGTGAGCGCCCTGGAGCTGCTGTTTGACACCGATCACCGGGTGCAGCTGGTGATCGACCGCCCTCTGGCCCGGGCGGAGTTCGTCAGCGCCCATCCCGGCTGGAGCACCTCCACCCTGAAGCTGCGGCGGGAGGACCTACTGCGCTTTGTGGAGGACACCGGCCACCCGCCGGTGTATGTGAACCTGCCCGACGAGGCGGAGTGAGCAAGACAAACCAAGGCGGCCCTGATGTACTTACAGTACATCAGGGCCGCCTTGCCTGTATGCGGGCCGCTCACCGGGCGGCCAGTTCCTGAGCCAGCCGCTGGGGAGACAGGGGGAAGAAATTCTCCTTCGGGCAGGGGATGCTGTATGCCGGCTTGAAGCCATAGGGACGGTGGCTGGGGATGTAGACGGCCTCCGGCGCCTCCCGCCGAAAGTCCAGCAGGATGGCCCGGCCGCCCTTGGCGTCCACCCCCAGGAAAAGGGCGCCCTCCCGCTTGAGCTTCTCGAACTTGCTGTCCCGCAGGTCGATCTTCCCGCTGCGGGCCCAATAGCCGGTGTAGTCACACATGAACTCCACCGGGATCTCCCGGCCGTCCAAGCGGATGCGGAAGTCGCTGGAAGCGCTGACCCGGATATTGGGCAGCAGCCGCCGCTCCCGGTCCGCCCCGGCGGCGGTAATCTCGCACCCCGCGTCCAGCAGCATCTGCCGGAAATAGTCCTCCACCACCCAGGAGGCCACCAGGTCCTGTGCATACTCCAGATAGCTGCGTCCATCCTTCTGGTGGCCGCAGGACAGGAGATTCCGATAGGTCTCGGGATACTCCCTCCGCAGCCGGCCCTCATCTCCGGCCAGGATCAGCAGGTTGTCCTCCTCATAGCCGTACTCTTCGGCCATGTTCTGTACGCTCTGGGGCAGCAGCAGCCCCGCATTTTGAAATGCGCCCATCCCAATTGTCCCCTTTTTGTTGTTGTTTTATGGTCGCGATACGACGGCAAGCGGCGATGTCAGCGGGATCGGCGCAGTCGGCCCTGACTTTGGCGTGATGCGTGGGACCTGCCTATGTATCATCGTGCTCCGCATGGTGACCGCGCTTATTATATCACAATGGAGCATCTATGCAAGAGCCGGATTGATGATATGGGACTGCTCTTTTCTGATGCAATCCGGTTAAAGCGGCGGAGAAGCGGGAGGCGGGCGGGGCAGGGGCCCGCATATTGACTTTTTCCCCCCGGCAGAGTAAGCTATATTCAGAAGATTTCCCGCCCGGCGGGAAGGAAAAGAGAAAGGGTGCGTCGCCAATGAACAACAAAAATTTTCCTCACCTATGCAGTCCCATCCGGATTCGGAATGTGACCTTCCGCAGCCGGATGTGCTCCGCCCCCATGGGCAGCGTGGACATCCCCGCCGACGGATGTCTGGGCCGGGCTGCGGCCAAATTCTATGAGCTGCGCGCCCGGGGCGGCGCCGCCTCCGTCACCGCCAGCGAGGTCATCGTGGATCCCGCCACCGACGGCACCCAGGGCTTCTTCCTGGACAACAGCATCCCCGGCTCTCTCCAGGGGGCGGCCACGGTGGCTGACGCCATCACCCGCCACGGGGCGGTAGCCTCCATCGAACTGAATCACTGCGGCCAGTACGCCAAGACCTATCTCAGCCATCTGGGCAACAACATGGTCTACGGCCCCAACGAGGGGGTGCGGGAGGACGGCATGCACATCCACGCCCTGACCGCGGAGGAGCTGGGGCAGGTGGCTGCGGCCTTCGGCCGGGCGGCAGCGGTGGCCCGGCAGGCGGGCTTCCAGATGGTCACCGTCCACATGGGGCACGGCTGGCTGCTGAACCAGTTCCTCTCTCCCTACTTCAACCACCGTACCGACGAGTATGGCGGCAGTCTGGAAAACCGGGTGCGCTTTCCCCGGCAGGTGCTCCAGGCCATCCGGGACGCCGCGGGCCCCGACCTGATCATCGAGGTTCGCATGAGCGGCGCGGAGGCGTTTGACGGCGGCTATGATGTGGCGGAAGGCGGACGCATCGCCCATGCCATCGAGGATCTCACCGATATCATCCATGTGTCTGCCGGCTCCTTTAAATATGGTTTTGCCGTCACCCATCCCCCCATGTTCTCCGAGCACGGGTGCAATGTCCACCTGGCCGCCGAGATCAAGAAGCATGTCTCCGTCCCTGTGGCCACGGTGGGCGCCCTCAACGACCCCGCCCAGATGGAGGAGATCATCGCCTCCGGCCAGGCGGATCTGATCATGATGGCCCGGGCGCTGCTGGCCGACCCGGAGCTGCCTGACAAGGTGATGTCCGGCCGGGAGGAGGATATCACCCGCTGTCTGCGGTGCTTCACCTGTATGGCCCAGCGGGCCATCGATCAGACCCGGCGCTGCGCGGTCAACCCCATGATCGGCCGGGAACAGGACGGCCTGGAGATCGTCCCCGCCCGGCACAGCCGGAAGGTCTTGGTGGCCGGCGGCGGCGTGGGCGGCATGGAGGCCGCGGTCACCGCCGCCCGGCGGGGCCACAAAGTGGTGCTGTGCGAGAAGTCGGAGCGGCTGGGCGGCATCGTCAACAGCGAGTGGGCCATCCCCTTCAAGTATGAGATGTACCAGCTGGGCCAGAGCCTGGCCAGGCAGATGGAGCAGGAGGGGGTGGAGGTGCGTCTGAACACCCCCGTCACCCCGGAATATGTGCGGAAGGAGGCCCCCGATGCCCTCATCGTCGCGGTGGGCTCCAATCCCATCGTGCCCCCGCTGCCCGGCATCCACGGGGAGAATGTCATCGTGGTGAACCGCTATGACGAGGAGCGCGCCCGGGTCACCGACGAGGTGGTGGTGCTGGGCGGCGGCCTGGCGGGCTGTGAGTGCGCCATCCACCTGGCCCGGGAGGGCAAGAGCGTCCATGTGGTGGAGATGCGGGACCAGCTGGCCCCCGACGCCAACCCCCGCCACCGGCCCATCCTGCTGGACCAGATGGCGAAGCTGACCCATGTCCACACCGGCCTGCGGGGGGTGGAGATCACCGGGGAAGGCCTGGTCTGCGAGGACAAGGAGGGCAAGCGGGTGCTGGTGCCCGGCAGCACCGTCATCTGCGCCGTAGGCCAGCGGGCCAACCGGGACGAGGCGGAGGCCCTGCGGGACAGCGCCCCGTGGGTACGATTCATCGGCGACTGCGTGCGTCCCTCCAACATCACCAATGCGGTGTACCAGGGCTATCACGCCGCTTTGGACATCCGCTGATCCATACTGAACAGAGCTGCGGGCGGGGAACCGATCCCCGCCCGCGGATTTTTTTGCCGCCGGCGCGATTTTTCTCCCCCTTTGGCCGGAACTGTGGTATAATGTCGAAAGCTGTTCCCGGGGAGGGCGCGGGCCGCATCCCGGGGATGAAGGAAATAAAAACGGGGGTATACTATGGACACCATGGTCATCGGCATCGCCGGGGGCACCGGCTCGGGAAAAACCACCCTGACCCGCAGCCTGAAGGAGACCTTCGGGGACGATGTGAGCGTGATCTACCACGACAACTACTACAAGGCGCACCACGACCTGAGCTATGAGCAGCGCTCCGCGCTGAACTACGACCACCCTGACGCGTTCGACACCGCCCTCATGGTGCGGGACATCTGCCGCCTTCTGGCGGGGGAGACCATCCAATGCCCGGTATACGATTACACTATCCACGACCGCTCGGAGCGCACCACCCCCGTCTCTCCCACCAAGGTGCTCATCGTGGAGGGGATCCTCATCTTCGCGGACCCCGCCCTGCGGGACCTGATGGACATCAAGATCTTCGTGGACACCGACGCCGATGTGCGCATCCTCCGGCGCATCACCCGCGATGTGATGGAGCGGGGCCGCTCGCTGGAGTCGGTGATCGGGCAATATCTCAACACCGTCAAGCCCATGCATGAGCAGTTCGTCCAGCCCAGCCGGCAGTACGCGGACATCGTGGTGCTGGAAGGGGGACGCAACCTGGTGGCGCTGGACATGATCACCCGGCGGATCCGGGGCCACATCCAGGGGGAAGCCGCTCGGCAGCTATAACGGAAAATTTTTTTCAGGGAATGGGGAACTTTTTGCCGTGACGCTCGTCAAAGGGGTCGATGGCTGAAACAAGGCCGAAAATTCGACGACAAGGAGCGACTACCATGCGCAAACTGCTTTCTCTGACGCTGGCCCTGGCTCTGTGCCTGGGACTCACCGCCTGTTCCGGCGGCGGAAATGGCGGCAGCGGCGAGGGGGGCGACGCCTTTACCGCCGACCTGTCTGCCTTCTATGACGACATGTTCAGCACCGTCTTTCCTGATCCCGACAACGCCCCTGCCATGAGCCAGGTCACCGGCGACTATCTGGATCAGCTTTACCCCGGCCTGAGCGAGGTGGAGACCACCCAGTGCCTGGTATACGCCCCCATGATCACCGCCGTGGCCTATGAAGTGGCCCTGGTGGAGGTGGCGGACAGCGCCGATGTGGCCACTGTGGAGGAGATCTTTCAGGCCCGCATCGACAGCCAGATCGAGGGCGGCGCGTTCTACCCCGCCACTGTGGAGGCCTGGCAGAACAATTCTGAGATCGTCACCCGCGGCAACTGCGTGGCCCTGTTCGTGGGCGCGGAGAAGGACGATATGGTGTCGGCGTTCAACGCCCTGTAAGACAGAGAGGAGACTGTAACATGAAGAAAATCATTTCCCTGATGCTGGCCCTGTGTCTGTGCCTGGGGCTGACCGCCTGCGGCGGCGGCAATGACAACGGCGACAGCCAGCCGGAGAACACCCAGACCGAGACCAACTCCCCCGCCCCCGAGGAGACTCCGGCCGAGACCCCTGAGGAGACTCCCGAGGTCCCCGAGGAGACCCCCACCGAGACCCCCGAGGCCTCCGGCGAGCCCACTCAGGAGCCGGAGGAACCCGCCCTGTCCCTGAGCCGCAGCGACTTCACCCTCTTCGCAGCCGGAGCCAGCTACACGCTGAAGGCCGAGGGAGCCCCTGACGGGACCACCGTCACCTTCACCTCGGACAATGAGGAGGTGGCCACTGTGGACGAGAACGGAAAGGTCACCGCCGTGGCCCCCGGCACCGCCATGATTACCGCCAAAGCCGGTGACCTCACCGCCGAGTGCATCGTACGCTGCAACTGGAGCGCGGCCGAGTCCCCCTCGCCTTCTCCCAACCCGGATCCCTCCCCCTCCCAGGATCCTGATACCCCTGAGGCTCCCGCCGGAGTGGACCTGTCCGATTTTTACACCACGCTGACCTCCAATTATGAGTTCCCCAGCTTCCTGTCCCAGGCCAGCGCCGAACTCCTGGACGGCTACTTTGCCGGCCTGAGCGGCATCAAGACCGAGCAATGCCTGGTGTACATCAACATGATGTCCATGAACATGGGGGAGATCGCCCTGATCCAGGTGTCTGACAGCGCCGATGTGGACACTGTCAAGTCCATCCTCCAGGGCCGTATCGACCAGATGGTCAACGGCGGCGCCTGGTATCCCGAGCCCACCCGCCTGTGGAGCGAGGACTCCCGGGTGGTGTCCAACGGCAACTACATCATGATGGTGGTCCACGAGGAGTGCGACGCCATCGTGGACGACTTCAACGCACTGTTCTAAAGCCCCTTTTTCTCCCGCGCTCTGCTCCGCCTGCGCCCTGACCCCCGCTGGGGCGCAGGCGGGCTTTCCATCCTGACCCGGAGGTGCGCCTATGGTCTTTTCCACCACCTACTTCCTCTTCCTCTATCTCCCCGTGGTGCTGCTCATCTACTATATCTGCCCGCTGAAGCTGCGCAACCTGGCGCTGCTGGCGGTGTCCCTGGTGTTCTACTACTGGGGGGAGCGCATCTATGTGATCATCATGATCGCCTCCACCCTCATCGACTACACCCACGGCATGCTGGTGGAGCACTTCAAGGGGAAGGGCAAGCTGAAGTTCGCCAGGATGGCGGTGGCCTCCTCCATGATCTTCAACCTGGCGCTGCTGGGCTTTTTCAAGTACTGGGACTTCATCGCCGGCTCTCTCCAGGCCGTAGGCCTGACCTTCATGCCGGTGCTGGGCATCCACCTGCCCATCGGCATCTCCTTCTACACCTTCCAGACCATGAGCTACACCATCGATGTCTACCGGGGCGACACCAGGGCCCAGCGCAACATCGTCAACTTCGGCACCTTCGTCACCCTCTTTCCCCAGCTCATCGCCGGTCCCATCATCAAATATAAGGACCTGGGGGACCAGATCGACCACCGCACCTGCACCACCGACAAATTTGCCTCCGGCGTGCAGCGTTTCATGGTGGGTCTGGGGAAGAAGCTGCTCATCGCCAACAATGTGGGCATGCTGTGGGACGCCTATAAGGCCATGGCCCCCGGCGACCTCACCGTGGCCGGGGCGTGGCTTGGAGTGATCGCCTTCACCTTCCAGATCTACTTCGACTTCTCCGGCTATTCCGATATGGCCATCGGTCTGGGGCGGATGCTGGGCTTTGAGTTCATGGAGAACTTCAATTACCCCTATATCTCCAAGTCCATCACCGAGTTCTGGCGCCGCTGGCATATCTCCCTGTCCACCTGGTTCCGGGAGTACCTCTATATCCCCCTGGGGGGAAACCGCTGCTCCAAGCCCCGGTGGGTGTTCAATCTGCTCATCGTGTGGGCGGCCACCGGCATCTGGCACGGGGCCAGCTGGAATTATGTGATGTGGGGCCTGTACTTCTTTGTGCTCCTGATGCTGGAAAAGCTGGTGTGGGGCAAGGCGCTGGCCAACCTTCCCGCCGCGGTGCAGCATATCTACACCCTCTTCCTGGTGGTGGTGAGCTGGGCCATCTTCGCCATCGAAGACTTCGGGCAGCTGGTCCCCTACCTGAAGGTGATGTTCGGCCTGGGAGGCGTTCCCCTGGCGGACGGGACCTTCGGGTACTATCTGCGCAGCTATCTGCCCCTGCTGGTCATCGCCGGCGTGGGCTCCACCCCGCTGCTGAGCAAGCTGTGGCACAGGCTGCCCCGGAAGGCCGCCGCCGTGGCCATGCCGGTTCTGCTGCTGGCGGGCTTGATGGTGTGTACCGGCTATGTGGTGGACGCCACCTACAACCCCTTCCTGTATTTCCGCTTCTGAGGAGGGCAGTGACATGAGCAAACGATATGCACGGTTCATCACCATCTTTTTCTGTGCCTTCCTGGCCGTCTTCCTGGTGGCCAACCTGGTCCTGCCCGACCGGCAGTTCTCCCCGGAGGAGAACCGCTATCTGGCCCAGCGCCCCGAGCTGACCCTGGAGAGCATCACCGACGACGAGGGCACCTTCATGACCGACTTCGAGGACTACCACTCCGACCAGTTCGCCGGCCGGGACTTCTGGATCGGCCTGAAGGCCTGGGGGGAGCGGCTCACCGGCAAGCAGGAGAACAACGGCGTCTACTTCGGCACCGACGGGGCCCAGACTCTCTTCGCCCAGTTTACCTCCCCCTCCCAGGAGGATATGGCCCAGCGGCTGAGCTATGTCAACGCCCTGGGGGAGAATGTGGATGTCCCCGTCTATTTCGCCCTCATCCCCGGCAAGGTCACCGTTTGGTCCGACCTGCTCCCCGCCGGCGCCCCTCTGGCCGATGAGAGCGGCGCCCTGGAGCAGGCGGCGGGCAGCTGCGTGTCGGTGGAGTGGATCGACCTGGTCACCCCCCTGATGGAGCACAAGGACGAGTATGTCTTCTACCGCACCGACCACCACTGGACCACCCTGGGGGCCTACTACGGCTATCTGGCCCTGATGGAGGGCATGGGGCTGGAGCCGTTGGAGTTTACCGGCACGCCTCAGCTGGTCTCGGACAGTTTCCTGGGCACCACCTACTCCGCCGCGGGTGCCAAGTGGGTAAAGCCCGACGAGATGTACCGCTGGATCCCGGATGACGGGGTGAAGGTCACCTCCTACTTCACCGGCATGCCCGAGGAGGGGTCGCTGTATGTGGACAGCTACCTGGAGGAGAAGGACAAGTACTCCTCCTTCCTGGGCGGGGTGCAGCCCCTGTGCGTGGTGGAGACCGAGCACACCGACGCCCCAAAGCTGCTGCTGGTGCGGGACTCCTACAGCGACTGCCTGACCCCCTTCCTGACTCAGAACTTCTCCGAGATCCACCTGTTCGACCTGCGCAACAACAACATGAGCCTCAGCGCCTATGTGGAGGAGAACCAGATCGACCAGGTTCTGGTGCTGTACAGCACCGCCAACTTCACCACCGACGGGAATCTCTTTAAAATGGGGATCTGACCCTCAAACGCGAAATCGGGCTGAGTGTACGCTGCTGTACACTCAGCCCGGTTTTTTGCGCGGTGGGGGACGATTTTTGGGAATAGATGGATGGAAACATACAATTCCCGGCCTCTTTCCCCTATTTGTAGGGGCGCTTCCCAGACCTGCCCGAAACTTCCGTGCCCTCGTAGGGGCGGATATCATCCGCCCGCAGTCCCCGGTTTCGTAGCGGCCGATGTCCCCATCGGTCCGCCGCCCCCCAAAAACCTCCCTTAAAAAGGGAGGTGGCACGGCGAAGCCGTGACGGAGGGTTTCTTCCCCCGTCCTTCTCCACGGTCCGGCAGGAGACAAGAAACCCCCAGTCACCGCCTGGCGGCGGCGACAGCCCCCTTTTCAAGGGGGCTTGGACGCTCCGGCCTGTCGGTCCCCATCCGTGGGGCGCGAGAAGGTGAATCGGCCCAACGGGCCGAGATCGCACCCGCAGGTGCATTTCGAGGCCAACCGCCGCACAGCGGCGGCTCTTGGGCCGAGATGAAGCTGGTCTGGGCCACGACTCGGCGCGCCTTTCCGTAGTAGGGGCGGCCTTTGGCCGCCCGGGGGTGTGGGGGCACCGCCCCCACAAACTCCTATCTCCTAACTCCTCATTCCGAATTGAATAAAGGGGATCATAGGGGGCAAAGCCCCCTATACAACTAAAAAGGGTGGCGGGTGGGTTTAGAAAAAACAAGGAGGAATTTCTTTGGCGAGCAATTACACCACAAATTACGAGCTCCCCCTGTGGGAGCCGCAGGACAGCTTCCTGAGGACCGAGTTCAATGAGGCGAACCA
>CALWZP010000029.1 GCA_944386055.1 uncultured Oscillospiraceae bacterium | reverse complement strand
CGCGCGTCATCCCATTCCCTCGTCTCCTCCCGCAGGGAGCCCAGAAAATACTTTTGCCCCTCCATCCACAGTCCGATCAGGGCGCCGTTCCGTTCCGCCAGCACCAGCGTCCCAACCGGTGAGGCATAGCGCGTGGTATATACCACTGTCCTCTCCTCCTTCCATATCTCTGTCCTTCGTCCTTTCGGCGGCCCCGTCACAGACCGCCGGAAGCTGTTTCATCCTGGTCCGGAGCCGCGCTGTGCGCCTCCGCTCCGAACCATAAATTCACCACCGCATAGCTGCGCCACGGTCTCCACCGCTCCGCAAGTGCCAGCCGCTCGCCGGGGGAACAGTCCGGCAGCGCGCGCTTCACCCCCGCATCCGTCTCCAGGAACGCGTCCGGCCAACCCATGGTGCGCATGGCGATATACTGCGCCGTCCAACTTCCGATCCCCCGGAGGGCACGCAGCTTTTTCATCTCCCGCTGCGGGTCGGCGCTCTGGTCCAGCCGGAGCTCTCCCCGCTCCAACGCATCGGCCAGTCCGTGGATACACACGGCCCGGGCCGCGGTCACCCCCAGCGACCCAAGCCGCTCCCGGACGCCGTCTCCCAGGTTCAGGATGTCCGCCGCCGTGGGGAAGGTATGGGTAAGGCCCTGGATTCCGGTCTCCACGGGGGTCCCCAGCTCCCTGGCCATCCGCCCGGCCAGCGTGCTGGCCGCTTTCACGGTGATCTGCTGGCCCAGGATCGCCCGGACCGAAGTCTCGAAGGGGTCGAAGCAGCCCGGCACACGCCGTCCTTTGACGCAAAGTCCCGGTCGAAGCTCATCCATACACCGCAGCGTCTCGTACACGGCGTCGGGATCACAGTACAGGTCGAACAGCTGCCGGACCCGGGCGAGCACCTGGGAGAGGACGGGAAGCAGCGTGTCGCTCAGCGTGACCTCCAGCGCGTCTCTCCGGGGGTGCCGTGCGACCCGAAGCCAGCCGGTACACACCCTTCCCGTACGGTCCGTCAGGCGGGCCGTGCGGGCATACTGTCCATCCCCCACCTGCTCCACCCCGGCGATTGCCCGGTCCGCCAGGAAGCGCAGCATCTCCTCCCAGCGATACGGCGGGCGGTATCCCAGCGTCACCGTGATCCCGCCCGCATGGGGCCGCCCCTCCCGGCTCTGCCTCCGCAGCGCCGTGGGGGAGAGCCGATACTGCCTCCGGAACAGGTCGTTCATCCGGCGCAGGCTCCCAAAGCCCGCCGCCATCGCCACATCCAGGACAGACAATTCGGTATCGGTCAGCAGATTCTTCGCCAGCAGCAGACGGCAGTCTGCAGGTACCGCACCGGCGTCACATGATACTCCTCCAAAAAGACCCGCCGCAGGTGCCGGTCCGTACAGCCCAGTCTTGCGGCTATCTCTTTCAGGCTCTGTCCGCTGCCGCAGTTTTCCTCCAACAGGCGCGCCGCCTTCCGCGCCAGTGCGGAGCCGGCGTCCACCGGCGCGTTTCCCGGCGCCAGTTCCGGCCGGCACAGCAGGCAGGGACGGTAACCGGCCTGCTCCGCCTCGGCGGCGGAGGAAAAGAAGGTGCAGTGCTCCGGCCGCGCCTGCCGCGCCCGGCAGATCGGGCGGCAGTAGACGCCCGTGGTGGAGATCCCCACAAAAAACCTTCCGTCAAATCGGGCGTCTTTTGCCCTGAACGCGGCATACAGCGCGTCATCCCACCGTGCTCGCTCCACAGAGTTCTCCCTCCCTTTCCCCGCTATTCTACCAGATGCGGAGCAGAAAGTCTCGCTGTTTTCGGACATGATATTAAAATCCGCGCTCTTTCTCTCTTCCGGCACGGACGCGCACCGCCCTGACCGGAGGCAGATTCTGTTCACGCTGCGGCAGCCGCCGCATAGGATAGAGCGGCAAGGGCGCCGCCGGAGATGGTGGCGCCCACTTTTTTATGGAGGTGTTGTGCGGTGTGCGGGATCGCCGGTTTTTGCCGCTTTGAGGAGGACTTCACACAGGACAGGGCACGGTGGACACGGGTGCTGACAGAGATGCGGGAGGCCCTGGCCCACCGGGGGCGCGATCAGACGGGGGAATATCTGCGGGCATGCGTGGGGCTCGCCCACACCAGGCTGTCCATCCGGGACCTGTCCGGCGGCGCGCAGCCCATGGTTCGCCGTGGCGCTCGCGGCGAATACGCCATCGTCTATAATGGGGAGATCTACAATACGGACGAGCTGATCCCCGACCTGACGCGGCGGGGCTTCCGCTTCGAGACCACCTGTGACACGGAGGTCATCCTCTGCGCCTATATGGCCTATGGTCCGGACTTTGCCTCCAGGCTCAACGGCATCTTCGCCCTGGCCATCTGGGACGGAGCGGAGAGGCGGCTGGTACTCTGCCGGGACCGGGTGGGTGTAAAGCCTCTTTTCTATACAGAAAAGGGGCGGACACTCGTCTTCGGTTCAGAGCCCAAGGCCCTGTTCTGTCATCCCCAGGTGACGCCGGAGGCGGACCTGGACAGCTTCCGGGAGATCTTTGGGATCGGTCCGGCCAGGACCCCGGGCTGCGGCGTTTTCAAGGGGATAAAGGAGGTGAAGCCCGGCTGTCTCGCCGTGTTCTCGCCGGAGGGATTCCGGGAGTTTCCCTACTGGTCCCTGACGGCCCGCCCCCACACCGACAGCTATCCCGAGACGGTGGAAACGGTCTCTTTTCTCCTGCGGGACGCGGTGAAGCGGCAGCTGGTGTCCGATGTGCCCGTGTGCTCCTTTCTCTCCGGCGGAGTGGACTCCAGCGCGGTCACCGCCATCGCCTCCGGCTTTCTATCTCAGCAAGGGAAATCCCTTCACACCTTTTCCTTTGATTTTTCCCGCAACGACGAATTTTTTCAGTCCAATCCCTTCCAGCCCAGCCGGGACCGCCCCTATGTGGACCAAGTGCTCTCCCTGTACCCCCTCCGGCACACTTATCTGGAGTGCGGCGAGGCCGTCCTGGCGGAGCTCCTGCCGGAGGCGGTGGCCGTCAAGGATCTGCCCGGGATGGCCGATGTGGACGCATCCCTGATGTACTTCTGCGCCCAGGTAAAGCGGCACAGCAAGGTGGCCCTCACCGGGGAATGCGCCGACGAGATCTTCGGCGGTTATCCCTGGTTTTACCGGGAGAAGCTGTTCCATGCCGACGGCTTCCCCTGGTCCGCCGACCTGTCGGTCCGGACCGCCCTGCTGTCGGAGGACGCTCTCCGCGTCCTAAAGCTGGAGGACTATATCCGGCAGCGCTATACGGATTCTCTCCGAGAGACCCCGGTCCTGCCTGAGGAGCGTGGGGACGACCGGCGGCTTCGGGAGGTCACCTATCTCAGCATCCGCTGGTTCATGCAGACCCTGCTGGACCGGATGGACCGGGCCAGCATGTCCTGCGGGCTGGAGGCCCGGGTTCCCTTTGCCGACCACCGTCTGGTGGAATACCTTTACAATGTCCCGTGGAGCATGAAATACCAAAACGGCATGGAGAAAGTCCTGCTGCGGGATGCCTGCCGGGACCTTCTGCCCCCGGAGCTGCTCTATCGTAAGAAAAGCCCCTACCCCAAACCCTATTCCCCGGAATATGAGGCCATCCTGTCCCGCCGTTTCCTGGCCGTCCTGCAGGATCGGGCCGCCCCGGTGAACCGCTTTCTGGACCGGGAGAAGGCGGAGCGGTTCCTCTCCGCCCCCCACGACTATGGCTCGCCCTGGTTCGGCCAGCTTATGGCTGGCCCGCAGATGATCGCCTATCTGCTCCAGGTCAACCACTGGATGGAGCGGTACCGGATCGGGTGACAAGAGGCCCGCGGCTTCCGCCGCGGGCCTCTGTCTGTTCGCTCTCCGCCCAGGCCCCTCAGTTGGTGGCCTGGATGGCGTCATAGCCGGTCTCCCCGGTGCGGATCTTCAGGGCGCTCTTGATCTCATAGCAGAAGATCTTGCCGTCTCCCGGCTCGCCGGTGTAGGCCGCCTTCTGAATGGCGTCGATGGTCTTTTCCGCCCACTCCTCCGACGAGACGACGATCTCGAACTTGATCTTGGGCCGCATCTTCAGGTCCACCTCCACGCCCCGCACGACCTCCTTATAGCCGCGCTGGACGCCGCAGCCCATCACCTGGGAGACCGTCAGGCCGTTGACGCTGATGGCGTCCAGGGCCGACTTGACATCCTCGAACTTCTCCTCTCTGACGATGGCCTCTACCTTGAGCATCATAGTCCCATTCCTCCCTTACTGGTCCAGCCCATTGAAGCTGGGGTAGGCGTTCTCGCCGTGCTGGGTGACATCCATGCCCAGCTGCTCCTCCCGCTCGGACGCCCGCAGCGGCGTCACCAGGCGCACCAGGCCCGCGCAGATCAGCGTGCCCACCACCGCCACCGCGATGGTCACCCCGATGCCCGCCAGCTGGGCCAGGAACAGCCGCACATCGCCAAACACCAGGCCGTTCCACTGGGCCACATCGTTGATGGAGGTCATGCCGAACAGCCCGGTGGCGATGCCGCCCCAGATGCCGCCCAGGCCGTGGCAGCCGAAGGCGTCCAGCGCGTCATCGATCTTCAGCTTCTTCTTCACCAGCGCCACCCCGAAGTAGCAGATGGGGCTGACCAGGGCGCCGATGAGGAAGGAGGCCCACACGGGGACAAAGCCCGCCCCCGGGGTGATGGCCACCAGGCCCACCACCAGGCCGGTGGAGGCGCCCACCAGGGTGGGGTGTCCGTCCTTGACCACATCCAGCAGCATCCACACCAGCATCGCCGCCGCGGAGGCGATGGCGGAGGTCATGAAGGCGTGGGCCGCCAGGCCGTCCGCCGCCAGGGCGCTGCCGGCGTTGAAGCCGTACCAGCCGAACCACAGCATGGTGGCGCCCAGCACCACGAAGGGGATGTTGTGAACGCGGTACACCGTGTACTCATAGCCGCGGCGCCGGCCCAGCAGGATGGCCATCACCAGGGCGCTGACCCCCGAGCTGATGTGCACCACATTGCCGCCCGCGAAGTCCACCGAGCCGATGGACGCCAGGAAGCCGCCCTCGCCCCACACCATGTGGGCCAGAGGATAGTATACCACGACGGACCACAGGATGATGAAGAAAAACAGCGCCTTGAAGCGCATGCGCCCCACCAGCGCGCCGGTGAGCAGCGCCGGGGTAATGACGGCAAACATCATCTGGAAGGCGCAGAACACCAGGTGGGGGATGGTATCCGAGTAAGGGCCGGTCTCCATCCCCACGCCGTTCAGGCCAAACCAGCGGAAGTCCCCGATCACGCCGCCGTGGTTCCCCCCGAAGGCCAGGGAGTAGCCAAACAGCGCCCACATCACCACGGCCACCCCCATGATGGCCACGCAGGCCATCATGGTATTCACCACATTTTTTCTCCGCACCAGGCCGCCGTAAAAAAAGGCCAGCCCGGGGGTCATAAAGAACACCAGCGCGGTACAGATGAGCATAAAGCCGGTATCGCCGCTATTCATAGAGTCTCACATTCCTTTCCTCTTTGGGCGGCGGGCGGGTACGGGTCCCGGCCGTCCATCCCGTGTCTTGCCCGCCGCCTGGGACCGCTTTGTCCCGCGGGGGCCGCTGAGGGAGGTTTTCCGGAAAACAGAAGAAAGGCGTTTGAAATGCGAGCATTTCAAACGCCTTTGCTTGATGTGCTTAATTTACTCCTTTTCCCTTCCGGATGCAAGTATCAATATCAAACAGTCTTTTCCTCCCCCAGCTGGGAATTTTGTGCAGTTTATCCCTCCCTGGGGGAAAGCCCGCCCGCCGCCGGCCCCGCCCCATTTCCCGGAAAACCGGGTCACCCGATCCGGAGCTTCACCTCGATCCGCTGCTCCTCTCTGTCCTCAGCGGCGATCTCGTCAATCAGCCGCTCCTCATAGCCGTCGCCGGTGACGGTCAGGCCGTGGCGGGCAGCGGTCTTGTCTGGCACTCCGTGGTCTTGGCGGAGGGGATCACGCTGGTCATCGGCCTGATCTGCTGCAGGCTGCCCGCCTCCGGACCGGCGGGCGAGGTCCTCTCCCCCGCCGGCAAAAAGCGCCCGTAACCTGCTCCGTCCGCCGGTGGCATTCTGAGCCTGCCGCTTCTCATCCTGTCAAAGCAGTTATTCCCAATGGATGGCGCATTCCCTGGCAGGGAATGCGCCATCCGTTTTTATCGTTTATCAATAAATTTTTATTGACATTCATCTCCCTCCGTGCTATGCTCATCTCAAAAAAGGAGGGATCTCCCATGGAAACGCTTCCCCTGCGCAACACCGCCAGGGTGCTGCGGGTGCTGGTGCTCATCACCCTGGCGGTCACCGCGGCGGTGATGCTGATGGTGCCCGGCCTCACCGTGCTGCTGGCGGACGGCGGTCCCGCCACCGCCACCGCCGCCATCATGGCCCTGCTCTCCCCCGGCGGGGCGGAGAGTCTGGGGCTGAAGCAGCCGTTGATGTTCTTCCTCCAGTGCTATCTCCACACCTGGGAGCGGCCATACTCCGCAATGCTCACCCTGTTCTACTGGATCTGCGGCACCTGCTGCGGGGTGATCCTGTGGCAGGCCAAGGGGGTGCTGGACAATCTGCTGCGCGGTCTGCCCTTCTGCCGGAGCAACGGCGCCCACCTCGCCCGGGCGGCCATCTCCTGTTGGGTGATCTCCGGCTGCGCGGTGGCGAGGGCCATCTTCTGGTTTCGGATAGAGGGGGACCTATCCCCGTTGTTCACCTATAACACCCTGTTCATCCCCGGATTTTTTATGGCCGGCCTGCTCTTTCAGGTGATGGCCGCCCTGTTCCGGCAGGCGGCGGAGCTGAAAGAGGACCAGGACCTGACCATCTGAGGGGGCGGCGGCATGAAGATCGTGGTGAATCTGGATGTGATGATGGCCAGGCGGAAAATGTCCCTGGGCGAGCTGGCTCAGAAGGTGGACATCACCATGGCCAACCTGTCCATCCTGAAGAACAACAAGGCCCGGGCCGTCCGCTTCTCCACCCTGGCGGCCATCTGCGCCGCCCTGGACTGCCAGCCCGGGGACATCCTGGAGTGCGTGCCCGACGGGGAGGAGGATTGACATGGACGGACTGATGATCGTGACGGCGGCGGCATACGGATGGCTGGGCGGCCTGATCGCCGCCTCTCTCCTGTGCCTCCCCGCCCTGGGGACAGGCGTCTGGGTGCTGGTCCGGGAGCCGCGTTCCCGAACGGTGCTGCTGCCTCTGGCGGCGGCCTGGGGACTGTGCCTGCCGCTGCTGAGGTATATGATGACCGGCGATCGGGTCTCCAGCCTGCGCAATTGGATGGTCACAGGGCCGGTTTACCTGCTGTCCGCTCTGTCCATCGCACTGTTGATCGTATCGGCCTGGTACGCGGTGCGCCGGATGGACAGGCGGTGGAAAAAACGGCTGCTGTGGATCGGTGCGGCTCTGTCGGTCTGGGCGGTAGTGAGCCTGGGATTTCTGCTTTTGGTCTTTACCTCCCGCCCGGAGACAGTGGGGGAGTGGCAGGGACAGAAGGTGGTCATGCAGAAGCTGGTGTGGCAGGAGACTACCTACGACTACTACGCCTACAACGGCCCCTTCCTGCTGGGCGAGCGCCTGGGCTGGTCCGAGGAGCCCTGGGGACAGGAGGATGCGTCATGAAGACACGACAGCTTTCCCTGCTCCGGACGCTCCTCGCCCTGGCGGGCGTGGCGGCGGGGGCATCGTTCTTTTTCTTCCCCCTCGCCTGGTGGGGCCCCCTGGGGGCGCTGTCCGCCTCTCTCCGGGACAGCCCCCATCTGCTGGACGCCCTGTTCTCCCTGCCGCCCCTGCTGTGCCTGATCCCGGCGGCCGTCATGCTCCCCGTCTGCGTCAGAAGCTGCCGGGGGCGGGAGCGGCTCCTCCTCCTGGCCCTGGCGGTACCCGGGCTGACGGCGGGGTTGCTGAGCTTCGGGGGCAATGTGGCCATGCTCCCCCTCTCCCTGGGGTGGCGGCCCCTGCCCTACGGGGTGCTGGCCCTGGTATGCTACGCCTGCGCCATCCCCCTGACCTTCCTGCTCCTTCCCCGGTACGAGCGTCTGCGGCCCAACGGCGTTCCCCTGCTCATTCTGGGGGAGGCGGCCAGAGTCCTCCTGTGCCTATTGCTGGTGTTCTCCTTCTTCGCCTATCCCGTCACGGGCTCCGCGGACCGGGTGGTGGAGACGGCCCAGGGCCCGGCGGTAGCCCGGTGGCTGACCGCATACGGCGGTGGCTCCGGCATCTACACCGCCCCCTGCTATGAGCTGGAGGGCCCGCTGCTCTACGGGGCGCGCATCCCCACAGAATGAAAGGAGGTCCCGGAAATGAAAACACGGCTTCGCGCCTGGGCTGAAGTGATCGGCGGAGTGCTGATCGGGACTGCGGTGCTGGCCCTGCTGTTCTTCCCCGTGATCCTGTGGCCCCTCGCCGGCGCCCTCTCCATCTCCATGATCCGGACCCCTCACCTGTTCGCCGCCCTGCTCTCCCTGCCGCCCCTGCTGTGCCTGATCCCCCTGCTGCGGATGCTGCCCGCCTGCTGGCGGAGCGTCGGCGGAGCGCGGCGGGCCCTGCTGGCGGGGCTGGCCGTGCCGGCCATTGCCTGCTGGCTGCTGGCCTTCGCGGGGTCGCTGGTCATGGCCCCCTTTCAACTGGGCTGGCGGCCCCTGCCCTATCTGGTGCTGGCCGCGGGGTTCTACGGCTGTGCCATCCCCCTGAGCCGGATGCTCTGCGCCGTCTATGACGAAAACCGGGGCGGCGGCCGCCTGTCCACCCTCGGGATGGCGGCCAGGATGTCTCTGGTCCTGCTGCTCCTGCTCTCGGCGCTCTCCTACCCCGTCGCCGGGCATCGGGACTGGGTGTCGGAGACGGAGAACGGCCCGGTGGTCCATGTGTGGCTGGCCCTGGACGGCGGCAGCTCCGGCTCCCTCTCCGCCCCCGGCTATGAGCTGGAAGGCCCACTGCTCTACGGGGCGCGCATCCCCACAGACTGAAAGGAGGGGCACTGATGAGAAAAAAGTTCTTCCCCTCCGGCGCGCTCTCCGGTCTGCTCTTCGGCGGGCTGCTGGCCGCCCTCCTTCTGCTCCCCTCCGCGGCGATATGGCTTCCTCTGGACGGGGCCGGCCTGCGCGGCGCCATTCTGCGGGCGCCCCACTGGTTCGCCGCCCTGTTCTCCCTGCCGCCTCTGCTGTGCGCGCTCCCCCTGCTGCGGGCGCTGCCCCGGGCCCTCCGGGAGAGCACCGGGCGGCGGCGGGCCCTGCTGCTGGCCCTCTCGGTGCCGACGGCGGCGGGCTGCCTGCTGGTCTTCGCCGGGTCGGTGCTCCTGGCACCCCTCTATCTTGGGTGGCGGACGGCCCCGTACGCCGTCCTGACCCTGATGTTCTATGCCTGCGCCATCCCCCTAAGCCGCCTGCTCCCCGATCCGCCGGGCGGTCCGTCCGCCCTGCCTGCGGCCCGGACGGCGCTGGCGGCGCTGCTGGTGGTCTCGGTGCTGGCCTGGCCCTGGACCGGGGCCAGAGAGGAGACCGACCTGACCCTCACCGGCGAGACCGTCGTTCGCCGGTGGGACGGCAGTACAGGGGGCTCCTCCCTCTTCTTCTGCCTGGTCTACCGGGATGCCGGGCCGCTGCTCTACGGGGAGCGGCTGGACCTGACCTGGGACGATCTGGACCACGGACAGGGGAGGTAAAGATCGTGAAACTGCCCGGCTTCCTGCGCCGGATGTCCTCCCGGGACTGGTCCCGGGTGCTGGCCGTCCTGGGGATGATCCCGGTGGTGTTCCTGCTGGTGCTCATCGTGCTGGTCCTTCTGGCCCCGGGGAACTGGAACGAGATGGCCGTGCCCGCCCCGCGCGCTCTCGCATTCCTCATTTCTAATATCTAATTCCTCATACAAAGAAAGGAGTGCGCCCCATGTTCGATACCGGTGATCTGAACCTCTTCAGCCTCGTGTTGGGGCTGGCCGCCTGGATCCTCCCCCTGGTCCACATGTCCCGGCTGCGGCCCACCACCCCCCTCCACAGGCTGTACCGCACCGGCCTGATCAGCTTTTTCTGCTGCGCCCTGGCCCTGGTATTCCAGCTGTATTACCAGCTCCACCTGGTGGACATTCAGGACTGGTCCGCCATGATGGACACCACCCATGCCGTGTGCCGGGCGGCGGCGGTGCTGCTGGCGGGCACCGCGCTGGTGAACCTCCCCCTGCTGCTGTTCTCCCTGGACGAGAAGAAGAAAGCGGCGGATCAAAGGGGGGCGGACCGGGCATGACCGTCTCCCGTCTCCGGGGGCTCCCCCCGTCCGTCTGGTGCCTGGGGCTGGCCGCCTGGTTTCTCCTCCCCGCGGCGTTTCAGACGGGGCTGACCTTCCTCAGCGAGGTCCGAGGGGTGTGGGAGGGGCTCTATCTCCTGCTGTCCCTTTGGCTGGTGTGGCGGACCCGGGCGCTGTGGCAGACCGGCCCATGGCGGGCTGTCCCCGCCCTGTGCGCCGGGGCGGGGGCCCTGTTCGCCCAAAACCTGTTCCTGGCGGCGGCCCTGGCAGCCCTGGCCTGGGCCCTGCAGCGGCCCATGGCCTGCCGTCCCTCCCGGATCCTCTCGGCGGCGGCGCTGGCTGTGGTCACCCTCGGCGTCGTCCTGCGGCTGCTCGCCGGGGCAGCGGGCTTCGGACCGCCCCGGTTCCTTCCCTATCAGGTGGCCGTCCCCGCCGGGACGGCGGGGGAGTTCGCTTCTATCACCGTCACCGCCCCCGGGGCCATGGGGCGGGTGCGCTACCACGCCGTGGAGCAGCGGCCCCTCCTCTCCCTGGGCCCCCTGGCCACCGTCTCCGCCGTCACCGGCCTGGACAGCGCCCCCTCTGGGACAGGAAAGTATGGCTTTGTCATCGACTGGTACTTTGAGGACCTGGACAGATACCGCCCCTGACCCCCGTTCCGCCTCTCCACTCTCATTTCTAATTTCTCATTCACAGAAAGGAGCTTCCCCATGACGACCTGCCGTCTCTTCCGCGTCCTGCTGCTTCCCCTGTGTCTGGCGGCGGCCCTGCTGCTGTCCGGCTGTTCCATGCTGGCCTTCTGGATGACCCCGGACTGGGTGGAGGACGCCGACCTCATCGTGGTCAACCGGAACGAGGTCCCGGTGTACGCCATCACCCTGCAGCGCCCGGAGGGCGCCGAGTCGGTCTCCCGGGCCGACGGCTTCGCCCTGCTGGAGCGGGGGGAGAGCTATGGCCTGTACCTGGAGGGGGCGGAGGACGAGCTCACCGTGGTCCTCTCCGACGAGCTGGGCCGGCCCCTGGCCCGGTTCCCGGTGGACTTTCACGGGGAGCGGCTGGTGCTGGCCCTGGAGGAGGACGGCACCGCCACCGTCCAGCCCGAGGGCCCTCTTTCAGAGGGAGGTGAGGGGGCGTGAGGACGGGCTGGAAGGTACTGCTGTGTCTCATCGCGGCGGCGGTGCTGTCCACCGCGGCGCTGTCCGCCCTGGAACCCCTGACGGATCAGGCCGCCACCCGGAACTACCTCTCCCGCCAGCTGGGGGTGAACATCGGGGACTGCCCGGTGCTGAGGGACCGGGACACCCACGGCGGCTTCCACGGGGACGGGGAGCGGCTCATCGTGGCGGACTGCTCCTCCCGGCGGGCGGAGCTGCTGGAGCAGACCGCCGCTTGGCCCGCTCTGCCCCTGACGGGGAACCTGGCCCGGGCCGCCCGGGGCATCCCCCAGTTCCCCGACGGCCTGACGGAGGACGGGGCGGAGGGTCGGTACTGGTTCCTGGACCGGCACAGCCAGGCGGAGGACCCCCATGACCCCTCCGGGCTGTACGGCCGGTACTCCTCCAACTACACTCTGGCGGTGTACGACGCCGCGTCGGACAGGCTGTACTACTACGAGCTGGACACCTGAACAAAAAGGAGGCTTTTGTATGCCCATCACCATGGAAGCGGAGGTCCCCGTCTTTTTTCTCACCTGTTTCCTCGTCGTCTTTGTGCTGAAGGCTCTCATCGGCTCTGTCCTCCTGTTCCGCACCGTCCGGGGGACACTCCCCCTCTTTCTCCTTCATCTGGCCTGCGAGCTTCTCTCCTTCTGGTTCGTCATGGGCGTCCTGTTCCGGGGCCGCATGGAGCTGTTTCCACGAACCATCGAGCTCTCCATTGACAACTCCATGGGCATCGGGCTGTTCGGCGTCTTCTGGTTTCTCAGCGTGTGCTTTCTGCTGGCCCTGGTGGGCAGGCTGATCGTTCCTTTTCTAAAGAAGTCCTCCTCCGCCCATTGATCCCCTAAAAACCGGGGCCGCCGCGTCTCTCTGCGGCGGCTCCTTATCATATTTTTCTGTGTCCATACGATGATTTGTTGCTGTTCAAGAGACAGCCACAGCGGTTATAATAAGCTCAAATCTTTCCTCTCCCGCTCATCTGATGGTGCAATCCATCTATCATTCTCCCATAGAAAGGATGAAATTTTATGATCCCTGCCATCACCAGCATGAAGGGCGCTTTTGATCTCACCGGTCAGACCGCCCTGATCACCGGCGGCAACCGGGGGCTGGGCCTGGGCATCGCCCTGGCCATGGCGCAGTCCGGCGCCGATATCGCCATCCTCTGCCGGGACAGCGCCAAGGCCCAGGAGGCCCTGGAGGAGCTCGCCCCCTGTGGCGGCAAATACCGCAGCTTCAGCTGCGATGTCACCGACCGCGCCAGTGTGCGTGCCACGGTGGCTCAGGTGTATGACGACTTCGGTCAGGTGGACATCCTGGTGAACAACGCCGGTGTGTCCTGTGTCAGCGAACTGCTGGACATGGACGAGGAGCTCACCGACTGGTATCATGTGGTAAACACCGACCTCAACGGCACCGTTCACATGACCTATGAGGTGGGCAAGCGGATGCGGGACGCCGGCAAGGGCGGCTCCATCCTCAACATCACCTCCAACGCCGCCTTCATCGTCAACAAGACCCAGTCCATGTCCCCTTACAGCGCCTCCAAGGCGGCGGTGAATCACTTCACCCACTGCATGGCGGTGGAGCTGGGCAAGTACAACATCCGCTGCAACGCCATCGCCCCCGGCTTCACCAACTCCGAGCTGTCCCACTTCATCCCCAAGGACATGTTTGACTATATCAATCACCAGATGCCCCTGGGCCGCTTCGGCGAGCCGTTGGAGGTAGGCGCTCTGGCCGTCTTTCTGTCCTCCCCCGCCGCCGCGCAGATCACCGGCACTGTCCAGGTCATTGACGGCGGCTATATTCTGTCCTGCTGATCCCTGCCCCACCACATTCAAAAGGAGGAATCCCTTTGCAAGTCATCACCACCCGTCATGGGCCGGGCAAGCTGGCCACCAAGGTTTTCTTCTCTTCCGAAGACGGCTTCAATGTCGCCTCTGTCATCGTCATGGGAGAGAAGGAGTGCATTCTGGTAGACTGCCAGTGGACCCGCGCCAACGCCCACCGGGTCATCGCCGAAATCTGCGAGACCGGCTTGGAGCTGAAAGCCATCTATGTCACCCACGCGCATCCCGACCACTACTGGGGCCTGGGCGAGATTCACCGCGCCTTCCCTGAGGCCAAGTGTTATGCCCTGGCCCCGGTATGCACCCTTTACCACCACCAGTACCAGCCGAAGCTGGATGAGTGGACGGATATCATCGGTCCCAAAAACCTGTGCCGCCTGCAGTGCGACGCGCTGGAGCCGCTGCACCAGGACTATCTGGAACTGGAGGGCCACCGGCTGGAGCTGATCCGCTGCATAGGCGACCTGATGTGGAATACCATCGTGTGGATCCCTTCCATCCGCACTGTCATCGGCAGCGATGTCATCTTTAACCAGGCCCACCCCTTCACCTGCGAGGTCACCGCGGAGCAGCGCAGGCTGTGGCTGAAGGACCTGGACCATATTGAAGCGCTGGAGCCCGAGGTGGTCATCCCCGGTCACATGAAGGAGGGCTGCCTTCTGGACCACAGCGGCATCGAATTCACCCGACAGTACCTGCTGGCCACGGAAGAGGAAGTGTCCCTGACCAACGATTCCGCCCATTTCTTCTACAACATGTTCCGCCGCTTCCCCGAGGCCAGTCTGGTGCGCCTCAGCGATGAGATGAACGCCGAGGTACTCAAGGGCGGCCGTACCTGGGAGTGGAACGAGGAACCCGATCCCGCCTGGCAGGACTATAAGACCTGGTCCTGATCTGTTTTTCGGCGCACACAGTCCCCCCTGTGTCCCCATAAAAAGGAGGCCATTCCCGTTTCGGGATGGCCTTCTTTTTCAATTTCTCCAGCAACAATTTTTTATTTTTGACAATTTTCTGCTGCTGGTAATCCCTTGTTATTGTGCTAAACTCATAACAGCGCATCCGTCCCATGCGGGAGACGGAAGATTTATCATCACAGGGAGGTGAAACAGCACACGCTTTCCCACGCCGGAGCCACCGGCCACCCTCAAGCGAGAACCTCAGCAATACAGATGTCAATACATAAGGGAGGTATTCCAACTTGAACTGGTTTGTCACCATCGGTGGTATTGCCTACAATATCATCATCATTCTGGTCTGTACCGGATTTATCATGTTCCGCCGCAGAGCCAGCGCCAATCATGGCGGCGAGGATTTCCTGTTCGGCGGTAAGCAGATGGGCTGGTTCGCCTGCGCGGCCAGCATGGCGCTGACCGCCCTGGGCGGAGGCCACATCAACGGCCTGTCCGCTCAGTCCTGGAGCACCGGCGTGGCCACCATCTTCTACTGCCTGGGCCACGGTCTGTTCTTCATCATCGTCATGCGCTACAGCGGCCTGTGGTACCGCAGAATGGGCTGCGACACCGTCAACCAGCTGTTCGGCCGGATGTTCAACCCCGCTCTGGTCCCCATCCTCGCCGGCTTCGGCATCGGGTACAGCTGGATGGTGCTGTGTGTGGAGACCCAGGGCATGGCTCAGGTGATTTCCTCCATGACCGGTCTGTCCAACCTGACCGGTGCCATCATCGGTGCCGTCATCGGGCTGCTCTATGTCTCCTTGGCGGGGTTGGAGGAAGTGGGACTGGTCAACTCGGTCAATGCCATTTTGATGTATGTTTTCGGCATCATTGTACTGGTCTTCATTGGGTACAACACCCTCATCGGTGGCTGGCAGCCCATCAATGACACTCTGCTGGCCCAGAATCCCGAGCTGCTCCACGCCTTGGGCAATCCGGAGATCCTTCGCACTTATGTCATCGGCACCTTCCTGTGCACGGTCTTCTCCATGAACTTCATCCAGGGCAACCTGCAGTCCGTGGCCGGCGTGCCCAATGTTCAGGTGCTGCGCAAGGCCTGCACCGCCGCCATCCCCCTGAATGTGTTCTTCGGCGTGATCATCCTGTCCATGGGTCTGGCCTCCAAGGCACTGGTGGATCAGGGGATGCTCTCCTCCCCCAACGGCGCCGCCGGCGTGGTGGAGCTGGTGCTGACCTATATGCCCAGCTGGCTCCAGATCTGCGTCATCGGTGTGTTCTTGGCCGCCATGCTGTCCACCTTCGCCATGCTGTGCCTGTCCATCGCCACCATGCTGGGCCGCGATGTTCTGAGCTACTTCCCCGCTTTCCAGAACATGTCCAAGCAGAGAGAAGGCCGGGTCAGCCGTGTGATCATCCTGGTCTCCGGCATCTCCGCCGCCTTCGCGGCCATCACCATCCAGGCCCAGACCAACGCCGCCCTGACCTGGGGCTTCGCCTGGTTCATCCCCCTGTTCTTCCTGTTCGTCATCGGCATGAAGTGGAAGCGCTCCGCCAAGGGCGCCCTGGCCACGGTGATCATCTGCTGGGTGTTTAATATGCTGCTCACCTTCACTCCGCTGGCCTCGGTATTCCACCTGGAGGGCAACAACTACTCCATCTTCATGATCGTGCTGTCCGTGGTGCTGGGTCTTCTGTTCACCGCCCTGGACAAGAACGCCATGGTCAACTATCGTACCGTCTACAACGAGCAGCGCGCCGCCTTTGATGCGGCCAGAGCGCAGAAGCAGAGTTAAAAGGAGGAATCTTCTATGCTGCTTGGTCCTGTACTGACCCTTCCCATTGGGTTCGCCATCTTTACCATCATCGGGATCGTCATTATGATGATCCTCAGCGAGATTACCTGGAGGAAAATCGAGCATCTTCCGGAAGACGACCAGGACTGGAGCGATGGCAATCACTTTGTCATCGACCAGGACAAGGACGATGTCTGACTCCATCATCAATCCATAGGAGGAATTTTTCATGAGTGGTCTTATGCTCTTTCAATTGATCGTGGTGGTGCTGATGGTTGCCATCTCCGTGGTGGGCGTAATTGGTTATAACGGCCAAAAAAAGCGGAAATCGCAGAACTCCACCCGTCACTGATCCCGTTTTCACATTCCTTTCTCTTTGTCAATCTCCCCCCTTGCCTGCGGGGCCGGCGGCGTTTCTGCCCCGGCCCTACAGGCATCCTCAGCCAGAAAAATAGGCAGGCGCAGAGATGTTGTCCCAACGCCTGTCCCATGATTTGAAGCGATTCTTTGCACTGCTGTATCCTCGTTTTTCTTACGGTAATGCCACATGGCGGCAGATATATTTCTCCAGCGCCTGGGTGCCAGGGGAAAGAGTGCGCCCCCGCCGCTTAAACATCAGGATATCCCAGTTCAGCTCCCGCTCTTCAAAGGGGATGGCCACCACATTCTCATTGCCGAAGATCTCGGCCACCGACCAGAGGCTGATCCCCACGCCCAGATTTTTCGCCACCATGCGATAGATGGCGCTGGTCTCCGCTGCACTGAAGCGAATGATGGGTTCGAATCCCCGCTCCCGACACACCTGTCGAAGTGACAGGGTATTCTTGAACTTGTCATTCATCGCCATCACGGGCAGGTCCCGCAACAGATCCACCGTTGCCAGCTTCATCTCCGCAAAGGGATGGTCACGATGAACCAGCAGGCAGGTCTTGATGGACAGCAACAGGTGGGACTCAAACAGCTTCTCATCCAGCGGGCCGATGCCGAAGCCCAGTTCACACCGTCCCTGCTCCACTGCCAGGTCACATCGCATATCCGGCAGCTCCTCCACCTGCACGCAGTACTGCGGCCGGGCCTCTTCAAAGCGGTTGATCAGCCCTCCCACAATCTCGGGCACCGCACCATAGGCCCCTACCACCTGGATTCGTGTCTTTCTCTTATCCGCCGCCTGTTTGTAATAATTCTCCACCTCGTCCATTTTATTCACAATGCTCTGAGCATAGGGCAACAGGTATCTCCCTTCCTCCGATAAGGTTACTCCGCTGGAAGTACGCACAAACAACTGGCAGTTCAGTTCTTCCTCCAGCCGCAGCAGCGCCACATTCAGCCCCTGGGCAGAAATATAGATCTGTTTTGCCGCGGCGGCAAAACTGCCGCATTCATATACTTCCAAGAAATACCGAAGCTGCTTAATATCCATCTCTCTTCTCCTCTCTTTTTCGTCGTTTTCCTTTCTATTATGGAATGAAAGAGCCTCTCTCGTCTGACTCTCACTCCACTCGTATTCAGCGCCCCTCAGGAGTGTCCATGCTCTCCCTCCCGTTTTCTTTGTGCAGCACAATACCTGACTGAGTGTCTCTCTTCCTTGACGCACCGGTATCCCCCGTGCTATCATCATTTTGCGGGACAGAGCATTTGCCCGCTCTCATCTCTGCATTTTTCGGGTCCGCTGGACAGTGCCGTATATTCTATCATCGGAGGTGACCGCCGTGGAGATCCGGCAGCTGCGCTATTTTATCGAGATATGCAAATGCAAAAGTTTTGCCCAAGCCGCCGATGCCTGTTTCATCTCCGCTCAGGGAATCAATATGTCCATCGGCCGGCTGGAGAATGAGCTGGGACAGCAGCTGTTCCGTCGCTCCCGCAAGGGGGTGGAGCTCACCCTTCAGGGGGAGTTCCTGCTGCCCCGGGCCAAGAAGGTCATCGCCCTGATCGACGAGTGCGACGCCTATTTTGCAAAGGGCGCCGCCTGCGAGCACCTGCTCCCTGTGGCCTTTGCTCTGGGGACCATCGAGGAATTCGCCGGCTCAGTGCTGTCGGAATTTTCCTCCCTTCACCCGGAGATCCAGGTGGAGACCAAGGAGTGCTTTGACACCGTCTGTGATGCCATGGTTCTCAATCAGGAGGTGGAACTGGGTCTTACCGTTGGGCCGGTACATGACGAGGGGCTGGATGCCGAGCTGCTGTTCTCCTCCCGCCACGCCCTCATCGTCCCGCTGGGACATCCTCTGGCAAGCCGGAAGCTCATCATGGCCCAGGATCTCCGGGACATCCCCGTCTGCATTCTCAAGCCGGAGACACGCACCTTCCCGGCCTACCGCTCCGTCTGTCTCCAGGCGGGCTTCGAGCCTAAGATCCATATGTTTGCCGACAACATTCTGCTGGTCTTTTACATGGCGGAGTCCCAGCAGATCCCCGGCATCTCCACCATTCCCCTGGCCAACCGGCTGGGGCGGCCTTCCCTGTGCGCCGTCCCCTTCGCCGACCCCATGATGGACTGGAACATCTATCTCATCAAGCGAAAGGGAACCGTCCTCTCCCCGGCAGCCCGGCTGTTCCAGCAGGCCCTGCTGGCCAAGCGTGATCTGCAGAAGGCCATCCTTCAGGAATAGGATACGCCTCAGCTCCGGCCGCGGTTTTCCCGCAGCCGGAGCTGTTTGTTTTTCCCGGCATCACACCGGCAGCTTCTGGCTGGAGCCCGCCTCTGCCGGAACGCCGTATTCCTCCCGGACAATCCGCTTCAACTCCAGCAGGCGGGCTTCCCATTCCGCCCGCTCGGGGGGCTTGTAGTCCTCCCCCAAGGGGTATGGCATCCCCAGGGTCTCGTACTTCTCTGTCCCCATCTTTCGGTAGGGCAGCAGCTGATACTGGATCACCGCCCCGCCCACTTCATCCCGGAGGAACGCCGCAATGGCCCGAATGTTCTCCTCGCTGTTGTTCCTGTCCGGCACCACCGGGGTACGCACCACCATACGCATGCCCATCCTGGCAGCCAGGCGGATATTGTCCAGAATTCGCTCGTTGCCCACCCCGGTAAGGGCCTTATGGACATCTGTATCCATATGCTTGATGTCGGTGATGAGCAGATCGGTGTATTTCAGCACCCGCTCCAGATGCTCTGGTGGACAATAGAGAGCGGACTCCACACAGGTATGGATGTGCGCCTGGCGGCAGGCCTGGAGAAGCAGCTCGGCAAACTCCCACTGGAGCATGACCTCTCCCCCGTTTAAAGTGACACCGCCTCCCGTCCTGGCGTAAAAGCTGCGGTCCTCTACGATGACCTTCATCAGCTCATCCACCGTCATCTTCTTTCCCCACACCATCAGGGCCTTGGCCGGGCAGGCATCTGCGCAGGCCAGACAGTCCCGGCACGCCCCGGTCATCACCACCGGCTGGAGCTGCCCCTCCTCAAACCGGATGGGCGTCTCCGCCCCCAATGGGCAGGCCTTCAGGCAGTAGCCGCATTTCTCCACCCCCAGGCACTTCTTGGGATACACCCCCAGCTGCTGCCTGGGAGAGAGCGTCTCGGGGTTGCTGCACCAAAGGCAGTGCATGGGACATCCCTTGAAAAAGATCTCCGTCCGGATGCCCGGCCCATCGTGGATGGTGTACTTCTGGATGTTGGTGACCAGTCCGCAGGGCTGACCCGCTCCATTGGTAATCATCGTCTTTCTCCCCCTCTTCGCGCAGGGGAGACGGCGTTTTGCCGTCTTCCCTGTGTTCCGTTTCCACGCCGAAGCCGGCTGTCAGTCGAAGGACAGCTCGGTGCGGCCGATGATGTCGTCCTGCAGATCCTTGTTCAGCTCCACGAAATAGGCGCTGTACCCCGCCACCCGGACCAGCAGATCCCGGTAGTTGTCCGGATCTTTCTGCGCGGCGATGAGGGTCTCCTGGCTGGTGACGGAGAACTGGCTGTGCATCCCCTTGCGGTGCACATACTCGTCCATCAGTGCAATGAAGTTGTCCCGTCCCACTTCGCCGGCCAGGGCCGAAGGAGAGAACTTCCAGTTCAGCAGAGTCCCGTTGGTGGCTCTGGCATGGTCCAGCTTGGTCACCGACCGGCAGATCGCCAGGGGGCCCTTCACATCGTGGGAGCAGCAGTGGGTGTGCACCGCGCCCATGCAGTCGGACACCGGCTCGAACGCAGTGCGCCCCTCGATGGACGCCCACTGCTTCACGCCATGAGCCACATTGACGGTGACGGAGTAGCAGCCCGGCTGGAAGAAGCCGCCGTGGGCATTGGGCCGGTGCTCGATATGCTTGCAATAGGTATCCATGGCGAACTTGGTCAGTTCGTCGGCATAGTCGTCGTCGTTGCCGTAGTGATGGACATAGTCGCTGTTCACCAGCGCGTACAGCGGCTCATGACCCACCCAGTTGTCCTCGGCGGCCTGGATCAGCTCGGCGCCGGTGACCCTCTTCTCCTCAAACACCAGCTGCTTGATGGTGGCCAGGCCGTCGCCGGCGGTGCCGATTCCAACCCCCTGGGGACCGGTAAAGTTGTACTTGGTTCCGCCCTTGGTCACATCCACCCCCTTCTCGATGCAGCCGTACATCACAGTGGACAGGTAGGGCAGCGGACGGACATTCTGGTGGGCGATGTCCACCGCATTGAGCAGAGAGACCATCTGGTCGCACCAGTACTTCATCTGTTTGTCATAGCTCTCCAGCACCTGGTCAAAGCTGGTCATGGTTCGCAGGTCGCCGGTCTGGGGCCCCAGGCGCTCTCCCAGGGCGCCGCACTTGCTCCAGCGGGGGCATTCGGCGTTGCAGTGGAAACAGCGGCCGTTGTTGATGGCCAATTCCAGTACCTTGGCCATGTTCATGTGACCGGCGTCATGCCAGCCGTACTCCTTGCCGGACACATCAGGCTCCACGCAGCCCACCACCTGATAGTCCCGGGCCTCCTCCAGGGAGATGCCGGAGGACAGCATGGAGGGGATGGTCACATCGTCGTTGAAGATCTTGGGCTCGCCGGTACCCAGGCGGATGACATTGGCGGTCTTCACCTTCAGCTCCCAGGGGGTGTCGCTGTGCAGACGCACCGCCAGCCAGGGGTTGGGCACCCGGACATGGGCATTGGCGTCCAGGCACATAAAGGTCAGGTCATTGGTGCCGTCCCGGCCGTCGGGCAGCAGGCCGCCCACGGTGAGGGCAGGGCCGCCGATGCCGCCGTTGCCGAAGGTCTTGATGAGGATGTGGTTGCGCAGCTTGTTCAGGTCCCAGATCTTGATGTAGAAGTTCTCGATGAGCTCCTGCATCTTCTCCCGGGTGGACACGCCGGTCTCGATGTCGTGCTTGTAGTAGGGGTACATGTACTGATCAAAGCGGCCATAGGAGATGGAGTGGCCGTTGCATTCGATGAGAATGATGCAGTTGGCCAGGTGGACCAACTGGATGGCCTCCCAGAAAGTGCGGGGTGTACCGGTGGCGATATGGGTGCAGTTGGCGGCCATCTGCTCCAGCTCCGCCTTCCGTTTGGGATCGGTGGTCTCGGCGGCCTTGGCGGTGAGCAGCTCGGCGTAGCGCTGGATATGGCGGATGGCGCCTGCATTGGCGATCTTGGCGGCGCGCAGGAAATCGCGCTTCTCCAGGTCCTCCGGCTTGGACAGGTCCAGCTTGGACAGTGCCTGGTCGATCTCGTCCCGGATACCGCCGAAGCCCATGTTCAGCAGGCGGTCATAGTCCAGGCCCAGGTGGCCTGCGCCGCAGAAGATGTACGCATCGGCGAAGAACACGCCCTTCCCGGCATGGGAGCCCTTCAGCTGTTCCTCCGTCAGCAGGGAGTTGGTATAGTCCTCCACACACTTGTTGCGCCAGAAGTCCTCGATGGCCTCCATGCGCTTCTGGGTGTCCGCAGTATAGGAGAAGTAGTCGTGGGTGCGTTGCTCGCTGTAGTCCATCAGGCCGTCCCGCATCTCATCCACCACCCAGTTCAGGCCGAACTCGGGATGGACGGGGGCGCCCTTCTTGTCACAGCCCAGGCCGCCCACGATCAGCTCATCGTCATAGATGTACAGAGGGGTCTTCTCCAGCACATTGGCGATGCCGTAGGCGCATTTGATCTCCTGGGACTCGCCGGGGTGTGCCTTATACGCCTCGGTCACCAGCTCGGCCCGATCGGGAGCCACAAAGCCGTTGGTGGTGCGGGCGGTGACTTTCAGGATGCTGTTGATCCGGGGGAAAGGGGAAGGCTCGGGAGTATTGCCGGACAGGCCGACACCCCACTCCTTGTCAAAGGGCTCCACCGCCTGGGGCTTGGTGTCCACATAACATGCGTTTTCATAGACATCCTTGTGCTGCTTCAGATTTTCCTCATTGGTCAAAGTCACAGTTGCCGTGGGCGCCATAGCGCAGTCTCCTTTCTGTGCCGCCGTTCCGGCGGGATCATTCTGTCTCTATTTTGCCTCATTTTTCAGGGAAAGGGAAGAAACAAGTGGTACCGCGGCAGCAAGCGCTTGTTGTCTTCTGGGGCAACAGACTGTGAATCAATAGAAAGCCCCTGTTTCTGTTCTTTCCGCTCCCACGGCAGTATAATAAGAAAAAAAGACAGGAGGTCTGACCAATGAGCAGCACCACCAGAGTTCTGGATCCCACCGCTCCCCTGGCCATTGAACCCTTTGACAAGGAGTGGGGGGTAGGCGTCTCCGGCCTGACGGAGGATCCCTCCCCCTTCCCCCGGGTAAACCGGATGCTGAAATGGGTGAAGGAACGGGATTCCACCGCCGACTCCCAGCGGGCTCTGATCGTCACCCAGGGCTATGAGAAATATGCCATGTACCCCCAGAATGTGAAGTGGGGGCTGATCATGCGGGACATTCTCTCTCAGGTGGACATCCACATCTGGCCGGAGGAGCTCATCGTGGGCGAGCTGGCCGCCCAGCCGTGCAGTGCCCCCATCTACCCCGAGTTCTCTATCGATTGGCTGTGCGATGAGTTCTCCCGCAATGTAATGGAGCAGCGTACCAACGACCGCTATGTCATCGATGACAAGACCAAGTCGGACATTCTGGGCATCCAGTCCTACTGGCACGGCAAGACCCTCAGCGAGGCCTTCGAGGCCTCCCTCTCCCCCGAGGAGCGGGCGGGCTCTTACCTGGAGAAGGGTATCAACCGCTGCGGCCTGTATGTCTATGCCGGAGTGGGGCATGTCACCGCCAATTACGAGCGTCTCTTCCGCCTGGGCTTCGGCGGCATCCGCCGGATGGTGGAGGAGGAGATGTCCAAGCTGGACACCGCCCGGCCGGAGGACACCCGCAGGCGGGAGTTTTACCAGGCGGAGCTGTACGCCCTGGAGGGCGCCTCCACCTACATCCGCCGGTATGGCAAGTTGGCCGCCGAGATGGCCGCTTCCGAGGCCGATCCCCAGCGGAAGGCGGAGCTGGAGCGCATCTCTTCCAACTGTCTTCAGGTCGCGGAGGGCGCCCCCCGGGATTTCTGGGAGGCCATCCAGCTCTACCACCTGGCCACCAACATGATCATCATCGAGTCCAACGGCCACTCGGTGACCTATGGCCGCTTTGACAAGCTGTTCAAGGACTTCTATGAGAACGACATCAAAAACGGCACCCTTACCCGGGAGCAGATGCAGGAGCTCATCGAGCTGTTCTTCGTAAAAATGCACCAGCTGCGCAAGATTCGGGACACCTATGCCATCACCTTCTCCAGCGGTACCATCATGGGCGGCACCGCCCTGGATGTGGGCGGCGTGGACGAGTTCGGCCGGGACATCACCAACGACCTGAGCTACATGGTGCTGGATGCCCATGCCCATACCCGCATTCCCAATCCCTGGATGGGTGTGCGTCTGCACGAGAACTCTCCCTGGGAGTTCAAGGTAAAGGTATTCAATGTCATCCGCATCGGCACCGGCGAGCCCAAGATTTTCAACGACGGCCCCATGATCCAGTCCCTGATGAACTACGGCCACAGCCTGGCCCAGGCCCGGGACTATGTGGGCGTGGGCTGCGTGGAGCCGGACATCCCCGGCAAGGAGTACGGCTGGCACGACTCCTCCTCCCTGAACCTCACTCTGATCCTCCACATGGCCATCAACGGCGGCCGGTGCATCGACTGTTCCCCCGCCTGTCCCCGCTATGCCCGCTGCGCCGGCGTCGGGAAAAGCCTGTCCATCGACACGGGCAACCTGGCCGAGATGACCTCCTTTGACCAGGTGCTGGAGAGCTATGATAAGCAGATGGCCTATTGGTGCGACAGCATGATCTCCACCATCAACAAGATCGACCTGTGCCACCAGCGCCTGAAGCCCCTGCCCTACCTCTCCCTGCTCATCGACGACTGCATCGGCAAGGGGGTGGATGTCTCCGCCGGGGGCGCTGAGATCAACCACAGCGGCCCCCAGGCCGTGGGGGTGGGCACCACCGCCGACGGTCTGGCCGCCATCAAGCAGCTGGTCTTTGACGAGAAGAGAATCACCGGACAGGAGCTGCTCAACGCCCTGAAGGCCAATTGGGTTGGCTACGAGCCGCTGTACGCCCTAGTGAACAGCGAACATATGCACCAGTACGGCAACGATGACGACTATGCCGACGACATCGCCCGGTTCGTCATCGGCTCCTATTGCAAGCATGTGGAGCACCGCCCCACCCCCCATGGCGGTGAGTACATTCCCGGGGTCTACTCGGTCACCGCCAATGTACAGCACGGGGTGTGTACCCCCGCCTCCCCTGATGGGCGCTATGCGGGCGAACCCCTGTCCGACTGCATGGGTCCCGTCCACACCCAATGCTGCTCCCACGACCGCCGGGGGCCCACCGCTATTGCCAACTCGGTGGCCAAGCTGGATCACGCCCGCATCGCCAACGGCATCATCCTCAACTGGAAGTTCTCCCCCTCCGCCGTCTCTGGGGAGACGGGCCGGGACAACCTCATGGGGCTGATGGATGTCTACTTCCGAAACCAGGGGATGCAGAGTCAGTTCAGCATTGTAGGCCGGGAAACCATGCTGGCCGCCCAGGAGCATCCGGAGCAGTACCAGGACCTGCTGGTACGCATCGCCGGCTACTCCGCCTATTTCGTGGAGCTGTCCAAGGAGCTTCAGGATGACCTCATCAGCCGCACCGAGCTGTCTTTCGACTGAAAAGCGGCAGTCACCGATCAAGAAAAACGGCGGCGGTATCGAATGATACCGCCGCCCTCTTCATTCCAGGTCTATGCTGTTTCATGCAAGGAAGCAAAAAAAGAACTCACTGCCGACGGCAAACAGCCGATACAAAAGTCGCCAAACCGGCCTTCTGGCCGGTGGAGCAGCGCCGCCTCGCCGCAGGCAGCGGCCTGAGAGAAGGATATTTTTCGTTTCTGCTTCATGACCAGGCCCCCAGTCAAAGCGTTTGCCGTGCGGAGCGGTACCTTTTAGGGGCCTCCACCACGCTGCCGTTCCGCCGATCCCGGTAGAGGGTAACGGTTTCGCCGGGGCGGTAGGGCCGCTTCCCGACGCCATACCGCGGGGGGATATCCTGCTTATTGCAATAAACATCCCCCGGCGGAGCCGGGGGTTTTGCCAAAACGGGTAAAACTCTGGATTACCAGCACGCGCGTCTCGTCGCGCAAGTACGGCCTGCCAGCCGCGAGAGTCCTGTTACC
>CALWZP010000028.1 GCA_944386055.1 uncultured Oscillospiraceae bacterium | reverse complement strand
TAGGCGCCCAGGGTGAGCACCTTGGCCTCGTTGGCCAGGCCGTCCTCCCCGCCGGGCAGGTAGACCCGGGCCAGCTCATAGAGCCGGGCGGCCTTGTTGCGGTAGTTGTAGTTGCGGGTGAGGATGTCCAGCATGGAGGGCAGGGTGGTGGTGCGCATGATAGAGGTGTCCTCTCCCAGGGGATTGAGGATCTGGAAGGACTTGCGCTGGCAATAGTCCTTGGGCCAGCGGATCTTGTCGTAGCAGGCGGGGGAGAGGAAGGAGTAGGTGATGATCTCGTCATACCCGCAGGCGCGGCACACCGACCCCAGGAGGTTCTCCAGCTTCTGCTCGTCGGACCAGCCGCCCAGGGTGGTCTCCCCCCGCATGAGGGTGGAGGGGATGTTGTTGTACCCGTGGAAGCGGGCCACCTCCTCCGCCAGGTCGGCCATACCCTCCACATCGCCCCGCCAGGAGGGGACGGTGACCTGGTCGCCCTCCACCTGGAAGTCCAGCTTCCGCAGGATGGTCACCATCTCGTCCACGGCGATGTCGGTGCCCAGCAGGGCGTTGATCTTTTCAGGTTCCAGCTTGAGCACCCGGGGCTGGGGCACATGGTTGAGCACATCGATGACGCCGTCCACCACCTCGCCGGCGCCCAGCAGCTCCACCAGCTCGCAGGCCCGCTGGACGGCGGGATAGGTGTTCATGGGGTCCAGCCCCTTCTCAAACTTGGCGCTGGCCTCGGTGCGCATCCCCAGGGCCAGGGCACCCTTGCGGATGCAGGTGCCGTCGAAGCAGGCGGACTCGAACACCACATCGGTGGTGTCGGCGACGATCTCGCTGTTCTCTCCGCCCATGATGCCCGCCAGGCCCACGGCCCGGGTTTCGTCGGCGATGACCAGGTGATTGGTGGTGAGCACATGCTCCTTGCCGTCCAGGGTGGTGAGCTTCTCCCCCTCCACGGCCCGGCGGACGATGATGTGGCCGCCGTTCACATAGCGGTAGTCGAAGGCGTGCATGGGCTGCCCATACTCCAGCATGACATAGTTGGTGATGTCCACGATGTTGTTGATGGGGCGCACCCCCATGGCCCGCAGCCGCTCCCGCATCCACTTGGGGGAGGGGGCGATTTTCACATTCCGCACCATCCGGGCGGTGTACCGGGGCACCAGGTCGGCGTCGGGAGTCTCCACATCCAGAAGCTCCGCCAGGGAGCCCTCCGCCCCCCCGCGCACCACCGGCTCGTGGAGCTTCAGGGGCCGGCCGAAGGTGGCCGCCGCCTCCCGGGCCAGGCCGATGACGGACAGGCAGTCGGGGCGGTTGGGGGTGATCTCGAACTCCACCACATGGTCGTCGGCGTTGATCACCGGCTTGATGTCCTCCCCGGGGACGCAGTCCTCGTGGAGGATGAAGATGCCGTCGGGGATGCAGTGGGGGAACTCCGCCTGCTCCGCCCGCAGGTCGGCCAGGGTGCAGACAGTATCCGTCTTGGTGTTGTAGGCAACCAGGTCCCCGGTATGGAGGTTGGGGCAGGGGGTGACCGTCTGGACAGCGGCGCTGCCGGTGTCCAGGGTACAGGAGAACCGGTTGACGCCGGAGACCTCCACGGCGGTGACCGCCGCGCACACCACCGGGCCGAACACCTTGTCCCCGGGCTGGATGTCGGCGGGGATGGAGGGCTTGTCCTTGTCCAGAGGGTGGTAGTCGTTCAAGAGGGCGGCGGGGGTGATGGCGGCGTAGGGGAAGTCCCGCTCGTCCAGTCCCAGCTCATACAGGCCGCACAGCATGCCGTTGGACAGCACGCCCCGCAGCTTGCCCTTCTCGATCTTCTTGCCCCCGGGGAGGGTGGACTTGTGCAGGGCCACGGGGACCAGGTCCCCGGCGTGGACATTCCAGGCGCCGGTGACGATCTGCACCGGCTCGGCCCGGGCCACATCCACCTGGCACACCCACATGTGGTCGGAGTCGGGGTGCCGCTCCAGGGACAGCACCCGGCCCACCACCACATTGGAGATCTCCGCCCCCAGGTCGTGGGTCAGCTCCACCTTGGAGCCGGAGAGGGTCATGGCCTCGGCAAAGTCCTTATCATTGGCGTCGATCTGGACGAACTCGTCCAGCCACTTTCGGGATAGATTCATATATAAAAACTCCCTTGCTATTTTGTGTTGTAGAGGCGGTCTGCGGCCGCCCGCCAAATCATCCTGGTGGATCGGGGGGCCACAGGCCGCCCCTGCGCGCCATCAGAACTGCTCCAGGAAGCGCACATCGTTCTCAAAGATGAGCCGTAGGTCGGCGATTTTGAACCGGCGCATGGCGGTGCGCTCCAGGCCGATGCCGAAGGCCCAGCCGGAGTAGACATTGGGGTCGATGCCGCTCATCTCCAGCACCCGGGGGTGAATCATCCCGGCGCCCAGCAGCTCGATCCAGCCCTCTCCCTTACAGGTGGGGCAGCCCACGCCGCCGCACTTGTGGCACTGGACATCCATCTCGCAGGAGGGCTCGGTGAAGGGGAAGTGGTGGGGGCGGAAGCGGGTCTTGGTGCCCTTGCCGTAGAGCTTTTCCACCACGGTGTTCAGGGTGCCCTTCAGGTCCGCCATGGTGACCCCCTTGTCGATGACCATCCCCTCCACCTGGTGGAACATGGGGGAGTGGGTGGCGTCCACCTCGTCCTTACGGTACACCCGGCCGGGGGCGATGATGCGGATGGGCAGGGGCATGGTCTCCATGGCCCGCACCTGCATGGGGCTGGTCTGGCTGCGGAGCATCACCCGGCTGTCCTCGTCAAAGTAGAAGGTGTCGCTCCAGTCCCGGGAGGGGTGCCCCTCGGGGGCGTTGAGCTTGTCGAAGTTATAGGAGGCCAGCTCCACCTCGGGGCCGTCCAGCACGGTGAAGCCCATGCCGATGAAGATCTCCTTGATCTCGTCCAGGGCCAGGTACATGGGGTGGCGGTGGCCCAGCTTCACCGGCGCGCCGGGGACGGTGATGTCCAGGGCCTCCTCCTTCAGCCTCCGCTCCAGGTCGGCGGCGGCCAGTTCCGCCCCGCGGGCCTCCAGGGCCTGCTCCAGGGCGGCGCGGACCTCGTTGGCCAGCTGCCCCATGGCGGGGCGCTCCTCAGGGGAGAGCTTGCCCATGCTCTTGAGCACGGCGGTGAGCGCTCCCTTCTTGCCCAGATACTGCACCCGCAGCTCGTCCAGCGCGGCGGTGCTCTCTGCCGCCGCCACCGCCGCCAGGGCCTGGACGCGGATCTGTGCTAACTGTTCTTTCATACCATCAAACTCCCTTTTTTGAGATAGAAGTGAGGAGATAGAAGATAGGAGATATTCCGCCCGAGGCGAACGGTCCGTATTTCCAATCCCTCACGGGAAAACGACAGAAGCGAGATGAGAGACCGGGAGAGCTTCGCCGGACACCGCAACTCCTATCTCCTATCTCATAACTCCTATCTTTGTACCAACAAAAAAGCCCTCCGCCCCACAGAGCTGGGACGAAAGGCAAACCTTCCGCGGTACCACCCGCATTCGCGCCGCTCCTGCGGCGTGCACTTGTACCCCCGATAACGGCGGGGCGGGCCGTCCCCCTCGTCAGGGGCTGCTCCCGGGCGAACCAAACGGCGCGCGCTCAGGCGGCTCTCAGCCGGTGACCGCCATTCTCTGCTCGACGCGTATGCCGCTATTTTCCCGTTCCTCGCAATTTACGCTATTTCTTTTTATATCACAGTTCCGCTGGAATTGCAAGGGCCAGTTTGCCGGAAGCGAACGGCAGATCCGGACAGGTTTTGGTTTACTTTACGGAAAGCAGAAGCTATAATGGGAGCAAATAAGGAGAAAGGGGCGGCGGGACATGCAGCTGGCCACGGCGGAGCAGATGAGAAGGATGGACCAGATCGCCATCCGGGAGCGGGGGATCCCCTCCACCCTGCTGATGGAGCGGGCCGCCCGGGGAGTGGCGGACGCGGCCATGGACCTGGCGGAGGAGCCGGCCCCGGCGGGACGGGAGAAGTTTTTGTACCTGCCCCAGGCCACGGGGGAGGTGGTCACCGGGGAGGGGAGCTTCCCCTACCACCGGAACCGCGCCGGGGAGCCCAAGCGGGCCGCCGTCTTCGTGGGCCCGGGGAACAACGGCGGGGACGGCACCGCCGCCGCCGGGCTGCTGCTCCAGGCGGGGTGGCAGGTCCGGGTGTTCCTGGCGGGGGCGCGGGAGAAGATGACCAGCGACCACCGGGAGATGATGCGCCGCCTGGAGGAGCTGGGAGGCGCGGTGGAGGACTTCGACCCCGCCGACGGGGAGCAGGCTGCCTTCGCCATGGGGGCGGATGTTCTGGTGGACGCGCTGTTCGGGGTGGGGCTCAACTCCCCCCTGCGCCAGCCGGCGGCCTCCGCCGTGGCCCTGATGAACCGCAGCCCCGCCCCGACGGTGGCGGCGGACATCCCCTCGGGGGTGGAGGCGGACACCGGAAAGATACTGGGGGACGCGGTGGAGGCGGCGGTGACCGTCACCTTCTCCATGGCCAAGATCGGCCTGTTCGTGGGCAAGGGCGCCCTCTGTGCGGGCCGGGTGCGGGTGTGGGACATCGGGATTCCTCCGGACATTCTGGCGGAGGAGGAGTTCCCCGCGGAGGCGGTGACGGGGGATCTGGTGCGCGGCTGGCTCCCCTCCCGTCCGGCGGACGGGCATAAAGGGACCTTCGGGAAGGTGTACGCTCTGGCGGGCAGCGTGGGCTATACCGGCGCGCCGGTGCTGGCGGCCCGGGCGGCGGCTCGCAGCGGCGCGGGGCTGGTATTCCTGGATGTGCCGGAGGAGATCTATCCCATCGTGGCGGTCAAGTGCGACGAGGTGATGCCCCGGCCGCTGCCCGGAGCGGGGGGACAGATGACCGCCCGGGGCCTCCATGCCGCGCTGGAGCGGATCGCCGGCTGTGACGCGGCGCTGCTGGGGCCCGGCCTGGGCCGGGGGGCGGCGGTGGAGGAGCTGGCCTACGGCGTGCTGGAGCACGCCGCCTGCCCCGTGGTGCTGGATGCCGACGGTCTAAACGCCGCGGCGGAGCATATGGATATGGTGGACGACCGCCGCGCCCCGCTGGTACTCACCCCCCACGACGGGGAGTTCGCCCGGCTGGGAGGCGACCTGAAGGAGGGGGACCGTCTGGGGGCGGCCCGGGCCTTTGCCCGGGCACACGGATGTGTGCTGGTACTGAAGGGGCACCGCACCATCACGGCCCACCCAGACGGCCGGGCGCTGGTGAATACCACCGGCAACTCCGGCATGGCAAAGGGGGGCAGCGGCGATGTGCTGTCCGGCGTGATCCTGGCTCTGCTGGGACGGGGGATGGACCCCTTCCTGGCGGCTGCGTCGGGGGTGTATCTCCATGGCCTGGCGGGCGACCTGTGCGCCCGGGAGCTGGGGGAGTGGGGGATGCTGCCCTCCGACCTGATCAAGATGCTCCCCGGTGCGTTTCGGCAGGTGCTGGGGGAGAGGTGAGGAGGAACGGCCGTGCACGGACGGAGGTTCGCTGCACCAATGATGGCCCTGTGCCTGCTGCTGAGCGGCTGCACCGGGGGAAGTGAGGATCTGGACCTGGTCCAAAGCCTGCGGGAGGAGTACAGCGCCCTGACGGAGTGTGCCGGCACGGCGGAGATCACCGCGGACTACGGACAGAGGGTGTACGACTACACGGTGGAGTTCTCCCTTCAGGGGGAGAAGCTGACGCTGACCATCACCGCCCCGGAGGAGGTGGCGGGGATCACCGCCCATGTCTCCGGAGAGGAGACGGCCCTGTCCTTCGACGGGGTGATGCTGGAGACAGGCCCGCTTACCGACGACGGGCTGTCCCCGGTGAGCGCGCTGCCCTTCCTGCTGCGCTGTGTATCCCAGGGATTCAGCGACAGCTGCGGCTGGGAGGAGGACGGAGAGGCCGCGGTGTTCCGGGTGGACTACCGCGACCCGGAAGCGGAGCCCGATACGGGGACCCAGGCCAGCGTGTGGTTCGACCAGGAGGAGGGAGCCCTCCTGCGGGGGGAGCTGTATTCCGACGGCCATCGGGTGATCCTTTGCCGTCTCACGGAGTTTTCCATGGCGGCGGAAGAGACATAGACACGGAGAGGAACACAATGGATACGACACAGATGAGGACCTGGGCGGAGATCTCTCTGCCCAAACTGGAACACAATTACCGCGTTCTGCGCGCCTGTATTCCCGCCGGCTGCCGCTTTATGGGGCTGGTGAAGGCCAACGCCTACGGCCATGGGGCGGTGCCGGTGGCCCGGCGGCTGAAGGAGCTGGGGGCGGAGTACCTGGCGGTGGCCTGCGTGGAGGAGGCGGCACAGCTGCGTCAGGCGGGGGTGGACGGACCCCTTCTGATCCTGGGGGCGGTTCCGCCGGGAGAGATGCCCCTGGCGGTGGAGCTGGGGGCCACGGTCACCGTTTTCGAGCCGGAGGGGGCGCGGGCACTGTCCCGGGCGGCGACGGCGGCGGGAAAGACGGTAAAGGTCCACATCAAGGCGGACACCGGCATGAGCCGCCTGGGCTTTCCCGCCCGGGAGGGAGAGCTGGAGCGCAGCGGGGCGGAGATCCTGGCGGCCTGCGCCCTGCCGGGACTGGAGGCGGAGGGGATCTTCACCCACTTCGCCAACGCCGACGGGGACGAGGCGTATACGATGCGTCAGCTCACCCGCTTCCTGGAGCTGATCGACCTGCTGAAGGGGAGAGGACTGGAATTTCAACTGCGCCATTGCGCTGCCGCCGCCGCTGTGCTACACTATCCCTGTACCCATCTGGACATGGTGCGGCCCGGCATCGCCCTGTACGGACATTACCCTGACAACGACTGCCGGGACCTGCTGCCGGAGGAGCTGCGGCCGGTGATGACCCTGAAGACCCGGGCGGCCTTTGTCCGCCCTGTGCCGGCGGGCACTCCGGTGAGCTATGGGTGTACCCATGTGCTGGCGCGGGACAGCATCATCGCCACCCTGCCCATCGGCTATGGCGACGGACTGTTCCGAGTCCTGTCCGACCGGTGGAAGGTGCGCGTCCGGGGCCGGCTGGCCCCGCTGGTGGGCCGGGTGTGCATGGACATGTGCATGATCGATGTCACCGACATTCCCGGCGTGACGGCGGGGGACGAGGTGGAGGTGTTCGGCGGGACGGTGCCGGTGGAGGATGCCGCCGCCCTGGCCGGTACCATTCAGTACGAGCTTTTGTGCCATGTCTCCCCCCGGGTGCCCCGGGTGTATCTGGACTGACACCCGCACTCTCCCTTCGGCATAGGATGACATGAGCGCAGGACGCCCGGCGTCCGGCCGGAAGGGCGGTGAAGGTGTTTTTCCGGCGGAGGGTATAAACTTTGCCGCCCCGTGGGAAGATTATAGTGAGCCCGCCGCGGAGGATGACTCCGCGGGGTCTGACTATCATTCCGGCGGAGTGTGAAGCTTGTGGACAACAGCGTAAAACGAGGGGATATTTTCTACGCCGATCTGAGCCCCGTGGTGGGCAGCGAGCAGGGGGGCGTGCGTCCGGTGCTCATCGTGCAGAACGACACCGGCAACCGCCACAGCCCCACCGTCATCGCCGCCGCCATCACCTCTCAGACGGGAAAGGCCCGTCTGCCCACCCACATCTCCCTGTCGGCCATGCAGTATGGCCTGCCCAAGGACTCTGTGATCCTGCTGGAGCAGATCCGTACATTGGACAAAAAACGGCTGCGGGAGCATATGGGGCGGCTTGACGAGCCGCTGATGCACCAGGTGGACAACGCCATCGCGGTGAGCTTTGGCCTCCACCCCGAGACCCTGATCTGAACAGAGACAATCCGGCCCGGCGGGGCGGCGGATGCCGCTCCGCCCCACCGGGAAGCGGGCCGAGCAGCGGAAAGGACGGTACATAAGATGAAAAAGAGACAAGGACGGATGCTGGCGGCGCTGGCGGTCGGAATCGTCTGCCTGGTGGGCGCGGCTGCGGCGGCGGGCGGTTCGTCCCAGGACCCGCTGGTGACCCTGAGCTATCTCCAGCAGGTGGTGCTGCCCGATGTGCTGGAGCAGACCGACCAGAAGGTGGAGGACAAGGCGGCGGAGCTGGAGACCGCGCTGGACGGAGCCATCGACGACTACAGCGCCCAGATGGAACAGGCGCTGGCCGGCAGCGGCGGGACGGGCAGCGCCAACTACGCCGTGGTCACCCTCAGCGCCGGACAGGTGCTGGAGATGGACATCGGCTGTGAGGTGATGCTCCGGGTGGGCAGTGCATCCTGCGATTCCCCCTCCTCGCCCGGCCTGATCGACAGCACCGGAGGCACCACCCTGGACGACGGCGGAAGCCTGGCGGTCAATCACCTGTACATGGCCACCATCGAGGGCCGCTCGGTGACGGCGGACAGCGACACGGTGAAGGTGCTGGTGCGGGGCGGCTATACCATCCGCTGACGGCTTTTTTCAAAACACCGACAGAAATTTCCAAAAACAACTGGACACAGAGACTATAATTTCCGTGTATCCATCAGGATACACGGAAATTTTTTTGCGCGCCCGGCGCGGAACGAAGACGAAGGAGGGGATGGCATGGCGGTGGCGTGTACCGGCCATGACCGGAATATGACGATCACCATCTCGGGAGAGGTGGATCACCATGGGGCCAAGCAGATCATGGAGGAGCTGGACCGCCAGATGGCGGTGGTGATGCCCCGGAACATCACGGTGGACCTGAGCGGCGTGTCCTTTATGGACAGCTCGGGCATTGCGGTGCTGCTGCGGGCCTATAAGAGCGCGGGACGCCAGGGGGGCACCGTCACGGTGGTGAATGTGCCGGAGCAGGCGGGGAGAGTGCTGCGTACCGCGGGGCTGCAGAAGCTGCTGCGCTTCGCGTGACAAAAGAGAAAGGAGAGGTACATATGAAAGAGATCAACAGCGCCGAGCTGCGCTTCATCAGCCGCTCGGCCAACGAGGGGTTCGCCCGCACGGCGGCGGCCTGCTTTTCCGCCCAGCTGGACCCCACTCTGGAGGAGATCAACGACATCAAGACCGCGGTGAGCGAGGCCGTGACCAACGCCATTGTTCATGCCTATCCGGACCGCCTGGGAAAGATCCTTCTGCGGCTGCGGCTGCTGGAGGACAACAGTGTGGAGATCCAGGTGCGGGACTGGGGGGTGGGCATCCGGGACATCCAGCAGGCCCGCACCCCCATGTTCACCACCGGCAGTGAGGAGCGCTCCGGCATGGGCTTCACCATCATGGAGAGCTTTATGGACAGCGTGAAGGTGCGCTCCGCCCCGGAAAAGGGGACCACCGTCACCATGCGGAAGAGGATCTCCCTCCGGGTGGGGGGAGGGCGGTGAGCGCCGCCTCCTCCCCCGAGCTGCTTCAGGCCGCCCGGGAGGGGGACGACAGGGCCTGCCAGCAGGTGCTGGAGGAGAACAACGGCCTGATCTGGAGCGTGGTGCGTCGCTATTACGGCCGCGGGGTGGAGGGGGAGGACCTGTATCAGCTGGGCTGCCTGGGTTTTCTCAAGGCGGTGCGAGGATACGATCCGGCCTACGGCACCCAGTTCTCCACCTATGCCGTGCCCAAGATCGCCGGGGAGATCCGGCGCTTTCTCCGGGACGACGGGCCGGTAAAGGTCAGCCGGGGCGTCAAGGAGCGGGCCGGGACGGTTCGGGCGGCGCGGGCGGAGCTGTGGAACCGCCTGGGACGGGAGCCAACCCTGTCCGAGCTGTCGGAGGAGACGGGGCTGCCTCCCGAGGAGATCGCCGCCGCGGAGACGGCGGCGGGGGGCGTGCTCTCCCTCCAGGCAGAGACGGGGGAGAGCGGCGGCTCTCTGGAGGATATCCTGGGGACGGAGGGGATGGAGGAAGGGCTGGTGGAACGGCTTACCCTGCGCCAGGCCATCGCCCAGCTGCCTGACCGGGAGCGGCAGGTGATTCTCCTGCGCTACTACCGGAATATGACCCAGGAGCGCATCGCCCGCATCGTGGGGGTGTCCCAGGTACAGGTCTCCCGTATCGAGCGGCGGGCGGTGGAGCAGCTGCGGGCCTGGCTAAAGTAAGATGCCCGCCGGGCACCCATGTCAGACAGGGCGCCCGGCGGGCATCTTGTACAGTGAGATCAGACCGGCGGGGGAGATAACAGAGGCTGGGGCTCGGGGGCGGGCTCGCCGCACAGGGGGAAGGAGACCAGCGCCTTGAACAGGTCGCCGTCCACCACCAGCTGGAACTGTCCGCCCTGCAGCTCGGTGAGGCTGCGGGCGATGGACAGGCCCAGGCCGCTTCCCTCGGTGGTGCGGGAGGTGTCTCCCCGGACAAAGCGCTCCATCAGCGCCTCGGCGGAGATGTTCAGCGGTTCCCGGGAAATGTTCTTGACCGACAGCACGGCGCGGCCCTCCTCCCGGGTGATCTCCCCGTACACCCGGGTGCCCGGCATGGTGTACTTGCAGCAGTTGGACAGCAGATTGTCGATCACCCGCCACAGGTGCCGCCCGTCCGCCAGAATATAGGCCGGCGGAGTGGGCAGCAGGAGCATGGGGTGCAGGTCCAGAGATAGGAAGCGGTCCTGATATTCCCCCATGGCCTGCTCCAGCAGCTGGTTGAAGTTGAGCCGCTCCAGCTGGACGGTGAGGGCGCCGGTGGATGCCTTGGATGCCTCCACCAGGTCCTCGGTGAGCTTCTTCAGCCGCTGGCTCTTCCGGTCCAGCACCTCGATATACTGCTGGGCGGTCTCGCTGCTGATGTCCTCCTTCTTCAGCAGGTCCACATAGTTGATGATGGAGGTCAGGGGGGTCTTCAGGTCGTGGGAGACATTGGTGATCAGCTCGGTCTTGAAGTGTTCGCTGCGCATCCGCTCCTCCACCGCAACCGAGATGGCCTGGCTGAGATTGTTCAGCTCGTCGGCGTGGCTTTTCAGGTCGGGGAGCATGTGGGCGGTGTCGATGTGGCTGTCCGTGTGGCCGGCCAGGATGTCCCGGGTGCCCTGGCGGATCTTTGCCCACTGGAAGGCCCACACCCACAGCAGCACCGCCAGCACCCCGGTCACCAGCAGCCAAAGCCCCGCCATATAGACGAAGGTGAAGATGGTGAAGATGAGATAGGCCACGGTGGCCAGCACCACCTTCCAGGTCAGGGGCAGGGCCTCCGTGACGGCCAGGGCCAGCCGCCGGATCAGGGCGCACAGCCGCCAGATGACGGTGTTGCGGAAGATGGTGCGGGCCTTGCACCGGACCGCCACGGTGAGCAGCGCCCCAAGCCCCATGGCGGCCATGGCCGCGGCCAGGCCGCCCAGCAGGATGAGCTGCCAGGCCATGGACAGGTCGGTATAGGTGTAGTACCCCGTGATGACGGCGGAAGCCATGGCGCAAATCACCGCCATGGCGCACCCCAGCAGCACCAGCAGCAGGTCGCCGGGGATGCGGTGGAACCAACTGAGAGAGATGTCCTCCCGTCCCCGGCGGTGGCCGGCGGCGGCGCACAGAAAGATTGTCAGGATAAGGCCCAGCAGTGCGCAGGCCACGGTTCCGCCCAGCAGCAATTCCCGATCCCCCTTCCATTGGGTGAGGCTGTTGTAAGCCTGGCGGTATTCATCGTCTATGGGCAGGGCATTGTCCAGCCACAGCACCAGTTCCAGATAGTCGCCCTCCGTCTGGGAGACTCGGGACCATCCGCCCTCCAGCGGGAGATACTGATAGCCGAACTGGTTGGCCTCCAGGCAGGCACGCAGGGATGGCCCGAAAAGATAGGCCCCCTCGGCAGTGTCCACCACAAGAAGGGAGGAGGTGCCGTCGGCGGACAGGAACACGGTGTCCTCGTCCGCCGATGCCTCAGTGGAGGAGAAATCGGTGCCGCTCCCCTGACCAATGGCGGACAGGTAGAGTTCCTCCAACAGGATGGACCAGTCATCAGTGTATACCGCGTTGGAGGGGTCGGTGACATTCAGCGATCCGGCTGCGGTCCGCCCCCATACCGCATCAGTGGAGATATACACGCTGTACGGCTGCTCCCAGGACTGGTAATAGGTCCAATACAGCCCCATGGCCTGCGCTGGAATGGTGCTCTCGGTATTGCCCCGGAGCACCGTTTTGTCCTCGGAAAGCAGCTGCCAGCGCAGGTTGGTGTGCTCGGCGGAAAGGGAGCTCTCCAGCCGGGAGATCTCCCGCTCCTGATAGACGGAAAGGTCCACCCCGGCCTGCTGCATCTGATACAGATTCAGCAGATCCTCGATGCGGCTCAGGTCGGTCTGCTCCAGATAATAGATGGAATAGCCGTCCGCCGCGTTGTAATCCGGGTCCCACAGCGCGTCATAGTTGGCCAGCTGGTACCAGCCCATGACGGCGGCGGCGGCAAAGGCCGCCACCGCGGCGATGAAGGCCAATGCCTTCATCGCCGGATTCTCTCTGAACTTCCTCATTCACATCTTCTCCAGCTTATAGCCCAGCCCCCAGACCACTTTGAGATAGCGGGGGTTGGAGGGGTTGATCTCCACCTTTTCCCGCAGGTGGCGGATGTGCACCGCCACGGTGTTCTCCGAGCCGAGGGAGGGGTCGTTCCACACCAGCTCGTAGATCTGGGTGGAGGAGAACACCTGCCCGGGGTGGGAGAGGAGCAGCTTGAGGATATTGTACTCGATGGGGGTGAGGGAGACCGGCTCGCCGTCCACCGTCACCGACTTGGCCGCGTCGTCCATGGAGATGCCGCCCACGGTGAGCAGGTCGCTGGGTTTGGTCTGGCCCCCCAGGGTGGTGTAGCGGCGCAGCTGACTCTTCACACGGGCGATGACCTCCATGGGATCAAAAGGCTTGGTGACATAGTCGTCCGCCCCCATGTTCAGCCCCAGCACCTTGTCGCTCCCCTCGCTCTTGGCGGTGAGGAGGATGATGGGAACATTGGACTCCTGACGCAGGACGGCGGTGGCGGCGATGCCGTCCAGCTCGGGCATCATCACATCCATCAGGATCAGGTGGATCTCGTGGCTGCGCACCGCATCCAGAGCCTCTCTCCCGTTGTATGCCTCAAAGATGGTATAGCCCTCTGAGCTGAGGTAGATCTTCAGCGCGGCGACGATATCCTTGTCGTCGTCGCAGATGAGAATGTTGGCCATGGGGGGTCAGTCCTTTCCCGCCGGGGCGCCGGGACCCCGGGACGATCTGTTCCTTTTTTCTAATGGTATTGTACCAGTTTGCCGTTTAAGAGAAAAGGGGGATTCCCATTAAAAAAACCTTAAGACAGGGAGTACAGGCAATCTTAAGAGGATTTTAATCCTTTGCCCGGCTGCATTTTAAGAATTATGCGCTATGATGGGGATGCTTCAGACGAGACGGCCGGACAGAGAGACCGGACAAGGAAAAACGACGGAGGAGAACGGTTATGGAACTGTACTATTGTGCGATCTTGATCCTGAACCTTCTGCTGGGGGCGGTGGGGGCCTACTTTGTGGTCACCGCCGTGTGGGGGCTGCGGCGCTCCCGCCCCCTGGGGCAGTTTCAGCCCCGGTACCGTTTCGCGGTGCTCATCGCCGCCCGCAATGAGGAGAAGGTCATCGGCGACCTGGTGCGCAGCCTGCTGGCCCAGGACTATCCCCGGGAGCTGTTTGATGTCTATGTGATTCCCAACAACTGTACCGACCACACCGCCCGGGAGGCATTCCTGGCCGGGGCAAAGATCATCGAGCCGGCCTATCCCGTGCGCTATAAGGGGGACGCTCTGCGCCAGGCGGGGGATCGCCTGCTGGCCCAGGGGAGGTATGACGCCTTCTGTGTGTTTGATGCGGACAATGTGGCGGACCCCCGCTTTCTGGCGGAGATGAACAACGCGTTCTGCTCCGGGGCCGTGGTGGCCCGGGGACGAAACAAATCCAAAAATCCCACTTCCAGCTGGGTGTCCGCCTGCTATACCATTTATTTTGACATGTTCAACCTGTTTTTTGCACAGGCCCGGGAGAACTGCGGCCTGTCCGCCAACATCATTGGTACCGGCTTTGGGGTGCGTACCTCCTTCCTGCAGGAGCTGGGGGGCTTCTGCACCCAGACCATCACCGAGGATGTGGAGTTTTTCGCCCAGTGTGCCGCCGCCGGCGAGCGGGTGTGGTGGGTCCCCCGGGCCATTACTTATGACGAGGAGCCCGAGTCCTTTCGCCTGTCCCTGACCCAGCGCCGCCGCTGGTGCAGCGGCAGCATGGAGGTGGCCGCCCGCTACGCGCCCCAGATTGGACGGCGGCTGGCGGAGCGCCTCCGGTGGCGCGAGATGGATGTGGTCATGTTTTTCGCAGCGCCCTTTGCCCAGGCGCTGGCCGTCATCCCCCTGGGAATGACGATCCTCCTGGCGCCGCTGCCCGGCGGCCCGGCGCTGTGGCTGCTCCTGCTCACCGGCGGGCTGTGGCTGGTGGCCTCCTACCTGGTGGTGACGGCGCTGGCGGTGCTGGTGTGCTGGCGGTGCGGCTGCCTGAGACGGGGGATGGCCAAGGGCATCGTCACCTTCGGGCTGTTCATGGCATCCTGGCTGCCTCTGCAGGTGGCCTGCCTGTTCCACCGTACCACCAGCTGGCGGGAGATCGCCCACGGCCGCCGCCCGGTGCCGGTGCGCAAGGCGGTGTGAGCCGCGTCATTCCAGTTGCTTTCTCTCTTTTTCTCTTCTCAATGCGGCAGGACCCGCCCCTTCTTGCAGGGGCGGGTCCTGCCCGGCTTTGCAGGGGCAGAATTCGGTCTGGAAATGGCGGGGCGGATGCGGTATAATGGGGCCATCCTTTTGAGAGAGAAGGGGATGGCATGGCGACAGATCCCACCGCAGGTCACCGGTCCGGCGGAGAGAAGAGGGCGGCCTGGGGCATGATGGCGGTGGTCATCCTGCTGGCCTGCAATATGCGCGCTCCGTTTACCGGGGTGGGCGCATTGACGGCGCTGATCCAGTCCGACCTGGCGCTGAACCATGCCGCCATGGGGATGCTGACCACCATCCCCATGATGGTGTTCGCGGTGGTGAGCCTGACGGCAACTCCGCTGGCGGAGCGGATCGGCCTGGGACGCTCCCTGGTGCTGGCCCTGCTTCTGGTCCTGGGGGGCGAGCTGATCCGCTCCTTCACCACTGCGGCAGGGGTATTTGTGGGTACAGCGGTGCTGTGTATGGGAGTGGGACTGGAGAATGTGCTGGTGGTCAGCCTGATCAAGCTGCGCTTTCCACACAATCCTGCGCCCCCCACCAGCGCATACTCCACCACCATGGCACTGACCTCCTGCATCTCTATTGGGAGCGGACTGTGGCTTGCACAGACACTGGGGCTGGGCTGGCGCGGCGCCCTGGCGGCCTGGGGGGTACTGGCGGCGGCGGCTTTGGCGGTGTGGTTCCCGCTCAGCAGCCGGCCGGAGAATCAGCTGGCCCGCCAAGAGGGAGAGAAGGGCTGCACCCTCCGGCTGCTGCGTACCCCGCGTACCTGGGAGCTGATGGTGTTTATGGGAAGCCAGTCCATGCTGTTCTACTGCCTGACCGCATGGGGGCCCACCATTCTCCAGGCCAAGGGTTTTACCCTGGAGCAATCCGCGGCGGCGGCCACCTTCCTCCAGCTGGTCAGCCTGCCCATCACCCTGGCGGCGCCGCTGCTCACCCGGCGGTTCCCTGTCCGGCGGATGCTGATGCTCCTCAACTCCCTGTTTCTGGCGGGCGTGGTGATCTACTATCTGGGGAACAGCCTGCCTGTCTGCTATCTGGGGATGCTCCTGCTGGCCCAGGGGATGGGGAGCCAGTTCAGCTTCTGCCTGCTGTTCTACTCCCTGCGGACCCGGACCGCGGCCCAGGCGTCGGCCCTGTCAGGATTGGCCCAGTGCGGAGGGTATCTGCTGGCGGCGGTCGGACCGGTATTGATGGGATGGCTGGCGGACAGTACCGGCAGCTGGGACCTGCCCATGGTGTTTCTCATCGCTGCACTGCTGGTCATGTGGGCGGCCAGCCTGCGTTCCGCCCGGGAGGGATATATCCTGCCGGAGGAGTGAGTAAACGGCGGACCGGACCTGAGAACCAGGTCCGGTCCGCCGTTTTAATTGGATCGGTGAAGACTCAGCGGCCCTTGGCGGCGGCGCGGATGGCCTCCTGATCGCCGGCGGGGATGTCCGCCGGGCGTTTATCCAGGAGATAGCACAGCACAAAGGTCACCAGAGCCAGCGCCCACTCGGGATACACCGGGTCGGGGAACATGGCCTGCAGAGGCGGAAGAATCAGCCACAGGAAGAAGAACACATAGCTGACCACCAGCAGTACGGTGCCGGTGCTTTTTTTCAGCAGCTTGGGGCAGTAGAGGATGGGAACAAAGATGAAGGCGAAGGCGGGCGTGATGGCGCACATGGTCATGATGGTGGAGACAATGCCCCGCATGAAGAAGGCCATCACCAGGGTGATAACCAGCACCACTACCAGCACGATGCGGGACTGCCAGGCCTGCTGGTGCTCAGTGAGGGTGCGGTTCTTATTGAAGGGATGGAGCACATCGTAGCTGATCAGCTGCGTGCAGGTCATCATCAGTGCTACACCGGTGGACACATTCACCGCCCACAGAGCGGCCATGCCAAGTCCGGACAGAATGGGATTGACCGACAGCACCACCATGGGCATGGCCTGGGTGAGCACCTCCAGGTCGGGGAACTGTACCCGGGCGATCAGGCCGATGATGACACTGATGATGGTGATGGGGACCATCATCAGCGCGCCGATGATCAGACCATTGCGGGCGGCCCGGCCGTCCTTGGCGGCGAAGATCTGCTGAGTGTTGGACTGGGTGGTGAAGCGGTTGGGAATCTCGGTGGCGAAATAGCTGATGAAGGTGGCAAGGCCCAGCCCGCCGGTGATGGACAGCCAGGGAGCGCCGCTGGTGGTGGGCTCGGGGATGGCGTTGACCTGGCTGATCAGGCTGTCCCAGCCGCCGATGCCGATGAGGGCGGCCACCAGCACCAGCCCAAGGCCGATGTACATGACAATCATGTTCACCACATTGGACAGGCTGGCGCCCATCATGCCGCCCAGGGCGGCGATGAGGAAGAAGACCACCGCGGTGATGACCATGCCGGCCTGATAGGAGATCAGGCCGGGGAACATGCTGGACAGCATGGCACCTCCGCCCACAAACTGCAGGGCGGTGATGGCCAGGGCAATCACCAGACCGCCCATAGACAGCAGCCAGCGGGTGGTCTCACCGCAGTAGGCCTTGGCCATGGAGGGCATGGTGTTATAGGGCAGCGCCCGCATCCGTTTGGCGCCGAACAGGGCCAGGACGATCAGGGCCACTGCCCCGGCAAAGCCCGCGCAGGCGCCGGACAGGCCGGCGGTCTGCACCTGTTCGGCGATGCCGGTGGTGTTGATGCTGCCGATTCCGGCGCCGGCCATCATAAAGGCAACCAGCACGGTGGGCAGGCTTTTGCTGGCCATTAGGAAACTGCCGGTGCCTCCCTCGGCCTCCTTGGCCTTCTGCCGCTTCTGGGCCCATGCGCATACGCCAAAAAGGAGGACAAGGTAGACAAGGATGATGATGCCGGTGATCAGAGTGTTGGTATTCATTTGTCTGCATCTCCTTGCAAATGTAATGATTCTTGTTGCATTTGACAAATGAAGGAGAGGCGATCAGGGTAAATAAAGTATAGCACAGGACAGAACATTTTTCATCGTTCTGGATCAACAGAATGGGGAAAACCAATTGTTATAGCCGCCAAAATGGTAAGAACTTCAGTATGAAATCTGGGAAAGAACGGAAAGATGCAGAAGGAGAATCGTTGTCAAATATAACGATGCTGCAAAAGAAAATAGGGAAAAATGACAATGAGACCTCGAGTATCGGAGAACTCTGGGCTTTTCCGGTTCACTGGAGATGAGAAATATACTTCATTTTTTCGCAAAACGCACTGCTGTACGGCAGAAAGATTGGGACTGCCGCCGTAGACATTTTTCCACCCCTGCAGGTAAGATAGGGGTGTCACGAAGGGATGCGGCGATCAGGAAATCGGACCACGATCCCAAAAATGAGAAAATCTTCTTTTATGGAAAGGCTGTGTATCTGAAATGATCAGAAAAGCTGACGACATCAAGCTGAAGGTCCTGCCCCTGCTTATCGGGTGCGAGCACAAGTTTTATTATGAGGGCCCCTGCCGCTTCGGCAAGGGGGAGGCGCTGCAGCCCGGCTATGACCGCCTGGCCAACGCCCAGAAATGGGAGACCTTCCTCACCAAGCTGAAGGAGTGCGCCCCCGAGGGGGTGGAGCTGATGGAACCCGCCCACTTCGTCCGCACCGACGACTGGGACAACAAGGAGGAGCAGTGGGACGCCATTGCCCCCGCCGCTCACGAGGCCGACTTCGTGGTGGCGTTTACCGCCATCGCCTGCGACGACATCGTGCTGGAGTTCTCCGACCGTTACCGCAAGCCCATCGCCGTCTCCCCCCTGTCCGGCTTCTCCGGCACCATCGCCGTGGCCGGCATCACCAGCAAGCCCAACCACAACGAGGTCTACGGCTTCTACAAGTGGGGCGACCTGGGCTATCAGATGAAGATCCTGCGCGCCCGCAAGGTCATCAACAACACCCATATCCTGTGCGCCGTGCGCTTCGGCGGCAACACCTCCTACAGCTCGGTGGATGCCTTCAACAGCTTCGAGCACATCACCGCCCGCCTGGGGGTTCGCTTCCGCTTCATCAACATCCATGAGATGTTTGACCAGATGAGCCCCGCCACCCCGGAGGGCAACCACACCACCCCCGGCCGCGTCACCCCCGACCTGACCGACGAGGACATGAAGAAGGTCAAGGAGCTGGCCGACGAGCTGGAGAAGGACGCCGCGTTTGTGAACATCGACCGGCAGTATCTGGAGAACTCCCTCATCGCGTATGTCATCACTCTGAAGAACATGGACCTGAAGGACTGCAACGGCTTCACCATGCCCTGCCCCGACGCCTGCTCCACCCGCCGGCTCAACGAGCAGAAGTTCACCATGTGCCTGACCCACTCCCTGAACATGGAGAACGGCATCCCCTCCGCCTGCGAGTACGACACCGACGCCGTCCTCTCCCAGCAGGCCCTCATCGCCGTGTCCGGCAAGCGTCCCTACATGGGCAACACTTGTCCCGTGCCCTTCGAGGATGGGGAGCTGATGCCCCGCTTCGCTACCACCCCCGAGCAGTATGAGAAGCTCATGGCCAACCCTGAGAACCTGTACATGATGCAGCACTCCGTGGCCCACCGCCGTCTGCGCGACCCCAACAAGAACAGCGCCTACGGCATCTCCCACTTCGCCTATGACCAGGGCTTCGGCGCCACCCTGCGCTACGACTTCGACGCCGACGCCGGCCAGAAGATCACCTTCTGCCGCTTCGCTCCCGACGGCTCCAAGCTGTTCGTGGGCACCGGCGAGATCGTCATGGGCGGCGGCTATGACGGCTACAACTGCAGCCAGCTGGTGTACTTCCGGGTGAAGGACCAGAAGGACACCTGGGAGAAGCAGTGCTTCGCGGGCAACCACTGCGCCCTGGTGTACGGCGACTACGCCAAGGAGCTGGCCGACCTGGCCAAGGCCCTGGGCATCGAGGCCCTGGTGGCGGAATAAATGGATCGCCAAAGCACGCAGGACCGCGCCCGGATCCGCGCCCTGCTGCTCCAGTCCAGAGCGGGCGCCGGAGAGCACCTTGCGGCCATCCGCAGCGCCCGCCCTCTGGATGAGGAGACCCTGCGCAGGGAGCTGAGGGAGTACATCCTCTGTAAATACATGCTTCAGGGTGTGGACTGCGGCACCGATAACTTCAACGCCCTCACCGAGCTGAGCCTGGCCCGGAGCATGAAGGTCTCCAAGGACCTGGTGGAGGAGTTCGACACCGCCAAAAGCTGCGACGGCGCCACCTCTGCCATGGCCAAAAAAGTCCTTTTGATGATGAACCTGGAGAAGGAGCTGGACATCCAGATCCCTGCGGGACCCGCGGCCAAGGACATCACCCTGGAGGAGCTCATCAGCCTGATCTGGGATACTATGACCCGGAGCCCGAACTGGAGCGGAAGGCTTGCCGCTGCGGAGCATCTGGCACAGGCTGGATCTTAAGTAAGTTTTCCTCTATATTTCCTCCTACCCCCGGCCACACGGGTACACTGGGCACGCCCCGTGTACCCGTGTGGCGTTTTTGTCGGGAGGATGGGGGCATGGAGGAAGAGAAAAGCGGTGGTCTAAAGGATTGAAAAAGATGCGTAGGATGTGCTGAAAGCAGGATGCGGCAGGATAGGGAGCCGGGGTACGGTGAGAGAGCGTATCCCGGCAGAGACAGTTCCCGCTCGCTTTTCTGTGTCCGGACAGCGCAGAGAAAAGCGCGGGGAACTTAATTTTTCCATAAAAAGAAGGGAAAGCAAGGAGGAGACAGCCGTGCAGGCACAGATCATTGCGGTTATGATTTTTTTGGTTATGTTTGTGCTGATCATATCGGATAAAATTGAGCGGCATGTTGTGGCCCTGGGCTGCGGGCTGTTGACACTGGTCCTGGTTCTGGGAATCTGTATGGGAAGCGCGGAGGCCGTGGCGGAGACGCTGAATCTTCGCAGTATGCTCCAGCCTGAATTCTGGTATCAACACGGCGGCGGAGTGGAGAGCGCGGTCGGAGTTAACTGGTCGACGATCCTGTTCATCGCTGGGATGATGATTATGGTAGAAGGGATGTCTGAGGCGGGATTTTTCCGCTGGCTCTGCCTGATGCTGGCGGCGCTGGTCCGCTATCGCACGGTTCCGCTTTTCTTTGTCTTTATGATCGTATCGGCGGGGCTGGCAATGTTCATTGACAGCATCACGGTCATCATGTTTCTGGCCGCTGTGACAGTGGAACTGTCCCGAGTGCTCAGATTTGACCCCGTGCCGATGATCCTGTCCGAGATTTTCTGCGCGAATCTGGGCGGCGCGGCGACGATGTGCGGGGACCCGCCCAACATCATCATCGGTACCTCTCTGGGGTATTCCTTCTTTGATTTTTTGGAGAACACGGGCCTGCTGGCCGGCGTATCGCTTATAGCCGTTCTCCTCTATTTCTATGCGGTGTTCCGCAAGAGGCTGAGCGCAGCGGAACACGGCCCGAAGCCGGGACGCACGGCCCCGGCCCCGAAAAGCGCCATCAGGGACAAGGGGAGCTTCCTGACCAGCTGTGTGATTTTCTGCGCGGCAGTGGCGCTGCTGATGACCCACGCCCAGACGGGGCTGACAGTGGCCCTGATCGGGGCGGTGATCGCCGCTGTCACACTGATCGCGGCGGGGGGAAAAAACGCGAAGAAGATCCTGCGCCGGGTGGATTACAAGACGCTCCTGTTTTTCATCGGGCTGTTTCTCGTGGTGGGCGGCCTGGAGCAGACAGGCGTACTGGAGGCGCTTGCAGTTCTGATCGGCAGGGTGAGCGGCGGAAACGGAATGCTGATGGTGGGGATCATCCTGTGGGTGTCCGCCATCGCAAGCGCATTTGTGGACAATATCCCCTTCGCGGCGACTATGATCCCCGTGATCAAGAGCCTCTCGGCCTCGCAGGGGATCGAACTGCCGGTGCTGGCATGGGCGCTGACAATGGGGGCTGATATCGGAGGGAGCGCGACGCCCATCGGTGCCTCGGCCAATGTGGTGGGGACGGCGATCGCCGCGAAAAGCGGCCACCCCATCAGCTGGAAAAAATACTGTGGACCGATGGTCCCGGCGGCGATTCTTGTGGTGATGATCTCTATGGTCATCATTTTCATCAGATATTTTTAAATGGGAGGTAATTGGAGTGGAGCGGCAGCTGATCCTCGCAATCGGACGGGAATACGGCAGCGGCGGGCACGATGTGGCGAAATTGCTGTCCGCACGGTTTGGGCTGAAGCTGTACGACCGGGAACTGCTCGCGCTGATTGCCCAGGAAAACCAGGTGGACGAGAAGGACCTGGAGTGGTATGATGAACAGCGCAGCAGCAGGCTGCTTTTCCGGCGGGTAAACGGCTTTGACAATTCCCCCGGCGCCAACATCGCCCTGATGCAGTTCGACTATATCAGACGGCGGGCGGAGGAGGGGGAGTCCTTTGTGGTGGTGGGCCGGTGTGGAGAAGAGATCCTGCGGGGCCGCCCCGGACTGATCTCCGTATTTATCCTGGCAGACCGGGAATTCCGGCTGACTCGGGTGATGGCGGAGCGCGGCACCGCGCGGGCGGAGGCGGATGCGCTGATCGTCCGCACAGACCGGCGGCGCCGCGCCTATCACGACCAGCACTGCGGCGGCCGGTGGGGTGATGCGCGGAGCTATGACCTGTGCATCAACAGCGCCCGGCTGGGGATAGAGGGGACCGCAGACCTGCTGGAGCGCTACATCAAGGCGAGAAACCGGGAGGAAATGCCGGAAGGGCAGACCTGGTGAGATACCAGAAGAGACATCCGCCCCGGGGAGGAGCAAGGGCGCCCTGCGGGCAGGACAAGGAGGGAATATCGATATGCTGGAGCTGGAGCAGATCAGGGGAGACTTCCCCATATTAAATACCCAGGTGCATGGCCAACCCCTGGTGTACCTGGATAACGGGGCCACCATGCAGGTGCCGGTGCAGGTGCTGCGTGCGGTGGAGGAGCAGTACGCCCATTGGCAGGCCAACATCCACCGGGGCATCCACTACCTCAGCGAGCAGTCCACCGTCCGGGTGGAGGAGGCCAGAAAGCACCTGGCCCGCTTTCTCAACGCCGCCGCGCCGGAGGAGATCCTCTTCACCAGCGGCACCACCGAGGGGATCAACCTGGTGGCCCGCTCCTTTGGAGAGGCGTTCCTCCATCCAGGGGACACTGTGGTGACCACCGAGATGGAGCACCACTCCAACCTGATCCCCTGGCAGGAGGCGTGCCGCCGCACCGGCGCGGCGCTGGAGATTGTCCATCTCACGGACCGGGGGGAGCTGGACACGGAGGAGTTCCGGCGCCTCATGGCGCTGCGGCCCAAACTGGTGGCGGTGACCTGCGTGTCCAATGTGCTGGGCACGGTGAATCCGGTGGAGGAGCTCATCGCCCAGGCCCATCAGGCGGGGGCGGCGGTGCTGCTGGACGCCGCCCAGGCCATGCGCCACCGGGTCATGGATGTGCAGGCGCTGGACTGCGACTTTCTGTGCTTCTCCGGACACAAGATCATGGGGCCCACCGGGACCGGAGTGCTGTACGGAAAGCGGAAATGGCTGGAACAGATGCCACCGGTCCGGTTTGGCGGCGGCATGGTGGACGAGGTCACCGCCCGGAGCGCCACCTGGGGCGAGCTGCCCTTCAAGTTCGAGGCGGGAACCCAGAACATCGCGGGGATCATCGGCCTGGCGGCCGCGGTGTCCTACCTGGAGAAGCTGGGGATCCCGGAGATCTCCGCCCGGGAGGATGCGCTGCTGTGCCGGGGGGAGGAGGGCCTGCGGGCCATCCCCGGGGTGGAGGTGCTGGGGTCCCCGGCGCGCCGGGCAGGGGCGGTGAGCTTCAACCTGAAGGGCTTCCACTACTATGACACCGCCCGGCTGCTGGACCAGCTGGGCATCGCGGTACGCTCCGGCCACCACTGCGCCCAGCCGCTGCTGGCGCGCTTGGGCCTTACCGGGGCGGTGCGGGTGACCCCCGCGTTTTACAATACGGAAGAGGAGATGGACGCCCTGCTCCGCGGCGTGGAGCGGGTGGCGTCCCTGGCGGGAGGACTGAGAACATGAGTCAGGCGATGGACAAGCTCCAGCAGGAGCTGGTGGAGGAATTTCAGGAGATGGGGGACGGCTTTGGCCAGTACGCCTATCTCATCGAGCTGTCCGTCACCCTGCCCCCCATGGACGAGGGGAAAAAGACGGAGGACCGGGCTGTGAAGGGGTGTCAGTCCCATGTGTGGCTGGACCCCCGGGTGGAAAACGGGATGTTCTCCTTCGACGGGGACAGCGATACCCTCATTCTCAAGGGGGTGCTGGTGCTGCTCCAGGCCATCTTCAACGGCCAGCCTGCGGCGGATGTGGCCGCCGCCGATGTGTGGTTCTTCGGGAAAACGGAGATCATGGCCACCTTTGACGCCGACCGGCAGAAGGGCATCGGATATATCATCCGTGCCCTTCAAAAGGCCGCCGGAGAGGGAGCGGAATGAGCGCAGAGAGCGCCGCGCCCAATGTCAGGGCGCGGCGCTCTTTCGTGCCCAGACTTGCATTTTTTGCCTGAGCGGCTATAATAGACTGTAAATGCGGCGGGACAACTTTGACAGGAGGGGATGCGATGCGCGCAGACGAGAGAGAAAGCCTGGGAATTTACATCCATATCCCCTTCTGCCGCAGCAAGTGCGACTACTGCGACTTCTACTCCCTGCCCGGGCGGGAAGACCGGATGGACGACTATCAGAGGGCGCTGCTGCGCCACCTGAAGGAGACGGCTCCCCGGGCCAAAGGCTTTGCGGTGGACACCATTTATTTTGGGGGAGGGACGCCCACCCTCTATGGCGAAAAGCGCCTGCGGGAGCTGCTCTCGGCGGTGCGCCGGTACTTCCGGGTGGAGCGTACGGCGGAGATCACCTGCGAGGCAAATCCGGACAGCGCGGAGGAGCGGCTGCTGCGCCAGCTGCGTCGGGCGGGCTTCAACCGCCTGTCCCTGGGGATGCAGTCCGCCTGCCCGGAGGAGCTGCGGTCGGTCCACCGGCCCCATACCGCCCAACAGACCGACGCGGCCGTCGCTGCGGCCCGGCGGGCAGGCTTTCAAAATCTGTCTCTGGATTTGATCTACGGCCTGCCCGGTCAGACGGCGGAGAGCTGGCGGGAGACGGTGGAGCACGCCCTGGCCCTGGAGCCGGAGCACCTGTCCTGCTATGGCCTGAAGGTGGAGGAGGGAACTCCGCTGGCCCGGCGTGTCGCGCAGGGGGAGATGCTGCCCGACGATGATGCGCAGGCCGACCTCTATCTTTGGACGGCGGACCGGCTGCGGCAGGCCGGCTTCCGGCAATATGAGATCTCCAATTTTGCCAGACCAGGCTTCGAGTCACGGCACAATCTGCGCTATTGGTATCTGCGCCCTTATCTGGGGTTCGGTCCCGGCGCCCACTCTGACTTCGGCGGGCGGCGCTACTCCTTTGTCTCCGATCTGGAGGGATATCTTTCCGGTGTCCTCCAGGGGGGGAGCCTTCTGGACAGCGACGACCTTATTCCGGAACGGGAGCGGGGCAGCGAGTATCTGATGCTTCGGCTGCGCACCGCCCGGGGAATCGCCGAATGGGAATACCGCCGCAGCTACGGAATGGATTTTGAGCCTCTGGAGCACCAGCTGCTCCTCTATGAACGGCGGGGCTGGGCGGAGCGGATCGACGGCCGGTGGCGCCTTACACCCTCCGGGTTCCTGATCTCCAACCAGCTCATTGGCGATCTGCTCTCCTGTCAGAGACGGGCAACTCTGAGCGGGACGCTGCAGCGCCTCCGCCAGGAGGGGCAGAGACCTCAAACGGAGCAGACCTGAACAAATGAAAATGCGCGGCCTGGGCAAAACCCGAGCCGCGCATTTTGACACTCAACATTTATACTATACCACAGAAAGACTGGAAAAGAAAGTTGTTTTTTCTGCACAGAAATATGTTTGTGCAAAATGCTAATTTTATAAAAATAAAACAAAAACGCTTGACAATCTCGGGGTGGGATGCTATATTATAGCCAGAAAGGAAAAGGTGAGTCCAATGATTTAAGAACCTTTCCCCAACCGGAAAACGGCGGATCGGCAATCGTGCGGACAGCATGGGAAAAGAACTGTAAGAATACTTGAGTTCCAGGCAATCTTCACAGGATGTGAATCGCGCTAAGAAGCGCAAAGAGAGTTGTAGCGGAGAACGAGGTAAACACAATTTGACTCCCAAGTTCAGATACGCACGAGGCAGAGATCCCTTCCGGAATCAGTAGAAAGAGAGGTAAACAATTGATGTTAGATACCAAGAAGCACCAGAAGTGACCCCCGCCTGCGATGGACAGGCGGGGGTCGGGTGTTCTTATGGGGAGTTTCAGCGCGCGGGGCGCGCTTTTTTCATAGCTGGGACTCAGATCATGGTCAGGTCATAGGGCGTGGTCTGATAGACATAATAGTTCAGCCAGTTGTTGTACAGCAGCTGCCCGGTGGAGCGCCAGCGCATCACGGGAGCTTGACTGGGGTCGTCCTGGGGGAAGTAATGCTGGGGCATGGCGATGTCCAGCCCCTTCTCCAGATCGCGCCGGTACTCCAGGGCCAGGGTGTCCACATCGTACTCCGCGTGTCCGGTGAAGAAGAAACGGCGGTTGTCGGTGCTCTTCACGGCGAACACCCCCGCCTCGGGAGAGGTGGCCAGCAGCTCCAGCTGGGGCACCGCCAGGATGTCCTCCTCCCGCACCTCGGTATAGCGGGAGTGGGGGACCAGGAACTCGTCATCCAGACCGCGGAACAGGGGGGAGGTGGGCTTGAGCGCCGTGTGAGAGAAGATGCCGGACAATTTTTCCGGCAGGCTGTATTTTTGAATCCCATAGTGGAAGAACAGGCCCGCTTGGGCGCCCCAGCAGATATGAAGGGTGGAGTGGACATGGGAGCGGGTCCAGTCCATGATTTCACACAGCTCGTCCCAATAGTCCACATCGGTGAAATCCAGATTCTCCACCGGCGCGCCGGTGATGATCATGCCGTCGTAGTTCCGGTCCCGGATCTGCTCAAAGGTCGTATAGAAGGACTCCAGGTGTCCCTCGTCGGTGTTTTTGGAGATGTGCCCCGTGGTGCGCAGCAGGTCGACCTTGATCTGCAGCGGGGTGTTGGACAGCTTGCGCAGAAGCTGTGTCTCTGTGACGATCTTGGTGGGCATCAGATTGAGAATGATGAGGTTCAGAGGACGGATATCCTGATGCAGGGCGCGGTATTCCGTCATCACAAAGATATTTTCACTCTCCAGTACCGCCCGGGCGGGGAGAGAGTCTGGGATACGGATGGGCATGGCGCGGACCTCCTTCTTTGATTAAAATACAAGATGATAGCAGTGCAGATGATATCATAGACAGGCGAAAAAAGCAAATCTGAAAAATGCGAAGAAGCGTGAAAAAAGGTGTTGACAACGGCCGCTGGATTTGGTATATTAGCAAAGCGCCTTTCGGGGGCCCTTGGCAGGAAGGAGAGGGACGGGAGTCCCGGCTCTGGAAAAAAGGGGGTTGACAAACGCTTCGAAAGGTGGTAAAGTA
>CALWZP010000027.1 GCA_944386055.1 uncultured Oscillospiraceae bacterium | reverse complement strand
AAAAAGCCCGGAAACGGTTGATGCCACTGGCTTTTCGCCAGTGGCATCTATACCGTTTTGATTTTATGGTGCCGGTGGAGGGACTCGAACCCTCACAGGGTTTCCCCCGGCGGATTTTGAGTCCGCTGCGTCTACCAATTCCACCACACCGGCAAATTGTTTTACTCAACTGGAGAGCCAGAAACTGTGGTAAAGTATAACGCAATCCACCGGGAAAATCAAGAACTTTCTTCCACTCTTATGCACTCTCTGGCGGAGCGGTTGACAACCTCATCAAACTCCTTTATGATATATCATAACAGGAAAGAATCGGGCATTTCTCACTGTATTCCCGTCGGAAAACGACCGAGGTGGATGGAGTATGAACACACAATACCTGAAGTACGCTGTAGAGGTAGAAAAGACCGGCTCTTTTACCAAGGCAGCTCAAAATCTTTACATGAGCCAGCCCCGTCTGAGCAAGGCCATCCGTGAACTGGAGGCTCAGCTTGGCACCGAGCTGTTTAACCGCACCGCCAAGGGCGTACAGCCCACTCCCAAGGGTGAGATTTTCCTCGCCCGTGCCCGGAGCATTCTGACCCAGGTGGAACAGATCGAGGGCATGTTTCAGCCCACCAGCGATAAAACCAAACGCTTCAGCATCTCTGTCCCCCGGGCCAGCTATATCTCTCAGGCCTTCATCGAATTCGCCAAAAACCTGTCTCCCGAGGGCGAGATTGACTATAAATACTGGGAGACCTCTTCTCCTCAGGCCATCCGCAATGTGTCGGACAACCAGTGTGATCTGGCGGTGGTACGCTTTCAGGCGGTATATGAGCCCTATTTCATGGAGATTTTGGAGGAAAAGGAGCTGCAGCACAAGTTCATCTGTGAATTTGAGTGCTATGCCCTCATGTCCAGTCATCACCCGCTGGCCAGCCATGATGTGGTGGACTATCGGGATTTAAAGGGGTACATCGAACTGGTGCACGGCGACTTCTCCGTTCCCCTGCTCTCCCTGGCCCGCGCCAGGCAGCTGGCCCATATGGACGAGAAAAAGCGTGAGATCGCCATCTATGAGCGGGGCAGCCAGTTGGAACTGCTCAGCGGTCTTCCCTCCACTTATATGTGGGGTTCCCCTCTGCCCCAGGCGACCTTGGACCGGATGGGCCTGGTGCAGAAGCGATGCAATGTCTCCCCACGCTCCTACCGTGATATTTTGGTCTACCGCAAAGGGCACCGGTTCAGCCCGGAGGAGGAGACCTTCATCAACATCCTTACCCGCACCGCGGACAGCCTGCCCAAGGGCTGAAGTCCGTCCCCGCCGCCTCCAGATGGGGGCGGCGGTGGAATTTTATCCCTGCCTTTTGGCAGACAGACGGCCATATACCCGGGTCATCTCCCGCAGGCGGACCGCCACTTCGCCGTTCAGCGCCTCTTCCCGCACCCGCCAGCGCCAATTCTGCCCTCCCACGGTGCCCGGGGTGTTCATCCTGGCGTCTCCCCCCAGGCCCAGCACATCTTGAAGCGGCGCGATGGCCAGGGCGGCGGGACTGCCCCATACGCCGGCGATGGCGCCCCACCCCAGTCCCTCATCCTCCCGCAGGCGGAGATAGGCCCGGGCAAACCGCGCCGTCTCCTCGTCTGCCTCCTTCAGGAACTGGACAAAAGTGGGGGTATCGTGCGTGCCGGTATAGGCGGCACAGTTCACGGGACAGTTATGGGGCAGATAGGGGTTTTCCGGCCCGCTGTCAAAGGCAAAGGTGAGCACCCGCATCCCCGGGATGCCGCAGGCGGGCAGGAACGCTCTCGCCTCCTGATCCAGATCCCCCAGGTCCTCCGCCACCAGCTCCAGCCCCGGCGCGGCTGCCCGCAGGGCGTCGATGAACGGCTTCCCCGGCCCCGGCTGCCAGCAGCCGGCGGAGGCGGGCTGGCCCGCCGGCACCGACCAGTAGGTGTGGAAGCCGCGAAAGTGGTCCAGCCGCACTCCGTCGTACAGCTGTTCCGCCCAACGGATCCGCTCCACCCAGAAAGCGGTCACCTTGTCAGGCGCTCCCTCCCAGTCATAGAGAGGGTTCCCCCACAGCTGCCCCTCCCGGGAAAAGGCGTCCGGGGGCACGCCCGCAACCCGGGCGGGCCTTCCCCTCTCGTCCAGTTGGAACAGCCCAGGCCGGAACATCATCTCTGCGGAGTCGGGAGAGAGATAGATGGGCAGATCTCCCATCAGCCTTATCCCCCTCGCCCCGGCATACCGCCGCAGCTGCGCCCACTGACGGGCAAACTGATTCTGAAGGAAGCGGCAAAAGTCCGCCTCCTCCCCTCTTCCTGTCCGCCGGACCATATATCGGACATAATCCTCCAGCCAAGGGAGGCCGCTTTCCGAAGCGCCAGCCCCCGCCCTGTGCCATGCCCGGCGCAGCAGCGGCAGCCGCAGCGCCCTCACCCGCTCCAGCGCGGCGCGGTCCGGGCTGTCCAGCCTCTGCTCCGCCAATTCCTCCCGGGTGACCAATCCCTGTTCCGCCAAATCCTCCAGATCCAGGTACAGCGCCTCCCCCGCGAAGGCGGAGCAGGACATATAGGGCGAGCTCCCCTCTCCCAGCGGCCCGACGGGCAGCATCTGCCACCAGCTCTGCCCGCTGTCCGCCAGGAAGTCCACGAACCGGCGTGCGCTTTCCCCCAGTCCCCCCATTCCATAGGACGACGGGAGGGAGGACAGGGCCATCAGCAGTCCGGAACTTCGCTGCAGCATATGCATTTCTCCTTTCTTTGCCCGGATTTCTCCCGAGCTCCGTGCCGCCTATCTTATCACATCGCCGCCCGTTTGACCAGTTGTCCCAGACTGGTCCATGGGAAAAACAAAAATTTTCATATGAAAATATCCATTTTTTATTTTCCGTTAAAAATCCGAATTATCAGGTGTTTCAGCTGGAAACATCCGGGATCGTATCCATCCAACCTCAAAATTTCTTTCGGGAAGTCCTGTTTTCTCTGAATCTCATCAGTTGCGGCCCTTTTCCCGGCCGGGTATACTGGTGTCAGAACAGAGGGAACGGCAAAACCGTTGCACAGGAGGAACTGTCATGTTCAAAACGGTGCGCAGCAAGTTCACTCTGGGCTATCTCAGCTTGGTACTGGTCATCTGTTTTCTGGGCGTGGTATCCATCTACACCATGTCCTCCATCAGTACCACCATCGAGGGCCTGATCACCACCAACTACAACAGCATCGACCGGCTGAACCGGATGACCGATGCTCTGTGGGGTCAGCGGATGGCTGTGGAGGAGTATCTCAACGGCGATTCCGTCCAGGCGGCGATCCGGTTCGAGCAGTACCGCAATGAGTTCATCCGGTACTACAACGAGGAAGAGGCCACCATCATTCTGGACAATGAGCGGCAGTACATTGATGAAATTTGGCAGCGGTTCCAGAGATATGTCTCTTCCTTTCAGATCCTCACCAGCTATGACATCTCCAATCCCGAGGAGTACAGTCAGGCCGTGGATTATCACGAGACCAACATGAGCGCCTATGTCACGCTGCTGGAAAACGCCATGCAGAAGCTGCATGATTCCAACGAGACGGCGCTGTTCTCCCGCCGGGACCAAGCCACCGAAGCGGCCCGCACCAGCACCCGTACCCTGTGCATTCTCTTCCCTTTGGCCGCCGTGCTGGGACTCTGGATGAGCAATATCTACACCAAGCGCTTCCTCGCCCCCATCGATCAGATCACCAGGCAAATCAAGTTGGTGCGGCAGGGAAACCTCACCAGCGGGGAGTTGGTCACCAGTCAGGACGAGTTCGGCCTTCTGGCCGACGAGTTCCGCCGGATGCTCCAGCGGCTGAGCGACTTTGAGCAGAGCACCCTGGGCTCTCTGATGGAAGCCAAAAATCAGACGGACACCATCGCCAAAAGCATCAACGAGCCGCTGCTGGTCTTGGATGACAAGGGGGCGGTGCTCCTGCTCAACCAGGCCATGTCTCAGTTGGCAGGCGTCGATGAAAGTGCCTCCATCCACATGCCGGTGCGCCAGCTGCTTCCAAAAGGCGAATTGGCGGATTACCTTCTTCGGGTGCTTCAGGGTTCTTCCGATGTAGAGCCGGAGAAAATCGTTGCCCTGGCCGACAATGACAGCGATCATTTTTACCATGTGGCTATCACACCGATTTTGGATGCTGACGAGCGCACCACCGGTTTTATCGTCCTGCTCCATAATGTGACGGAGCTGAAGCTGCTGGAAAAGGCCAGAGGCGATTTCATCGCCACCATCTCCCACGAGTTCAAAACACCGCTGACCTCCATTTTCATGGGAGCAGATATGATGCGCAGCGAACTGGCGGGCCCCATGAATCGTGACCAGAGGGAGATTGTGGAGACCATCTGCGAGGACAGCCAGCAGCTGGAGAATCTGGTAAGCGAGCTTTTGGAGCTTTCCCGTATCGAGTCGGCCAAAACCATTTACAAGTTTGAGCCCTGCTCTGTGGAGTCTGCCATCCGCGTCTCCACCCGGCAGTTTGAATCCATCGCCGTCCACAGCGAGATCCGCCTGACCACTCAAGTTCCCAAGGATCTCCCGCAGGTCTGGGCAGACTTCTCCAAGATCACCTGGGTGCTGAACAATCTGTTGTCCAACGCCATGAAGTACACCAACGAGGGCGGCTCAGTGACTGTCAGCGCCCAGCGCAGAGAGCGTGACATCCTTATCAGCGTGGCAGACACCGGCATCGGCGTCCCCCCTGAGTTTGCCGATCAGATTTTTGAAAAATTCGTTCAGGTGAAAGGCTATGATCTGGAGGTACGGGGCACCGGGCTGGGTCTGGCCGCAGCCAAGGAGATCATCACCGCTCACCACGGGCGGATCTGGTGTGTGACCGACCGGGAAGAGGGCAGCGAATTCTGCTTCACCCTCCCGCTCATCAAAGAGGAGAATCACGATGGGACAAAATGTTCTGATTGTGGATGATACCAAGAATATTCGTTTGATGCTCACCAAATGTCTGGAGCTGGACGGCTATCGGGTAGACAGCGCCAGCAACGGTCAGGAAGGACTGGACGCCATTCTGGGCGGGCAGTATGACCTGATCTTCTTGGACATCAAGCTTCCTGAACTCAGCGGGACCGAGGTGCTGCGCCGGATGCGCAGCGCCGGCATCCAGACACCGGTGATTGTCATCACCGCCTACCCCACCATTAAAAACGCGGTGGAGTGTACCCGGCTGGGCGTGGTTTCTTACCTGCAGAAGCCCTTTACCGCAGAGCGTTTGAAGAATCTGATGAATGACCTGGATCTGGAGAAAAGCGGTCGTCGGCCGCCCAACCTTCTCCAGGCGGCGGAGGAGTGTCAGGAGCATGGTGACCTCATCCGTGCGAGAAACCTGCTGAATATGGCGCTGGGAGAAAATCCCGGCAGCGCCGATATCTACGAGCGGCTGGCCCGCGTGTACAGCCTGCTGGGCGACGGGGAAAACAGCGAAAAATATCACCGCGCTGCGGAAATTTTTCGCTGATTGAATAACGCCGGACATCTCTCTTCGCGTCCCTAAGGATCCGGGGACAAGGAGCGGAGACAGCGGCATTCCCATCTGGCAATCCCATACTGTCCGGGGAGTTTTCTCCCCTCACTGTTTGGAAAGGAGATTTCAACCATGGAAAAAATTGATTCCATCCTGCAGCCCGGCGAGACCGTGAAATGGTCCGGCCGTCCGCAGAACATCAAGCTGATGGAGGCCCCCTACGGCACCTCCTTCGTCATCCGCGTCATTGTCGCCATCATTCTTTTTGCCGGAGGCTTCTATTTCAGTGGTCCCGGGGCCGGTGCCACCGCCAAGCCGCTGGACACCACAGTTATTCTGTGCGTGTGCATCATCGTGGGTCTGTATCTGATCCTTGACCCCATTCTTGTCGCCAGAAAGCTGACCAGAACCGCCACCTATTATATCACCGACCGCCGCGTCATCGCCTGCTTTGCCAAGGGTGTGCATGAGATGACTGTCAAGAGCCGCAATCTGGACGAGCTGGATGAGGTCACCGTCGACAAGCTCTCCAACGGCAACAGCGTGATTTACCTGGGCAAGAAGACCAACCGCGCCGTTCGCAAGGCCCGCATCCAGTACTGCTACACCGATGCGCAGGACAAGGAGGAGAACATCCCCCTGATGTTCTACAGTGTTCCCAATGCGCAGGAGGCGCTGTCCGTCCTCCCTGCCGGCCTCTGCCGCTGACTTTTTCTCTGACCTTTATGGTCGTTCGTTTTCCCTTCTTCTCTCTCTGGAACGGAGGCGCCTTCGGGCGCCTCTGTTCCATTTTCGCCCCTTACAGTCATTCTGTTGTCTGTTTCGCTCTATCACAACCATTTCTTCCTTTCTATTGAAATATTCCACATCCTTTGGTATACTATATTTCGATTTAAATAACATGCCCGAGCAAAAGCGGCTAAAGGCCTCCGGCCCACGCCGCCGCGCCAAAGTGACACACACTTTCGGGGTCGGTCTGGAAACGGGCCGGCCCTCCATTCTGAAAAGGGGAACCAAGCTGATGCCTGCCCCTTTGGGCGGGCATCGGTTTTCTTTTGCGCCCGTCAGGCGCCATTCCTCTGTAAAGGAGATCCCGCCATGAAGCTGATCGATACCAAGGACGCGGTGGGCCATGTCCTCTGTCATGACATGACCCAGATCATCCGCGGCGTCACCAAGGACGCCCGTTTCCGCAAGGGCCACATCGTCACCCCCGAGGACATCCCGGTTCTCCTCTCCATGGGCAAGGAACACATCTATGTCTGGGAGCGCACCGAGGGCGTCCTTCACGAGGACGAGGCCGCCCAGCGGCTGGTGGCCGTCTGTCAGAATGAGCACATGACCGCCTCCCCGGTGAAGGAGGGAAAGATCGAGCTGTCCGCCGCCTGCGACGGACTGTTCCGCGTGGATGTGGAGCGGCTGTACCAGCTCAACGCCCAGGATGACATCATGATCGCCACCCGCCACACCAATTCGGTGGTCCACAAGGGGGACAAGCTGGCAGGCACCCGCATCATCCCCCTGGTCATCCCCGAGGCCCGGCTGGACCAGGTGCTCTCCCGGGCGGGCAGCGGCCCCATTCTGGAACTGCTCCCCTTCCAGCTCAAGACCTGTGGTCTGGTCACCACCGGCAGCGAGGTGTCCAAAGGCCGCATTCAGGACACCTTCACCCCGGTGATCGTGGACAAGCTGGCCGCTTTCGGCATCCAGGTGACAGAGCACCACCTGCCCGGCGACGACATGGAGGCCATCACCGCCGCAGTGCTGGACTGCAAGGCCAAGGGGGTGGACCTGATTCTGTGCACCGGCGGCATGAGCGTGGACCCCGACGACCGCACCCCCGGCGCCATCAAGGCCACCGGCGCCCGCATCGTCTCCTACGGCGCCCCCGCGCTCCCCGGTGCGATGTTCCTGCTGGGCTATTTTGACGACTGCGGCACCCCGGTGATGGGACTGCCCGGCTGCGTCATGTACGCCAAAGCCACCATCTTCGATCTGATCCTCCCCCGGGTGGCCGCGGGAGTACCCGTCACCCGGCAGGATCTGGCCATGCTGGGTCATGGCGGTCTGTGTCTGGGATGTCCCGAATGTCACTATCCCATCTGCCCCTTTGGAAAAGTCTAAGATACGGAGGTAGGATCCGATGCTGACCAATCTCACTGTAGAAGAAGCGCTGGAACAAATCGCACAGCATGTCAAGCCGCTGGAGGCGGAGGAACTTCACATCGACCAGGCCCGTGGGAGGCTGCTCACCGCCGATGTGCTCTCCCCCATGGACCAGCCTCCCTTTGACCGCTCTCCGCTGGACGGATACGCCCTCTGCTCCGCCGACACCGCCGGCGCCAGCCATGAGCACCCCGTGCGCCTGACCGTGAGCGACACCGTCTACGCCGGCGGCTGCCCCAAGGGCCCCATGCACTCCGGTCAGGCGGTGCGCATCATGACCGGCGGGATGCTGCCCCAGGGCTGCGACTGCGTCATCCGTCAGGAGGCCACTGATCTGGGTGAAACAGAGGTGGAGATCTACGAGGAGCTGAAGCCTGGGGCCAACTATGTCCATGCCGGCGAGGATTTCCGGGCGGGAGATGTGCTTCTCGCCGCCGGCACCCGGCTGGACGCCGCTGCGCTGGCGGTGCTGTCCAGCGCAGGCATCGCCATGGAGGTCGCCCGTGTCCGCGTCTCCCCCGCCCCCAAGGTGGCGGTGATCTGCACCGGGGACGAGCTGGTCTACCCCTATGTCTCCCCCCTTCCCCAGGGAAAGATCTATGACTCCAACCTCACCTTCCTCACCCAGCGGCTGCAGGAGCTGGGCGTCCACGGGGAATCCGGCGGCGAACACTTTGTGGACGACCCTCAGCTGGTGGCCGACTCCGTCCGCCACGCCCTGCAGTGGGCGGATGCGGTGATCACCACCGGCGGTGTCTCTGTCGGGGTGAAAGATATCATGCACACCGTGCTCCCCCTGGTGGGCGCCGATCAGATCTTCACCCATACCAAGCTCAAGCCGGGCACCCCTGCCATCTTCGCCATGGCCCAGGGCAAGCCCATTCTGGCCCTGTCCGGCAATCCCTTCGCTGCCGCCGCCACCTTTGAGCTGTTTGGCCGCCCCATGCTGGCCAGGCTGACCGGCGACCCCAAGCTGGATGTGACCCGCTGCACCGCTGTACTCAAGGGCAGCTTCTCCAAGCCCAGCCGCGGCCGCCGCTTCATCCGGGGCAGCTATGCCAACGGGGTGGTCACCCTCCCCGCCGGCCACTCCTCGGGGCAGCTGCGCTCCATGGTGGGGTGCAACTGTCTGGTGGACATCCCCGCCGGCTCCGGCCCGCTGACCGATGGTCAGAGCGTCTCGGTGGTCCTGCTTTGACCCCTCTCATTTCATCCATTGTGAGGTAACAGACTATGACCGCGAAAATGAATCACTTCGATGAAAACGGAAACGCTGTGATGGTGGATGTCTCCGGCAAGGCACCCACCCAGCGCATGGCCATCGCCCGCGGCACCATTCAGGTCAACGACGCGGTGATGGACGCCGTGGTACACCACACCGCCGCCAAGGGAGATGTGCTGGGCGTGGCCCGGGTGGCCGGCATCATGGCCACCAAGCGTACCCCCGACCTGATCCCCATGTGTCACCCCCTGATGCTGAACAAGGCCAGCATTGATTTTCAGGTGGACCCGGAGCGCAACACCATCACCGCCGAGTGCACCGTAAAGCTCACCGGTCTGACCGGCGTGGAGATGGAGGCGCTCACCGGCGTCTCGGTGGCACTTCTCACCGTGTATGATATGTGCAAGGCCATTGACAAGACCATGACCATCGGGGATATCCACCTGGTGCGGAAAGAGGGCGGCAAGTCGGGGGTGTTCGTCAATGAGCGGGACTGAGCGGCGGGTCGCGGCCGTCTCCGGGGTGAAGAACTCCGGCAAGACCACCCTGCTGGAGAAGCTGATCCGCGCCCTCACCGACCGGGGACTTCAGGTGGCGGTGATCAAGCACGACGGCCATCACTTCGAGCCCGATGTCCCCGGCACCGACAGTTGGCGCCACCGGCAGGCCGGCGCCTATGGCACCGCCATCTATGACGGGGAGAAATACCTGATGGTGAAGACCGCCCAGATCACCCCGGAGGCGCTGATGGACCAGTTCCCCGAGGCTGACCTGATCCTGCTGGAGGGGGCCAAGGACTCCCCCTGGCCCAAATTTGAGATCGTCCGGGGGGGCAATTCAGAGCGGCCGGTGTGCGACCCCGCCACTCTGCTGGCCCTGGTCACCGACCTGCCCCTCTCCCTGCCCGGGGTGCCCACCCTGGGTCTGGAGGACATCGACGGCATGGTGCGGCTGCTGCTGGACCGCTTCGGACTTTCCAAAGAGAAGGAGGGCGATGCCCCGTGATCGACCGCTGCGCGCGGACCATCGACTATATCCGCATCTCGGTCACCGACCGCTGCAACCTGCGGTGCGTCTACTGCATGCCGGAGGACGGCGTGCAGTGGATCCCCCACAACGCGGTGCTCTCTTATGAGGAGATCCTCCGCCTGTGCCGGGTATTCGCCGGGCTGGGTCTGTCCAAGATCAAGCTCACCGGAGGCGAACCTCTGGTGCGGCTGGGAATCGACGCCCTCATCGCCGACATCAAGGCCATTCCCGGCATCAGCTGCGTCACCCTCACCACCAACGGGGTGCTGCTGGCCGACCAGCTGTCCGGCCTGGTCTCCGCCGGGCTGGACGGGGTGAATATCAGCCTGGACACCCTGGATCGGGAACAGTTCCGCGCCATCACCCGCCGGGACGAGCTGGGCCGGGTGCTGGCAGGCCTGAATGCGGCCCTGGACTGTCCCGGGCTGAATGTGAAGATCAACTGCCTGCCCATGGGGAGCAACGACAATCAATTGGTGCCCATGGTGGCCCTGGCCAAGGACCGCCCGCTTTCGGTGCGCTTCATCGAGGTGATGCCCATCGGCCTTGGGAAGGACCTGGAGTACCGCTCCGAGGCGGAGGTACGCGCCATCCTGGAGGCCCACTACGGCCCCATGACCCCCTTCCACGGCAAGCTGGGCAATGGCCCCTGTCACTATTTCTCCCTGCCCGGTTTCGTGGGCAAGGTCGGTTTTATCAGCGCGCTCAGCCACCAGTTCTGCAGCGAGTGCAACCGGGTCCGTCTGACCTCGGAGGGGTTTCTGAAGACCTGCCTGCAGTACGAGCTTGGGGTGGATCTGAAGGCGCTGATGGACGAGGGAAGGGACGACGAGTTTTTGGCCCAGGCGGTACAGCAGGCCATCTACAACAAACCCCTGCAGCATCACTTTGCCGACACCAGCGGCCAGCAGTCGCTGGAGCACCACGGCATGAGCCAGATCGGAGGTTAGACCGATGGGAAATGTCATCGCAGTCTGCGTCAGCGAGCAGAAGGGGACGCAGAAGACCAATGTGGGCTCCGCCCACTTTGTGGAGGACTGGGGCATCGAGCACGACGCCCACGCCGGCCACTGGCACCGTCAGGTGTCCCTTCTCTCCCACGACCGGGTGGAGGAGTTCCGCGCCCGGGGCGCCCAGGTGGACGACGGCGCTTTTGGAGAAAACCTGGTGGTGTCCGGCTTCGACTTCAAGTCCATGCCCATCGGCACCCGGTTCCGCTGCAACGATGTGGTGCTGGAGCTGACCCAGGTGGGCAAGGAGTGCCACGCCCACTGCCAGATCTATAAGGTCATGGGAGACTGTATCATGCCCCGGGAAGGGGTATTCACCCGGGTACTCCACGGGGGGACCATCTCCGTGGGGGACACCCTCACTGTGGAAAAGGAGGCATAAAGTATGTATCGTGTCGCCATCATCACCTCCAGCGACTCCGGCTACGCCGGCCAGCGGGAGGACAAGAGCGGTCCGGTGATCGCCCAGCTGGTCACCGACGCCGGCTACCAGGTGGTCCACACCGTGCTCCTCCCCGACGAACGGGCGATGCTCTCCGCCGAGATGGCCCGCATCGCAGACGAGGACATCGCGGACCTGATCCTCACCACCGGGGGCACCGGCTTCTCCCCCCGGGACTGCATGCCGGAGGCCACCGCCGACATCATCCAGCGCTCCGTCCCCGGCATCCCAGAGGCCATGCGCTATCTTTCCCTGCAGATCACCCCCCGGGCCATGCTCAGCCGGGCCTCCGCCGGCATCCGGGCGGGTACCCTCATCGTCAACCTCCCCGGCAGTCCCAAGGCGGTCACCGAGTGCCTGGAGTATATTCTCCCCGCCCTGGGCCACGGCCTGGAGATTCTCCGTGGGGACGCCTCCAACTGCGCCCGCACCTGAGCCGCTCTCCGTCACAATCCCATATGGTTCCGAGCAAAAGCGGCTAACGGCCCCATGGCCCATGCCGCTGCGCCGAGGCTTCGCGCCTCCGGGGCCGGTCTGGAAACGGGCCGGCCTTCCCCGAGAAAAGGACGGCTTCACGGCCGGCGTTGTCCCTCGGGGCAATGCCGGCCGTCTGGCTGAGAAAGGGATGATCTCTCCTCATGTTTGATTCACTGCTTCCTGCTGTCTCCCAACTGATCACCGATTGGTATCCCCTGTTCAACTCGCTGCGCATCGCCGCCATCTCCACCGTCACCGTGTTCTTCCTGGGGATCCTCGCCGCCTACTACATCGCCCGGCTGCCCCGGCTGCTGAAGGGGGTGCTGGATGTGGTGCTCACCCTGCCCATGGTGCTGCCCCCCACGGTGGTGGGCTTCTTCCTGCTGATGCTGCTGGGCAATCGCCGTCCCCTGGGGGCCTGGCTGCTGGAGACCTTCGGCATCCAGGTGGTGATGACCTGGTACTCCGCCATCTTCGCCTCTGCCGTGGTCGCCTTCCCTCTGATGTACCGCACCGCCCGGGGCGCCTTTGAGAGCGTGGACCCCACCCTGCGCTATTCCGGGCAGACTTTGGGTCTCTCCAACACCTACATCTTTTGGCGCATCACCATGCCCGCCTGCCGTCAGGGCATCCTGGCCGGCACCGTGCTGGCCTTTGCCCGGGGACTGGGCGAGTTCGGCGCCACCAGCATGATCGCCGGCTATATCCCCGGCAGGACCAACACCATCTCCACCACGGTGTATAACCTGTGGCAGACCGGCCAGGACGAGCTGGCCATGAAATGGGTGCTGGTGAACCTGGCAATCTCCGCCGTGGTGCTGTTGGCCGTAAACATGCTGGAGCGGCGGGACTTTCTCCCCACCACCCGCGTCAAGCGCCCCAAACGCAGCGAGGAGGTGGCGTGAGATGTCTCTGGAACTGAAAATCAGAAAGGACTTCGGCGGCTTCGTGCTGGATCTGGAGCTGTCCGCAGGACAGGAAACCCTGGCCCTGCTGGGCGGCTCCGGCTGCGGCAAAAGCATGACTCTGCGGTGCATCGCCGGGGTGGTCACCCCCGACGAGGGGTACATCATTCTCAACGGCCGCACCCTGTTCGACTCCAAAAAGCGGATCAACCTCCCGCCCCAGAAGCGCCTGGTGGGCCTGCTCTTTCAGAACTACGCCCTGTTCCCCAACATGACGGTGGAACAGAACATCACCGCCGGCATCCGGGGCAAGTTTTCCAGAGATGAGAAGCGGCGGCAGTGCCGGGAGATCATGGAGAAATTCTACCTCACCCCTCTGGCCGCCCACCGTCCCGCCCAACTGTCCGGCGGGCAGCAGCAGCGGGTGGCGCTGGCCCGCATCCTCATCTCCCAGCCGGAGATCCTCCTCCTGGACGAGCCCTTCTCCGCCCTGGACAGCTATCTGCGCTGGGAGCTGGAGCAGGAGCTGATGCGGGTGCTGCAGGACTTCCCCGGCACCTCCATCCTGGTCTCCCACAACCGGGACGAGGTCTATCGCATCAGCGACCGGGTGGCGGTCATCCTGGACGGCCGGGTGGACTGCTGCGCCCCCAAGCAGGAGCTCTTCTCCACCCCGCCCACCTATCAGAGCGCACTGCTCACCGGGTGCAAAAACTTCTCCCGGGTACGCCGCCTGGACGAGCGCCATGTAGAGGCCCTGGACTGGGGGGCCACGCTCACCTGTTCCCTCCCCCTGGACGAGACAGTCTGCTACATCGGTCTGCGTCCGCACTTTGCCCACCTTACCGATGGCCCGGGAGAGAATGTCGTGCCCTGCCGGGTGCTGCAGGTCATCGACAATTTGACGGATATCATCGTCATCCTGGCCACGCCCGGCGGGGACAGCGGCCACTCCCAGCTCTATCTCCGCTTCAAGCGTGCGGACTGGCAGCCTTACGCCGATGCACAGACGGTGAGCCTTCGTCTGGATCCCTCCTCTCTCCTTCCCCTCCATGCCGGCGCAATCCCTTTGGAGGGCGCGGAGTGACCCACAGCGTATGACATGATAAAACGGCGTGCACCGCTTTCGTGGTGCACGCCGTTTTTTGCTTCAGTCAGCTTGCCCGATCGGGCTCGTCCCAAACTCAGACAGGATCGGACAGGAACTTCTTCTCCAGGCGGAAGACCTCGAAGAGCTGCTTGTCGCGCTTCTCCTTCAGCTTCTCGATGTCCACGCCGGTGTAGTCGTAGAAGCCCTTGCCGCTCTTGATGCCCAGGTTGCCTTCCTCCACCAGCTTCTCCAGGGTCTTGGGCAGCTCGTCGCCGTTGACCGGCATGGTGTAGGACTTGTTCTTGTAGTTGTTGGCGGTCATGTCCAGCCCGCCGAAGTCGGCGCGCTTGCACAGGCCCAGCACGCAGGCGCGGGGGATAAAGGAGGCCTTGGCGGCCAGGTCGATGGCCTGGGCGTCGCAGTAGCCGTTGTCCAGCAGGAAGAACACCTCGCGGTTCAGGCACTGCTGCAGGCGGTTGACGATGTAGCCCTTGATGAACTTCTTCATCAGCACCGCGGTCTTGCCGCAGTTGTTCAGCAGGGTGACGGCGGTGTCCGCCATCTCCTGGGGGGCCTGCTCGCTCTTCACGACCTCCACCAGGGGGATCACATGGGGAGGCGCATACCAGTGGCAGATAATCATCTGGGGCAGCAGCTTCTCAGGCACCACCTCAAAGATGTTCATGGCGGAGGTGTTAGAGGCGATGATCACATCGGAGGGCACGCAGGCGGCCAGCTGCTCGTACAGCGCGACCTTGGCGTCCCGGTTCTCCACAATGGTCTCCTGGATCATGTCGGCGCCCTCCACGGCCTCCTCCACGGTCAGCTTGAAGTTGATGCGGTTGAAGATGGTGTCCACATCCTCGGGCTTGATCTCGCCCTCCTCGGCAAAGGTATGCAGCTGGGCCTTCAGGGAGGCGATGGCCTTGTTGCGGGTGTTCTCGGAACGGGTCCACATGGTGACCTGATAGCCGCCCATGGCATAGGTCTGGGCGATGCCGGGGCCCATGGTACCGGCGCCCAGCACCGCGATCTTCTTGATGTCAGCAAGCGTTTTCATGTGTCGGTTACTCCTTGTCAGTGATTTTTGCCCAATTCGACTTTTTGCCCCACGGGGACCGTGGGGCAAAAAGCGTGCGTCTGGGTTATGAGATTACCACTTGGTGCCCTCTTCCCAGGCAACCAGACGGACCATGCCGCCGTCGGCAGCCTCGCAGCGGAAGGGGAAGGCGCAGATGGTCATGCGCTTGCCGGTAACCTGGTCAATGTCGCCGCCGGCGTTCTCCACGGCGATGACGCCGTGCTGACCGAACAGGCGGTGGCAGGGCTCATAGTCGGGATAATCCACATCGATGTCGCGGCCGGTGGCCAGCTTATAGTTGGTGGCCAGCCAGGGCATCTGCTCCTTGGCGGGGCAGTGCCACACCACGGAGTCGGAAGCGCCGTAGGTACCGGCGATGCCCTTGATCTTCTTGTCCAGCATCAGCCAGCGGGCCAGCTCGGGGCCGTTGCCGGGATAGTAGTTGAAGTACTTGTCGTTGTTGATGCGCCAATAACGATGGAAGCCGGTGTTCAGCACGACCCAGTCATTGGGACGGATCTCCAGGCCGTCCTTCTTCAGGGCCTTCTCAACATCCTCGGGGGTGATGACATGCCAGATGGCGCCCTTCTTACCGGGAACCTCGGCCCACTCGCCCATCTTGGCGGGGTCGCCGCCGGCCTTGTTGAAGGCCTCCTCGAACTCGTCATACATCCAGGTCAGGTCCACGATGACGCCGGAGCCGATGCAGTGCTCCAGGGGCAGCTCGGCCAGGGTGTAGCCATAGCGGGCGCGGTCAACCTCTTCCTCGTGCAGGGTGTGGTTGGGGGCGTCGCAGTGAGTAGCGGCATGCAGGGTGCCGGTGTAGGTGTTGGTACGCTTGTGGAAACGCTCCAGATACTGGCCGCGGGGGAAGTTCAGGTCAGAACGGGCGCCGGGGAAGGGCCACAGGGGGGTGTCCCAGCCCCAGGGCTGGCTCAGATCCCAGATCTTGGGCATCTTCTCGGTCTCGAGATACAGTTCTTCCTTGTGGAGAGGCATATAAGCCATGACAGTTTCCTCCTTTTATTTTTGCCTGTTTCCAGGCTTTCTGGCAGTTTGTATTTTAAACCTTGGAACTATTCCAATGTCAAGGGAGCACCCCAGATTTTTTCATACTTTCTTGTGATACCTTCCTAATTTCTTCTCCATTTTCTTCCTCTGTCCCAGCATTTTTCCCCTTCCCCTTGTCATCTCCGGACTTTCATATTATAATGAATCCAACAGGCCGATGCTTTGGAAGCGGGGTGGGACTACCATGAAGTACAAGATCGGAGATATGGCGAAGATCCTGGGCATCTCCCCCGATCTGCTGCGTTATTATGAAAAGAAGGGCGTGGTCTCCCCCGTCAAGAACAAGGACAACGACTACCGCTATTACGACACCCGGGACACCAACTTTCTCATTGACTGTCTGTTCTATAAAAATTTCGGCTTCTCCATTGAGGAGACCTCCGAGCTGGTGCGCAGCTGCTCCATCGAAGAAGTCTCCCGGCGGTTTGATGAGAACGAGAGGCAGCTGGCCGACGCCATCCGCCGCGACCAGCTGCTGCTGCGCCGCAGCCAGGAGTACCGCGCCGCCATTGCCCAGATCCCCCAGCACCTGGGCAAGTGCTCCTTCAGCAGCCGCCCCGCCTGTATCTACTACATCAACCGCCACAACCAGGAGTTCAATACCGACCCCTCCATGGGCCAGGTGACCCGTCAATGGCTGAAATATCTGCCCTTTTCCAAGCGCTCCTTCTTCGTCCCCCAGGAGGAGCTGCTCTCTCCCGAGCCTAAGGGGGAGTTCCGGTGGGGCTTTTCCCTGTCGGAGGAGTACGCCGAGATCCTGGGCGCCTCGGCCCAGCCGCCGGTGATGCGCATCCCCTCCCTGCGGTGCGTGTATACTGTTTTTTCCAATCCGGACAGTTCCTTTTCTCCCAAGTTCCTTTCTTATGCCATGGACTTTATCCGGGCGCAGGGGCTGCGCCTGTGCGGAGATGTCTGCGGCAATCTGCTCATCAGCGCCAACGAGGCCGGTCCGCTGGCCATCACGCCCGGGACGCCGCAGATCACCGGCTATTTCGAGGCATGGCTCCCCGTGGCTGAAGCTGAGCCCTGAACACCGCGCCGCACCTGCCATTTCCCCTGCCGCCATTCCCCCGCCGCGGGGAATGGCGCCGGCTTTTATCCCCCATCTTCTCGGAAGGGAGTCCTGAATCCCATGAATCTCAGTCTCACCACCCCCAAGCGCCGGGTCGTCACCCCGGATGGCACCATCTTTTTCAATGAATTTTACGACACCCTCCATGTGGAGCGCAGCGGCGGCACCCCGGAGCCCATCGCGCTGAATCTGGGCTCCAGCAACTGGACGGTCTCAGATGCCGGAGAGGTCGCGTTTTTCTGTCAGCTGGACGACCAGCCCCATGTGGTCATCGTCCACCCCGCCCGCCGCACCCGCATCCTCCAGCCCCTCACCCGCCACCCGCTTCTGGACCTGCTCCTGCTGGAGGACCGCTTTGTGGCCGCCATTCCGGGCTATCTGGTGCTGGGGCGGCGCACTCCGGAGGGCGCGCTGTCCTGGACGGGAATGCGCGCTTTGGACTGCGGCACCGAGTTCCATTTCCATACCGAGCCCGGCCCGGACGGGAAGCTGCAGCTGGTCTATGCCAAGCGGGGCTCCTGCCTGGAACACACCGTGGCGCTGGATACAGGCGAGAAGGCCGAGGCCTTCTCCGCTCAGCGGCTGCAGCGCATCCTGTTCCGCCTGGCCTTCGCCCCTGTTTTTCTCCCCCAGCTGTCCCCTGAGGTGCCCACCCTCTCCGGCCTGCTGGAGCTGTTTCGTCAGACCGCCCAAACCCATCCCAGGCTTACCGAGCCTGGGCTGCGTCTGATGACGCTGCTGTTCCTGCTGGACCGGCTGCCCGGAGCAAGCTTTGACACCCTGTCCGCGCTGGTGCGCAACGATGCGGTTCTCCAGTACGCCAAGGGACTGGACGAGCCCTTCCCCACCATGTCTCTGCTTCAGGACCTAGTCACCGTCTCCCATGCCGAGCAGATCGTCCCCGGCAAGCTCATCCAGCCCCAGGTTGTGAAATGGAGCCGCGCCTTTGAGTGTGCCGCCGTCCCCGGCCGGCGGGCCAGACTCATCCGCAAGATCCCCTATCAGGATATCCCGGCAGCCCCGTAAGGCAGGGCGGCCCTTCTGATTTTCCGCGCTGTTTTCATTTTTCTCTTGACAATCTCCGGTACAGCTGGTATACTTCTTTCCGCACAATGAAGCAGGAACGGTGCCCGTCCCTCACCCCAGGCAGACCGCCAACGGGTCAACATGGTCAGATCCGCCGGATTTCCGGCGTGTTTTGGTGCGTGATGCGGGTATCCTTCCGATACCCGCATTTGTATTTGTCTGGAGGTGCTTTCGTATCAGTAACACAGGTCATCAAATCAACGAGGACATTCGCGACAAGGAGGTCCGGCTGATCTCCGCCGAAGGCGAGCAGCTGGGCATCATGTCCGCACAGGAGGCGCTGAAGGCGGCAGAGGAGCAGGGCCTGGATCTGGTCAAGATCTCCCCCAACGCCGTTCCCCCTGTGTGCAAGCTGATGGACTACGGAAAGTTCCGCTTCGAGCAGACCAAGCGGGAGAAGGAAGCCCGCAAGAACCAGCATGTGGTGGAGATCAAGGAGATCCGCATGTCCCCCAGCATCGATGTCAACGACTTCAATGTCAAGCTGCGCAATGCCGTCAAGTTCCTGTCCGAGGGCAACCGGGTAAAGGTCACCGTCCGCTTCCGCGGCCGTGAAATGGCCCACACCGACATCGGCCGCGACCTGCTGCTGAAATTTGCCGAGGGCTGCGCCGAGGTCTCCACTCTGGACAAGGACCCCAAGCTGGACGGCCGGCACATGTCCATCTTCCTGTCTGCCAAGACGGCGAAAGACGCCAAGCCAGGGAAGGACGCCAAAAGTAAATCGTAAAAGGAGTAAGTGAACATGCCTAAGATCAAGACTCACAGCGGCGCGAAAAAGCGCTTCAATCTCACCAAGACCGGCAAGGTCAAGCGTGCCCACGCCTACAAGTCTCACCTGCTCAACGGCCATGGCAAGACCACCAAGCTGAAGAGAGGTCTGCGCAAGGGCGCCTATGCCGATGTCACCAATGTGGCCGCCATCAAGCGCATGATCCCCTATAAATAAGCTGCTTCACATCAACTCACATATAGGAGGCTTTTACAATGGCAAGAGTTAAGGGCGCGATGATGACGCGCAAGAGAAGAAATAAGGTTCTGAAGCTGGCCAAGGGCTACTGGGGCGCCAAGAGCAAGCACTTCCGCATGGCCAACCAGGCTGTGATGAAGTCCCTGACCTACGCCTACACCGGCCGCCGCCTGAAGAAGCGCGACTTCCGCCGCCTGTGGATCACCCGCATCAACGCCGGCTGCAAGATGAACGGCATGAACTACTCCACCTTCATGAACGGCCTGAAGAAGGCCGGCGTGGAGATCAACCGCAAGATGCTCGCGGAGATGGCCGTCAACGACAAGGCCGCCTTCACCCAGCTGGTGGAGCTGTCCAAGAGCAAGCTGGCCTGAGCCTTTCTTTCTCTGAACAGATCAAAGACCGTGCCCCCTGTGTTGGGGACACGGTCTTTTTTCATCCCGCCGTCCGGGAGAAGGCCGTCCGGTCGGTGTGATGCTTCACACATAGTGCGATGATCCAGGTCGTCGCCTGGGCCAGGGGCACCGCCAGCCACGCCCCCATCACCCCCAGCCCCGCCGGTCCCGGCAGAGCCAGCAGCAGCGCCAGCAGGAGAACCGGCTCGGCGTACACCAGGAGATAGGACAGGCCGCTGCGCTCGGTGGCATACAGGAAGGCGGTGGTGATGCGTACATAGGCCAGAGGGAGCAGGGTGGCCAAAAACAGGGGGAGCACCCGCGCCACCTCGCCGTTGGTCTCGTGGGAGGCGCCGAACAGCGTCCCCACCCAGCCCCGCAGAAGCAGCAGTACCACCAGGCACGCCGCCGCCACACCCCCTCCGGCGAGATAGGCCAGATGCCTCGCCCTTTGCATGGCCGCCAGCTTCCCCCGGCTGAAATAGCCGCTGATCAGGGGCTGGCTCCCATCTCCCACCCCCTGCAGGAGCAGATAGACGATGGCGGTGACATAGGACACACAGCCATAGGCCGCCACCGCCCCCTCTCCCCCGAAGTCCATGAGGAAGCGGTTCATCAGGATCATGGTGAGGGTGGGGGAAAAGGTCAGACCGAAGGGGGCCAGCGCCGCCCGCAGCAGCCCCAGGGCTATGCCGGGCAGCCGTCCCGCCGCCGGCAGGCGGAAGCCCGCCTTTTTTCGCGCCAGATACCACACCGCCGCCAGCATGGTCACCCCCTGCCCCGCCAGGGTGGCCCAAGCGGCCCCCGCCATTCCCCAGGAAAGCACCCACACGAACAGATAGTCCAGGGCGATATTGGTGAGGAAGCCCCCAATCATGGCCCCCATGGCATAGGCGGCGCCCCCCAGGTTTCGGATGAAAGGCACCAGCCCGGTGGCGAACACCTGCAGCGCAGCCCCCAGCGCGATCACCCGCACATACTCCGCGGTGGGAGAAAAGGTCTCCCCTTCTGCGCCCAACAGACGCAGCAGCGGCGCCAGGAAACACATCACCAGGCCGGTGAGCAGCACGCTCACCGCCGCCAGCAGCACTGCCGTTCCGCCGGCGCAGCCCCCGGCCTCCTCCTCCCTGCCCTGACCCCGAAGGATGGTAAAGCGGATGGCCCCGGCCAGCCCCACCCCGGTGCCCGCCGCCTGGATGAAGGCGCACACCGGATACCCCAGGGTGATGGCCGCCAGTCCCAGGTCCCCCAGGCTGTTGCCCACAAAGAATCCATCCACGATGGTATACACCCCGGACAGGGCGAAGGCCAGCACCGACGGGACCACAAAGCGGAAAAAGGCGGCGCGGTCAGCTCTCTCCATGGCCGCCTCCCCCCTGCCGGAACAGGGCGATGAACTCCTCCAGTCCGTCGTTGGTCTCCTTCATCCTCGCCAGGCCCATCTGCGCCATCACCGCCAGCTCCAAATCACGCAGCTGGCCGTCCACCGCTCCGGCAAAAGCCAGCCCCGCCTCTGTCAGGCGGATGGCCTTGGCCCTGCGGTCCTCCCGGGTGGGGGTCAGCTCCAGATAGCCCTGTCCCTCGAACTCCTTCAGCACGGTGTTCACCGTCTGCTTGGGCAGGAACCACTTCCGGCTGATCTGCCTCTGGGTGCAGCCCTCCCCCTCCTCGTGCAGCGCCAGCAGCACCAGAAGATCGTTCAGCGACATGCCGTGGGCCTTGGCCCACTCCTCATAGATGGCGCTGCTCTCCCGCCACAGGGTGTAATACCGCTCCAACTCCCTCATCAGGGCTGTTCTCTGTTCCATGGGTACCTCCCGGTCTTCTATTTGGTCCGAATTTGGACTAAATTTAATATAGTCCAAATTCGGACTTTTGTCAACCGGTTTTCTCCGCCCGCATGCTCCCTGTTTACACTGGTCCGGGAATCTGGTATACTCGGTTCAACAGAGCTCGCGCCGGGTTTCCGGCGCAGACGGAAGGAGGGAGAGCTCCATGTCTGCCGGACGGCTGTTTCAGATCCTGTATCTTTTGCTGCGCCATCAGCGTCTCACCGCAGAGGAGCTGGCCCGCCGCCTGGAGGTCTCGGTGCGCACCGTCTACCGGGATGTGGACGCCCTGTCCGCCGCCGGCGTGCCCATCTATACCGCCCAGGGCAAGGGGGGCGGCATCTCGCTCATGGAGGGCTATCTGCTGGACCGCGCCGCCTTCACGGAGGAGGAGCAGTGTCAGCTGCTCTCCGCCCTGCAGGCCATGCCGGAACAGGAGGACTCCGCCGCCCTGACCAAGCTGTCCGCCCTGTTTTGCCGCAGCGAGGACAACTATCTTCAGGTCAATCTGTCCCGCTGGGGCGCCTCCGGCTGGGACCGGGAGACCTTCCGCCTGCTGCGTCAGGCCATCCGGGACCGCCGCGCCATCGCCTTCCGTTACGCCAGCTCCCGGGGAGAGATCCGCCCTCGGACGGTGCTGCCCGCCCGGCTGGTCTTCAAAGGTCAGGCCTGGTATCTCCAGGCCTGGTGCACCCAGCGGGAGGCCTACCGCACCTTCCGTCTCTCCCGGATTCTGGCCCCCGTTCTTCTCCCCCAGACCTTCCACCGCCGGCTGGCGCCCCCTGACATCGAGTTTCCCGGCGACATCCCCCCGCTGTTCCGGGTGGAGGCGGTGCTGCGCTTTGCCCCCTCCCTCTCCTATCGGGTGTATGATGAGTTCGACAAGTCCTGCATCCATACGGAGGAGGACGGCTCCCTGGTGGTGAAGACAGTCTTTCCCAAGGACCAGTGGCTGTATGGCTATCTTCTCTCCTTCGGCGCGGGAGTGGAGGTGCTCGCCCCCGGCGCCCTCCGGCGGCATCTGGCCCTGCTGGCCCGGGAGATCTGGCGCCGTTACGGAGAACCTGACACAGGGTGTCAGGTTTCCCCCGCTACAATGGGACCATCCCAAACAAAGGAGGTCCCCGCGATGGAACACGATCCCCGCGGCTTCTGCCAGTCCTGCGGCATGCCCCTCTCTCCGGAGCTCCGGGGCACCGAGGCGGACGGCACGCCCAGCGCCGACTACTGCCGGTACTGCTATCAGAACGGTGCCTTCACCGGCGAGATGACCATGGAGGAGATGATCGACTTCTGCGCCCCCCTCATGGCCCGGCACAATCCCGGTCTCACGCCGGAGCAGGCCAAAGCGCAGATGCGCCGCTTTTTCCCCCTGCTGAAGCGCTGGCATCCCTGATATCCCCGCAAAGAACGGCCGCCTCCCCGGGCAGTGTGCCCGGGGAGGCGGCCGTTTCATCAATTTGGTCTGGAAAATGACCTGCTTACTTGCCCCGCACCACACGGCTGAGCTGGATCAGCAGGGTGGGCGCGAAGGCCAGCAGCACGATGCACAGCAGGTCCACCCCGCTGAAGTCCGCCACCAGGAACAGGCCGTGGAGGGCGGGAATGAACAGCACCGCGCTGAGCAGCACCAGTCCGCCCAGGAAGGCCAGGATGGAATAGCGGTTGCTGGTCAGGCCCAGGCGGAAGATGGACTCCTTCCCCCGGCAGTTGAAGCCGTGGAACAGCCGGGCCAGGGTCAGGGTGGCAAAGGCCATAGTGCTGGCCAGGGCGGCGCCCCCGTCGTGCAGGCCGATGTAGAAGGCGGTCATGGACGCGATGGCAATGAGCAGCCCCTGGCTGAACACCGCCTGGAGCATGGGCCGGTCCATCATGGACGCATTGGGATCCCGGGGCTTCTGGTCCAGCAGGCCATCCCGGGCGGGCTCCATGCCCAGGGCGATGGCGGGCAGGGAGTCCGTGAGCAGGTTGATGAACAGCAGGTGCACCGGCTGGAAGGGGACGCTCAGCCCGGCGATGGATGCGTAGATCACCGACAGGATGGCCGCCATGTTGCCCGAGAGCAAAAACTGGATGGCGCTGCGGATGTTGGTATACACGCTGCGGCCGTTGACCACCGCCTTGACGATGGTGGCGAAGTTATCGTCCGCCAGGATCATGGCCGCGGCGTCCTTGGACACCTCGGTGCCCGTAATGCCCATGGCCACGCCCACATCCGCCCGCTTCAGGGCGGGGGCGTCGTTGACGCCGTCGCCGGTCATGGCGGCAATGCAGCCTCTGCGCTGCCAGGCGGTGACGATGCGGATCTTGTGCTCGGGGGATACCCGGGCATATACCGAGATATGCGGGAGCTTTTCGTCCAGCTCCTCGTCGCTCATGGCATCCAGCTCCACGCCCTCCACGGCGATGTCCCCTTCGCCGAAAATGCCGATCTGCTTGGCGATGGCGGTGGCGGTGACCTTGTGGTCGCCGGTGATCATCACGGTGCGGATGCCCGCCCGCTTGGCGTCGGCCACGGCCTTCACGCTCTCCGGCCGGGGCGGGTCGATCATGGAGATGAGGCCCACAAAGATATAATCCGTTTCATCCTCCAGGGTCAGCAGCCGGGCCTCCTCCATGGGCCGCTGGGCGAACGCCAGCACCCGCAGGCCATTCTCCGACTGCGCCTGGTTCACCCGCTGGATCTCCTCCCGCAGCTCGGGGGTCAGCGGCACGGACCCATGGGCGGTGAGCAGCTTGGTGGAGCGGTCCAGCAGCACATCGATGGCCCCCTTGGTGTACAGCATGGGGGTGCCGTCCACATCGTGGAGGGTGCTCATCAGCTTTCGGTCGGAGTCGAACGCCAGCTCCGCCAGCCGGGGATGCTGGCTGCGGTAGGTGGTCTCCTCCACCCCGAAGTGGGCGCCCAGCTGCACCAGCGCCACCTCGGTGGGGTCTCCCACCGAGGTGCCCTTCTCCTGGTCCATGGTGGCGTCGCTGTCCAGCAGGGCGATCTTCAGCAGGGTCCGCTGGGCGTCGTTGGCCAACTCCAGAGAGGTCCCCGCGGTGAGGGTGCCGTCCGCCCAGATGTTCTGCACCGTCATCCGGTTCTGGGTGAGGGTGCCCGTCTTGTCGGAACAGATGACCTGCACCGAGCCCAGGCTCTCCACCGCCTTGAGTTCCTTGATGATGGCGTTCTGCCTGGCCATTTTTTGGGTGCCGATGGCCAGCACGATGGTGACAATAGAGCTCAGCGCCTCTGGGATGGCGGCCACCGCCAGGGCCACCGCGAACATCAGGGAGTCCAGGATGGGCATGTGGCTGCGGAAGATGGACAGCAGGAACACCCCGGCGCAGATCACCATAATCACCATGGCCAGCTTGCTGGAGAACTCGTCCAGGTTGCGCTGCAGGGGGGTCTTGCGCTGCTGGGTCTGGTTCATCAGGTTGGCGATATGGCCCAGCTGGGTGTTCATCCCGGTGCCGGTGACCACCATCACCGCCCGGCCATAGGTAACCAGCGAACCGGAGAACACCATGTTCTTCTGGTCGCCCAGGGCCACCTTCTCCCCCTCGATAATCTGGTCGGTCTTCTCCACCGCCTCGCTCTCGCCGGTGAGGGAGCTCTCATTTACCTTCAAAGACCAGCAGTTCAGCAGGCGGCCGTCCGCCACCACCAGGTCGCCGGCCTCCAGCTCCACGATGTCGCCGGGGACCACCTGGGCGCCGGGCAGCTCAGTGCGCCGGCCGTTACGCACCACCTTGGCCACCGGCGCGCTCATGGCTTTCAGGCTCTCCAGGGACTTCTCCGCCTTCAGATACTGCACCGTGCCCAAAATGGCGTTCATGATCAGCACTGCGAAGATGACGATGGTGCTCTCCAGATTGCCGGAGGCCATGGAAATGGCCGCCGCCACAATCAGGATCACCACCAGAAGGTCCTTGAACTGCTCCAGAAAAACCATGAAGGCGCTTTTTTTCTTGCCCTCCTCCAGCTGGTTGGGACCGTACTGCTCCAGCCGCTGGGCCGCCTGCTGGTCAGTCAGTCCCTCAGAGACGGATTGCATCTCTTCCAGCGTTTGCTGGGCCGTCCGATTGAAAAACTGTTGTTCCATGTGCATCCTCCTGCCTCTTTTTCACCCTGTTGGCAGCGTTGGGATAGTTCCCATGTCGGAGGGTAAAATAAAAAAGACCTCCGGCAGTCTGCCTCTGCGGGCGCTGCCGAAAAGTCTTGTTACCATCCAAACCGGAGGCGCGGGCCGCCAGATCCCGAGGGATCGAGCTGTTGACGGCACGCTTTCAAACTACTCCCTTTTCAACTTTGCCATAGTATAGCATGGCTCCGCCCAAAATGCAACGGAAAATTTCAAAAATTTTTCCCTCCGTTTCATAAATCTAATATTAAAAATTATATTATGTCATTTTTCTATTGACTTCTCGATGTAATCGGAATATACTCAAATCATCTTAAGAAAGGGCGGATTCCATCATGGAACAGATCATCTCCTCCAAAGCTTATGTCCGCAGGCCTCTCCCCCGCCGTCGGGCCCGTCCCCAGGAAAAGGGCCGCAACCCCTACGACGGCCTGCGCCCCTGGTCCGCCATCACCCATGGCATCGGGGCCGTGCTGGCGCTGATCGGCACGGTGTTCCTGCTGCTCCACGCCGCCGCCGGGGGCAGCGGTCCGGTAAAGCTGGCCGCCCTGGCCGTCTACGGTGTCTCCATGGTGGGGCTGTACACCGCCTCCACGCTGTACCACTGCGTGAACACCTCAGTGGCGGGGCGCATTGCCCTGCGGAAATACGACCACGCCTCCATCTATTTCCTCATCGCCGGGACCTACACCCCCATCTGCCTCACCGCCCTGCGCGGCCCCTGGGGATACACTCTGCTGGCAGTGATCTGGGCGCTGACGGTGGCGGGGCTGTTCATGACCCTGTTCTGGATCAACTGCCCCCGGGCCCTCACCGCCTCCATCTACATCGCCATGGGCTGGCTGGCGGTGGTGGCGGTCTATCCCCTGTGGCAGGCGCTGGGGAGCGGCGGTCTGTTCTGGCTGGTGCTGGGCGGGGTGCTGTACACCGTGGGCGGGGTCTCCTACGCGCTGAAGTGGCCTGGGCGGGATAACCCCCGCTTCGGCTGCCACGAGATCTTCCATGTGTTCATCGTTCTGGGCTCCATCGCCCACTTTGTGCTCATCTGGCAGCTGTAAGCGCTCTTCGTTCTCCGTGATGTACACAGCGCCCGGGAACCGCATATGTGCGGTTCCCGGGCGCTGCTTTTCGGTTCCCGGTCCGGCCCGCTCACACCAGCCGCTCCATCACCACGGCGGGCGCGCCGCCGTCCTCCGCCGGACGCAGGTCGGCAAAGCCCTGCTCCAGCCAGAAGCGGTGCGTCTCCTCCTCCGCCAGGGGGCAGCGCAGCCGCAGGGCGGTGAAGCCCCCCAGCCGGACGGCAGCGCACAGGGCCTCTGCCAGGGCGGCCCGGTCCTCTTCCCCCGCCGCCAGGGTCAGCAGCCATGCCGTCCGCTCCCGGGGATATCCCTCCAGCACCTGAATGCACGCTTCTTCCCCATCCCGGCGCAGACGCAGGGTGCGCAGCTGCTCCGCCTTTGCCCGGGGCGGCAGCGCCGTCCCGCCGTCGGCGGGCAGTTCTTCCACCGTCCACCCCTCCAGGGTCCGGCGCAGGCCCTCCGCCAGGGGCAGGTCGGTCAGCGGCCCCTTGGTGCCCACGCAGCGGTTGATGGGAGTACCCATTCGGTGAAACTTCTCCTCATAGTCGGTCATGACCCCCTGGGGCCCGTTGGCATGGAGGTCCCGGGTCACCTGGGACAGGGCAAAACCCGCCTTGGGGAACTGGAACAGCGACCACTCGAACAATGGACGGTTGTCCGTCTTGAAGCGCACCTCTCCCCCGTCCCGGAGGACCAGGCGGTAGCGGCGCAGAAAGTCCTCGTGGGTCAGCCGCCGCTTGGCATGCTTCACCGAGGGCCACGGATCGCAGAAGTTGATGTACAGCAGATCCACCTCGTCGGGGGCAAAGTAGCGCTCCAGCTCCGCCGCGTCCCCGTCGATGAAGAACACATTGGTCAGTCCTCTGGCGCGGCAGCGCTCCATGGCGGTAACCATGGCGTCGGGCACCCGCTCCAGGGCCACATACAGGTCCTCCGGGTGGCGCGCGGCGGTCTCGGCGGTAAATCGTCCCTTGCCGCATCCCAGCTCCAGCCGCAGCCGCTTGGCCTCCGGCATCAGGCTGCGCCACCGCCCCCGCATGGACTCCGGTTCCCGCACCCACAGGCCGGCACATGCCTCCATCCGGGGGATCAGATTGGGCTTCTTTCTCATTCTCATCTTGGCATCCTGTCCTCTCTCCGTCATCTCCGGCCCGATCTCAGGCACCGGCGGATCTCACACTCCTGCGCGCAGATCCAGATTAAAATACCACAAACACTTGCATTCTGCAAGGAAATCCCGTATAATGTTTTGGCTTGGATTTTCCTTCCCGCTTGAATATGGCCGATTCCACCATCCGGGTGTAGCGCAGTTGGTAGCGCGCTTGCTTTGGGAGGATACGCCCGGGCAGTCCCACAACTTCATATCGGGGTG
>CALWZP010000026.1 GCA_944386055.1 uncultured Oscillospiraceae bacterium | reverse complement strand
GCCTATTCCAGCGGCCTTCAGCGCCAGGCCCTGTTCTCCATCGGCCTTGTGCTGTTCCTGTTCATCATGTGCATCAATGTGATCCTCAACGTGTTCCTCAAGCGGGATAAGGAGGGATGAGCGCAATGAGCAGCAATCAAGCGATTCAGAAGAGCCGGAGGGGCGCGGCCCAGGGCCTGTCCGCCCGCCGCAGGATCTACAATGTGGGGATGCGTACCCTCATCTATATCGCCGCAGCCATCGTGGTGGCCCTGCTCGTTTTCCTGCTGGGCTATATCCTGTACCGGGGGCTGCCCAACCTCACCTGGGAGTTCCTGACCTCGGAGGAGAGCGTGGTCAGAGATGTCCAGGGCATCGGTCCCGCCATCCTGAACACCCTCTATGTCATCATCGCCACCCTCGTCGTGGTGCTGCCCCTGGGGGTGGGCTCCGCCATCTACCTCACGGAGTACGCCACCAACCGCAAGCTGGTGGCCGCCATCGAGTTTGCCACCGAGACCCTGGCCGGCATCCCCTCCATCATCTACGCCCTGGTGGGCGTGCTGGTCTTTGCCGAGTCCCTGGCGCTGGGCAAGACCCTCATCGCCGGCGCCTTCACCCTGGTGATCATGACCCTGCCCACCGTCATCCGCACCACCCAGGAGAGCCTGAAGACCGTCCCCCAGAGCTACCGTGAGGGCTCCCTGGGTCTGGGCAGCGGGAAATGGCACATGATCCGCACCGTGGTGCTCCCCTCCTCCATCGACGGCATCGTCACCGGCTGCATCCTGGCCATCGGCCGCATCGTGGGCGAGAGCGCCGTTCTCCTCTATACCGTGGGCATGAGCATGCAGATGCAGGACTTCTTCCGGAACGGCCTGGAGAGCTTTTTCTCCGCCTCCGGCTCCACCCTGAGCGTGGCCCTCTATGTCTACGCCAAGGTGCGGGCCGACTTCGACCTGGCCTTCTCCGTGGCTGTGGTGCTCATCATCATCACCCTGGTCATCAACCTGGCCGCCAAGCTGGCGGGCAAGAAGCTGAAAAAGAAATGAGGCCTCACCATGAATGATATGATTCTCAAGGCTGACAAGCTCAACCTCTGGTACAGCGAGAACCACGCGCTGAAGGACATCTGCGTGGACATCCCCGCCCACCATGTCACCGCCCTCATCGGCCCGTCCGGCTGCGGCAAGTCCACTTTCCTGCGCACCCTGAACCGGATGAACGACCTGATTCCCGATGTGCGCATCGAGGGCTCCCTGACCTATCACGGAAAGGAGATCTACGCCCCCGACCAGGATGTCACCGGCCTGCGCCGCCAGATCGGCATGGTCTTCCAAAAGCCCAACCCCTTCCCCATGTCCATCTACGACAATGTGGCCTACGGCCCCCGTACCCACGGCATCAAAAACCGCAAGCAGCTGGACGAGCTGGTGGAGCAGTCCCTGCGGGGCGCCGCCATCTGGGACGAGGTGAAGGACCGGCTGAAGAAGTCCGCCCTGGGCCTTTCCGGCGGCCAGCAGCAGCGGCTGTGCATCGCCCGGGCGCTGGCGGTGAAGCCGGAGGTGCTGCTCATGGACGAGGCCACCTCCGCCCTAGACCCCATCTCCACCTCCAAGATTGAGGACCTTGTCATCGAGCTGAAAAAGGACTATACTATCGTCATGGTGACCCACAACATGCAGCAGGCCGCCCGCGTGTCCGACCGGACCGCCTTCTTCCTGCTGGGTGAACTGGTGGAGGTGGGCGAGACGGAGCAGATCTTCTCCATGCCCACCGACAAGCGCACCGAAGACTACATCACCGGCCGGTTCGGCTAAAGGAGGTCTCGTGACAGAATGAGAAACAAATTTGACGAACAGCTTGCCACCCTGAATGAGGAACTGACCCAGATGGGCTGCCTGTGCGAACAGGCCATCGCCCTGGCCTCCAAGGCGCTTCTGGATCATGACAACGATCTGGCCCGAGAGGTCATCGCCACCGATCGGGATGTGGATCAAAAGGAGCGGGACATCGAGGGGCTGTGCCTGAAGCTGCTGCTGCGGCAGCAGCCGGTGGCCCGGGACCTGCGGCAGATCTCCGCCGCGCTGAAGATGATCACCGATATGGAGCGCATCGGCGACCAGGCCGCTGACATCTCGGAAATCGCCCTGTTCCTCAATCAGCAGACTCCGGAGAATTCGGAGCACATCTCCCAGATGGCTGCCGCTGCCATCCGGATGGTCACCGACAGCGTGGACGCCTATGTCCGTCAGGACCTGGAGCTGGCCCGGGAGGTCATCCACTATGACGATGTGGTGGACGATCTGTTCCTCCGCATCCGGGAGGATTTGATCGCCAAGATCGCCGCCGACCCCACCTGTGGCGGAGAGGCCCTGGACCTGCTGATGGTGGCCAAATACCTGGAGCGCATCGGCGACCACGCCACCAACATCGCCGAGTGGGTGGAGTTCTCCATTTTGGGACACCATCCCGAAGACGCCGCCAACGCAAACTGAGCTTTTCAACCCGGGCGCCGGGCCGCTGCAGATGCAGCGGCCCGGCGCTTTCTCCTCCTTAATAAAAAGACGCAGGCAGGCTGCGGAGCGCTTGCTCCGCAGCCTGCCTGACAAAAAAGGGAGTGAGAAAAGATAAGAAAGCAATCTACCAAAAATCGGTCACTTCTCAGGCATCACAGGCCGGTCCTTAATCAGGCAGCAGCAGATGATGCCTACCACATTGATTCCTGCGACGATGGCGTAGGCCCCGCTGAAACCGCCCAGGTGCTCCAGCCCGAACGCCAGGATGGAGAAGGCGAAGGAGCGGAGGATGAGAGTGATCACATTCATCACGCCCAGCGCCCGGGCAAAGTCATGCCGGTTAAACAAATTGCCCACCATGGAGGGAAACAGGTTCCCGATGCCTCCGATGCCGACACCGATGAGGAACACCGACAGGTACATGGACAGGTCGCTGGCGGGCAGGCAGCAGGAGAGCACGGCGGCCAGGTACCAAATGCCATAGATGACGGAGGTCTTCTTGGTGCCGATCTTCTGGTCCATCCAGCCGGTGACATAGCTTCCCAGCAGGCCCAGCACAGCGGCCACCGTCATCATGCCGGTGGCTTTCTCCTGGGTCCAGCCGCCGGCGGTGAGCCGGGGGATCAGTTGGCTGATCAGGGCCACCGTCACCAGGATATAGACGCCGTAGGCCAGGCTGGTCAGCCAGACCTGCTTGTTGGCCAGCAGCTTGCCCACCGTCCAGGGGGACTTATACTCGGCGATCTCCTTCAGGTTGGCCTGGATCTCCTCCTCGGTCAGCGCGCCGTTGTCCGGCGTGCTGCCGTACTCCTCCGGCGTATCCCGGACCAGGATCCCGTAGAGCACCGCCGTAATCAGCACCAGCACGCCCACAGCGAAGAAGGAGCCGTTGACGCCGCCCATGCCCACCAGCACCATCAGCAGGGGGACAAAGACCGCGGAGGACAGGTTGGTGCCCATGGTGGCCCAGCCCAGGGCCAGGCCCTTCCGGGTGGGGAACCAGTGGGCGATCATGACCTGGGCCGCTGTGTTGCAGAAGCCGTAGGCCATGAAGTTCACCAGCGCGGTGACCACGAAGAAGCCGGTGACGGTGCTCACCACGCCGTACAGCGCGTAGCTGACGGCGCCCAGCACCAGGGAGATGGCGCCCACCTTCCGGGTGCCCAGCTTCTGCACGACGACGGTCCAGAACGCCACCCCGATGATGCCGAACCAGGCGGCGGGAGTAGCAGAGGCCAGGCATGCGTTGTAGTCCAACCCGTGCTCACTGGAAAAGTTCGCCACGATGACATTCAGTCCGTCATTCACCATGGCCGCAAAGAAGAAATAACACAGGCCAGAGATCACGATCATCAGCCAGCCCCGCGCGCCAAAGTCATTTTTGGTGGAGCGGGCGGCAGTTTTGTTTTCTGTCATATCTCATTGCCTCCAATCAGCGTTTCATTCAGATCAGCGGGAGCAGGAGATGAGACTTTCCAAAATAAATCTTGTGCTCCACGCTCTGCATAAAGGGCATGCGGTACACGCCGTTCATGGCCATTTTGCTGGTGAGGTCGTCCTGGTTGCGGATGATCAGCTCGATGCGATGTCCCTTCTGGAACACGCAGGCGGCGGGCAGCATGTGGATGTCATATTCGCAGATCTCGCCCGGGGGCACGGGGACCGGCTCCGCCCAGAGGTGGACGGGGTGGGCCGGGGTGGACTTCTCCTCATCCAGCGCCCGGAACTTAGCCCGCAGAGCGCCGGAGGAGACCACGAATTGCTCCCCGTCCTCGCTGACATCCAGCAGATCACAGTACCAGGTGGTGTCGGTGTTGTCCAGAGCGGCGAACAATTTCAGGGACAGCTCGCCCATCATCTCCACATCGTGGTCCAGCGCGCCGGTGCTGTACCGCAGGCAGTAGACCGTGTGATCCAGATAAGGGGCCTGCTGGTCCAGCACATCGGGAGCCGCGCTTTCATCAGGGGCCTTTTCAGGGGCCAGACCGCCGCCGGGCTGGAGGAAGAACTTCACATGCCTGGCGCGCTTGGGGGGCCACTCCTCCTCGAAGCGCCACTTCTCGATCCCCATGACATATACCTTTACCCGGGGCTCGTCCATAATGCCGTTGTCCTTGCCCTTCAGCCAGTACTCATGCCAGCGGACCATCTCGTCATGATACTCGATATAGGGCCGCACCGTGTTGACGGGCGGGTAGATGATGAGCTTCTTCTGGTCCTCCGGGGTGGACACCGTGTTCCACATGTCCATGGTGAAGAACTCATACAGCCGCTGGTTCCACGGCGCGCCCAGGTAGATGGGCACCTGGATCTGGTCGGCGTGCTCCTCGTTGGTGAACGCATGGGAGCTCATCCCCTTGTGGGGATGGAGGGACTGGAGCAGCTGATCGAACATGAGGGGGTTCTTTCGGGGGTACCGCAGGAAGGAGTACCACTTGGTGTTGTACTTATAGTCGGGGAACTCCCGGGCCTCCTCCAGCAGCTTATCCAGGTCAGGGTGGCTCAGCATCAGGGGCGGGTCCGGGGTGTATTCATAGTTGGGCTTTCCCGGAGGAGAATCGTTGCCGTGTCCCCCTGTCTCGATCATATAGGGCGCCATGAGATCCAGAGTGCCGTCAAAATAGTTCCAGGTCCCGCAGGCGCACTCGTCGCAGCGCAGGGCCGCCAGGTGCGGGGGCCGGGCCGCGCCGGCGTGGATCTGCATGATGGAGTAGGCAGACGGACCGATCATGCCCACCTTCCCGTTGCACCAGGGCTGGGCGGCAATCCACTCCACCATGTCATACACATCCTCGCCGTTGAACCAAGGCTTGGTACCATAGCCCTCTGAGTCGCCCACACCCCGGGGGTCGGGGATCACATGGACGAAGCCGCGGGGGACGGTGTAGTTGAAGTCGCACGCCTCCAGAGAGCCGTCCCAGAAGGGAGTGTCCAGATAAGCCTGGGGATGCTCCGCCATCCATGCGTAGGACTCGTTGTTGTTCTTCTGCCAATAGGCGAAGGCCAGCAGGGCGGGGAATTTCTCCCCCTCCACATCGGGGCGGTAGATGTCGGTGTACAGGTGCACGCCGTCCCGCATGGGGACACGCACATCCTTCTCCACCTTGACCTGATAGGCGGGCTGGGTCTCCTCCCCCTTGATCACCTCGGGGTAGCCGTCAAAATAGCGGTCCAGCAGTTCGGCGCCATAGGGCACTTTCTCTGCCTTGGCCCGCTGACCCACGCGCTGCACGGTCAAATCATTGCCCCGGAAGATCTCCTGCCGGGTAGTTTTCTTTTCCATTTTAGAACCTCGCTTTCCAGCTTTCTGTCATTTTTCCTGTCCACTCTGGCTGGAGCTCCGCGGCCCGCCCTCTTCAGGGCAGAGGCACGGATGCACCTCTTACTCCGCTGGAGGGGCGCTCTTCCCTCCGGCCATCACGATCTTCATGGCAATGGGCGCGACCACAAAGGACACCGCCACCGCCACCACCTCCAGTGCCGGGAAGCCGTGGAGCCAGGCCGGAAAATAGGCAGGGGTAGCCCCCACATTGATCAGGGTCATAAAGGTGTTCATGAACACGGTATTCAGCGTGGCGTTGAACAGTCCATTCCAGATGGTAAACGCCATGGAACCCGTTTCCCTTCCGGACAGCGCCATGGCTGCCCGGAAGCTGATCCCAGGGATGCGGAAGATCAATGTGCATAAATTACAGATGACCAGCGCCTGCACCAGAGTGACCAGGTACATAGGCGGAACGATGTTGGCCGGGCCCACATTGACGATCAGCGCCGTGGCTGCCATGCACACGCACATGACAGTGTTCATGATCCCATAGGTGAAGACCGCATTCTGCTTTTTGCTCATCATGCGGTACCCCCTTCAGATCAGCTTAGGGTTGCCGAACTGCTCTGGGGGAAGGGGCTGCACGGTCCCCCAATGCTCATAGAGCAGGCCGTCCTTGACACGATAGGTATCCACCACCAGCACTTCGATCTTCCCAGGGTCGGTAACGCCATAACCATGCATAGCCACCATATCCCCCTCTTCGATGATGTGGATGATGTTGACATGGAACTGGGGGAACATCTCAAACACCTTGGTAAAGTAGGCCTTGAAGCCGTCGATCCCCGGGGGGACATCGAAGTCGTGCTGGATATAATCAGGGTGCATATAACGGTCCACCGCGGACATGTCATGCTGGTTGAAAAACTCGTCAAACAGATGGATGATCAATCGTTTGTTGTCAGAAGCCGCATTGGGACGCTTGCGCAAACTTGCGATAATATCAGAAGTGTCCATTTGCCTTTACCTCTTTCTTTTGATGATATGGAACATGCCGTGTCTTGGCTCGTGGGCGGTGTGCGCACACATTTGGGATGTCAGAAAAGGCTGATCAGACCTCTTTGGCTTTGAATATAACACACAGGGCTGAAGCCGCAAAATATCGTCTTTTTATTTTGGTATGACTCCAGCGCATAATACTTTTAAAAAAAGCATTGAAAATACAGAACTATTGAGCTATGATCATGTTATAAAGGGGGGGAGATCATATGGACTTTTCACGGCTGGACTATTTCCGCATCGCCGCCCGCCGGGGCAATCTCACCAGGGCTGCGGAGGAACTGTATATCTCCCAGCCCGGGCTGAGCCGCTCCCTCTCCCGTCTGGAGGAGGAACTGGGCGTCCCGCTGTTCGAGCGCCGGAAGGGGAAGGTCGCTCTCAACACCTATGGGCAGGTCTTCTTGGCTAATGTCGAATTGGCCTTTGAGCAGTTGGACCAGGGCGTGGAAACCATTCGTCGAATGTACTCAAAGGATCAGAATATCCTTTCGGTGGCATGCTCCATCGAGGATTTCCTCATCGACCGGCTGAAGGAGTTCTCGTCGGTCCACCCGGAGATCGGTATCCGGCAGCACACCGGCTCCCTTGCAGAGATCGAAGCCAAGCTGCTCCAGCGCAGTATAGACCTGGCGATCTGCGCACATCCGCTCCGCAATGCGGCCATCCGCTATGAGTGCCTGTCCCACTGTCCTTATGTGTTGGTCTGCCGCCAGGATGACCCGCTGGCCGCCGGCGGGAGCATACGCCTGGCCCAGGCGGCGGACAAGGTATTTATCTGCGAGAATTCACGGCTGGACCGCCAACAGCTGTCCGCGCTATGCGCCATCGCGGGGTTCCAGCCCAGGGTCAGCCATGAGATCGAGAACGGCTATATCCTGTTCAATCTGCTGCAGGAGAGCGGCGGTGTGGCACTGGTCCCTCTGGCCTATTATTTGAAGATCGACAGCCACTTCCCCGATCATCGGCTGCGGGCTCTGTGGCTGGAAGACGAAAAACTCCCGGTCTCGGAGATCGGCGTGGCCTATCTACCAGAGCATGACCAGACCGGGAGCGCGACTGTTTTTCTGGAGCATCTGCGGGCCTGGGCCAGCCAGGAGGCTGAGGTGATGATACGCCTCTTCCCTGGATAGCGGGAGATCGCCGCAGGGAAGCACATCTGCCGGGCGCCGGGCCGCCGTTCATGCAGCGGCCCGGCGCTCTTCCTTTTTCCGGTGAATTTTTTGCAAATTCTATGTTTTTCCCATACCAATATGCTGGAAAATATGATATGATGATATATCTTACAGTGCGCATCAGCGTGGAAAGGCGGTGAGGAGATGAAACTGCGGTGTTTTCTGCTGGCGGTCACGGCCGGGCTGTGTCTGGCCCTGCTGTCCGGCTGCTCGCTCAAGTCCCCGGAGGACCTGTACGCCCTGCCGGAACCGCCGGAGGATTATGATCTGCTGCAGCAGGCCATCACCCAGGTCCAGCAGGAGCTGGGCGCCACCTATTCCACCACGGTAGAGTACGCCGCTCCCCTGTCCGGCTCCAACATCCAGCCCATCCAGATGCTGGACCTGGACGACGACGGCGTGCAGGAATCCGCCGCGGCCTTCTTCCGGGTCACCGGGGCGGAAAATCCCCTGATGATCTATCTCTTCCGCCAGGCGCTGGACGGCACCTATCAGGTCTATGCCGTCATCGAGGGAGGCGGCAGCGCCATCAACCTGGTCTCCTACGAGGATCTGGACGACACGCCGGGGAAGGAGATCGTGGTCCACTGGCAGATGAGCGACGATGTCCATCTGCTGGGGGCCTATTCCCTGTCCACCGGCTCGGTGCGCTCCCTGCTCATTACCAGCTATTCCGACTATCAGGTCATGGATATGGACATGGACGGAAAGATGGAGCTCCTGCTGCTCACCCTCAGCGGTGAGACCAGCGGCCGGGCGGACTATTACGACTACAGCCCGGATACGGACTCCCTGGTCCTGAACAGCACCGCCAGCCTGTCGGCGGATATCACCAGCATCGAGGAGCTCAGTGACGACTATGTCCAGGGGATGCTCCCCGCCCTGTATGTCACCAGCCGGCAGTCCGGCGGCAATCTGATCACCGATATCTTGGTCTATTCTGCGAATGGCCTTCAAAATATCACTCTCTATCAGGATACGGGCACCAGCCTGAGGACCCTCTGTCTGCGGGATGTGTACGGCACCGACATCAACAACGATTCGGTGCTGGAGCTGCCCAGTCTCACCTTCCTGCCCGAGTATGGCGTCCCGCTGAGCACGGACAGCGTGTGGGTCATCACCTGGATGCAGTTTGACGCCCAGGGCGCCTCCTATCCCATCTGCACCACCTATCACAATGAGCGGGACGGCTGGTATCTGGTGCTTCCGGACGACTGGGTGGGACAGATCACCATTGCCCGCACCGATCAGGTCAACCGGGGAGAACGGGCGGTGACCTTCTACCGCTGGTCCGGCGACCAGGATGAGGAACCGGAGGCTTTCCTCACCATCTACACCCTTACCGGCACCAATCGTGTGGTCCGCGCCAGTCTGGGCAACCGGTTCACCCTGCTGGAGGACTCCACCACCATCTACGCTGCAGAGTTCCTGGGGGACTGGGACTGCGGTCTGAACGAGGAATCCCTGCTGTCCAGTTTTAATCTCATCCGCACCGAGTGGTAACATGGTAGCGGCCAACATGGATCAACGATGATAAGGAGCGGTATGCCATGAAAAAGGTTCTGGTTCTGGAAGACGAGGAGAACATCCGCAGCTTTGTGGTCATCAACCTGAAGCGGGCGGGCTACGAGGCCATCGAGGCCGCCACCGGCGAGGAGGCCCTTCAGCAGCTCAAGCGCAACAGCGACATCAAGGTGGCCCTGCTGGACATCATGCTGCCCGACATGGACGGCTTCGAGGTGTGCCGCCGGATCCGGGCCACCGACAACCAGATCGGCATCATCATGCTCACCGCCCGCACCCAGGAGATGGACAAGGTCACCGGCCTGATGACCGGCGCGGACGACTACATGACCAAGCCCTTCTCCCCCGCCGAACTCACCGCCCGCATCGACGCGCTGTTCCGCCGGGTGGGCAGTGATGCCGCCGATGACTCCGGCGAGATCCGGCAGGAGCCCTTCCTGCTGAACACCCGCAACCGCACCTTTGAAAAGCGGGGACAGCGCATCAAGCTGACTCAGGTGGAGTATTCCATCATGAAGCTGTTCATGGAGAATCCGGGCAAAGCCCTCTCCCGGGAGGAGATTCTGGACACGGTGTGGGGCAAGGAATACTTCGGCGAGCTGAAGATCGTGGATGTGAACATCCGCCGCCTCCGCATCAAGATCGAGGACGACCCCACCAATCCGGTGTATATCACCACCGTGTGGGGGTACGGCTATAAGTGGGGATTCTGATCCGGCTCTCCCCGGTCGTCCTCGATGGGGCCCCGCATCGCGGGGCGGCGCTTCGCGCCGTACAAGGTTTTGTCAAAGGCAAAACCTTGGCGCAGGCGGAATTTACTTTTGCCGAGCATTTCAAAGCCCCACGGGTTCCTCGCGAAACCTGTTTCCGCGGGACGGACGACCCCACCAATCCGGTGTATATCACCACCGTGTGGGGATACGGTTATAAGTGGGGATTCTGATCCGGCATACTTTATTAAGACAGAAAGGAGGCGGCGGTCATGCGCTTCAAGCTCATCTCACAACCCAAGAGCATCCGGCATCGCTGGATGTTCAGCAACATGTCCGCCCTGACGCTGATCGTCATGCTGGCGCTGGCCTCCTTCTGCATCGCCATGGCCGCCTACTATTACACCACCATGGGCAACGGGCTGAACACCCGGGCCAGCCAGGCCGCCTCCCTGTTCCGCAACTATACTGAGGAGGAGTACTATCAGTGGGCCCAGAGCTATGTCTCCTCCTTCTCCGAGCAGAATATTCTGGAGCTGCAGTTTCTCTCCCCCGACGGACAGGTGCGCCTGTCCTCCTATGGGCTGACCGCCAACACCACCCCGGACACCAACGACATCCGCGTCGCGGTGGAGACCATGGCCTCCTATGTCTGGTCCGGCCGGGACCCCCACACCGGGGAACACATCATGGCTGCCTCTGCACCCGTTGTGTACAACGGCAGCGTAGTGGGCGTGGTCCGGGTGGTCACCTCCCTGGTGCAGGCGGACCGGCAGATCATCCTCATGTCCGGCCTTGGCATCCTGGTGGGGCTTCTGATCCTGGGGCTGTGCTATCTGTCCAACCTGCTTTTCCTGCGCTCCATCGTCGCCCCGGTGTCCCGGCTGACCGAGGCGGCCAAGCGCATCGCCGAGGGCGGCTACGGCATCCAGATTCCCAAGCAGTACGAGGATGAGATCGGCGAGCTCACCGACAGCATCAACGACATGTCCCTGAAGATCAAGCAGTCGGAAAAGGTGCAGTCCGAGTTCATCTCCTCCGTCTCCCACGAACTGCGCACCCCCCTCACCGCCATCAACGGCTGGGCGGAGACCATCGCCAGCGGCGAGCTCACAGACCCGAAGGATGTGAAGAAGGGGATGGACATCATCGTCTCCGAGGCCCGGCGTCTGACCAACATGGTGGAGGAGCTTCTGGAGTTCAGCCGCATCGAGGACGGGCGCTTCACCCTGTCGGTGGAGCCCATTGACATCAAGGCGGAGCTGGAGGACGCGGTATACACCTACAAGGAATTTTTCCGCAAGGAGGGCATCATTCTCACCCACACCGACTGTGAGGAGGACTTTCCTCCCATTTCCGGCGACCCGGAACGGCTGCGCCAGGTGTTCTGCAACCTGCTGGACAACGCCGCCAAGCACGGCGGCGCCGGGAAGAAGATCGACACCTCCATCTGCCGTGAGGGGAACGATGTGGTCATCCGCATCCGGGACTACGGCCCCGGCATCCCGGAGGAGGAACTGCCCTTCATCAAACAGAAGTTCTATAAGGGCAGCTCTAAGGCCCGGGGCTCCGGCATCGGTCTGGCGGTTTGTGAGGAGATCATCACCCGCCACAACGGCGTGCTGGAGATCGGCAACGCCGAAGGGGGCGGCTGTGTGGTGACCATCCGGCTGCCCATTGGAACATAAGTTCGATTTTCCCTTGTCATTCCGCAAAAACCTGCTATACTAAGAAGGAGAACTTTTTCTATGCCCAACTGCAATTCCCAGGCCCCCTGCTCCGGCTTCAAGACCATGTGCGGCGGTCAGGCCCTCATCGAAGGGATCATGATGAGGGGGCCGAAAAAACAGTCCATCGTGGTCCGCCGCCAGGACGGCGGGCTGGAGGTCAAGGTGGAGGATCTGAAGCTCATCAAGGACCGCTATCCCATTCTGGGCCTGCCCCTGATCCGGGGGGTGGTCACCTTCTGCTCCTCCATGGTCAACGGCGTCAGGGCCCTGATGTACTCCGCCGACTTCTACCCCGAGGAGGAGGGGGAGGAGGAGCAGCCCTCCAAGTTCGAGCTGTGGCTGGAGCGGAAGCTGGGCAGCGAGAAGATGATGAAGCTGGTGGTGACCTTCGCCGCCGTGCTGGGCATCGCCTTCTCCATCGCGCTGTTTTTTCTGCTTCCCACCCTGCTGGGCACCGCCATCACCCTGGTGAACGACTCCATGCTGGCCCGCAATCTGGCGGAGAGCGTGCTGAAGATCGTCATCTTCATCGGCTATCTGGCCCTGTGCAGCCGGATGAAGGATATCCACCGGGTGTTCGAGTACCACGGTGCGGAGCACAAGACCATCTTCTGCTATGAGGCGGGCCTCCCCCTCACGGTGGAGAATGTCCGCGTCCAGCCCCGGCACCACCCCCGCTGCGGCACCAGCTTTCTGTTCATGGTGATCTTTATCTCCATCATCGTGTCCACCATTTTCTTCTCCATCTGGCCGGTGAGCAACCCGTTTCTGCGTTTCCTGGCCCATCTGGTGATGCTCCCCCTGGTAATGGGCATCAGCTATGAGATCAACCGCTGGGCGGGCCGCCACGACGGCCCCATCACCAAGGTGTTCACCGCGCCGGGGCTGTGGCTGCAGAACTTCACCACCTTCGAGCCGGACGACTCCATGATCGAGGTGGGCATCAAGGCCCTGGAGCTGGTCCTCCCGGAGAAGGCGGGAGAAGACGCCTGGTAGCGAAAGCTTGCTCATTCCGTTGCTCCTCCTTTCCCCACGCGCCCCGCTGCGCTGGGCTCGCGTGGGGGCCCCGGGAGGGCGCTTCACCAGGAGATAGAAAATAGAAATTCAGCGGCGGCGAAACGGCTGTGCTCCTGATATCTCCTGTCTCATATCTCCTCACTCCCATCTCAACAAAGGGGTGCAAGCCATGGCCACCACCTATAACAACTTGTATCTGGACACCCGGAACCGTCTGCGGGCGGCGGGGGTGGACGCCGCCCAGCTGGAGGCCCGGGAACTGGTGTGCTTCGCCCTGGATAAGACCAGGGAGCAGCTGTACCGGGACATGAACCTGTATGTCACCGCCCAGCAGGAGGCCCGGGTGGAGGAGCTGGTCCAGCGCCGCCTGGCCGGCGAGCCGGTGGCCTACCTCATCGGGGAGTGGGAGTTCTATGGCATCCCCCTGGACATCTCCCGGGAGGTCCTGGTCCCCCGCACCGACACCGAGGTGCTGGCACAGCGGGCCATCCAGCTGCTGCAGCAGGCGGGGGACGGGGCCCGGCTGCTGGATCTGTGCGCCGGGAGCGGCTGCATCGGTCTGGCCGCCGCGGTAAACGCCCCCCAGTCCCGGGTGGTGCTGGCCGACTGGTCGGAGGGGGCGCTGCGCATCTGCCGGCAGAATGTGCGGCGCAACAACCTCAACGCCCGGGTCACCTGCGTGCGGGCCGACGCCCGGGAACCGGCGCCCTCCGCCCTGTGGGACTTCGATGTCATCGCCTGTAATCCCCCCTACATCCCCTCGGGGGAGATCGACGCCCTGGACCCCGATGTGAAGGACTACGAGCCCCGCATGGCCCTGGACGGCGGCCCCGACGGGCTGGACTTCTACCGGGACATCGCCGGGAAATGGGCCTCCGCCCTGCGCCTGGGAGGCACCCTCCTCTTCGAGGTGGGGGCGGGTCAGGCTCCGGCGGTGGAGGAGATCCTGGCCAAAAACGGCTTCACCGGCATCAACACCCTCCCCGACACCCACGGCATCTGGCGTGTGGTGGAGGGCCGCATCGACGCGTGAGGAAAGGAGCGTTTTGACATGCTCAAGCTCATCAAGCGGGAGACCGCGCTGTACTGGCTGATCTACCTTCTCCTGGTGGCGCTGAGCGCCTCCGCCATCATGGAGGGGGTGCTGATGGTGCGGAACACCACCATCCTCCTCTTTGGGCTGCTGTGGCTGTGGACCGGGGTGGCCGCCCTGGTGGGGCTGAACCCGCCGCTGCTGCGGCTGCCCACTCTGCGGACCCTGCGCCTGTGCGCCCTGCTGTGCGTGGCGCTGGGGGCCGTGTGGATCGGCATGTCCCTCACCGCGCTGTCCAACCAGGCCCTGCCCATGGTGGCGGTCTCCGCCCCCTTCGCCGTCGCGCTCATCGTGCTGATGGTGCGGGACAAGGGCAGCGAGGAGGACACGGCGGAGCAGGAGAAGAAATAGTCCGCTTTATAGGACCATCTATCGGATAGCCTCTACCCTGACGAAGCCTGTGCCCGGCGGCGGCTGACACGCCGCCCGGGCTTTTCGCAATACGGAACGCCGGCAGAGCCGCCGGCGCGAGAAAGGACAGATGAGAATGGCAACAGCCAAGAAACCTCTGGAGAGCGCGGCCCCCGCCGCGGACAAGAAGAAGGCCCTGGAGACCGCCATGGCCCAGATCGAGCGCACCTACGGCAAGGGCTCCATCATGCGGCTGGGGGAAAACCTGGATGTGGTGGTGGACTGCATCCCCACCGGATCCCTCTCCCTGGATATCGCCCTGGGCATCGGCGGCGTGCCCCGGGGACGCATCATCGAGATCTACGGCCCCGAGTCCTCCGGCAAGACCACCCTGGCCCTGCACATCGTGGCGGAGGCCCAGAAGCGGGGCGGCGAGGTGGCCTTCATCGACGCGGAGCACGCTCTGGACCCCGGCTATGCCCACGCGCTGGGGGTGGACATCGACTCCATGCTCATCTCCCAGCCGGATACCGGCGAGCAGGGCCTGGAGATCTGTGAGGCCCTGGTGCGCTCCGGCGCCATCGATGTGGTGGTGGTGGACTCGGTGGCCGCCCTCACCCCCCGGGCGGAGATCGAGGGGGACATGGGGGACAGCCATGTGGGCCTGCTGGCCCGGCTGATGAGCCAGGCGCTGCGCAAGCTGGCCGGCTCCATCGCCAAGACCAACTGTGTGGTCATCTTCATCAACCAGCTGCGGGAAAAGGTGGGCGTCATGTACGGCAACCCCGAGGTCACCACCGGCGGCCGGGCGCTGAAGTTCTACTCCTCGGTACGCATGGATGTGCGGCGGATCGAGGCCATCAAGAACGGCACCGAGGTAGTGGGCAACCGCACCCGGGTGAAGATCGTCAAAAACAAAGTCGCGCCCCCCTTCCGGGAGGCGGAATTCGACATCATGTACGGCGAGGGCATCTCCAAGTGGGGCGAGCTGGTGGACCTGGCGGTAAAGCTGGACCTGATCCAGAAGTCGGGCAGCTGGTTCTCCATGGGGGAGATGCGCCTGGGCCAGGGAAAGGACGCGGTGAAGCAGTACCTTCAGGACAACCCGGAGGTCGCCCAGCAGATCGAGTCGGAGATCCGGGCCAACTCCTACAAGCTGATGAGCCGTCAGTCCCAGATCGCCGCCAAGGCCGCGGGCCGCGCGGTGGATGTGTCCGCCGACGACTTCACGGACGGCGAGGAATAAGTGGTCATCCGGGAACTGAAGCCCTCCCAGCATGTGGCCGGCCGCTGGCTGGCGGTGCTGGAGGACGGCACCATCCTCCGCGTCGGGGAGAACGAGGTGCTGGATTTCGATCTGTACGCCGGCCGAACGCTCACCGACGAGGAGGCGGAGGCCATCCAGGCCGCCGCCCGAAAAAGCGCCCGGAGGGAGAAGGCCTTGGCCTACGCCGGAGGCAAGCCCACCTCCCGCCGGGACCTGGCGCGCAAGCTGGCGCAGTGGGGGGCGGACGAGGCGGAGCAGCAGGCCGTCTGTGACCGGCTGGAGGAGCTGGGCGTCCTCAATGATGAACAGTACGGTGCGCTGGTGGTCCGCCACTACGCCGCCAAGGGCTACGGGGCCAAGAAGATCCGGGACGAGCTGTACCGCCGGGGAGTACCCCGGGAGCTGTGGGCAGACGCCCTGGCGCAGCTGGACGACCCGGCAGAGACCCTGGACCGCCTGGTGGCCGCCCGCCTGAAGGGGCAGGAGCCCACCCGGGAGGCGCTGAAGAAGGTCTCCGACCATCTGGCCCGGCGGGGCTTCCGCTGGCAGGACATCTCCGCCGCCCTGCGCCGTTACGGCGCGGAGGGGGAGTTTGAGGAGTGATCCCCGGCCAGGAGCATGATCCCCACCCCCAGGCACAGGCCCTGGCGGAAGGTCTCCAGGTCGTACCAGCGGTGCGCCTCATACCATACCTGGTCCAGACGGTCGACGAACTCCAGCCCCATCGCCTCCTGGATCTGATCCTCCAGCTCCTGATAGCGCTGCCGGGCAGCCCGCGCCCCCTCATCCTGGGGCAGGCGGACCTCGTCCATGCAGAAGTCGTAGAGTGCCTGAAGAAGGTCTCTGTCCATTGTAGTTTCTCCTCTCTTTAATTTTACCTTTAAGTAGAGTATAATCTACTTTGAGGTAAATTTCAAGGTGGATTATGTCTGAAACAAATGTTTTTGGCGCTCGTTTATTGCAACTGCGCAAACAAAAGGGAATTAACCAAAAGCAGCTCGGCGAAGCAGTCGGTCTGTCTCACAAGGCCATCAGCACCATTGAGAGCGGCACCCGCGGGACCACCATCGACAAATTGGTGGCATTGGCCTATTATTTTCATGTCTCCACCGACTACCTGCTGGGCATCACGGATGATCCCGCCTGGCGAGGACCGGAGGAGGAAGATTCCTGATGGAATCAGGCCCTGCTTTCTCCCCTTCGCAGGGGCGGGTCCCAGACCCACCCGGGAGTGTGGGGGCTGTGCCCCCACGGGGTTCATAGGGGCGAAGCCCCTATCCCGAAATTGTGCGGTGGGCGGGTTTAGATATCCGCCTGCGGGCGGAGTGACTTTCTGGACGGCCAGAAAGTCACCAAAGAGCCGCTCAGGGGGTGCGGGCACGGAGACCGCGCCCTCCGCGATGCTGCGGGCGGGTCTCCTCACGCCCCGCTCCCCCTGAGAACCCCCATTACGGGGGACAAGGGATCCGTATTGACGGCTTGGCAATTACATCCGGCGCGCAATGGACGAAGGTCCCTGCACCCCCTCCCGGCCCACTGGGGCCTGGCTTGGGCTGAGAATGACGGCCTCTGCCCCCGCGGAGTGCGCCTGGCGTGGCACTTGCCACCAGGCGGGGCGGTGGGGTGGGGGACGGAGGCTTTCTGCGTTCGAACGACGGCTGGGGGTGCGGGTCGGAAAGTTTTGCGTTTGACCGATACCCCGGCAACCTCGGCGCTGCGCGCCATCGGTTCGGGGGCATCTCAAAAACCTCCCTTGAAAAGGGAGGTGGCACGGCGAAGCCGTGACGGAGGGTTTCTTCCCCCGTCCTTCTCTACAGCCCCGGCAGGAGGCAAGAAACCCCCAGTCACCGCCTGACGGCGGCGACAGCCCCCTTTTCAAGGGGGCTCGGACGGAGGCCCGCCCCCAGGGCATCGCCGGAGTGAGGCGCTCCTCCGTTGGGCGCAGAGGAGAACGATCCCCGTCAGGGGGCGGCAGCAGGCGGGAGAGAGCCCATTCGATTTGGTGCGCCGAAGGGAGCGGACATCCGCCATCAAGTCACCATGAAAGGAGATTTTCAAGGACCTTGGTCCTTGAACGCGTCTTTGGGTACTTTCGACCCGCGGAGAAAGTACCTCGCCCTCAGGCGAAATAACAGGTCAGTCCAGCAGTCCTGCAAAAAGCCCACAGAAGAAATACCAGCCTCACATGCGGGTGGATACTATCCGCCCCTACACAGGGGGTGCGCCTGCCTTGACACCTGCCGCCGGGCGGGTCGGCGGGCGGCGCGCCCACAACAGAAAGACCTGCCCATCCCAAACAGAACGGAGCGATCACCATGTCATGTACCGTGTCCTTTGTCTCCCTCGGCTGCGCCAAAAATCTGGTGAACACCGAGCAGATGATGGCCCTGTGCCGCCAGGCGGGGTTCACCCTGGTGGGCGATCCCGCCCAGGCCCGGGTGGTGGTGCTGAACACCTGCGGTTTCATCGAGTCCGCCAAGAGCGAGGCCATCGACCACATCCTTGAGCTGGCCCAGCTCAAGGGCAACGGGACCACCGAAAAGCTGCTGGTGGCGGGCTGCCTGCCCCAGCGGTACCCCGAGGAGCTGCTGGAGGAGCTGCCCGAGGTGGACGGCGTACTGGGCACCGGCAGCTACACCGACATCGTCCCCGCCATCCAGGCGGCGCTGGAGGGCGACCAGCCCACCTTCTTCGGGGACATCCACCACACCATCGAGGACGAGGCCCGGGTGCTGTCCACCCCGCCCTACACCGCCTATCTGAAGATCGCCGAGGGGTGCGACAACCACTGCGCCTACTGCGTCATCCCCTCCCTCCGGGGCCGGTTCCGCAGCCGGCGTATGGAGTCCCTGCTGACCGAGGCCCGCACCCTGGCGGACCAGGGGGTGAAGGAGCTCATCGTGGTGGCCCAGGACACCACCCGGTACGGCACCGACCGGCACGGCCGGCGGCGGCTGGCTGACCTGCTGACAGAATTATGTAAACTTCCCTTCCGCTGGATCCGGCTGCACTACCTCTACCCCGACGAGTTCGACGACGAGCTCATCGCCGTCATCGCCAGGGAACCCAAGATCCTCAAGTACCTGGACATCCCCATCCAGCACTGTAACGACGCCATCCTGAAGTCCATGAACCGCCGGGGGACCAAGGCGGAGCTGGTCCGGCTCTTTGACAAGCTCCGCGCCGCCATGCCGGAGGTGGTGCTGCGCACCTCCATCATCTGCGGCCTGCCCGGGGAGGGAGAGGCGGAGTTCGAGGAGCTGTGCCGGTTCCTCCGGGAGCAGAGGATCCCCCGGGCCGGGGTCTTCCAGTTCTCCCCCGAGGAGGGCACCCCCGCCGCCGCCATGCCCCGCCCCGACGACGACACCGCCCGGCGGCGGGTGGAGCTGCTGGTGGATCTGCAGTCCCGGGTGATGGACGAATTCAACGAGGGGCGGCTGGGCCGCTGTGAAGAGGTGCTGTGCGAGGGCTTCGACCCCCAGGCGGGGTGCTTCGTGGGGCGCACCTGTGCCGACTCCCCCGACATCGACGGCAAGGTCTATTTCACCGCCGCCGGGGACATCCCCGCCGGCTCCTTCGTCACCGTCCGGCTCACCGGAGTGACCGACGGCGACCTCATCGGGGAGATTGAAGTCTGAATTTAGATTACACGATATTTCGTGTAATGTCAACCGTCATTTTCCCTAAAGCATCGCAGTATTTTTTGCTGAAATGCACTTTATTCCGTGCGTTTGATGTGCTATGATAGGCAAGGAGTGGTTTTGGTGCCTCTGAGGTATGACAAGATGTTCCAGCTTCTGAAGGAAAAAGGACTGAAGAAGTATGACCTGCGGAAAGACAAGGTCATCAGTATGTCCGCGCTAGAGAGCATGCGTACCGGAAAGCACTATGTGGACACACGCACCATTGAATACCTGTGCGTCTACCTGCACTGCCAGCCCGGAGACTTGATGGAGTATGTCCCGGAGGAGCAGGAGACGAGCAAAGGAGCGTCGGAGGAATGAACACCGCCAACAAACTGACCATGCTGCGGGTGGTCATGATCCCCGCCTTTCTCATCGTGCTGTACTGGGGCTTCCCCGGCAGCCGCTATGTGGCCCTGGCCATCTTCATCCTGGCCAGCGTCACCGACTTTGTGGACGGGTACATCGCCCGGCACTACAATCAGATCACCGACTTCGGCAAGTTCATGGACCCTCTGGCGGACAAGTGCCTGGTGACGGCGGCCATGCTGTGGTTCGTCCAGGAGGGACAGATGCCCGCGTGGGCGCTGCTGATCGTCATCGTGCGGGAGTTCGGGGTTTCCGGCCTGCGGATGATCGCCGCGGACAAGGGGCGGGTCATCGCCGCCGGGTGGTCGGGAAAGGTCAAGACCGCCTCCACCATGGTGTGCATCTGCCTGATGCTGCTGCCCATCCCGCCGGCGGTGAACACCCTGTGCGTGGCGGTGATCGTGGTGACCACCGTCTACTCCGGGTGCGAGTACTTCTGGAAAAACCGGGATGTGTTTTCCGAGGCGAAATGAGATGCTGGATTTCTCTCAGCCCCTGACGCCGGAGCCTCTGGTCCACCCCACCTCCATCGTCCGGAACAGCCGCCTGGGCCGCTATGTGGAGCTGGGCGACCACTGCACGGTGGAGGAGAGTGAGATCGGCGACTACTCCTACTGCTTCGGCAGCAACGACATCATCTACACCACTGTGGGCAAGTTCGCCTCCATCGCCTTTGGCGTGCGCCTCAACCCGGTGCAGCATCCCGCCCGGCTGCGGGCGGCGCAGCACCACTTCACCTACCGCATGGCCCACTATTGGTTCGGGGAGGGGAACGACGACCCCGCCATCACCCGGTGGCGGCGGGAAAATCACCTGACCATCGGCCACGATGTGTGGCTGGGGCACAACGCGGTGGTGATGGGCGACATCACCATCGGGGACGGGGCGGTGGTGGGCGCCGGCGCCGTGGTGACCCATCCGGTGGCCCCCTATGAGATCGTGGCGGGGGTGCCCGCCCGGCACATCGGCTGGCGTTTCCAGCCCGACCTCATCCAGGCGCTGGAGCGCATCCGCTGGTGGGACTGGAGCCACGAGGAGCTGAAGCAGCGGCTGGAGGACTTTAAGGATGTGGCCGCCTTCTGCGCCAAATATGACCGCTGAAGTTCCCCGAGAAGATTCCCCTTGACTTTTCCGTCTTTTCCCATTATTCTGAATACGGAACCGTGATATAAATCCATGAGATGGATGGATGTCTCTACCAACTGCCCTCAGTTGACTATCATGCCCCGCCATGGGGGCATCCTAATCACTGGAGGGCGGTTTTCGTTTTTCTGACAGGAGGAACTGACAGCATGAACAAGGACATCGTCATCATCGGCGCCGGCCCTGCCGGTATTTTCACCGCTCTGGAGCTGCTGCGCCGGGGCAGCAGGCAGTCCATTCTGCTGGTGGACAAGGGACAGCCGGTGGAAAAGCGCCGCTGCCCCAAGCAGCAGACCAGGCAGTGCGTCAACTGCAAGCCCTACTGCCACATCACCACCGGCTTCTCCGGCGCAGGGGCTTTCTCCGACGGGAAGCTTTCCCTGAGCTGCGAGGTGGGGGGCGATCTGCCCACCCTCATCGGGGAGGAGCTGGCCCAGCAGACCATCGACTACACCGACGGCATCTATCTGGAGTTCGGCGCCGACGCCCATGTGGAGGGGCTGGGCAACCCGGAGGAAGTGAAGGACATCCGCAAACGGGCCATCCAGGCGGGGCTGAAGCTGGTGGACTGTCCCATCCGCCACCTGGGCACCGAGAAGGCCCGGCAGCTGTATCTGGACATTCAGAACTACCTGGCCGACCACGGGGTGGAGCTGCTGTTCGGCTTTGAGTGCACCGACCTGATTCTGGAGGGAGAGGTGTGCCGCGGGGTGACCCTCACCGACGGCCGCACCACCCTGGAAGTCCTGGCCAAGCACACCGTGGTGGCCACCGGCCGGCGGGGGGCGGACTGGCTGGAGCGCATCTGCGCCGAGCACAACATCGCCCACGAGCCGGGCACCGTGGACATCGGCGTGCGGGTAGAGGTGCGCAGCGAGATCATGGAGCAGGTGAACAATGTACTCTACGAGTCCAAGCTCATCGGCTATCCCAAGCCCTTCAAGAACAAGGTGCGCACCTTCTGCCAGAACCCCGGCGGCTTTGTCAGCCAGGAGAACTATGACAACGACCTGGCGGTGGTGAACGGCCACAGCTTCAAGGAGCTGAAAAGCGACAACACCAATCTCGCCATTCTGTGCTCCCATAATTTTACCGAGCCCTTCAACCAACCCATCGCCTATGCCCAGAAGGTGGGAGAGCTGACCAACATGCTGGGGGACGGGCACATTTTGGTGCAGCGCTTCGGGGACATTCTGGACGGCAAGCGCACCTGGCAGAAGGAGCTGGCCCGCTCCAACCTGCGGCCCACCCTTCCCGACGCGGTGGCGGGGGACATCACCGCCGCCATGCCCTACCGGGCCATGGTGAACATCATCCACTTCATCCAGTCGGTGGACCATGTGGTGCCCGGTTTTGCCTCCATCGAGACGCTGCTCTACTCCCCTGAGCTGAAATTTTACAGCAACCGGGTAAAGATGGACCGGGAATTCCACACCAGCATCGGCGGACTGCACTGTCTGGGGGACTCCAGCGGCTGGACCCGGGGGCTGATGATGGCCTCCGCCATGGGGGTGCTCATGGGCCGGCAGCTGGCGTCGGAGGGATAAGGGCCATCGCCGCCGGAGAGACAGAACGGGGGCCCGGCCGCCAGGAAGGCGACCGGGCCCCTCTTTGATTTTCTCACCGCACCACGCGGTCCTGCAGCTCCAGGCGGTCGGCGATCATGGCGATAAACTCGCTGTTGGTGGGCTTCCCCTTGGCGATGGAGACGGTGTACCCGAAGTACTTCTGCAGCGTCTCCAGGTCGCCCCGGTCCCACGCCACCTCGATGGCGTGGCGGATGGCCCGCTCCACCCGGCTGGCGGTGGTGTTATAGCGCTTGGCCACCTCGGGATAGAGCACCTTGGTCACCGCGTTGATCACCTCCCGGTCCTCCACCGCGATGAGGATGGCCTCCCGGAGGTAGCGGTAGCCCTTGATGTGGGCGGGCACGCCGATCTCGTGAATGATGGCGGTGACCCGGCTCTCCATCCGGGCGCGCCAGTCGGTCTCCTCCTCTTCTGCGGGAGCAGCGGCCCCCGCCAGGTCCAGAATCCGCTCCGCCACCGCGGTGGCCTTGCAGGGCTTGAGCATCTGATAGTCCGCCCCCGCCCGGGCCGCGACCTCGCCCATGGTGCCCTTGGCATAGCTGGAGATCACCAGCGACTTGGGCCGCCGGCCTGCGTCCATCCGCGCGAGCTGGTGCAGCACCTCCACCCCGTCCATATGGAGCAGCTGCAGGTCCATCACCACCACATCGGGCCGCATCTCCTCCGTCATGTGCAGCAGCTCGCCGCCGTCATCCGTCTGGCCCAGCACCTGGATCTGCGGCATATCAGCCAGCGCCTCCACCAGCATCTGGCGGAACTCCCCCGCTTCCGCTACCAGGACCTTCGTCTTCTCGTTCATGGTCTCTCGTCCTTTCCATACAGTCTTCCGCGGTCCACCGCCCCCGGCATCTCCCGGCTTTGTGCTCTCTGCGGCGCTGGATTCCTTGGTTCATCAGCATTTTGAGTTTCTGTCTATAATTTACCATGGAAGGACAAGAAACGCAAGTGTGAATATTCCAATTTTTGTCATTTTCGTTCCTGCGTTTTTTACATTTTTTTACATGCTCGTTGAATTCTGTGTCTCCCGCTCCGCCTGCTCCAGCATCCGCTGGGCCAGAATTCCATACCCCTTGGTGGGGTCGTTCACCAGGACATGGGTTACCGCGCCCACCAGGCGGCCATCCTGGAGGATGGGGCTGCCGCTCATCCCCTGGACGATGCCGCCGGTGGTCTCCAGCAGGCGGGGATCCGTCACCTGGAGCATCAGATCACGGCTGTCCTCTCCGTCCGGGTAGACCCGGACGATCTCCACCTGGTACTCCTCCACCTGGTCCCCGGCGATATTGGACAGAATGACGGCCGGTCCCACCTTCACCTCGCTTCGGGATGCCACCTCCATCGGCTCCAGCCCCTGGAGCATGGTCTCGTCGGTGAGCTGACCGTAGATCCCGCAGCCGGTGTTGGCCACCAGTGTCCCCAGGTCGTTGTTCACCTGAAAGGTGCCCTGGAGCTGTCCCGGTGTGCCCTGAATCCCCTTCTTCACCCCCGAGACGGTGGCATACATGATGCTGCCCGACTCCAGGGGCATGAGGATGCCGGTGTCCACATCGCTGATGCCGTGCCCAAGGGCGGCAAAGCAGCCGGTGGCGGGGTCATACCAGGTGACCGTGCCGATGCCCGCCATGGAATCCCGGATCCACGCCCCCAGCTGATAGGTGCCCTGCTCGGTCTCCGCCGGGACAGCGGTGAGCTGGATCTGCTTGTCTCCCCGCACCGCCCGGATGGTCATCTCCTGCCCGCCGGTCTCCTGGAGCACCTGCTGCACCTCCTCGATGGAGGTGACCTCCTCGCTGTTGATGTGGGTGATCACATCTCCCGTCCGCAGGCCGCACGCTCTGGCGGGGGTGTCCTCTCCGGCGGCATTCCCCTGGGCCAGGCCCACCACCATCACTCCGTCGGCGAAGAGCTTGATGCCCACTGCCCGCCCCACCGGGATCAGGGTGCGGCTCTCCGTCTCCCCTGCCTCCGCGGCGGAGACGGGACCACTCAGCCCGCTCACCAGGGCCACCGCCAGCAGCGCCGCCAGGATGCGGGCCGCCGCCCGGGGCCGACGGGACCCGCTCGTTTGATTTTCCTGTTCCATCCGCTCACACTCCTCTCTCACTCGGTCCCGCGGCCGTCTGTCCGGAAGGGAACGCCCTCCAGGCGCGCCTCCTTTGATTTCAAGAGGCAAAAGAAAAAGACAGGCCGTCCGCCGGCCTGTCTTACTATGTGCAGACGCCGTGAAAACAAGCGTCCGTGTTATTTCCCAAAGTGCCACCCGCTGCCATGGAAGCCGCCGCCAGCGCCCCGCCGGCGGCGTTTTCTCCTTTTTATCCAGCAAATTTCGCCGGAATTCCCTTTTTTCTTCTCAGCGGAGTCGCAGGACGACCCACGCCCCGCCATCGGGCGCGCCCGTTTCGTCGGATCTGATTTTGGTTCGAGAAGAGGATTCCCTGTTTTCAAACGGAAATGCGGCCGTTTTTCATGTAATTTCTGGAAAATTTGCAGCGGCGATCACAGCTCCATGGCGAACAGCGCGGCACCCAGGGCGCCGTTGACCTGGGCCTCCGGCCGGATGATCAGCGGCGCGCCCAGTATTCCCTCGATCTCCGCCGCCACACCGCGGTTTTTGGAGACGCCCCCCGTCATCATGAACGCGCCCTTGCCCTCCACCCGGCGGCACAGCGCACAGGTCTTGGCCGCCACCGACCGGTTCAGTCCGTGGACGATGTCTGCCGGGGCCTTGTTCTGTGCGATGAGGGAGACCACCTCCGACTCGGCAAAGACGGTGCACATACTGGAGATGGTGATCTCCTCCTTCCAGTCCAGGCCGGCGGTGCTCATCTCATCCAGGGACAGCTCCAGCGTCCGGGCCATCAGCTCCAGGAAGCGGCCGGTGCCTGCGGCGCATTTGTCGTTCATGACAAAGTTCACCACATTGCCCGCCTCGTCCAGCCGGATGACCTTGCTGTCCTGTCCGCCGATGTCGATGATGGTACGCACCGACGGCTCCAGGAAAAACGCGCCCTTGGCGTGACAGGTGATCTCGGTGATGGATTTGTCTCCGATCTGGATGGCGGAGCGGCCGTAGCCGGTGGTCACCGTGGCCGTCAGGTCCTTCCGCTCCAGTCCCGCCTGACGCAGCGCCTCCTCCAGGGCGCGCTCCGCCCCGGCGGCAGCTCCCGCCCCGGTGGGCAGGATGACCTGGGCCAGGATCTCCCGCTCCCTGTTGAGAATCACCACATCGGTGCTGGTGGAGCCGCTGTCGATCCCCGCGAAATACTGTTTCCCCTCCATGGATGTTCTCTCCCCTCTCCGCGCCGTCTGTTCCGGCGCCAGGTTTTCCGCGAAAGCCTCCAGCCGGGTGAGCAGCTGGCCGCTGCTCTGTACGGTGTAGTCCGACTCCAGCTTCAGCATGGGCACCGTCAGCTCCCGGCGCAGCTGGGAATACTCAAAGCCATAGTAGTCGCAGAATTTCACCGTGTGGTAGATCACCCCCCGCAGGTCGGGGTCGTTCACCAGCTGCCGCCGCCCGGAGGTCTCGGTCATGCGCATACAGGGCAGCTGCCGCAGCAGCGCCCCGGCATACCAGTCCATCCACTCTGTAAAGGGCAGCTCCTCCTCCGGCGGCTCCACCTTCCGGTTGTTCACGCAGGTGTCGTTGCGCACCGGCAGGGGCATGGACTCCTCCATCAGCTTCCACAGCCGGTCCCCCACCCGGGCGCCCAGCACGCTGAGATAGGGGCCCTGGGGCTCCTGTGTCCGGCGGAAGGCTGCCCGGAACCGCGCCGGGTCAAAGCTTGTCCCCCGATAGGCCCCATACTCCGCCGCCAGGCGGCGCAGCTCCCCGCTCAGGCGCTCCCGGGCGCAGCCCCCGTCCTCGTGGGGCAGGTCCATCAGGAAGAGGAAATCCAGCTTTCCATGCCGGAGCAACACATCGTAGGCGCTGCGGATGGTGTCGCAGCAGTTCACCAGCACCAGCTCCCGCACCTGACCGCTGAGGCACGCCTCCAGCACCGATTTGCCAAAGCCGCACAGGTTGGGGTGGCTCACCTGATCGCTGAGGTCAAAGTTCTCCGGCATCCCGTTGAGGATCTCACAGCGGCCCCCCAGTGCCTCCAGCAGTTCCACCGGGGTATACTTACAGATATAGTGGGTCACGCGCATCCCTGTTCTCCCTTCTCCGCCCGGAGCATCTCCACGAAAGCCTCCATGCGGGTGGCCAGCTGCCCCTCTCCCCCGTGGCTGCGGTCGCAGCCGTCCCCGTCCAGGATCAGGCAGGGCAGCCCCGCCGCCTCGAAGCGCTCCTTGGCCAGCTGGGCGCCCCCAAGGGTGTGCTTGCACCCCCAGTGGCAGAACCAGATCACCCCGTCCGCCTTCACCTGCCGGGCGGCCTGGATGCCCCGGGCGATGCGCCGTTCCACCGGGCCGTTGAAGGCGGAGTACACCAGCCTTCTGGCCATGGCGGTATAGGGATCGTCCCCGGCGGTGTCCGCAAAGCCCTCGAAGCACATGTCGCAGGCCACCACCTGCACCTCGGGGTTAAAATCGGTGATGGCCCGCAGCTGTGGCACCCAGAAGGGGTTGGTGTGCATCCACAGCAGACGCAGTCCGCCCGCCGGCGGCGCCTGCTCCGCCTGGGCGATGCAGCGGCGGGTGTACTCCTCCGTCTCCGGCGTGCCCAGCAGATTGTGCAGGGCGAAGCCGGAGAACATCTCCCCCGTCAGGTCACCCAGGATCTTCCGGTCCGCCCGCAGGGACATATAGCGGTCAAAATTCTCCATGCTCCGGCGGCTGCGCTCCACCGCCTGAGCCAGCTTCTCCTCCGGGATGGCCTGGCCGGTCTGCTCCTCCAGAAAGGCCTTCATCTCCTTCAGCTGCTCCACCACCTGACGCACCTGCTCCTCCCCTGTGTCATAGGGGATGTCCAGCACAAACTGGGGCACCTGGTAGTACTCCGCCAAGCGGCGGAAGGTGAGCAGGTTGGCGTCACAGGCCAGGGTGGTGTTCACGATAAACCGGGGCTTTGGCATCAGGCCCAGCTCCGCCGCCCCGATGAAGATCTTGTGATAGGAACAGAAGGTCTCGGGAAGCCCCTCGTTCTCTGCATACTGCAGGAACATCCGCTCCGCCCAGCTGCCGGACAGGAAGCAGCCAAAGCCCTCGCAGGAATAGGGATACAGCCCCAGCACCTGGAGCATCTCGCAGGGGACAAACAGGCTGACCATGGCTGCCTTTTCCGGGTACGCCAGGGGATGAATCATGGAGGTCATGGTCTCCACCGCCGCCATCCGGGCTGCCGGGGTCAGTCCCCGCTCCGGCGCGGCCCGCAGCTGCAGCCGCTTGGCCCGGTAGCCCAGCAAAAGCAGACGCCGGGCCGCCAGGGGATCCTTTTCACAGGTACGCTGGACCACCTCTCCAAAGGTTCGGATCACATTTATCATGGGGCGTCACGCCCTCCTTCTCTCTTGGACTGCCGGACCGCGCTGGCACCGGGGGATATGATGCCACAGCCGCGGGCGGCTTCGCCGCCCGCTGTGATGCAATCCCGATATCAGGCTCTTGCTCCGCAAATGCCTGTGCGCAGCGTGCGGCTCCGCTTTGTGGGACATATGTCGATATTATAGCACATCAGTGTGAAAAGGGAAGGAAATTCTTCAAGCTCAGCGGAGGATGCCGGGCACCGCCGCCCCCCTCCGTAAAATTTTCCCGCTGGAAGGTCAGGAAGGTCTTGCGGCGCCGGAAAATCTGTGGCATAATAGATGGGCCCGCAGGACTGCTCTCCCCATCCAGCATCGGGACACAGAACATGCAGCGGTATCGAAGTGGTCATAACGGGGCTGACTCGAAATCATGTTTCCACTTTGGAAGTCCAAACTGCCGAAAAGCCAGTAACCATACGGGTTTGCGGGCAAGTT
>CALWZP010000025.1 GCA_944386055.1 uncultured Oscillospiraceae bacterium | reverse complement strand
CTCTATTGCGGAAGCACCAGCCTTGTTTCATTTCTCGTTGGTGCCTTTCGCGGAAAGGCATGGTCATATATGAAAAAAAGGTTCCTATCCATCCTGATGGCGGCAGCCATGGTGCTGTCCCTGCTGCCCGCGTCCGCGCTGGCGGCAGAGGGGGCGACAGTAACAGTCGCGGCGGGAGACGATTTGGTATCCGCAATCACGGGTGCGGAGGATGGCGCGACCATCACTCTGAGCGGAGATGTAACAGTCAGTACGCCCATCGTCATTAACAAGAGTCTGACCCTGGATCTGAACGGTCATACCCTGATTTATAGCGGGAGCGGAAAAAATGCCATTGCGGTCCAGGAGAATGATGGCATCACCTTCGCGATGCGCAATGGCACGCTGAAGGTAACAGATACAACAAGCAATGCGCAGCATGCAGGCGTTGTTGTGGACTGGGCCAGCGGGGTCACCGTGGATCTCGATGGTGTGAACATCGAGATGAGTGGCGCAGACAATTTCGCGAGCTATTATGGCGTGGCGGTGAACGGGAGCAGCGAGAACGGAAGCCTCCATGTTGATTTAAATGGATGCACGATCACAGGCGCGGGGATCGGCGTCTATTTTCCCCCGGTGAGCGACTCCCTCACAATCGAAAACAGCACGATCTCCGCCTGGACAGCTGTCGTGGTCAAGGGCGGAAATGTGACGATCTCGAACAGCAATCTCACCGGGACCGAACAGGAATATGACTCAAGCTACTATCAAAGCGCGAACTATAACAACAGCGGTGCGAACACCGCCGGCGAGGCCCTTTATCTGGAAGGCAACTATGACCGGAATGTGAACATCGTTCTCAATGGCGGAACATACACCAGCGAGGGGAACTATGCCATTCGCGCCCAGTTTCTGAACTCCAAATACGACCATAACATTGAGATCAAGGACGGTATATTTACCGGAAAACAGGGCGTCATATACGAAGGGCACAGTTCAAACACAGTTTGCAACACAAGCTATCCAAATGATGCAGAAAACGCCAAGGCCGCGATCTCCATCACCGGCGGCATCTTCTCCTCTGATGTGAGCGAGTATGTGACCGAGGGCTATACGACCGCCACCATCGATGACCAGACCATAGTGGTCACCGACGGGGCATCCCCCGTGGCCACGGTGGGAGACTATGGCTTCAGCACCCTGGCCGGCGCGGTCGCCGCAGCCAGGGCGGGCAACACCGTGACGCTGCAGGCTGACTGCACTGTGACCGGCCCGATCGCCGTCGAGGAAGACCTGACCCTGGACTTGAACGGGCATGTAATCACAAATGAAGTAGCTGGCAGTTATCTCTTCCGGACCTCTGCCGACCTCACGGTAGACGGCACTGACAGCGGCAGCGGGATGACGATCCCCACGAGCAATACAGATGCCCGCGGCTTCATCCAGGTCATTCAAACGGCAGTGCTGACGCTCAAGGGCGGCAGCTATACCGGGGTCCCTGAGAGCAGAGACAACGCTCTGTTCTACCTGTCCGCTGATGAAACTGAGTCGTATGCTTATGATAGCGGGGCCAATGGCAGTACGGCCATCCTGGAAGATCTGACTGTGGAGACCGGCTGCCGTACATTCCAGATGGACACGCTTGATCTCATCACCCTGAAGGTGACGGGCGGATCTTATGCCTCCACCGCAGGATCCACAAGTGATGATGAGAAGTATAATGTATTTGGCGTGGACTGCATCCAGATCCCCGAGGAAGCGAACCTGACCTTTGAGGATGTGACGGTCACCTCGGCGGGCGGCGCCTGTATCGAGGTCTGCGGCGGAAGGGCGACATTTACCGACTGCGATTTCACGGTGGAGAACCCCAGCGTTCCTGGCTTTACGGCGACCGCAGTAGCTGCCAGTTGGGAAGGAAATGCTACCATCGTCAGTGGAACATATCAATCTCAAGGATATGGCGCATATGTCTACAGCAGCGGCGGTACCATCAATGTCCAGGGCGGCACAGTGACCGGAAGCGAGGCGGCGGTCAGAGCAGATGTTAACGATACTTATGGAAACCCGGCTACTGTTAATATTTCCGGCGGACAAATTCGAGGGGCTCTCACAACAAACAGGAACGAAAAAGCCACTATTTCTATCACCGGCGGCTACTTCACCAGCGATCCCAGCGAATACTGCGCAGACGGCCGGACCGGTCTCCCCGGCAGCTATGTGGTAGACGGTGTCACCTACGGCTATATGGTGGACGATGAACTGCCCGCTGATGTGAAGGTCGTAGAGGGAGCAGCCAAGGTTACAGTTCCCTCTGCAAGTGAACTTGGAATTACTGAGGAGCAAAGAATCGCATTGGATACCGCTGTGGCAGAAATCAGCAGCGATGGATTGACTGAACAAGGCAATACCGTGGCTGCCGATGATACAACAAATCTTCCTACAGCGGACAATGCCCTTACAGCTTTTAATGAGAAGAAACCTTCCGAAGCAACGGAAGCTACCAATGTTACCGTTGTGGTAGTGCCCCGCCTGGAAGTCGCCGTTGAGGCATATAACCCCACCAACCAAACGATGACCTTAGAAATCGAGGCAGTTTACGACATCAAAGCTACTACAAATCTCAATGATATGAAAGAGCAAGGGGATGTTGGCGTTAATAACGAAGATGTCAACACTGTTACTCTGACCAAGAGGGCTGGCACGCTGGACACCACCGGCACTGAAGTAGTCATCTCCATCCCCCTGCCCAGCGGATTTGTTTCCAGCGGTGATTCTGTCTACATCCAGCATAAGGGCTATGAGTACACGGCAAATGTGGCATCCAGCGGAAGCGGTGACGGTACAACCTACACCGCCACCTTCACCAATCCCCACGGGTTCAGCGAGTTCACCATCAGCACTACCAGCCAGGCCGTGGCGATGGTGGGTGGCGAAAGCTACGCCGATTTTCAGGCCGCCGTGGACGCCGCCCCCAATGGCGGCACCATCACGATCCCCCTCACTGCTATCCTGCCCACGGAGGGCCTCTCCGCCACCATCTCCGGCTCTTCCAATAAGAGCGTCACAGTGAAGAACGAGACCAGCAATGAAGTCACCGTGAACATCAACGGGAACTCCCAAACATTGGCTGGTAATGGAGGCACTTACTCCTTCACCTACACCGCCCCCAACGGCGGCTCCGGCACCACCCGCTACACAGTGACGGTGTCCGACAGTATCGTCAACGGCGACATCACCGTCAGCCCCGGCCGGGCCAGCTACAACCAGACGGTAACCGTCATCGTCAGCCCCGACGAGGGGTATGAGCTGGCTGCCCTGGTGGTCACCGACCGGAACGGCAGCGCCCTGACCATCACCCCCCAGGGCGATAACCGGTACACTTTCAAGATGCCCCGCTCCGCGGTCACCGTGGAGGCCTCCTTCCAACTCCTCGCCCCCTGGAGCAGCCCCTATGCAGATGTGAACACCGGCGACTGGTTCTATGACGCGGTGGAGTATGTGGTGGAGAGCGGCCTGATGACCGGCACCTCCGCCACCACCTTCGAGCCTGACGCCACCCTCACCCGTGCCATGATGGCCACGGTGCTGTGGGCCATGGAGGGCGGCCCGGTGGTCAACTACGCCATGGCCTATACTGATGTGGACTCCGATGACTGGTTCGCCGAGGCGGTACGCTGGGCCACCAGCGAGGGCGTGGTGAACGGCGTGGGTGATAACGCCTACGCCCCCAACGACCCCCTGACCCGGGAGCAGATGGCGGTGATGCTGTACGCCTACGCGGTGTACAAGGGCTATGACACCACCCAGGGCGGGATGGCCATCCGGGAGTTTGGCGACTATGAGGAGGTCTCCGACTGGGCTGCCACCGCCATGGACTGGGCGGTAAACGCCGGCCTGCTGGGCGGCAAGCCTGGAAATCTTCTGGATCCCGCCGGCAGCGCCACCCGGGCTGAGATCGCCACCATCCTGCGCAACTTCTGCGAGAACATCGTGAAGTAAGTTCCATCACACAACAGCCAAATCCGGCACAGCCAGGGGGCGCTCCCATACGGGAGCGCCCCCTGCTGCTCTGCCCGCTTCGATTTTCCGTTTTCCCAGGGCCGCTGTTTCGCCTGAGGGCGGCCCTTTGCAGGGGCGGGCCCCCATCCGTGGGGCGCGAGAAGGTGAATCGAGAGGCTGGCCTGGGCCATGACCCGGCGCGCCACTCGGGGGTGTGGGGGCATTGCCCCCACGGGGTCATAGGGGCGGAGCCCCTATACCGAAATTGGGCGGTGGGTGGGTATAGATCAATTTTCGCCTGAGGGCGAGGTCCTTTCTGCGCGCGCAGAAAGGAACCAAAGACGCGCTTAAGAACCCATGGTTCTTAAGGATCTCCTTTTATGGTGACCTGGAGGCCGGTACCGCTCCCATCGGCGCATCAAAAATCGAATGGGCTCTCTCCCGCCTGCTGCCGCCCCCTGGCGGTGGTCGGTTTCCCGGTGCGCCCGACGGGGGAGCGCCTCACCCTGGCGTGGGCCTGGGGTATGCCGCAAAAAAGCGGGACTCAGTCCCTGACTCCTGATTTCCGACATTCCCGTCTCCGACAAAATTCATCTATTTTTTACAGGCTTTTCTTCAAAAAAGTAGTGCTAAGGGCGGAAATTTCCGGTACAATAGAGAACACAGCAATTATCCATCATGGAAGAGAGAGGTCTTGATCCATTTCATGAAATACGCCATCGTGGACCTGGGGTCCAACACCATCCGCATGTCCATCTATCATGTAAAGCGTGACGGGAGTATCCAGCTGCTTTTCTCTCAGAAGAGAATGGCGGGGCTGGTGAACTACATCGACCATGGCGCGCTCAACGACCAGGGCATCACCGTGGCCTGTCAGGTTCTGCAGTACTTCCAGTGGCTGCTGCGCCAGTTCGGCATGTCCCAGATGAATGTCTTTGCCACCGCCTCCCTGCGCAACATCCTCAATACCCAGCAGGCGGTGGACGAGATCTTCGCCCGCACCGGCGTGGCGGTGGATGTCATCTCCGGCGAGGCGGAGGCGGAGTTCGGCTATTACGGCGCGCTGCTCAACTGCGACTTCGGCACCGGCGTCATGTTCGACATCGGCGGCGGCAGCACCGAGCTGACCACCGTCCGGGACGGCCACATCCTGGAGGCGGTGAGCTATCCCATCGGCTCGCTGAATCTGTTCAACCACTTCGTCTCCAAGCTGTGGCCCAACAAGGAGGAGCTGCACCAGCTCCAGGACCACATCTTCTCCACCCTGCGCCACGCCGCCCTGCCCCGGGAGCCGGTGGACCATGTGTGCGGCGTGGGCGGCACCGCACGGGCAGTGCTGAAGATCGCCAACACCTACTTCGACAAGCCGGAGGGCAACCGCTTCCTCACCGCGGCGGAGCTGCAGGAGATCACCGATGTGCTCACCGCCCGGAAGCACGCCGCCCGGAAGCTGATCCTCAACTCCTGCCCCGACCGGGTGCACACCATCCTGCCCGGCACGCTGGTGATGAACACCATCGTCTCCACCCTGTGCCGGGACAAGCTGTTCATCAGCAAATACGGCGTAAGGGAGGGATATCTGTGTCAAAAGCTCCTCAAGACAGTCAGCACCGGGACCTGAGCTACAGCGGCAGCGAGGAGAGCCGCCGCTGGGACCTGAGCTATACCCAGAACCGGGAGCTGAGCTGGCTGAAGTTCAACGCCCGGGTGCTGGAGGAGGCCACCGATCCCACCGTCCCTCTGATGGAGCGGTTGCGCTTCATCTCCATCTTCACCAGCAACTTAGACGAATTCTTCATGGTCCGGGTTGGCAGCCTGTTCGACCTGGACGCTATGCTCCCCGACGAGGTGGACAACAAGAGCGGCAAGACCCCCCGGCAGCAGCTGGACCTGATCTTCGAGGCGGTGCGCCCCCTCATCCGGTTCCGGGACAATGTCTACGCCCAGGTCTGCCGGGAGCTGGCCGCCAAGGGGGTGGAGGCGGTCCCGGTGGACCAGCTTCAGGGACAGGACAAGCTCTTCGTCCAGGACTATTACAAGCAGCGCATCCACCCCCTGCTCTCCCCCCAGATCATCGACCGCAGCCACCCCTTCCCCCATCTGAAGAACAAGGCGCTGTATGCCGCTGCACTGCTCCAGGAGCGCGGCAAGCAGCTGCTGGGCATCGTGGGGGTGCCCGAGGCGGTGCCCACCATCCTGCTGCTGCCCGGGCAGAACGCCCGCTTCGTGCGCACCGAGGACATCCTTCTCTCCCATGTGAAGAAGATCTTCAAGATCTACCGGGTGGAGGAGCAGTGCGTGGTCTCGGTGACCCGCAACGCGGACATCAGCTATGACGACGACAAGTTCGACGAGAGCGCCCCCGACTTCCGCAGCGCCATGGTCAAGCTGCTGCGCCGGCGGGAGCGGCTGGCGCCCGTCCGCCTGGAGATGCAGGGGGAGGCACCCCAGCTGCAGCAGATTCTGGAGCAGATGCTGAAGCTGCCCCCTCAGCAGACCTATGTCTGCAGCTGCCCGCTGGATCTGGGCTGGGCCTATCAGCTCAACGACTGCGACCCCTCCCTGTACCACACCCCCTATGTCCCGGTGTACCCCGCCTATCTGGACCCCCAGGTGCCCATGTGGACCCAGGTGCAGCAGCGGGATGTGCTGCTGTTCTACCCCTATCAGTCCATGCAGCCCTTCCTCAACCTGCTCAAGGAGGCCGCCGCCGACCCCAAGGTGCTCTCCATCCAGATGACCATCTACCGCCTGGCCCGGCACTCTGCCGTGGTGAAGCACCTGTGCGACGCGGCGGAGAACGGCAAGGCGGTCACCGTGCTGGTGGAGCTGCGGGCCCGCTTCGACGAGCGCAACAACATTGAGTGGGCCCAGGCCCTGGAGGACGCAGGCTGCCGGGTGCTGTACGGCTCGGAGCAGTATAAATGCCACTCCAAGATCTGCCTGATCACCCGGCAGGAAAAGACCGGGCTGTCCCATGTCACTCAGATCGGCACCGGCAATTACAACGAGAAGACCGCCGCCCTGTATACCGACTTCAGCCTGATGACCGCCGACCCGGTCATCGCGGAGGACGCGGTTGCCTTTTTCCAGAACATGCTCATCGACGACCTGAGCGGCAGCTACCGGAAGCTGCTGGTGGCCCCCTCCACCATGAAGGACTCCCTGCTGCGCCTCATCGATGGGGAGATCGCCCGCGGATCTCAGGGCCATATCATCATGAAGATCAACTCGGTCACTGAGCGGGAACTCATTGACAAGCTGGCCGAGGCCTCCCAGGCGGGGGTGCGCATCCAGCTCATCGTCCGGGGCATCTGCTGTCTGGTCCCCGGCGTGCCCGGCAAGACCGAGCGCATCACCGTCACCAGCATCGTGGGCCGGTTTTTGGAACACTCCCGGGTCTACTGCTTCGGGGACGGGGCGCTGCGGCAGCTGTACATCTCTTCCGCGGACATCATGACCCGCAACCAGAACCGCCGGGTGGAGATCGCCTGTCCGGTGGAGAGCCCCGAGATCCGGGACTGGCTGTCCCACTACCTCGATGTGCTGCTCAGCGACAACACCAAGGCCCGCCGCCTGCTGCCCAGCGGGGATTACATCAAGGTGGACCAGGTGGACGCCCCCGCGCTCACCGCCCAGCAATACTTCATGGATCATCTGCCCCAGTTCCGGTCCACCGTCCAGCCCAGGCGCTCCCTGTGGGACCGCCTTCTCCACCCCAAGAAGTAACTTCATAGACAACAGCGCGGCCGCCTGTCTGTGGACAGGCGGCCGCGCTGTTGTCTATTGTCTCATCCCTTCCCCAGGGAGATCATCTCAAAGCTCCCATGGAGCAGGTCCGCCATCAACAGGCTGTCCGGCGGAAGGGTGGGCCGGCCGCACAGCAGCTTGACCCCCTCCGCCACCTGGAGGGCGGCGCACAGCGCCGGGGTGAAGGAGAGGCAGCTCTTGTCCGCCTCCCCCCGGCCCCCGTCCTCCCGGCGGTACAGCCGCTCCAGCAGCGGCGAGCCCGGGGGCACCACCGCCACCTGGGCGTGCCACCCCCGGATGGCCCCGTGGATCAGGGGGATCCCCTCCCGGGCGCAGCCCCGGGCCAGGATCAGGCGGCTCTCCCCCGAGTCCAGGGCGTCCATCACCAGGTGGTGCCCCGCGATGAGCCGGCGGCAGTTGTCCCCGTCCAGGAACTCCTCCACCCCCCGGAACTCCACCTGGGGGTTCACCGCCGCCGCCCGCTCCGCCGCCGCGGCCGCCTTGCCCATGCCCAGGTTGTCCGCCCGGCTGAGCAGCTGGCGGTTCAGGTTGCTCGCCTCAAATCGGTCGCCGTCCACCGCGGTGATGGCGCCCACCCCGATGCGCAGCAGCAGCTCCAGGATACTGCCGCCCAGGCCGCCGCATCCCACCACACACACCCGTCTGGTGCGCAGCAGGGCGCACTCCTCCTCTGTCAGGGCCCCCAGATTGCGCTGATATCGTTCCTCCACTTTCACTCCTCCTTCCGTTGGGATTACCTTTGCCCTATTGTACTCCTGGCAGCGGCTTCTGGCAAGAGTCCTCCGTATCTTTCCTGGCCTCCTCTGGACAAGCGTCCCGGCCGGTGGTAGGATAAAAGAAATCATCGTCGGAGGGGGCCATGGCATTGGCGAAACATATCTTTCTCACCGGGGAAAAGCAGGTCGGAAAATCCACCGCCGTACAGCGCTTCCTCCGGCTCTGGCCCGGACGGGCGGACGGATTTCTCACCGTCTCAGAGCTGCGGGAGGGCGGGCGGACCCTCTATGTCTCCTCCCCCGACGGGCGCCGCCGGTCTCTGGCGGCCCGGATGTCCCGGGGCGGTCCCAGGGTCCTGAGCCGCCCGGAGGCTTTCGAGGAACTGGGGGTATCCCTTCTGGAGGAGAGCGGCGGGCCTGAAACGATCACCCTCATGGACGAGATCGGGTTTTTAGAGGCGTCTCTTCCCCGCTTTCCCGCCGCGGTATTGGCACGGCTGGGCCGGCCGGAGCCGGTGCTGGGGGTGCTGCGGCTGGATGACAACCCCCTGCTGCGGGCTGTGGCGGAGCACCCCTCCGTCACCGTCCTGACAGTGACGGAGGAAAACCGGGACGGCCTGCCGGAACTGCTGCTGGACCGGTTCTCCTCCGGCAAGGAAGGTTCCCATGGCTGAGACCCTCCTGGTGTGTTTTCTGGCCGGAATGGGGGCGGGCATCGGCACCGGGTTCGTGGGGCTGTCCGCCGCCACAGTGATCTCCCCCATGCTCATCGCCTTTTTGGGCTGCCCGTGGTACGAGTCGGTGGGCATCGGTCTGATCTCCGATGTACTCGCCTCCGCCGGGGCGGCGTATACCTACGGCAAAAGCGGCAGTCTGGACCTACGCAGCGGCGGGACCATGCTCTCCTCTGTTCTGGTGATGACGGTGGTGGGCAGCTATCTCTCCCAGTATCTCCCCAACCGGGAGATGGGCCTGCTGTCCATCCTGTGCACCGTGGGAATGGGCTTCCGCTTCCTCGTCCGGCCGGTGGATGCGCCCAGCCAGCGCTTCCTGCGCCGCAGCGCCCGGCGGCGGACGCTGCTCTCTCTGCTGTGCGGCGGTGCCATCGGCTTCTACTGCGGCTTCGTGGGGGTGGGCGGCGGACTGATGATGCTCTTCCTCCTCACCTTCCTGCTGGGGTACGAGCGGAAGACCGCCGTGGGCACCAGTGTGTTCGTCATGACCTTCACCGCTCTCACCGGCTCCGCCTCCCACTTCCTCTTCGGTCATGTGGGGGACTACGCTCTCCCCATGGTGCTGTGCATGGCGTTCACCCTGCTGTGGTCCCTGCTCTCCGCCCGGTGGGCCAACCGTCTCTCTCCCAAGCAGGGCGGCCGGGTCACCGGGATCGTCCTTCTGCTGCTGGGGGCGTTCATGCTGACCCAGAGGGCGGGGCTGCTCCCCGGCTGAGAGAACTCCCATACAAAAAACACGCGCCGGGACGGGTCCTCCCCGTCCCGGCGCGCTCTACTTTTGTCAAATGCCCCGGCCCTTTCGGACCACCGGCAGACGGCTGCTCAGGCGGGAGAGCAGCTCGTTGGTGATGGTGCCGCACTGCACCGCCACCTCCTCCGCCGGCAGGAAGTCCTCCCCGTCTCCGCCGATGAGGGTGGCGGGCTCTCCCGGAGAGACCCCCTCCACGCCGGTGACATCCACCAGCAGCTGGTCCATGCACACCCGCCCCACCATGGGGCAGCGTACGCCGCGGAGGAGCACCTGCCCGCCCCGAGCGGGCAGGTCCCGGGGCAGCCCGTCGGCATAGCCGATGGACAGCGCCGCAAGCCTGGTCTCCCGCCGGGCGGTGAAGGCCAGGCCATAGCCCGCCCCCTCCCCCGCATGTAGGGTGCGCACCGAGGCCACCCGGGCCCGGAGGGACAGCACGGGACGCAGGTCCAGGCGGCGATGCACCGGGGCGAGGTCGCTGTACACCCCGTACAGGGCAATGCCTGGCCGGGCCCACTGGCAGGGCTGGGCGGGGAGGTTCCAGATTCCGTAGCTGGCCTGAGCATGCAGCGCGCCCGGGTCCAGCCCCGCCTGACGCAGGCGGTCCGCCGCGGCGTAGAAGGCCTCCATCTGCCCCTGGGTATACGCCTCCGCCTCCCGCTCCATACTGTCGGACACGCACAGATGGGTGAACATCCCCGTCACATGCAGATGGGGCAGGCGGAACATGGCCTCCAGCTCCTCCGTGTCCTCCACGGGGATGCCCAGACGGTGCATCCCCGTGTCCACCGCCAGATGCACCTTCAGCGGCACCCCCTGGCGGGACAGGGCCCTGCCGTGGTCCCCGTCCGCCACCGTCTGAATGAGCCGCCAGCGCCGGAGCAGCTCCGCCTGTTCCGGCGCGGTCCACCCCAGCACCAGGATGGGGGAGAAGATCCCCGCCTTCCGCAGGGCGATCCCCTCCGACACACAGGCCACCGCGAATGCCTTCATCCCCCGGCGCCGAAGCGTCCGGGCCACCGGCACCGCCCCGTGGCCATAGGCGTCCGCCTTCACCACCGCCATCAGCCGGCAGCGGCGGCCCGCGGCGGCCTGGAGCACCTGGGCGTTGTGGGCCAGGGCGTCCAGGTCCACCTCCCGCCACGCCCGGGCGGTGGGGTCAGGGCGCAGGGGCCGCAGGAGGTATACCGCCCACGCCGACAGGACGGTGAGGGCCAGCACCGCCAAAAAGTGCACCAGACTGTTGTCCAGCAGCAGCTCCTCCAGCCCGGTCAGCCGGGCGGCGGGGCGCAGCAGCACGATCCACCAGGGGTGGATCACATACATCACCATGGACACCCGCCGGGCCGCCCGGGCCTCCCCCCGGTTCAGGGTCAGAAGCAGGGAGAACAGGAACACCATGCACACCGGCAGCAGCAGGTACATGCTGTCCCAGCGCTGATAGTCCATGGCGTGGAGCCACAGCCCCTCCACGCTCATCCCCGCCAGGGCGGCGGCAAAGCCCAGACCGGAGGTAAGGGCGCTCCACCGCAGCCCCGCCGCCCCCAGCAGAAGGAACAGCGGCGCGTAAAACAGTCCGTTCCGGGTCTGCTCCCAGACCAGAAACACCCCGTCATAGACCGCGGCCAGCGCCGGGACCTGGGAGACCAGTCCGTAATAGCTATCTCCCCCCAGTCCCACCAGGTATAGAAGCCCCGCCAGGCCCAGGGCGGGCAGCATCCCCAGCCGCAGAAGCCCCCGGACGATGGGCACTCCCAGCAGCACCGCCGGGAAATACCACAAGTGGTACAGGGTGCCGTCGGTGAACAGCGCTTTCACCCATTCCAGAGGGGGCAGGGCGCCGTTGTACACATTCACCGGCAGATACAGGACCACGGCGGCGAGATAGAGCTCCGCCGTGCGCCGCCAGAACCGTCCCGTCCCCTTCCAGCCGCCCCTGGCCAGGAAATAGCCGCTGACCATCAGGAAAAAGGGCACCGCCACCCGGCCCAGCACCCGGGTCAGCCAGAAGTCCCCGACGGGTGCAAAGCTCTCCAGGGGTGAGGTGTGGATGCACACCACCAGCACCGCCGCCGCCAGCCGGAACCAGTCCAGGGCGGGCAGCCCCCGCTCTCTTCCTCCTTGCAAACCGCTCATCTCCTCACTCCCAGGCGGTGACAATGAACCCGTCCTCGTTGTCCCCCGACACCTGACAGCACTCATCCGGCAGGGTCAGCTCGGTGCGCGAGCCCCGGCAGGGAACATGGCTCACCCGGGCGGTGCGGCCGCCCTCCAGGCGCACCCGCCGCTCTCCCCGGCGCAGGAAAGGGACATACTCCTCCAGGCACAGGCCGTGCTCCTCCATCAGCTGGGCGTGGGGGACGCCCACATAGCGGAAGTGCCACGGCTCGGCGGCGATCCCCGTCAGGGGCCGCTTCTCCTCCCGGTAGCGGAGGATGAAGCCATATCGGGCCGCTGTCCGGCCAAAGGCGCGGCAGGCGCCCAGGTCGGGGAAGTCGGGGCGGAGGAAATCCACCTCCTCCGCCGCCTTTCCCAGGTCCATGGCCAGCCCCGTCTCGTGCTCGCTGCACCCCGGACGGGCCACAAAGCTGCGGGTAAACTCCTCCCCCTGCTCCCGCAGGGCGTCCGCCCAGATCTCCTCCTGTTCCCGCCGGCTGCGCCAGCCGGACACCGGGACGATCTCCGACCAGCCTCCCACCGCCTGGATGCAGGCGGCCAGCAGCACCGCCGCCCGGCGCTCCATCCGGATGTGGGGGAAGCGCTCGTCCACCACGGCCAGCTCCGGCGCCGCCCCGTCCGCCAGGGGATGCTCCCCGTTCACCAGGATCAGCGGTCCCCGGTACACCGCCGCCCGGGGCAGAATGAGCCGCCTCATCCCTTCAGCCCCAGGGCGATCAGCCCGTTCACCAGGTCGCCGGCAGGGATGCCCGCGGCCTTCATCATATTGGGATACCGGCTGTGGGCGGTGAAGCCGGGGATGGTGTTCACCTCATTGAACACAATCTCCCCCTCCGGGGTGAGAAACAGGTCCACCCGGGCGAACACCCGGCAGCCCAGCGCCCGGTAGATCGCCTTGGCCGTCTCCTGTACCCGGCGGGCGGTGGGCGCCGGGATGCGGGCGGGACAGTGGATGGCGGAGGTCTTCAGGGTGTACTTCTCCTCGAAGTCGAAAAATCCGCCGGACAGCTCGATCTCATCCACCGTGCCCACGGTGAGCTCCTCATTCCCCAGGACGGCGCAGCCCACCTCGAAGCCGGGGATGGTCTCCTCCAGCAGCACCTCCCCGTCGTGGCGGAAGGCCTCCTCCACCGCGCCGGCCAGCCCCTCCGGCCCCTCCACCTTGGAGATGCCGAAGGAGGAGCCCGCCCGCACCGGCTTGACGAACACGGGATAGCCGATCTCCGCCGCCGCCCGCTCCCAGTCCTGCCGGTCCGTTCCCCGGCGGAACACGGCGCTGCGGGGCACCCGCACCCCCGCGTCGGCGGCCAGACGGTGGGCCCGGTCCTTGTCCATGCACAGGGCGGAGGACAGGGTGCCGCACCCGATGAGTGGTACGCCGGTGAGCTCCAGCAGCCCCTGCACCGTGCCGTCCTCCCCGTTCTTTCCATGGAGGACGGGGAGGGCCCCGTCAAATTCCAGCCGGCGGCCCGACCCGTCCAGCAGCAGCACCTGGTGCACCCCCCGGTCCAGGCTGAGGGTACAGGGGACGCACCCCTCCCCCTGCCACCGGTCGTCTGGGATGCGCTCCGGATCCCCGCTGAAATACAGCCACTGTCCGCCCCGGGTGATCCCCACCGTCAGGGGCTGATACCGGCTGCGATCCATCAGGGACAGCACCCCGTGGGCCGACTGGAGGGACACCCCGTATTCACTGGAACTGCCGCCGAACAGCAGCAGGATGGTCTTTTGTTCCATGTTCGTCTCACTCCCGCTTATTCTGTCTCCCGGGAGCGGACGAAAGGCGCCCCGTCCCGGCATCTTTTATGATACCAGAACGGGGCGCGATGTTTTTTCAGCTTTCCCTAAGCTTTTCTTAACTTTATCCCACGGAATTCTTACGATTTTCTTGCGGGCGGGGGAAGAAGAGGTGAAAGGTCACCCACCCCTCCCCGCTCTCCGCCCGGATGGTACCGCCGTGGAGCTCCACAATCTCCCGGGCGATGGCCAGGCCCAGCCCCGCGCCGCCGGTGCGGGTGGCCCGGGCGCTGTCCAGCCGGAAGAACTGGTCGAAGATGCGCTCCAGCTTCTCCGGCGGGATGGTGCTGCCCTCGTTCCGGAAGGCCAGGGCGATCCCGCCCTCCGTCTCCCCGCCGGACACCAGCACCTGGGTGTCCGGGGCGGCATAGTGACAGGCGTTGCGCATCAGGTTGTCGAACACCCGGGCCAGCTTGTCCGGGTCGCAGGAGTACTCCAGCCGGGGCGGCAGGTCCAGCCGGCAGGTGAGCCGGGCCTCCTCCAGCATGGGTCCGAACTCGCTGGCCACCTGCTGGAGCATCCGCGTCAGGTCCACCGGACGCTTCTCCAGCTCCAGGTGGCTGAGGTTGAAGCGGGTGATGTCAAAAAACTCGTTGATCAGGTCCTCCAGCCGCTCCGCCTTGTCCAGGGCGATGCCGGTGTACCGTCCCCGCAGCTCGGAGGAGAGCTGCGGCTCGTCCCGGAGCAGGGTGAGGTAGCCGATGACACTGGTCAGCGGGGTCTTCAGGTCGTGGGCCAGATAGACCACCAGGTCGTTTTTCCGCTGCTCCGCCTCCCGGGCGGCCCGCTGCAGGCGCAGGGCCTCCTCCCGGGCCAGGTTCAGCTGGTCCTCCGCCTCCTGCAGGGAGGGGGGCAGGAGGATGGGGGCCTCCTCCGGCCGGGCCAGCTTCTCCGCCCCGTCCAGCAGCAGGGCGTTGTCCCGGGCGGGCCGGGCGATGAAGAAATAACTGATGACCACCCAGCCCGCCAGCACGCAGGCCGCCGCCACGAAGGGCAGGTAGTCCCGCACCCAGTTCAAAAAGCTGTACACCGGCCCGGGCTGCCAGGTCAGGCCGGCGCACACCACGATCCCCACCAGGGCCACCAGGGCCACCACTGCCACCCAGGCCACCAGGATCAGCAGATACAGTCCCCAGGTCCGAAGGCCCCGGCTCCTGGCCCGGCGGAGCGCGTCGGAATTCCGCTCATTCAATGGTGTAGCCCACCCCCCACACGGTCTTGATGAATTTTGGCTTCCGGCCGTTCTCATGCATCTTCTCCCGCAGGCGGGCGATGTGGCTCATGACGGTGTTGTTGTTGTCCAGATATCTCTCCCCCCACACCGCCTCGAACAGCTCCTCGCTGGAGACCACCTTTCCCCGGTGCTGGCACAGGTACCACAGGATGTCGAACTCCCGCGGGGTGAGGGAGAGCTCCTCCCCAAACAGGGCGCACCGGTGGGTCTGCCGGGAGATCTGCAGCCCCCGGATGTCGTGCTCCTGCGTCTCCTCCGCCCCCTGGGCCCCGGGGTTATAGCGGGTGTACCGCCGCAGCTGGGTCTTCACCCGGGCCACCAGCTCCAGGGGGTTGAAGGGCTTGGTGAGATAGTCGTCCGCCCCCAGGGTGAGCCCCAGGATCTTGTCTGCGTCCTCCACCCGGGCGGTGAGCATCAGAATGGGGAACAGGTGCTTCTCCCGAATGCGCTGGCACAGGGCAAAGCCGTCCATGTCGGGCAGCATCACATCCAGGATGGCCAGATCGATGGGGTACTCCTCCACACAGGCCAGGGCCTGGGCCCCGGTGACGCACTTGTGCACGGTATAGCCGTCATTGGTGAGATACACCGCCACCAGGTCGGCGATGGCCTCCTCGTCGTCGGTGATCATGATGTGTGTCTCCATGGGCGCGCCCCCTATCCGTTTTTTTCATCATAGCACAGTTTTCCCCCCGCCGCCAGCCCCCCGCCGGGGCGGATTGGTGAAAAAAGCGCTGGGCGGGCCATATGGCCCGCCCAGCGCGGCTCCCGTTCTCTCCGGCGGCGGTCAGCGCTCCGCCCCCATCTCCAGGCAGACCTCGGGCATCAGCTCCTGGTCCACGATGGTGAGCATCTCCTCCAGCTTGGCGCACTCCGCCGGGGTAAACCGGTCCTGGATGCGGTCCATCACATCGTGGAGATAGTCGTTGCTGATGTTGTAGTAGTCGATATACTTCTGGGTCACCCGCAGATGGTGCTCCCGCTTGTCGTGTTCCGACTGCACCTTCTCCACATACCCCTTACGGATCAGGCTGTTGATCTTATAGGCGGCGTTGGAGGAGGAGATCCGCATAAAATTTGCGAACTCGTTCACCGTGGGAGTGCCCAGGGCCATGATGGTCTCCATGGCGAAGGTCTCCACCGTGGTCAGGCTGGCCTCCCGGTTCTGGAACCGGGAGAAGATCTCCTGATAGAAGTGGAGCTTGAATTTCGTATACACCCGTTCAAATTTCTCCTGCAGCATGACAGCTCTGCCCCCGGGCCGCGCCGGAGGGCGCGGCAGTTTTTTGTTTATTGTACCACAGATCCCCGCATAACGGAAGAGGCAGCGTCCCTCTCACGCCTCCCTGCGCAGGGCGAAGGTGAGCTCCGCCGTGACGGCGGTCTGGCCGTCCACCACGGCCGTCGCCTCCGCCACCGCCACCCCGGCCTTCTCCTTCAGGATGGTACAGGTGAGCTCCAGCACATCGCCGGGGGTCACCTGGCGGCGGAAGCGTGCATTCTTGATGCCGCCGAACAGGCCGATCTTCCCCCGGTTCTCCGGCAGGGACAGCAGCACCACCGCCCCCACCTGGGCCAGAGCCTCCAGGATCAGCACGCCGGGCATCACATGGTACTGGGGGAAGTGCCCCTGAAAAAAGGGCTCGTTCACCGAGACGCACTTGATCCCCTTGGCCCACTTGCCCTCCTCTCCGTCCACGATGCGGTCCACCAAGGCAAAGGGATAGCGGTGGGGGTTGATGGCGGCAATCTCATTGGAATTGTACTGCATCATCTCTCACTCCTCCCATCTCTTCAGCAGGATGCTGGCGTTGTGCCCTCCAAAGCCCAGGGAATTGGACAGGGCGTACTCCACCCGTGCCGATCGTCCCTGATTGGGAACATAATCCAAGTCACAGGCGGGGTCTGGCTGGCAGTAATTGATGGTGGCGGGCAGGAACCCGTCATGCAGGGCCAGAGCGGTGAAGATGGCCTCCACCCCGCCGGCCGCCCCCAGCATATGCCCCGTCATGGACTTGGTGGAGCTCACCGCCAGGTCATAGGCGTGAGGACCGAACGCTTTCTTGATGGCGGCGGTCTCCCCGCTGTCGTTGAGGGGGGTAGAGGTCCCATGGGCGTTGATATAGCCCACCTGTTCCGGGGCCGCCCCGCCGTCGGCCATGGCCTGGGCCATGGCCCGGGCGCCTCCCTCCCCGTCGGGGGAGGGCGCGGTCATGTGATAGGCGTCGCAGGTGGCGCCGTAGCCCAGCACCTCGGCATACACCTTGGCGCCCCGGGCCATGGCGTGCTCATACTCCTCCAGCAGCAGCACCCCGGCGCCCTCTCCCATGACAAAGCCGTTGCGCCGGGCGTCAAAGGGGATGGAGGCGCTGGCGGGGTCGTCTCCCACATGGAGGGCGCGCATGGTGGTGAAGCCGCCGATGGACAGAGGGGTGACGGCGGACTCCGCCCCGCCGCACAGCATCACCTCGGCGTAACCGTCCCGGATGTGGCGGAAGGCGTCTCCCACCGCATTGGTCCCGCCGGCGCAGGCGGTCACCGGGCAGGTGCACATCCCCTTGAAGCCGAAGGCGATGGCGATGAGCCCCGCCCCCATGTTGGCGATGGCGGTGGGAATATAGTAGGGATTGACCCGGTCAAAGCCCTTCTCCAGGCAGCGGGTCTGCTCCCGCTCCGCCATGCCGATGCCGCCGATGCCGCTGGAGAGGATGACCCCGCAGCGGGTGCGGTCCAGCCCCTCCAGGTCCACGCCGCTGTCCGCTACCGCCTCCTGCGCGGCCGCCATGCCGAACTGGGCGTAGCGGCTCATGTGCCGCCAGTCCCGGCCCGGAAGGGCCTGGGCGGGATCCCAGTCCTTTACCTCGGCGGCCAGGTGGACCTTCTGCTTGGAGCTGTCGTACTGGGTGATGGGGGCGATGCCGCACACTCCGTCCCGGACAGCCCGCCAGCTGTCCCTCACATTGTGGCCCAGGGGATTCACGGTCCCCATGCCGGTGATCAATACTCTTCGCTTTTCCATCGTCATATCTGTTCCTCCTCATGAGTGCCAGGGGGACCTCTGATGTCACGCTGCGGATTGGGCGCATGGCCGGGTCGATAAGCCGTCCGACTCCGGGCAAACCCGGTCCGGCCGCCGGCCGTCCCTGGGCTTTGCCCATCCGCTCCCGTCTTATCTCCCCTATGCGCCTATCCTCGCGCTTCTTTTCACATGGCCATTCCGCCGTCCACGCACAGCACCTGGCCGGTGATATAGCCCGCCTGGCCGCTGGCCAGGAAGGCCACCGCCCGGGCCACCTCCTCCGGCGTGCCGGGACGGCCCAGAGGGACGGCGGCGGTCATGGCCTGACGGGCCGCCTCAGGCATGGCGGCGGTCATATCGGTGTCGATGAAGCCGGGGGCCACTGCGTTCACCGTGATCCCCCGCCCGCCCAGCTCCTTGGCCAGGGACTTGGTCATGCCGATGAGCCCCGCCTTGCTGGCGCAGTAGTTGGCCTGCCCCGGGTTCCCCCGCAGGGCCACCACCGAGGTGAGGTTGACGATGCGGCCGTACCGAGCCTTCATCATGGGCCGTACCGCCGCCTTGGCGCACAGGAAGGCGCCCTTCAGGTTGGTGGCGATGACGGCGTCAAAGTCCTCTTCCTTCAGCAGCATGGACAGGTTGTCCCGGTTGATCCCGGCGTTGTTCACCAGGATGTCCAGCCCGCCCAGCTCCTTCACCGCGGTGTCCATCAGGGTCTTGACTGCGGCGGCGTCCGCCACATCCCCCTGCACCGCCCGGGCTTCCGCGCCCAGCTGCTTCAGCTGTGCCAGGGTCTCCTCCGCGGCGGCGGTGTTGCCTGCGTAGGAAAAGGCGACCTTCGCCCCGCCCCGGGCCAGCTCCAGGCAGATGGCCCTGCCGATGCCCCGGCTCCCGCCGGTGACCACGGCCACTCGATTGGTAAAGTCCATATCGCACCTTATCCTTTCCACTCGGCGCACAGCGCCTCCACATCGTCACAGGTCTCCACCGCCCAGGTCCGTACCTCCGGCGCCGTCCGGCGCACAAAGCCGCTCAGGGCCTTTCCCGGTCCGATCTCCACGATGGTGTCCACCCCCAGCTGCGCCAGGCGGCGGATGGTGTCCTCCATATAGACCGAGGACTGCACCTGCCGCTCCAGCAGGGCGGGGATGGTATCCTCCGGCCCCATCTCCCGGCCCAGGCAGTTGAACAGCACGGGGATGCGCATCTCCCCGAAGGAGGTCTCCCGGAACTTCTCCCTCAGCGCATTCCCCGCGGGGGCCATGAGGGGGGTGTGGAAGGGGCCGCTGACCTTCAGGGGCATGCAGCGCTTGGCCCCCAGCTCCCTGGCCAGGGCGGCGGCCCTGTCCACCGCCCCCTGCTCCCCGCCGAGGACCAGCTGGCCGGGGCAGTTATAGTTGGCGATGACCACCACCCCCGCGTCGGCGGCCCGGTCGCAGGCCGTCTGGAGCTTCTCCCGCTCCAGTCCCAGCACCGCGGTCATGCCGCAGGGCTTTCCGGCGGCGGCCTCCTCCATGGCCCTTCCCCGGAATGCCACCAGGGACACCGCCTGCGCCGGGGTGAGCACCCCCGCGCACTGAAGGGCGGAGTACTCCCCCAGGCTCAGCCCGGCGGCATAGTCAGGGCGGATGCCCCGCTGTGCCAGCACCGCGGTCATCCCCGCGGCAAGGGCCACCATACAGGGCTGGGTATACCGGGTCTGATTCAGCACCCCGTGGGGATCTGTGAACATGGTCTCCTTCAGGTCGAAGTCCACCTGGCCGCAGACCTCGTCCAGCGCCGAACGAAAGGCGGGATACCGCTCGTACAGGTCTGCCCCCATGCCGGGGTGCTGGGTGCCCTGTCCGGCGTAGAGAAATGCGAGGCTCATGCCATCAGCTCCTTTCGTACCCGGGTGTAATCCGCCATCAGCTCCTCAAAGATCTGCCGCAGGGGGCGGATCTCGTGGACCATCCCCGCCACCTGCCCGGCCATGAGGCTGCCGGTGTCCACATCGCCGTCGAATACCGCCCGGCGCAGAGAGCCCAGTGTGAGCTTCTCCAGCTCCTCCAGGGGCAGGTCCTGCTTCTCCATGCGCAGATACTCCCGGGCCATCTTGTTTTTCAGCACCCGGACAGGGGCGCCGCCGGAACGGCCGGTGACCACCGTGTCGTTGGCCCCCGCCTTGAGGATCGCCTGCTTGTAATTGTCATGGATGGGGCACTCCCGGCTGGCCAGCAGGATGGTGCCCACCTGCACCCCGCAGGCCCCCAATGCCCGGGCCGCCATCATCTGCCGTCCGTCGGCGATGCCGCCGGCGGCGATGACCGGAACACTTACCGCATCCGCCACCTGGGGTACCAGGGCCATGGTGGTCAGCTCTCCCACATGGCCGCCGCTCTCCGTGCCCTCGGCGATGAAGCCGTCCACGCCGTAGCGCTCCAGCCGTTTGGCCAGAATGGGGGCCGCCACCACGGGGAACACCTTGATGCCCGCCTCCTTCCAGGCGGGGACATACTTGCCCGGATTGCCGGCGCCGGTGGTCACCACCGGCACCTGCTCCTCCACCACCACCTTCGCCAGCTCGTCGATGTGGGGATTCATCAGCATCAGGTTGACGCCGAAGGGCCGGTCGGTGGCGGCCTTGGCGTCCCGGATCTGTGCCCGGAGGCCGTCGGCGTCCAGGCCGCCACCCGCCACCAGGCCCAAGGCCCCGGCGTTGGACACCGCCGCAGCAAAGGCCCCGGTGGCGATGTTGGCCATGCCGCCCTGGATGACGGGGAACTCGATGTTCAGGATCTCGTTGAGTGTCTTCATACTGCTCTCCTCTTCTCTCTCCGACCTTCTCACCGGAGCTCCAGCAGGGCGCCCGCCCAGGTCAGCCCCGCGCCGAAGCCCACGCACAGGGCCCGCTGGCCTTGTTTCAGCTGTCCGGCGGAGACCAGCTCATCCAGCAGCAGGGGAATGCTGGCGGCGGAGGTGTTGCCGGTGTGGTCGATGTTCCCCGCGCACTTCTCCACGGGGAGCTTCAGCTTCCGCACCGCCAGGTCAATGATACGCTGGTTGGCCTGGTGGAACACGAAGCGGTCCACCGCCTCCGGGCCGACGCCCGCCTTGGCCAGCACCTCCTCCACGCAGCGGGGCAGCGCCTCCACCGCGAAGCGGAACACCGCCTGTCCGTCCATGCGGATGACATTCTCCTCCCCGGTGTGGATGCCGGGGACGCACAGTACCTCGTCCCGGGCCTGACAGCCCATGACGGTACAGGGGTCCGGGTAGTCCTCCCCCCACTCCACCACCGCGGCGCCGGCGCCGTCCCCGAAGAGAACGCAGGTGCTTCGGTCGTCAAAGTCGGTGACCCGGGTGAGCACCTCCGCCCCCAGCACCAGGCCGTACCGCCGCCCGTTCACGGGGAGGAGCCGGCTGGCGGTGTGCACCGCATAGATAAAACCGGCGCAGGCGGCGTTGAGGTCGAAGCACACCGTGTCCTCCCGCAGTCCCAGCTTTCCCTGGAGGATGGTGGCGGCCCCCGGGGTCATGCGGTCGCCGGTGAAGGTGGCCACCAGGCATACCCCGATCTCCTCCGGGCCGATGCCCGCCTGCTCCATGGCCTGACGGGCCGCCGCCAGGCACAGGGAGGTGTGGCTCTCCCCTTCGCCGCACCAGCGGCGGCTGCGGATGCCGGTACGGCTGACGATCCACTCGTCGCTGGTGTCCACCCGCCGGGTCAGGTCCTCATTGGTCACCACCTCTGCCGGAATGGCCGCGCCGGTGCTGACAAGTTTCAATCCGCTCATGTGCGCTCCTTTCTCACGGCCCCTGCGCCCATTCCGCGGAACTTGCGGTACCGCTGGGCGGCCAGGGCTGCCGGCCCTGTTTTGCGTAAACTGTCCAGCGTCTGGATCAGGGCGGCGTCCAGCGCCCGCATCACCGCTCCCGGGTCGGCATGGGCGCCCCCCGGCGGCTCCGGGATGATGGCGTCTGCCACTCCCAGTTCCAGAAGGTCCGGTGCGGTGAGCTTCATCACCTCGCACGCCTCCTCCGCCCGGGAGGCGTCCTTCCACAGAATGGAGGCGAAGCCCTCGGGGGAGAGGACGGAGTATACCGCGTTCTCCAGCATCAGCACCCGGTTCCCCACTCCCAGGGCCAGGGCTCCGCCGCTGCCCCCCTCGCCGGTGAATACCGACACCACAGGGACGGTGAGCTCGCTCATCATCGCCAGGGTGGAGGCGATGGCCTCCCCCTGGCCATGCTCCTCCGCCTCCTTGCCGGGGTAGGCCCCGGCGGTGTCCACAAAGGTGATCACCGGACGGCGGAACTTCTCCGCCTGGCGCAGCAGCCGCTGCACCTTGCGGTAGCCCTCGGGGGAGGGCATCCCGAAGCGGCAGGTGATGCGCTCCTCCAGGGTGCGGCCCTTCCGGGTGCCGATGACGGTCACCGGCCGGCCGTGAAACAGGGCGACGCCCCCCAGGATAGCCCGGTCGTCGCCCCCCAGGCGGTCCCCCCGCTGCTCAAAAAAGTCGGTGAACAGGGCGGGGATGAACTCCGCCGTCCCCGGCCGGTCGGGATGGCGGGCCAGGGCCACCCGCTCTGCCGCCGTGCGCTCAGCCATGCTCCCCCGCCCCCTTTCCGTGGAGGGTCAGCAGCTGCTGCAGGATCTCCCGCAGCTGGGCGCGGGGGACGATGGCGTCCAGAAAGCCGTGCTCCAGAAGGTACTCCGCACTCTGGAAGCCCTCGGGCAGCTTTTCGCCGATGGTCTGCTCGATCACCCGGGGCCCGGCAAAGCCGATGAGGGTCCCCGGCTCAGCCAGGAGGATGTCCCCCAGGCTGGCAAAGCTGGCGGTAACGCCGCCGGTGGTGGGATGGGTGAACACCGAGATATAAAGCCCGCCCTTCCGGGAGAAGCGGCGGACGGCAGCAGCGGTCTTGGCCATCTGCATCAGGGACAGGATCCCCTCCTGCATCCGGGCCCCGCCGCTGGCGGAGAAGAGGATCAGGGGCAGGCGGTTTTTCTCCGCCGTCTCCACCAGCCGGGTCACCTTCTCCCCCAGGGCGGCGGACATGCTGCCCATGAAAAAGCGGCTCTCCAGCGCGCCCACCGCCACCTTCTGCCCGCCGATGCGGCCGGTGGCGGTGACCACCCCCTCCCCCATGCCGGTACGCCGCCGGGCCTCGGTCAGCTTGGCGGCATAGCCCGGAAAGTCCAGGGGGTCGTTGGAGCACAGGTCCTCGTCCAGCTCCCGGAAGGTGCCCCTGTCCAGCACCAGGCTCAGGCGGTAGTAGGCCCCCGCGGGCATGTGGTGTCCGCAGTGGGGGCAGACATACAGATTTTTCACCCACTCCCGCCGGGTGCTGCCCGTTCCGCAGGCGGGGCAGGGCTCCTCCTCGGGGACGGGCCCCGCCGGGGCGCCCCGCAGGGCCTTCAAGGCCAGCAGCTTCTGCCGCCGCCGGGCCAGGATACTGCTCATGCGCCCTCATCCTCCTCTCCGCTGCCGCTCCAGGCCAGCAGGGTGTCCAGATGCTCCTCCAGAAAGCCGGTGTCATAGCTGCCCCGGATGAAGTCGGGGCAGTAGAGGATCTGGTGGAGCAGATCGGTGTTGGTGACGGGGCCCTCGATCACCAGCTCCTCCAGACTGCGGCGCATCCTGCGGATGGCCTCCAGCCGGGTGGGGGCGTAGACGATGATCTTCGCCGCCAGAGAGTCGTACCAGGGCGTCAGCTCACACCCGGGGTAGAGCCCTGAGTCCACCCGCACCCCAAAGCCTCCGGGCAGATGGAGAAACCCCACTGTGCTGGGGCTGGGCCGGAAGTCATGGGCGGGGTCCTCGGCATTCACCCGACACTCGATGGCGTGGCCCCGGAAGAACACCTCCTCCTGCGTCACCGACAAAGGCAGCCCCACGGCGATGCGGATCTGCTCCTTCACCAGGTCCAGACCGGTGACCAGCTCGGTCACCGGATGCTCCACCTGGATGCGGGTGTTCATCTCGATGAAGTAGAAGTGATCCTCCCGGTCCAGCACGAATTCCACGGTACCCGCGTTTTCATAGCCCGCGGCCCGGGCCGCGGCCACCGCCGCGTCGGTCATGGCCTGCCGCAGCTGGGGGCTCAGGGCCTTGGAGGGAGACTCCTCCAGCAGTTTCTGGTTGCGCCGCTGGATGGAGCACTCCCGCTCCCCCAGGTGGATGACATGGCCCTGACGGTCGGCCAGGATCTGCACCTCGATGTGCCGGGGATGGAGGATCAGCTTCTCCAGATACATCTCCCCGTCCCCGAAGCAGGACAGGGCCTCCCCCCGGGCCTCCTGAAACAGCGCGTCCATCTGCTCCGGGGCGTCCACCCGGCGCATTCCCCGGCCGCCGCCGCCGGCGGCCGCCTTGAGAAGCACAGGGTAGCCGATGGCCTCCGCCACCTTTTTCGCCTTTTCCGCATCGTCCACCGCGCCGTCCGAGCCGGGCACCACCGGCACCCCCGCCCGCTGCATCAGCTTTCGGGCGGCGGCCTTGTTGCCCATGGTGCGGATGACCTGGCCCGGCGGCCCGATGAAGGCGACCCCTGCCGCGGCACAGGCGTCGGCAAAGTCGGGGTTCTCCGAGAGAAAGCCGTATCCCGGGTGGATGGCATCGCAGTTTGCCGCCTTGGCCACGGTGAGGATGGCGTCCATGTTGAGGTAGCTCTCCGCCGCCCGGGCCGGGCCGATGCAGTAGGCCTCCTCCACCAGCTGGACATGCAGGGCCTCCTCATCCGCCTGGGAATAGACGGCCACCGGCTCGATGCCCATCTCCCGGCAGGCACGCACCACCCGTACCGCGATCTCTCCCCGGTTGGCGGTCAAAATTCGCTGGAACATCCCCTCACCCTTCCCGGTAGCGGATCAGCGCCTGTCCAAAGGAGACCAGCTCCCCATCCTGGGGCAGCACCTCCAGGATGATGCCGGCACAGGGGGCCTGCACCTCGCTCATCATCTTCATGGCCTCCAGGATGCACACCGTCTGTCCCTTCTCCACCCGCTGGCCGGGACGGACAAAGGGCTCCGCCCCCGGAGACGGGGCCGCGTAGAAGGTCCCCACCAGGGGGGCGGTGATGACGCCGCCCTCCTCTTCCGGGGCAGCGGGGACGGGGGCGGAGACGGCGGGTCCGGCCGGAGCGGCCGCCTGGATGGGCACCGCGGCCACCCCGGGAGCGGCCTTGGTCAGCTCCAGGGTAAAATCTCCGGACACCAGCCGCAGGCTGATCGCCCGGCCGGCGTCAAAGCGGTCCATCAGTTCAAAGATCTCTTGCTTGTTCATGGTGACTCCTCTTCCACTGCGTTGCAGGGCGTCCTGCGGCGCCCTACGGAAAGGGGCATCGGTCCGCGCCGATGCCCCGGTCTTGCTCACTTGCGGCTTACTCCGCGTGCTCCTTGATATAGTTGAACAGATCGCCCACCGTCTTCAGATTGGGCAGGTCCTCGTCGGCGATGGTCACGCCGAAGGCCTCCTCCAGCGCCATGGACAGCTCCACCGCCGCCAGGGAATCCGCCTCCAGGTCCTCCGCCAGCCGGGCCTCCATGGTCACCTTCTCCAGGTCGCAGTTCAGGGTCTCGGCGATCTGCTCTCTCAGCTTTTCAAACTCCATGAGTCTCGTCTCCTTTTTTGTTCACTTATTTTAGGTAAAAATAATTAGCTAAAATTTTTGAGATATTTGCCCGCTTATTGTACCCATCCCGCCGCCGTTTGTCAAGCCCCGGCGGCGGAAAATTTTTCGCCCCGCTCCGCCCTGTTTCGCTGGGCGCGGAAAAGCGGATATTCTCCTCCGCCGCACTGGCGGAAAAGTCAACGGGAGGGCGCCGGCCATCGCGGCCGGCGCCCTCCCGTTTTTCCCGGTTTCGTCCGCAGGACGGCCCAGTCATTTGAAAAAGCCGAAATATAAAACAGGGCGGAGTTTGAAAAAGCATGCTTTTTCAAACTCCGCCGACATCGGTCAATATGGTCATTATACCAGGCAAACTGAGGAATTTCAATACTTTATTCCACTCTTTCTGCCCGGCAAATCGCCATTTTGAAAGGTATACATTTACAAAAGTTCCACAGGCAGGATGCAGATCAGAGGAAAGGAAGCGGTGAAGATGAAAAAACTGGCAGCGATATCACTGGCGGCGGTTCTGGCATTGTCCCTTACGGCGTGCGGCGGCGGAGATAGCAACGGAGGTAGTAGTGAACTCCCAGAAGAAGCCCCAATGACAGAAGAAGAAATGCTTTCAGAGGCAGTATCTATTGAAGATATTGATGAAATCAACGCTATTATGAAAGAAACGCCGGACTATCTGTTTTCCAGTGATGCTAAACTCGGAATTTATGCTCTACATACGCTATACGAACAGAACCCCTTAGTGTTTGCAGAAAATTACCTCAATCAACCTTATTGTATTACCGGGTATGTTGATGAAATTAGCAGCGAAGGATTTGATTTGGAAATAGAACCTGATGCTGGTGAGAATATGGAATTTCAAATATCAGTAATCTCAGCTGATCCAGATGAATTATTAGAAATTAAACAGGGGGACTTAATTACAATAGTTGGCTTTTTGAGTGAAGTTGATGGTGAAAATTTCTCCTATATCAATGTAATCTCTGCTTATATTGTATAGTTATAAAGCGGCCAGTGTTCAGCACTGGCCGCTTCCCTATGGACGATCAAAAGATACAGGCGCTCTTCGGAGCTGGCAGGGGCGGCGGAGTGGCACCACTCCGCCGCCCCCTTTGTCAGACCAGACCGCCGGGCGTAAGGGGATAGCCATCCCCGTACGCCCGGCGGTCTGTCTTTCAGCCGTTGGTATACCCCATGAGATAGGCGTCCGCCTCATGGGCGGCCGCACGCCCCTCATAGATGGCCCACACCACCAGGGACTGCCCCCGGCGCATATCGCCGGCAGCGAAGAGACCGGGGACGGCGGTGGTGCAGCTGTCCCCCACCGTCACCACCCGGGACCGGGGGGTGAGCTCCAGCCCGAAGGCCTGGGGCACATAGCGCTCCGCCCCCAGAAAGCCCGCGGCGATGAGCAGCAGCTGGCACTTCAGCTCCTCCTCGGTGCCGGGGACCGGCTTGAGCTCCCGGTCCAGCTGCACGGTGCGCACCGCCCGCAGCTCGCCCTTCTCATCGCTGAGCAGCTCGGTCACCGTGGTCTGGTAGATCCTCGGGTCCCGGCCAAAGACGGCGATGGACTCCTCCTGGCCGTAGTCGGTCTTGCACACCCGGGGCCACTCGGGCCAGGGGTTGTTCTCCGCGCGGCCGTCCGGGGCCTTGGGCATCATCTCCAGCTGCACCACGCTCGCACAGCCGTGCCGGATACAGGTGCCCACACAGTCGTTGCCGGTGTCGCCGCCGCCCACCACCACCACATGCTTTCCCCTGGCGGAAGGATAGGTCCCCTCCGTCAGGCCGTTGTCCAGCAGGCTGCGGGTGGTCTCCTTCAGAAAATCCACCGCGAACCACACCCCCCGGGCCTCCCGGCCGGGGACGGCCAGATCCCGGGGCTGGGCCGCGCCGCAGCACAGCACCACCGCGTCGTACTCTCCCAGCAGCTCCTCCGCCGTTACATCCACGCCCACATCCACGCCGGTGCGGAACTCCACCCCCTGGGCGGCCATCAGGTCCAGGCGGCGCTGGACGATGGTCTTCTCCAGCTTCATGTTGGGGATGCCGTACATCAGCAGGCCGCCGGGGCGGTCCTCCCGCTCGAAGACGGTGACGCTGTGTCCCCGCCGGTTGAGCTGGTCGGCGCAGGCCAGCCCCGAGGGGCCGGAGCCCACCACCGCCACCCGCTTCCCGGTCCGGGCGGAGGGCGGCGTGGGCCGGATGAGTCCCTGCTCCCAGGCGTCCTCGATGATGCCCAGCTCGTTGTCCCGGATGGTCACGGGGTCCCCGTGGAGGCCGCAGGTGCACGCCGCCTCGCACAGGGCGGGGCACACCCGCCCGGTGAACTCGGGGAAGTTGTTGGTCTTCAGCAGCCGCTCCGCCGCGTGGGCGAAGCTGCCGTGGTACACCAGGTCGTTCCACTCGGGCACCAGATTGTGCAGGGGGCAGCCGGACACCATGCCGTTGAGCACCGCGCCCGACTGGCAGAAGGGCACGCCGCACTCCATGCACCGGGCGCCCTGGCGCTGCCGCTCCTCCCGGTCCAGGCGGGGGTGGAACTCGTTGTAGTGCCTGATCCGCTCCAGAGGCTCCTGGCAGGGGTTGCCCCGGCGGTCATATTCCAAAAATCCGGTGGGCTTTCCCATGTCACTTTCCCCCCTTCCCGGTGCAGGCGCAGAACGCCTCCACCTGAGCCTGCTCCCTGCTCATCCCGGTCTCCTCATACTGGGCAATGGCCCGCAGCATACGGTCATAGTCGTGGGGCAGGATCTTTTTGAACAGCGGCAGATATTCCTCGAACCGTTCCAGGATCCGCGCCGCCTTGGGCGAACCGGTGGCCTCGGCGTGGGCCTGGATCAGCTCCTTCAGCTCGGCGATGTCGTGGGGCTGGGTCACCGCGTCCATGCTCACCAGCTCCTTGTTCAGCCGCAGGTACAGGTCCCGGTTCTCGTCCAGCACGAAGGCCACCCCGCCGCTCATCCCCGCGGCGAAGTTCTTTCCGGTGGGGCCCAGCACCACCACCCGGCCGCCGGTCATGTACTCGCAGCCGTGGTCGCCCACGCCCTCCACCACCGCGGTGGCGCCGGAGTTGCGCACGCAGAACCGCTCGCCGGCCACACCGTTGAGGAAGGCCCTGCCGCTGGTGGCGCCGTACAGGGCCACATTGCCCACCAGGATGTTCTCCTCGGGGACGAAGCCCTCCGCCCGGGGCGGATAGACCACGATGGTGCCGCCGGAGAGGCCCTTGCCCAGGTAGTCGTTGGCGTCCCCCTCCAGCCGCAGGGTCAGCCCCCGGGGCAGGAAGGCGCCGAAGGACTGCCCGCCGCCGCCGGTGCACTGCACGGTGAAGGTCCCGTCGGGCAGGCTGCCGTGGAGGCGGGTGATGTCGCTGCCCAGGATGGTACCCACCGCCCGGTCAGTGGAGGACACCGCCAGGGAGAGCTGCTTGGGCTCCCCCTTCTGCAGGGCCTTCCCCAGCTTCTTCTCCAGCACCTTCAGGTCCACCGTGTCCTCCAGGCGGAAGTCATAGACATCGGCGGGGTCGAAGTGGGTCTTGGCGCCGGTGCCCACATAGGGGTTGTCCAGGATGGCGGACAGGTCCACCGTGGCCGCCCGGTCGTTCACCGCCGGCCGGCGCACCTGGAGCAGGTCGGTGCGGCCCACCAGCTCCTCCACCGTGCGCACCCCCAGCCTGGCCATGTGCTCCCGCAGCTCCTGGGCGATGAAGCGCATGAAGTTCACCACATATTCCGGCCTGCCGGTAAAGCGCTTCCTCAGTTCGGGATTCTGAGTGGCAACTCCCACCGGGCAGGTGTCCAGGTTGCACACCCGCATCATCACGCACCCCAGGGTGACCAGGGGCGCGGTGGCAAAGCCGAACTCCTCCGCCCCCAGCATACAGGCGATGGCCACATCCCGGCCGCTCATCAGCTTGCCGTCGGTCTCCACCACCACCCGGGAGCGCAGGCCGTTTTGGATGAGGGTCTGGTGGGTCTCCGCCAGCCCCAGCTCCCAGGGCAGGCCGGCGTTGTGGATGGAGGTGCGGGGGGCGGCGCCGGTGCCCCCGTCAAAGCCGGAGATCAGCACCACCTGGGCCCCGGCCTTGGCCACGCCGGCGGCGATGGTGCCCACCCCCGCCTCGCTGACCAGCTTCACCGAGATGCGGGCCTGCCGGTTGGCGCACTTCAGGTCGTAGATCAGCTGGGCCAGATCCTCAATGGAGTAGATGTCGTGGTGGGGCGGCGGGGAGATCAGGGTGACGCCGGGGGTGGAGTGGCGGCAC
>CALWZP010000024.1 GCA_944386055.1 uncultured Oscillospiraceae bacterium | reverse complement strand
CATATTTGCGAATGTTTTGCCTGCAAAATCACCCTAAATACGCTCCCATATATCTGAATTTGCCGAGTGGGAATAAGAAAAAATCTGTCAGGGCCCTGCTATACAGAGCCCTGACAGATTTTTTGATGATTCCTACAGAATGGTTCGCAAAGGAAAACCCAGGAAAGATAGCGAAGCCCGTTGCCCCCTGCTTAGCAGAGGACGGCGGGCGCTTTGTTATTGGATGACAGGGTCCAGATCATCGAACAGCGGATCATCAAAAAATTCCCGGACGCTGATGTCCAGCCCGTCACATATTTTTTGGATGGAGACCACGCCGGGATTTTGGCTTTTGGCGTTCAGCATGCTGTAGATTGTGGACGGTGCCACGCCGCACAGATTTGCCAGCGCGTTGACGGTCATTTTCCGCTCTTTACAGAGCGTGTAGATCCGGCGCGCTACCGCCTCTTTTGCATTCACTTTAGACACCACCATTCCTTTGGAGAAATTTTAGTATAAAGAAAAATTCATCGCGTGGGATATATCCCAAATCATGAAATTGTGTTATAATGTATGCAAGACCAATGAAAACAGAAGGCGGAAAGGAGAATTGCTCCGACGCAAAAAAGCGGGAGGATGCCCAAAAAGTAGATTTTAGCTTCAATTGCAGGAAAAAATGGTTGTAAAATGGAAGACATTATGATAAAATAAAAAGTAATGATAACTCTTTACTGATAATGAGAGAAAGAGCAGCGGCTTCCGGTTTGTCCCCCCTATATGGCGGGGGGACAAAGAAAGGGAAGGGAATCAAAAGATTCCCTTCCCTGAGGGGACCTGAAGACCGATCCACGCTGCGTGGAGGGGCGAAGGACCGCGGCCGGGATGAGTTTACCGCAAAGGAGCAGGGAATATGGCACATCAGACACACAGGCTGGGCGGGTTTTCCGCTCTGAATACCGGTCGGATCGTGGACTGCTATTGCCAGGTGAAGCTGCGGGGGAATGGCAGCACGCTCGTCGGCGGCTTCTGCGGGGAGAACCGTGGGGAGCTGCTCCGCTGTTTTTCCCGCGGGCAGGTGCTGGGCAAAGGCAAGCGGGGCGGCTTCGTCGCCCGGCAGGACGGCACGGTGGAGCACTGCTTCTGGCAGCGGAGGGACGGGCTGGACGCCTCGGACTGGCCGGATCGGGACCTGTCTCTCACCGCGGGGGAGATCCGCCGCCAGCGGCTCCAGGACTGGGACCTTCAGGGAACCTGGTATTTTGACAGCGAGACGGGCGCGGACGGCATGGGCCTGTACGATGTGCGCCCGGAAGAGGAGGAGCACGACCGGGTGGTGGAGATCGGCGACGCCAAGGCACTGCTCGCCTTTGCCCGGGAGGTGAACAGCGGCGAGGCACATCCTGGCACCCTGTACCGCCTCACTGCGGACATCGACCTGGGCGGGCGGAGCTGGGCCCCCGTCGGCCTGGATCAGGAGGCGGCGTTCCAGGGCCGGTTCGACGGCGGCGGCCACTGGATCAGGAACTTCACCGTCTCCGCCCGGAAATATCCCTTCGCCGGGCTGTTTGGCTGCGTGGGGGAGCCGGGAACAGTGTGCAGCGTCCATGTGGACTGTGTGCTGCTGGGAAAGGGAAACTGTGCGGCCCCGCTGTGTGCCATGAACCAGGGGAAGATCGTCAACTGCACCGCTGTCTCTCACGCCGACCTCTCCCGGTACGCAGGGGGCCTGGTGGCCCAGAACAGCGGCCTGGTGGCCCGGTGCGCCGCCTTCGGCGTGCTGAAGGCGGCCATCCCCCTCCCCTGGCAGGCGTCGGCGCTGCTGCTGTTGCTGCTGTGCTTTCCGCTGCCCATCTATTTCGCGGTGACGGCGCAGGCAGAGGCGCAGGAGGTCTTTGCCCCGGTGATCCTGGACCCCAACGCCGTGCCCATCCAGCCGGACGACGAGGAGATCATCACCCCGCCGCCGGCGGAGGAGACCACCGACACCAGCGCCAGCTTCATCATGAACGCGGAGATGTGGGTGAGTACCGAGAACTACGCCGGCAGCGCGGGGCTGCGCTGCCCCACCTGGAGCACCCGGGGCTTCGTGGCCACTGTGCGCCTGACGGCGGAGGACATGGCCCGCATCGGCTATCAGGGCGGGGAGGAGTATGTGACGCTGTACCAGTCCGGGCTGATCGCCCCGGGCTATGGGGTGGATGTGATCACCCTGGGGGCGCTGCCCGACGGCAGCCGGCTGCCCGCCGGGGAGTACGAACTGTCCGTTTTGCTGGAGTTCTATGATGTGGAGACCAATGAAAAATCGGCGGTGAACACCGTTATCCCCCTGGATGTCACGGTGAGCTGACCGCCCGCGCACCGAAAGAGAGAGGAGGTGCCGCGCATGAGAGAGAAATACCGTCCCCGCCGACTGCTGCGGCGCCCCGGCGCGCCCAAACGGCTGCTGCCCCGGCCCCGGCCCGCCCACCTGTGGCGGCGGGCCTGCGCCCTGGTCATGAGCGCCGTTCTGGTGTTCTCCCTGCTGCCCGTGTACCCCGCGGCGGCGGAGCCCGCCTCCCGGGCCTCCTCTGCGGAGAGCGAAGGCTATTTCGACCTGGGAGAGCGCCGGCTGGAGCAGAGCCAGACCCTGACGGACAACGGGGACGGGACCTACACCTGGACCCTGTCCGTCACCGCCCAGCTCAGCGGCAGCGACATCAATGTGAATTCCCAGGTCGCCCAGACCGGCTCCTTCACCGCCGCCCAGAGCGGCGACTACCTGCTGGAGCTGTGGGGCGGCAGCGGCGCGTCCGGCGGGGCCAGCAGCTACGGCGCAGGCGGCGCCGGCGGTGAGGCGGGCTATGTCTACGGCGTGGTCCACCTGGAGGCCGGGCAGACCCTCTATTACACCCTGGGCGGCAACGGCAGCCAGACCACCGGCACCTCCGCCGGCGGCGGCGCCAACGACGGCGGCAGCCACGGCGACTGGGGCAGCTATACCGTGGGCGGCGGCGGGGGCTACTCCGCGGTCTATCTCTTCGACGCGGGCGAGTATGCCGAGGGGAGCGCCCTCACCGAGACCCAGCGCCTGAACAACTACATCCTCATCGCCGGCGGCGGCGGGGGCGGCGGCGCGGGGGACGGCTTCTACCTCTTCGGCAGCCAGGCCGGCACCGCGGACGGCGGCGCGGGCGGATCGTTGGAGGACAGCGCGGCCATCCCCCTCACAGGCTCAGGCTACGCCGTGCCGGGCACCGTCTTCGCGGGGAGCAACGGCAGCTCCAGCGGCACCTCCACCGGCTACGCGGGCCGGGGCGGCAGCAATGTCCCCGGCGAGGTGGTGTCCACCGTCCTGTCCGCCGTGGATGTGGAGACCCCCAACGACTGGGCGGGGACCAACAACCCCAACACACCCGGCGGCTCGGGCGGCGCGGGCAACATCCGGGGCGGCTCGGGCGGCGCGGGCTTCTGCGGCGGCTCGGGCGGCATCATGACCAGCCTCATCGTCCCCACCAATGTGGGCGGCGGGGGCGGCGGCTCCTCCTTTGTGGCAGCCAATGTGCGCTACAGCCTGACGGACGAAGAGCGCGTCTCCCGCCAGGGGACGCACGACAGCTCCACCGGCGGCGCGGTGCACATCACCTATCTGGGCGCGGAGGGCGACCAGGACAGGGAATTTGACTTTACAGGCACTGTCAGCCAGTACTTTGACATCGAGGAAGTCAGCAGCAATGCCGGGACCGCCAGCATCGGCGGGGACCGCTCCTTCACCGTCTCCGGCGCGTCTCTCACCGGGGGGGAGACGGGCAGCGAGATCACCGTCACCCTGACCCTGCGGCCCAGGGACGGCTTTGCCGGCGGCAACGGGGTGCCCCTGTTCACCGGAGATGGGATCGTCTGCGCCACGCCGGGGGACGGCGGGGAGGACCTGTCGGCGACGATTCCCGTGGAGGAAGCCTGCGGCGAAGTGAATGTGCCGCTGAACTTCACGGTGCGGCCGGAGAGCCATCTCGTATCCTATATCGGTGAGGGCGGCGTGACGAGAAATGTGGCCGAGCTGTACACCGACGACTACGCCGGGGTGCGGGACGAGCTGTCCGCTCACTGGGAGTATGACTTCATCGAATCCATTGGCCCCTATGTGGTCAGAAATTATCCTGACGGGACGGAAGAGCTGACGGGAGAGGTCACCGTATACGCGTCCACACAATTTCTGGTGGGCTTCACGGTGACGCCGGAGGAGCGCGAACCGGCGGCTGCCGTGGGTGACCCGGTGGAAATCACCGAATACACCGGCATCGCCGTCATCGCCCTGCTGAACCATGAGCTTAACGGCAATGACATGGAATATGACAAGACGCTGACCTACAACGGCGACGGGACCTATACCCTGTCCCTTAAGGTCACGGCCTCCACCGGTCTGTCCGCCCCGTCGTTCCAGGCCATGTACCGCATCCTCAGCCAACAGGGCGGCAACGGCAACTATGAATATTCCGTCCAGGCCGACGGCTGGTATCTGATCCAGATCTGGGGCGGCGATGGCGGAGATGGCGGCGGCACATCGGTTTATGATGGCGGTAAAGGTGGGGCCGGCGGATATGTCTGGGGCTATTGCCACTTAGAGACGGGAAATATAGTAACCGGCTTAGTTGGCGCGAATGGCGAAGATGGAGAATATGGAGTAATAAACACAGATCGGCGCGGAAAATACGGTTGGTACACTTCTGCACAGGTCAATAGCACATATCAGATGATTGCCGGTGGAGGCGGCGGAGGTGGCGGAGGTCTTGGAGCTGAAGGTCAAGATGGTTACTCTGCTACTGAGGCCCCTACATCCGAGCTTCTGAATATTCCTGACGATTACAATGGCAAAAACGGTGAATACGGAAACCTTTTGGACCATCCAGGGGGTTATGGCGGCACAGCCGGTGCCAACTACCGCAGCGACGCCATGTACACCGCAGTGGATACCACCTACCTCTCCGCTGAGGGCCTGAGCAGGCTGACCGCCGCCCTGGAAAACGGCAGCAACCCCGACACGCAGACCAACGCGGGCGCGGTCCGCATCACCCCGCTCCAGCTGGACGAGGGGCACGGCCAGGGCGAATCCGCCGGCCTCGCCGGCTATACCCTGGATGTGGACCTGTCCCAATACTTTGTGCTGGTGGGCGTCGAGGGGGACAACTGCTATCTGGACGACCCCGTCTGCACGGACAATGGAAGCTCCGCTCATATCACGGTAACCAACATCGACCCCATCGCCACCACCGTCACACCTGTGGGGGATGAGGAGAGCGGCATCGACGCTGATATTACCGCGGAGTTCACCGTCGACCTCACCCTTACCCCTCGGGCGGGCTTCCTAGGCGGAAACGATGTGCCCATTTTGGGCTATGACACCCAGGGCAATGTGTCCGGCATGAAGCTGTCACAGTCCACGCCGGACGGCACGGGGACGGCCTCTGTGACCATCCCCCGTGTTCCCTCCGCCGACTACGCCAATGTGGAGATCCCCGATTTGGCGGAGGCGGGGTTCAGCGTGACGCCGCAGGATTACCGGTACTATGTGCCCGGCGACCCCGCCGTCCAGCACAGCCAGCTGTACACCAACTACACCGAGCCGCCTCTCGACTGGCAGGACGACTATGTGGACATCACCAGACCCGACGATGTGACGACGGGATACCAGCCCAGCGAGACCACCGAGGTCCCCATCGAGGTCGCCGCGGACCCGCAGGACGACCCCCGGCTGGCGACGGTGGGCCCCACGGTCACCGGGCAGACCCTTACCGAAACGGCCACCATCTATGTGAGGTACAAGGTGGACTATCAGCTGGGCGGGAACCTGTCCCACGACCACGCGGCCGACCCGGATGACAGTCAGGGCCGCTTCCTGGCCGAGCCGGGGGAGGACTTCACCGTCACCCTCTCAGCGGCGGAGGGCTATGACCTGCCCGAGAACATCAAGGTCACGGTAGAAGGAGCGGCGGGCGCCCGATATACCTACGATCCAAACACCGGCGTGGTGTCCATCCCCGGCGATCAGGTCACCGGCAACATCGTCATCACCGCCACGGCGGTGGAGGAGGAAGAGGAGTACACCATCACCTACATCTACCAGACTTCCCCCGACGACGAGACCGGGAAAATGGAGCAGCCGGAGACCTACACCGAGGGCGCGGCCCTGTCCGACACCTTCGGCAAGACCCATAAGCCGGTGGAATATCCCGGCTACGACTTCATCTGGACCTACTACGGCGACGACGGGAGTTTTGACATCACAGAGATGGAGACCATGCCCGCCCAGGACCTGATCTTCGTGGGCACCTATGTCCCTCAGCAGTACACCCTCACGATCCACTATGTGGATGAGGGCGGGCAGACGCTTCGCGACCCCACCACCCAGCAGGTCTACTTCGGTGGGGAATACACCGTCAACGCCCCCGAGATCCCCGGCTATGTGCCGGACCAGAGCGCCATCACCGGGACCATGGACACGGTGGGCGGCAAGGAGATCACCTTTACCTACACGCAGATCGTGGGACAGCTGGTCATCCTCTATCAGAATAAGGCGGGCGAGGAAATCGAAGACCGCCACACCCAGGACATCACCACAGGACAGACATACGAGGTGACATCCCCGGAGGTGCCCGGCTATACGGCGGACAAACCCACCGTCACCGGCACGGCCACAGAGGCGGACGCCCAAAACGGCCTCACCATCCATGTGACCTACACGCCCAACCGGTACACCGTCACCTTCGACCCCGCCGGCGGCACCTGCGCCACGGAGAGCCGCCTGGTGCTCTATGACAGCCCCTACAGCTACGACCCGGAGAGCAAAACCTATCGCGGCCTGCCCACGGCGTACCGGGCGGGCTACGAGTTCCTGGGCTGGTACCTGGACGGCACCCAGGTGACGGAGGAGACCGTGGTGGCCACGGCGGGGGACCACACCCTCACCGCCCACTGGAGCCAGAACACCTATACCCTGACCATCCAATATGTCTATTCGGCGGACGACGAGACGAACCCCGGCGAGAAAGCCCACGAGAGTTACACCGCCCGGCTGCCCTTCGGCGTGGCGTACCATGTTCCCTCCCCGGACATCGAGAACTACACCCCCGACCAGGCCGTGGTCAGCGGCACCATGCCCGCCCGGGACCTCACCGTCACGGTGACCTACACCGAAAACCAGCCCATCGAGGTGTACTTCCACCTCCGGGGCGGCACCTGGACGGATGAAAGCACCACCTTCTGGCCGGAAAAGGATGAGACCACCGGCGAAGCGACCGGCCGCTATGCGGCCCATCTCACCGGCGACGGGCGGGTCCCGGAGCCCGCCAGCGACCCCAGCGACCCGGCGGGGGCGCATGCCTTTGTGGGGTGGACGACTGTGGAGCCGGACAGCAACATCTGGAACACCTTTGTGGATACGGACGGGGACGGTTCGGTGGATCTTGCCGAGTTTGAGCGCCACCGCTATGACTTCAGCACGGTCCACCAGGCGGACCAAGATGACCCGCCCATCGTCCTCTACGCCGTGTGGGACCCCGATGTGACCACCGTGGAGGTGGTGAAGGTGGACAGCGGCACGGACGCGCCCCTGGCGGGGGCGGGGTTCACCCTCTACCGCTACCGGCAGACCGTCACGGCCAACGAGACCGGCGGCTATGACTTCCAACGGGAGAAGAACCAGTACGGGCAGTACATCCTGGAGGACACCCCCGTGGGCACGGTGACCACCGATGAAAACGGCACGGCCCGGTTCGCCAATCTGGCGGCGGGCTGGTACCAGCTCACCGAGACCGAGGCCCCGGCGGGGTACGCCCCCCTCAGCGGCGCGGTGGTGCTCTTCCTGCCCTACGGGGACGGAACGCCGACCATCGTGACAGATGAGAGTCCGCCCCAGGTGAGCAAAGCGGATTCGGCGGAGGGCGTGGACCTCACCGTCCGGGTGCCCAACACCGTGCAGTACAGCGCCGCCATCACCGCGCCGGAGAGCCTTACCCTCACCTACGCCCCCCCGGACCTGATCTGGAACCCCGAGAAGCTGGAGTATGAGGGGCTGGACGGCGATGAGGGCAGCTGGACCTGTGAAGCGGTGTGGCCCGATGGGACGGGGGAGGGCACGGCGATCACCGTCACCAATACCTCCCCGGAGGGGACCGGACCTCTGACGGTCACCGTCACCCTGGACTATGAGGATGACTATATCAGCCTGCTGGACCTGAGCACCCTCACCCAGACGGGGCAGGGCAGCTTCCAGCCGACAGTAGAGGACGGAGCAGAGGGGACGAGCACCCTGACCGGCACCCTGGCGTCCGGGGAAGCGGCCACCTTCGCCCTCACCATGGAGGGGACCGCCCGGGGGCTGCTGCCGGAGACGGCGGCGCCGGTGGGCGTCATCACCGTCCGGGTCACCCGCCAGAGAAGGGCAGACGCGGCGGGCAGGGGCGGCCCCGCGCTCCCGCCGCTGCACCCCCGCCGGCGGGGCCGGCGGAGCAAGCAAGATTAAACACGGCAGGCAGGGGCCGGTTTAATGATAAATCAGAAATTTGAAAGGAGAATGGCATATCATGAAAAGAATTTTAGCCGCGGCCGTCTCTCTCGCCATGCTGGTGAGCCTGATGACCGTGGGGGCAAGCGCGGCGGGCTATCCGGGTGACAGCGGTTCGAATGTCAGCTATGAGACGGGCGGCCACACTGCGAATGGAAGCGGAAATGGATATAGAGCGGACGGTAGTTATGCTGACGGAGCCACCATCGCCACTGGCACCGTGACCGTGAAGGGGTCGGTTAACACCACTGGCCATTCTGTGGTCCATGTCTATGCTGTGGGCATTAGTCAGACTGAGTTAACCTACACCTATGGCAGCGGCAGCAATACAGTGTATACCTGGGATCCCAGTCAGCAGAAATATGTAGTTAGCACCGAGGGCGGTTCAGGATCGAACGGCTGGCAGGAGGAGGGCCAAAGCATCACCGTGACAAACTATTCTGACCTTGGCGTGGTCGCGACGGCCCGATATAGCCAGACGAATACCAGTGTTACCGGTACAATCACAGACACCGATTCCAGTGACAGCGGCAGCGAAAGTGATGGGATCATCAACCTGGCCACCGCGATTTTGAATCCAGGCACTTCTTATGAAAATACAGGAACCCCCACAACTGGAACATTTATTCTGACGCTTGAAGGAAATCCGGGCGCGATCAGCACCGGCTCCGCTTTGGGCACTCTGACGATTACTTTCACTAAGCCCAGTGGCGGCTGATCTATCCGACATGCCTTTCCCCGCATCCCCGGGGGATGTGCCTGCCACACATCCCCCGGCGGACGCCGGGACCGGGGCGGGAGGGCCTCCCGCCCCGGTCCGGACGCCCAACGAATACAGCGATCCAAGGAGGGATCCCCATGTCCATCATCACCCCGCCGGAGGCGGCCCGCGCCGCCGGCCTCACCAGACAGAAGCACGCCGGAGCCAGCGCCACCCGGGGAAAGCGGACGGCGAAGCTCGCCGTGCTCCACATCGCCCTGGCCCTGCTCATCGCGGCGGCGGCGGTGTGGGCGTATCACTTCTTCCAGCCGGTGCAGTTCACCCACCCGGACTTTGACGCCGCCGCCGTGTCCGGCGCGCCCGAGGTGGACGAGCGGTACGGCTATTCCACCCTGACGGTGGACGAGGAGTACGCCGTGCAGCTGTGCGGCGTCCCCGCCAACGACGGACAGACGGTGGAGCTGAACCTCACCAACCCCGCGGACAACGGCGTGTGGTTCCGGGCGGAGGTGCTGGACGAGGGGGGAGAGACCCTGGCCTCCACCGGCGTGCTGCGCCAGGGGGAGTATCTGCCCTCCGTCACCCTGTCCCGCCCCCTGACCGAGCGGGAGACCCCGGTGACGGTGCGCATCGTGGCCTATGAGCCGGACACCTGGCAGAGCCGGGGCAATGTGAACCTGAACCTGACCCTGTACCTGAATTTCAGCTGAGATGCAAAAAGCGGACGAAACAAGGGGAGGGCGCGGCCAACGGCCGCGCCCTCCCCTTGACTGCTCCCACGGGGCGGCGCCCCGTGTACACAGGATGTTTTTTGAAATCACGCCCATCGGGCGCATAGCCGGACGGACTTTGGGCAACGCTACCGGTGAGGTGATCATGATGACAACAAAGGAACTTCTCTATGTGGAGGACGCGCTTGGTCACGAGCAGTATTTCCAGACCAAGTGCAGGGAGCTGGCCGGCCAGCTTCAGGACGCGGACCTGAAATCGTGCGTAGAGCGGATGGAGCAGAAGCATCAGAAGCTGTTCCATGACTTCTACGGCCTGCTGTGAGGAGGGATGGACATGGACGACAAGAATCTGATGGAAAACCTCCTCCTGCTGGAAAAGGGGGCCTGCGACCTGTTTCTGCACGGCACTATCGAGGCAGCCACCACCGAGGTGCACCAGACCTTCTGCGACGCGCTCAACGAGTCGCTGCGGATGCAGGATGTCATCTATGACAAGATGGCGGCCAAGGGTTGGTATCCCGCGGAGCAGGCGGAGCAGACCAAGATCGACACGGTCAGACAGAAGTTCAGCGCCCAGGGATGAGAGCGGCAAAGCGCCGCGGGCCATCGGCCCGCGGCGCTTTGCCGTATGACATATGAGGGAAGGGGTCACTGCAGCCCTGCGGCGGTCTCCTCCAGCTGCTGGATAAGGCGGCGGGCCTTCTCCGCCTTCTCCCGCTCGGCGTTGACCACCGCCTCGGGGGCCTTGGACACGAAGCTCTCGTTGGCCAGCTTGCCCTCCAGCCGCTTCAGGTTGGCCCGGGCCTGCTCCAGCTCCTTGGCCACCCGGGCGCGCTCCTTCTCCAGGTCCACCAGCTCTGCCAGGGGGATATACATCTGAGCGTCGGCGGTGACCACCGACACCATCCCGTCGGTGGAGGAGGGGGCCTGCCCGGTGACGGTGACCTCCTCCGCCCCGGCCAGCCGCTTCAGGAAGGGGACGCCCGCCTGGAATACCTCGGGATGGGCGGTGACCACGGTGAGGTGGGCCTTCCGGCTGGGGGGGACATTCATCTCGGAGCGGCGGCTGCGCACCGCATTGATGGCGGCCATGATCTTCTCCATGGCCCCTTCCTCCTCCGGGAAGGAGAGAGCGGGATCCGCCTGGGGCCACTGGGACAGCATCAGGAACTTCACCCCCTGATCGCAGCCGGTCTGACGGGGCAGAGCCTGCCAGATCTCCTCGGTGATAAAGGGCATGAAGGGGTGGAGAAGCTTGAGCATCTCCGTCAGCACATGGCACAGCACCTGCTGCGCCCGGAGCTTGGCCTCGGGGTCCTCCCCCTGGAGGCGGGTCTTGGTCAGCTCGATATACCAGTCGCAGTAGTCGTCCCAGATGAAGTCGTAGATCTTCTGGGCGGCCACCCCCAGCTCGAACTTCTCCATGTTGTCGGTGATCTCGGGGATGACGGCGTTGAGCTTGGAGAGGATCCACTTGTCCTCCAGCTCCAGCTGCTCCGGCAGCTCACACCTGTCGATGGTGAGGTTCATCATCAGGAAGCGGGAGGCGTTCCAGATCTTGTTGGCGAAGTTGCGCATGGCCTCGCACCGTTCGGTGTAGAAGCGCATGTCGTTGCCGGGGGAGTTGCCGGTGACCAGGTTGAAGCGCAGGGCGTCGGCGCCGTACTTGTCCGCCATCTCCAGCGGGTCGATGCCGTTGCCCAGACTCTTGGACATCTTGCGGCCCTTGTCGTCCCGGACCAGGCCGTGGATGAACACGGTGTGGAAGGGGGGCTTGCCGGTGTGCTCGCAGCCGGAGAAGATCATCCGGGCCACCCAGAAGAAGATGATGTCGTATCCGGTGACCAGCACATCGGTGGGGTAGAAGTACTTCAGGTCCTCGGTCTCCTCCGGCCAGCCCAGGGTGGAGAAGGGCCACAGGGCGGAGGAGAACCAGGTGTCCAGCACATCGGGGTCCCGGGTGATGTTCTTGCTGTGGCAGTGTGCACACTCTGTGGGGTCCTCCCGGGTGACGGTCATCTTGCCGCAGTCGGCACAGTACCACACGGGGATCTGATGGCCCCACCACAGCTGCCGGGAGATGCACCAGTCGTGGACATTCTCCATCCAGTTGGTGTAGGTCTTGGAGAAGCGGTCGGGGACAAAGCGGGTCTCCCCGTCGTTCACCACCCGTAGGGCCTCTTCGGCCAGGGGCGCCATCTTCACGAACCACTGGGCGGAGATGATGGGCTCCACATCGGTGCCGCAGCGGTAGCAGGTGCCCACATTGTGCTGATGCTCCTCGATCTTCTCCAGCAGGCCCAGTTCCTCCAGATCGCGGACGATGGCCTTACGGGCCTCATACCGGTCCAGGCCGCGGTACTTGCCGCCGTTCTCGTTCACCACTCCGTGGTCGTCCAGCACCCGGATGGTCTCCAGGTTGTGGCGCAGGCCCACCTCGAAGTCGTTGGGGTCGTGGGCGGGGGTCATCTTCACGCAGCCGGTGCCGAACTCCATGTCCACATACTCGTCCGCCACGATGGGGATGGGCCGGTCCATGAGGGGGAGGATGCAGGTCTTGCCGATGAGGTCCTGATACCGCTCGTCATTGGGGTTGACGGCCACGCCGGTGTCTCCCAGCATGGTCTCCGGCCGGGTGGTGGCCACGATGACATAGCGGCCCGGCTCCCCCTGGATGGGGTACTTCAGGTGCCACAGGTGGCCGGGCTTGTCCTTGTACTCCACCTCCGCGTCGGAGAGGGCGGTGACGCAGTGGGGGCACCAGTTGACGATGCGGCTGCCCTTGTAGATGAGGCCCTTCTCGTACAGGGAGACGAACACCTCCCGCACCGCCTTGGAGCAGCCCTCGTCCATGGTGAAGCGGGAGCGCTCCCAGTCGCAGGAGGAGCCCAGCTTCTTCTGCTGCTCCACGATGCGGCCGCCGTACTTCTCCTTCCACTGCCACACCCGCTCCAGGAACTTCTCCCGGCCCAGGTCGTGGCGGGTGAGCCCCTCGTTCACCCGCAGGTCCTCCTCCACCTTGATCTGGGTGGCGATGCCTGCGTGGTCGGTGCCGGGGACCCACAGGGCGGCATACCCCTGCATCCGCTTGAAGCGGATGAGGATGTCCTGGAGGGTGCAGTCCATGGCGTGGCCCATGTGCAGCTGCCCCGTGACGTTGGGGGGCGGCATGACGATGGTGAAGGGCTTCTTTTTGGGGTCCCGGACGCCGCGGAAGCAGCCGTTCTCCTCCCACATGCGGTAGATGCGCCCCTCTGCCTCCTGGGGCTCGTAGACTTTGGGCAGTTCTCTGTTCAACATCAACACTCCAATCTTTTCCTTCAGCGGACAGTCCGAATGGGCTTGCCGCATTTTTGTTCCAGGAAGCTCCCCAACGCGGCCGGGTCTCCCTCCGTGAGACACCGCAGGGGCAGGACATAGGCGTGGCGCTTGTCCAGGAAGAGGAAATAGCGCTCTCGGTAATACATGACCTCAAAAAAGGCGCTGTAGGGGTGGTCGCTGCGCCCCTTGGCGGTCTCCTCGTGAAAGCCGTCCTCGTCCAGAATGAGACGGCCGTCCTCCGCGCCCTTGACCAGCATCCGATAGCTCTGCAGGGCGTTAAGACGGTGACGGAAGACCCCCAGCAGCAGGCACAGGGCCCCCACAATGCCGGGGACCAGCAGCTCCTCCACCGGGTCGCCCAGCAGCCATACCGAGAGCAGGAAGGTCAGCAGCAGGAAGGCGCCCAGCACGATGAGGAGGACCCGCAGAAGGATGCTCCACCACTTCCGGTAGGTCTTGGCCACCAGCTTGTTGAGGGCCAGCATATCCTGATAGGTATAGCGCACCTCGCACTGAAAGGTCATATCGATCTCCTCCCAACAAAAATGCCCTGAAGCCGAAAGGCTTCAGGGCGAACGGTCATCCGCGGTACCACCTGAATTTCCCCGGAAGGGGGACGCTTTCTCCTCTGTAACGGGAGGGCCCGCCGGCGCTTACTGTCCTGTTCGGCGCCGAAGCTGGGAAGCCACCTTCGTCCCGCCCGCCCAAAGGCTTGCACCGGCCGCCTTCTCTCTGTGTGGGGTGGGGAGGGAGTACTCCTCTTCCGTCCTCGCTGTTTCTGTTTTCCCATTATACCCGCCGCGCCGCCCGCTGTCAAGAGGTCAGACGCCCCGCCAGCTCAGGGCCACGCCGGCGATGAGAAAGGCGATGCCGAACAGCAGGGCGAAGCTGGCCCCCAGGGTGTCCCCCAGCGGACCCAGCCGCCCCATACGCATCCCGCCCCGGCGCTTCCGGGCGGGAAAGAGGAGCCCCGCTCCGCCGGACAGGGTGAGCACGGCGCCCACAATCAGCAGCTTTGTTCCCATCTCCTCACCCCCGTGCTTCCATTCTATGGAGAACACGGGGAAAAGTCAAGGTTTCCCGCATAGAATGGAGGAGAGGGGGGAGGCGGTTTGGAGGGGGAACTGAAGCTGGCCGGGCTGCGGGGGACCCTGCACTGGAGAGGGCAGGGGGCGTTCACTGTGCTGGAGACATCCGCAGAGCGGAGGGAGGATGGACTGTACAAGGTGCTTCTCCGGGGGCGGGGGGGCGGGGAGATGTCCCTGGGGACCCTGGTGCCGGAAGGCGGGGCTCTCCGACTGTGCCGCCGCCTGCCCAGCGGGACGCTGGAGGCGTCCGGCTGCTGGCCGCCGGTGGAGGTACGGGCAGTGCGCACCTTTTCCTTCGAGGGAGACGGGGAGTGGGAGGAGGCCGGACCGCTTCCGCCGCTTCTGTCCGACCCGGTGCTCCGCCGGGCGGCAGAGGAGGTAAAGGGGGCGCTGCTGCGCCGGCGCCGGGACGGGATGGAGCTGGCGGTGCCCTTCTCTCCAAGGGAGCCGTTTCCACTGGTACCGCTGATCTGCCTGGGGCGTCTTCAGCGCATCGGGGGGCGGCGGTATCTGGTGTTCTCCCTGGACGGACGGGGAGCGCCCAGGGTATGGAGATAGGCACAGGCCGGAAAAAGACCACCGTCTGCACAGAACAGACGGTGGACGATGTGCCGATGAACAGGAAGGGTCAGCAGCAGTTGTTGCCGCAGCCATTGCCGCAGCCGCCGCCCAGCAAAAGGATCAGCAGGATGATCCAAATGCCGCTGTTCCAGTTGGAATTGCAGCCCATTCCAGCACCTCCTCATCAAAATACTGTGGGTGCGGCGCTTGCCGCACCCACAGTATTCTATGCGGGGGAGGGAAGGGGGGTGTCCTTACAGCAGGGAGGACAGGACCTGAAGCATGGCCGCCGCCTGAGCTCTGGTGGCGGTACCGCCGGGGGAGAGCGTCTGGGCGTCCATCCCGGTGATGACCCCCGCGCCCACCGCCCAGGACAGCGCCTCCTGGGCGTAGGAGGACACCTGGCTGAAGTCGACGTACTGCGTCAAGTCGCCCCGGGCGGAGACATCCGCACCGGCAATGCTCCGGGCATAGCTGTACAGCATGCAGGCCAGCTGTTCCCGGGTGATGTTGCTGTTGGGGGCAAACTCGTTGTTCCCCATACCGGCCACCACCCCGTTGGCGGAGGCCCAGGCCACAGGAAGGGCGTAATAGGCGTCGGGCGCCACATCGGAGAATCCACTGTCCCCGGAGACCGCCGGCCGGCCGGCCAGCTGGTAGAGCACGGTGACCACCATGCCCCGGGTGATATTCATATTGGGAGAGAAGGTGTCCGCCGCTGTGCCGGAGAACAGGCCATTTTCATACACAAAAGATACGGCGGAGTAGAACCAGTCGTTGACGGTCACATCCAAAAAGGGGAGAGAAGCCTCCTGAGAGGAGGTCAGCAGGTAATAGCCCTCCACGCCCGCGGACGCCGCACCGGAGAGGACGGTAAAGCGGGCGGTGGTCTCCTCCCCCACCAGGTAGCGGTGATTGGCGGCCAGAGCGGTGCCGGAGGACACGGAAGAGCCGGTGGTGACATCCACCACCGCTCCGTCGTGGGCGACCTGAACAGAACCCTCCAGCAGAAGAAAGCCGGCACCCGTGGGCAGAGTGAGGACATCCCCCTGCCCAAAGGAGGTGCGGGAAAACTGACCGCTGTACTGGACCGCAGAGCTGCCGGTGACGCCGGCCTGAGCCAGGTAGAGCGCGGCTTTTTCATCCAGAGCGTCAGCAGCCTGTTGGTATGCGTCGTCCAGTGGCTCCAGCCGCTCCTCCGTCTGCGCGGTGAGGGATGGAAGAAAGGTGTCCGTGAGATAACGCAGGGAGATCAGGGCGTCTGACGAGGTGAGGCCCGAGGCATGGACAGCGGCGCCGCTCAAAAGAAGGGCCAGGACCGCCCCGGCCAGAATCAGTCGTTTTTTCATGGGAGCCCTCCGCAACGGGGAATTCAGTTCCCCTTATCCCGGTCGGAGATCATATAACTCAGGGCCAGCAGGCTGTCCGCAAAGTGGACATCCTCCACGATCACGCCGGGCTCGGTGATGTTCAGCTCGATGTTGGTGAAATTCCAGATGCCGCGGACCCCAGCCTTCACCAGGCGGTCCGCCGTCTCGTGGGTGACCCGTTGGGGAACGGTGAGCACCGCCACATCCGCCACCCCGTGGGAGAGAAACTCCTCCAGCGTGTCCGCGTGATATACGGGGACGGAGCCGATGGTGGTGCCCACGATGGCGGGGTTGGTGTCAAAGGCGGCGGTGAGGGTGAAGCCGCTGCGGCTGAAGTGGAAATTTTCCATCAGGGCGCGGCCAAGATTGCCGGTGCCCAGGACAATGGCGGTATGCCGGTTGTTGATGCCCAGAATGTCCGCGATCTCGTTGCGCAGCGCCTCCACATTATAGCCGTAGCCCTGCTGTCCGAACTCCCCGAAGCAGGACAGATCCTGCCGGATCTGAGAGGCTGTGGCCCCCAGGGATTTGCCCAGAGCGCTGGAGGAGATGCGGATGATGCCGGCGTCATGCAGATCGTTGAGATGGCGGAAATAGCGGGGGAGACGCCGGATGACGGCGTTGGAGATATGGTCTTTCTTCATAGTCAGGCAGCTTCCTTTTGGTTTACATATGGATAACCTTATCTTAACATCCTGGGCGATATTTGTCAAACTTTTTAACAATCTGTCGGGAAAGAAAACGCGGCGCCGGAGTGCTCCGGCGCCGCGGGAAAAGAGAAGGGTCAGATGCCAAGTTCGATCCACAGATCGTTGTACAGGGCCAGCGTTTCGGCGGGCAGATTCTCGTACATGGTGCACCGGTCCAGCACCTCAGAGGGAGCGGCCATGATCTCATAGAGCTCCATGTCCAGGGGCTCGCCGTACTGCTCCTCATACCAGGCGGGATACTGCTCCAGCGCCTCGGCGTTGGGGGAGGCGTACCAGATGAAGTCCATGTTGGCCAGGTTGGACTCGGTGGAGGCGATGAAGTTGATCCACTCGTGGGCCTCCTCCACATTCTCCGCGTCCTTCAGGATACACATGGCGTCCACGAACCAGTTGGAGCCCTCCTCGGGGATGACGAAGGCCAGGTCGGGGTTGGCCTCATGCATGGTGAGGAAGTCGCCGGCGTAGTAGGTGGCGATGGCCAGGTTGCCCTGCTCCATGATCTGGAACACCTCGTCCATGCCCTGACCGGCGTATACGCCCCGGGCCTTGGCGTCGGCCACCAGCTCGTAAGCCTGGCGGATCTCGTCCTCATTGGTGGTGTTCACATCATAGCCCAGACAGTACAGGGCCATGCCGAAGGCGTCCCGGGAGTTGTCGATGAGCATCACATTTCCGGCGTACTGGTCGGAGAACATGACCTCCCAGCTGGTGATGGGCTCCTCCACCATGGTGGTGTTGTAGATGATGCCCAGGGTGCCCCAGGTATAGGGGACGGTGTACTCGTTGTTGGGGTCGAAGGACAGATTCTTATACTGGTCGTCGATCTTCTCATAGTTGGGGATCAGGCTGTAGTCCAGGGGCTGCAGACGGTCCTCCTCAATGAGCCGGGCGATCATATAGTCAGAGGGGACGATGACATCGTAGTCCACCCCGCCCAGCTCCAGCTGGGCGTACAGCTCCTCGTTGGAGGGGACGGTGGTGTAGTTTACCTCGATGCCGGTCGCTTCCTCAAACTTCTGCTCCAGGCTGGGGTCAATGTACTCGCCCCAGCTGCACACATTCAGTTCGCGCTTTTCTCCGGTGCCGCTGCTGTTGGAACTGTCCGGGGCGCCGCTGCCGCCGGTGGACTGAGGGTCCTCCATGGCGCAGCCGGACAGGAACAGGCCCAGCGCCATCACGCAGGCGAGGGTCAAAGCGGTGATTTTTTTCAATTGATCATTCCTCCAGTTTGCAGATTGATTTATCTCCAGGCCCCTTGGGGCCGTGGGACCGAAAAGGGAAAGGACTTACCGTCCGTCCAGGGGGAGGGAGGCGCGTTTTTCCTGCCGTGCCTCCCGCACATTGATGATGATGAGCAGCGCCAGCACCACCACGAACAGCAAGGTGGACACGGCGTTGAGCTCCGGGCTTACCCGGCGGCGCACCATGCTGTAGATCTCGATGGACAGGGTGGAGGTGGAGCCGGCGGTGAAGTAGGAGATGACGAAGTCGTCGATGGACATGGTGAAGGCGATGAGCGCGCCGGTGACGATGCCCGGCTTGATCTCCGGGACGATGACCTTCCGGAACGCCTGGGGCCAGGTGCAGCCCAGATCCTGGGCCGCGTCCACCAGGCTGTTGTCCATCTGCCGCAGCTTGGGCAGGACATTGAGGATCACATAGGGGATGTCAAAGGACAGGTGGGCCAGCAGCAGAGTGAGAAAGCCCATCTTCAGCTCGGGCATCCGGGGCAGGGTGCGGCGGAAATTCTCCTCCAGGAAGGTGACGAAGCCGTTCCAGCCGTCCACCACCAGGTCGTTCCACCCGGCGATGACCGCCACGAAGAAGATGCACAGGGACACGCCGGTGACGATGTCGGCGTTCATGACGGGGATGTTGTTCACCGACAGGATGGGCTCCCGCCAGCGCTTTTTCATCCCGTACAGCCCCACCGAGGTGAGGGTGCCCACCACGGTGGAGATGGCGGTGGCCAGCACCGAGACCAGCAGGGTGGTGTACACGGCGTTCATCATCCGCTGGTCCTGAAACAGCTCCTGGTACCAGCGCAGGGAGAAGCCCTCCCACACCACATTGCTTCCCCCGGCGTTGAAGGAGAAGATGATCAGCAGCAGAATGGGGGCGTAGAGGAACAGAAAGACCAGCCCCATGAAGGCGCGGCTGCCCGCGCGGCGCGTCTTTCTCATAGCATCACCGCCCGTTCCTCGCCCTCGCCGAAGCGGTTCATGATCCACATGCAGGCCACCACGATGATCATCATCACCAGGGCGATGGCGCTGCCCAGGTGGGGGTTATAGGCCCCGCCCAGGAACTGGTTTTCAATGAGGTTGCCCAGCAGCATCTGGTTGTTGCCGCCCATCATCCGGGAGATGGCGAAGGTGGACACCGAGGGGACAAACACCATGGTCACCCCCGAGAGCACCCCGGGCAGGGACAGGGGGAAGATGACCTTGCGGAACACCCCGGCGGTGCTGGCCCCCAGGTCCCGGGCGGCCTCCAGCAGGGAGTGGTCCAGCTTCACGATCACCGAGTAGATAGGCAGCACCATGAAGGGAAGGTAGTTGTACACCATGCCCAGCACCACCGCCCCCTGGGTGCGGATCATGTGGAAGTACTGGATATCGGTGCCGAAGACGGCGTTGATGAGGCTGAAGAGTCCGATGGCCTCAAAAAAATTGTTGAGAATGCCGTTGTTCTCCAGGATGGACATCCAGGCGTAGGTGCGCAGAAGGAAGTTCACCCACATGGGCAGCATGAGCAGCACCATGGCCGTGCGCTGGAAGCCGGGACCCTCCCGGCTCATCACATAGGCCAGGGGATAGCCGATGAGAAAACAGATCACCGTGGCCACCAGGGCCAGCTGGAAGGAACGGGTGAAAATCACCGTGTAAGTGCCCATGCGGGCGAAGTTTTCCAGGGTGAACATGGAGAAAAGGCCGCGCAGGCCGCCCTCCATCTCCGCCAGCTCCACCGAGTTGGCGGTGGTGAAGGCGTAGAAGATCACCAGAAAGATGGGGACGATGACCACCAGGGCCATCCACAGCACATAGGGGGCGGCCAGCCAGGAGAGCTTATTCCTCATAATGCGCCTCCTCCTCTGCCTCCTCGGGCACCAGAGTGGCGTCGCTGATCTCGTCGTACTCCTCAGAGTAGGAGGAATAGTCGCCGAACATACCGGAGTACTGGCTCTTCTTCATGACATGGATGCCGTCGGGGTCGATCTTGATGCCGATGCGGCTGCCCACGGGACAGTAGTCGGTGGTCTGGATCAGCCACTTGAAGCCGTAGAAGTCCACGATGGTGTCATAGTGGACCCCCTTGAAGGTGAGGTTGGTGACGGTGCCCTTCAGCTGCCCCTGGTCCTCAGGCACGATGTCCACATCCTCGGGGCGGATGACCACATCCACCGCCTCGTCCTTCTCAAAGCCGCCGTCCAGGCACTGAAAGCGGCGGTTGAAGATCTCCACCACCCCGTCGGCGCGCATGATGCCGTCCAGGATATTGGATTCGCCGATGAAGTCGGCCACAAAGGCGTTTTTGGGCTCGTTATAGATGTCCTCCGGGGTGCCGATCTGCTGGATGCGGCCCTTGTCCATCACCACCACGGTGTCCGACATGGACAGGGCCTCCTCCTGATCGTGGGTGACATAGATGAAGGTGATGCCCATGGTCTGCTGGATGCGCTTGAGCTCGTTCTGCATGTCCTTGCGCAGCTTCAGGTCCAGGGCGCCCAGCGGCTCGTCCAGCAGCAGAACCTTGGGCTGGTTCACCAGGGCCCGGGCGATGGCTACCCGCTGCTGCTGCCCGCCGGAGAGCTGGTTGATCCGGCGCTTTTCAAAGCCCTTCAGGTTGACGATCTCCAGCATCTCCATCACCCGGCTGCGGATCTCCTGCTCGGGCAGTTTGACCTTCTTCTTGTTCTCCGGGTCGGCCTTGGGGATGCGCAGGCCGAAGGCGATATTTTCAAATACATTCAGGTGGGGGAACAGGGCGTACTTCTGAAACACCGTGTTTACCGCCCGCTTGTGGGGGGGGACATCATTAATCCTCACGCCGTCGAAAAAAACGGTTCCCGAGGTGGGCGTCTGAAAACCACCGATGATGCGCAGGGTGGTTGTCTTGCCGCACCCACTGGGACCCAGCAGCGTGAGGAATTCGTGATCATTGATATACAGATTGATATTGTCCAGCACGACCTCGCCGTCGAACGCCATGGTGCAGTTCTCCAGGCGAATCAGCTCTTTGGCCATGTATCCTCCCCCATTTCCTGTTGATGTTGTGTGTCAGCTCCCTCGATTTATTCACCCGGCAAGTGCCCGCCTGCAGCGGGCAGCCCGTGGGGACCGGGTTTTCACGGATAGCGAGATACACTATATCCGCTTATCCCACAATTGTCAATCGTTTTCACCGAAAAATTACGGGAAATTTAAGCGGTGCTTCTCCCCGCGGCATGATGCGCCGGTCAGAGCGGAAAAACGGGGCGCCGGAGGAAAAGCCCGGCGCCCCGTCGGCGTCATTTCAGCGTCAAAGTCAGTCCGTGCCCCAGCCCCCGCTCGTCCAGCAGGATCAGGGGGTGGGTCACATCCTCCCCCTCCGGCCCGGGGCGGTCATAGGCGGTGCGCACCGTCTCCCCGGAGGTGGCCGTCTCCTCCACCACCGCCCACACGGCATCCTCCAGCCACGCCGCCTGCTGGTCTGTCCCGTTCAGCGGGATGTCGGCACTGCCCAGCAGCTGCCCGTCCGCCCCGTACTGCCGCAGGGTGACGGCGGCGAGGCGGGGGACCTCCTCCATCTGAATTTCCGCCCGGGTGGTGACGGTCTCGGCCTCACCGTCCACGGTGCGGGTCCAGCTCTCCTCCGCGGTGTAGCTGAATATCCCGCCGCCGACGCTGGCGTCCCCCGAGCCGTCCAGATAGGGGCCCCCCTCCGCCGTCTGGTACACCCAGTAGGGCGTCCATACCCCCGTCATGTCATAAGAGGTCCAGTCCGCCGGCGCCCCCTCCGGCGGGCCGATGTACAGGGTGCCGGCCATGTCGTTGGTCACCCCCTCGTCGGTGACGATGGTGTGAAAGCGGCCGTCGGCCATGTCGCTGGCCATGGCGGAGGTGGGCACCCCGTCCTCCAGGGACTCGGTGCAGAACAGCGCCCAGCCCTCCAGCCCGGGAAAGACCCAGTCTCCGTCTCCGTCCCGCTCCGCCAGCAGCACCTGCCGGGAGACCTCCACGGTGCCCAGGCCGCCGGCGGCCAGAGTTTCGCTGCCCATCTCGGTGAGATTGGGGTTGTCTGAGAAGGCGTCTCCAGTCAGGTCGGCGCTGTACACCAGATAGACTCCAATAAACCGGTCCTGTTCACTTTCCGCCTGTTCCGGGTCCCCCTCCGGCCGGGCCAGGGTACAGCCGGACAGCAGCAGCGCCCCCGCCAGCAGCAGGGCGCAGAGCTTACTCCTTCCTCTCATCCTCATCGTCCTCCTCCAGTCGTCCGTCGAAGCGAAGGATGTCCCCCACCTCGCAGTTCAGGTAGTAGCAGATCCGGTTGATGGTGTGAAAGCGCACGCCGCTGGCCTTGCCGGAGCGGAGGATGGACAGGTTGGCCTCGGTGATGCCCACCTTGGCGCACAGCTCCTTGGCGGTCATCCCCCGCGCTTTCAGCACCTCGCCCAGATGCACCTGGATGGCCATGGCTTCCCCTCGCTTCCTTCCATACCTTTTATATAATGGAGTCGCTGTCCCGCTGGAGGGCCAGCCCCCGCTCCAGCAGGCGGCACAGCAGAAACAGCCCGGCGGCCAGCGCCAGGGACACCAGGGGGAGGGCCAGGGAGAAACTGACACTGTGCAGCTGCTCCAGCAGGGCCAGCTGGAGCAGGTCGCCTGCCACGGTCAGCAGGACGGTGGCCTGAGCCACGATCCGGCAGGCCGCCGCCGTCCGGCCGCACAGGGCCAAGCCCTCCTGACCGAAGGCGGGTCCTCCCAGCGCACGGGCCAGGCGGCCGCCCCACGCCATGGTCAGGGCGGCCAGCAGGCCGGGGGTGCCCTGGAGCACCGCCATCACCCCCAGCACCAGGGGGGTGAGTACGCCGGGGGCTGTGTTTCCCGCCGCCACGCTGTCCCATTGGGCAAAGGCCCCGGCGGCGGCGCCGTAGGCGGAGGAGAGGGCCAGCAGGGCGGCCCCCGCATCCAGCAGCGCCGCGAACGCCCGGGACAGTCGGGCCTGGGCGGCCCCCTCCAGCGCCCGCAGCAGCTTCAGGATCCCCCAGGCCAGCACCAGGGCTCCCAGGGTGACCAGGGCGGCCAGGGGGAAGAACTCCCGTGCGGGCCAGGAGAGCAGGGCGGGGTTGATCAGCTGATAGAGCAGGCAGAACAGCAGGAGGGCCGCCAGCACCGGCAGGGCGTCCTCCGGCCCCCGCCGCCCCCGGCTCCACAGCAGCAAAAGCAGAGGCAGGGCGGAGAGCGCCAGCACCAGGGCCCAGGCGGCCAGGTTCCCCGCCGCCCCGGACAGGGAAAGCCCCCGCAGCCCCTCCCCCGCCGCCAGCAGGGGGGCGGACAGGCCCGCCCAGTCCACCCCCGCGCCCCGCAGACCCAGGGCGCACAGCAGTCCCACCGCCCCGCTGCCGGGGACCAGCCAGAGCCTCTTTTCCATCACGCATCCCTCCGATTATCGTATTGCGATAATTCTAAAGACAGAGTAGCATGAAAATTATCGTCTGTCAATAATTTTGCAGCAAAAAAATCAGCCCCTCCGCAGAGGAGGAGCCGAAGGGGGCAGGGGTCACCGCGCCCCCCGCCAGTCAAAGCCGGGGAAATACTCCGAGACGAAGTCCACATCCTCCACCTGCCAGCTGCGGCCGTTGAGATGCTCCAGGGGCCCGGCGTCGGTGGTGAAGCGGAACTCCAGCTGATAGGAGCACAGCGCCTGCCCGTGGCGGCCGTACTTCCGGTTCTCCCGCTCGCTGCCGTACTTGCCGTCCCCCAGCAGGGGGTGGCCGGCGGCGGCAAACTGGGCGCGGATCTGATGGGTGCGCCCGGTGATGAGGTCGCACTCCATCAGGGACAGCCCGTCCCGGAAGGCCAGGGTGCGGTAGCGGGTCACCGCCGTCTTGCCCCCCGCCACCGGGCGGCGGTGAACGGAGACCTGGGCGCGGGCCTCGTCCTTGAGGAGAAAGCCGCGCAGCTCTCCCGCCGGGGGCTCCATCCGCCCGTGGATGACACACAGATACAGCTTCACTAGCTCCCGGTCCCGGATCTTCTGGTTCATCACCCGCAGAGTCTCGGCGTTCTTGGCGGCGATGACGATGCCGCCGGTGTTTCGGTCGATGCGGTTGCACAGGGCGGGGGCGAAGGAGTGCTCCTGTCGGGGAGACCACTCCTTCTTCTGATAGAGGTAGGCCTGGATGTGGGTGAGCAGGGTGTTCACCCGCTCGTGTTCGTCGGGGTGGACCACCAGGCCGGGGCGCTTGTTCACCAGCAGCAGGTCGCCGTCCTCATAGAGAATGTCCAGCTGGGGCCGGAACACCGACAGGAAGGCGTTCTCCGGGGTGGGCCGGTCGAAAAACTCGTCGTTGAGGTACAGCTGGAGCACATCACCCTCTGCCAGACGGACATCCCGCCTGGAGCCCTTCCCGTTCACCTTCACCCGCTTCAGGCGGATATACTTCTGGGCCAGAGGGGCGGGGAGGAGGGGCACCGCCTTGGCCAGCCAGCGGTCCAGCCGCTGCCCGGCGTCGTTTTTCCCGATGGTGAATTCCCGCATGGTGCGCATCCTCCTCTCTGTGCGGTCTGCTGTGGGTATCATACCAGCAAACGGCGCCGTTGTCCACCACCATCTGTCCGATGGGACGGAGTGGAGAGGGGAGGGGCCGCTGGGGGAAAAATTTTTGTATAGTTCGGCGAGAAAAAATGTTTGACAAACGGTGGAAATTTCTCTATAATACTCGCTGTACCATTGTGCGAGGTGTGCCATGAAGCTCGATTTACGGGATATCATCCAGGTCCCCGGCGGCAGGATTCCCTTTGAATTTCAGATGGATCTGACCCAGATGGAATTCTATGGGCAGCGGCCGATGGCCGAACCCATCGCGGTGTCGGGTGTGGTGCGCAACATGGCGGGAGCCCTCGTGTTGGAGGGAACAGCCTCCTCCCGGCTCCATCTCACCTGTGATCGGTGCGGAAAGCCCTTCCTGCGTGAGAAAACGGTCCCGCTGGATACCCTGCTGGCCACCCGGCTGGAAAACGGGGAGAGCGACGACATCGTCCTTCTGGACGGGACTGTGCTGGACCTGGACGAGCTGGCCCAGACCGAGTTCATCCTGGCGATGGACACAAAAAACCTTTGCTCAGAAGACTGCAAGGGGCTGTGCCCCCGGTGCGGCGCCGACCTGAATCTCGGCCCCTGCGGGTGCACACCGGAAACAGATCCACGCTGGGCGGCGCTGACGCAGCTGTTGGACGACAGCGGCAGATAAGCCATTACCCGACGGCGGTCCGCCCCACGGCGGCCCGGAGGAAACCAAGGAGGTGTCAACATGGCGGTTCCTAAGAGAAAAACATCCAAGGCCAGACGCGATAAGAGACGCAGCTCCCACTGGAAGCTGGTGACTCCGGGTCTCGTGACCTGCCCCAAGTGCGGGGCGTTCTGTCTGCCTCATCGCATGTGCAAGTCCTGCATGACCTACAAGGGTCGTGAGTTCGGCAGCCAGGTTGAGGCGGCGAAGTAATTTTCGTGTTGCAAGGAAAGAGGGGGAACGGTGTTCTCCCTCTTTCTTTTTGGGCACAGGTCGTGTATACTGGTGGAACAGACCTGCTGAAAGGGAGGAGGGGACGCGTTGTCCAATCAGATCCGGTCGGTGGACCGGTACAGCCCCGCCGGACGCGCCGGCGTGCGGGCGGGGGAGTCCCTGCTCCAGGTCAACGGCCACCCCATCCAGGATGTGCTGGACTACAAGTTCTACACCTATGACCCAAAGCTGACCCTGATCCTCCGGGACCCGGAGGGAAGGGAGCGCACCGTGCGGGTGCGCAAGGAGGAGGGGGAGGACCTGGGGCTGGAGTTCGACCACTACCTCATGGACCGGGCCCGCTCCTGCGCCAACCGGTGCATCTTCTGCTTCGTGGACCAGATGCCCCCCGGGATGCGGGAGACCCTCTATTTCAAGGACGATGACGCCCGGCTGTCCTTCCTCATGGGCAACTACATCACCATGACCAACCTCTCCCGGCGGGAGGTGGAGCGCATCTGCGCCCTGCGGGTGTCCCCCATCAACATCTCAGTCCACGCCACCGAGCCGGCGCTGCGGGAGAAGATGCTGGGCCACCGGAACGCCGGGCGGTGTCTGGAGCTGATGGAGCGCTTTGCCGCGGCGGGGATCACCATGAACTGCCAGATCGTCGCCTGCCCCGGGGTGAACGACGGCCCGGCTCTGGACCGTACCCTCCGGGACCTGGGCGGGCTCTATCCCGCGGTGGGCAGCGTGGCGGTGGTGCCGGTGGGCATCACGAAATACCGTCAGGGGCTCTATCCCCTGCGCCCCTACACCGGGGAGGAGGCCGCCGCCCTCCTGGACCAGGTGGAGGCCTTCGCCGCCGGCTTTTTGGCGGAGCACGGCACCAGCCTGGTCTGGTGCTCCGACGAGTTCTACCTTCTGGCCGGCCGGGAGCTGCCCGGAAATGGCTATTATGAGGAGTATGCCCAGCTGGAGAACGGGGTGGGGATGCTCCGCCTGCTGACGGACCAGGCCATGTCCCTGACAGAGGACGAGGAGGAGGACCTGTCCGTCCTGGCCCCCGCCCCCCTCTCCATCGCCACCGGGGCGTCCGCCGCCCCCTTTATCCAGAAGATCGTGGACCGCTGCCGGGAGAAGTGCCCCGCCCTCCGGGGACGGGTCTACCCCATCGCCAACCGCTTCTTCGGCGAGACCATCACCGTCTCCGGGCTGATCACCGGGGGCGACCTCATCGACCAGCTCCGGGGAAAGGAGCTGGGGGAGCGGCTGCTCCTGCCGGACAACATGCTCCGGGCGGGGGAGCGGGTCTTTCTGGACGATGTCACCGTGGAACAGGTGGAGCAGGCCCTGGGGGTGCCGGTGGTGCCGGTGGAGGCGGACAGCGGCTTTGCCCTGGTGGACGCTATCCTGGAACGGGAGGCCCCGGAGACCGAGGTGTGCTGGCTGCCGCCGGAGGACGGCGAATATTATCGTTATAACCCGTGAGGGCGCCTGAAGGGTGCCGGGAAAGGAAGGGTGGATGGAATGAGACCTCTTGTCGCCATCGTGGGGCGGCCCAATGTGGGCAAGTCCATGCTGTTCAACAAGCTGTGCGGGCAGCGGCTGTCCATCGTGGAGGACACACCGGGGGTGACCCGGGACCGGCTGTACGCCCGGTGCGAGTGGGGCGGGCGGAGCTTTGATCTGGTGGACACCGGGGGCATCGAACCCGACTCCGACGACCAGATCCTGGCCTTCATGCGCCGCCAGGCGGAGATCGCCATGGAGAACGCCACGGTGATCATTTTCGTGTGCGACATCAAGACGGGAGTCACCGCATCCGACCAGGAGGTGGCGGCCATGCTGCTGCGCTCCGGCAAGCCGGTGGTGCTGGCGGTGAACAAGATGGACCAGGTGGGCCCCACCAACCCGGACATCTACGAGTTCTACAACCTGGGCCTGGGGGACCCCATCGGGGTCTCCGCCGTCCACGGGAGCGGCACCGGCGACCTGCTGGAGGCGTGCCTGGCCCATTTTCCCCCCGAGGGAGAGGAAGAGGAGGACGACGACACCATCCGGGTGGCGGTGATCGGCAAGCCCAATGTGGGCAAGTCCTCTCTGGTGAACCGTATTCTGGGGCAGGAGCGGGTCATCGTCTCCGATGTGGCGGGCACCACCCGGGACGCGGTGGACACCTATTTTGAGAACGACAAGGGAAAGTACCTGTTCATCGACACCGCCGGGATGCGGAAGAAGGCCAGGGTGGACGACCGCATCGAGAAATTCTCGGTGCTGCGCTCCACCATGGCCATCGAGCGGTGCGATGTGTGCCTCATCATGATCGACGCCCAGGAGGGCGTCACCGAACAGGACACCAAGGTGGCCGGCCTGGCTCACGAGGCGGGAAAGGCCAGCATCATTGTGGTGAACAAATGGGACGCCATTGAGAAGGACGGCAAGACCATGGACAAGATGCGCCAGGAGGTCATGAGGGATCTCAGCTATATGACCTATGCCCCCATCGTGTTCATCTCTGCCCTGACGGGACAGCGGGTGGACCGTCTGTTCGACCTGATCAACTATGTGAATGACCAGGCGTCCATGCGCATCACCACCGGGATGCTCAACTCGGTGCTGGCGGACGCCACTGCCCGGGTGCAGCCCCCCACGGACAAGGGAAGGCGGCTGAAGATCTACTACATGACCCAGGTGGGCATCAAGCCGCCCCACTTTGTCTGCTTCTGCAATGATGCACGGCTGTTTCACTTCTCCTATCAGAGGTACCTGGAAAATCAAATTCGCGCTACTTTCGGCCTGGAGGGCACCCCGGTGCGTCTGACCATCCGGCAGAAGGGCGACAAGGAGGGATGAGGATGGACCCCAACACAGTACCCGCGGGCGCGGCTCCAGACTATCTGGCCGCCTATGGACAGCTGGTCCAGGAACTGTGGCTGCCCATTCTCCTGCTGGCCGTCTGGGCCTATTTCTGCGGCTGCTTCAACGGGGCGGTCATCGTCTCCAAGTATATCCTCCGGGACGATGTGCGCACCCACGGCAGCGGCAATGCAGGACTGACCAATTTCTTCCGTACCTTTGGCGGTCCTCTGACCCTGGTGGTCATCCTCTGCGATGTCCTCAAGGCGGTGGTGGCCGTCCTGACCGCGGTTTTTGCGGCCAGGTACCTCGGCGTCCACGACGGGGCGATCCCGATGGCCAAATACTGGGCCGGCCTGTGGTGCCTGCTGGGCCATATGTTCCCCTGCATGTTCCGCTTCAAGGGGGGAAAAGGGATCCTGTCCGGGGGCACCATCGCCATCATGATCGACTGGCGCATTGCCCTGGTGGTGTGGGGCGGCTTCCTGATCCTGGCCGTGATCACCCGATATGTGTCCCTGGGGTCCTGCTGGGCGGGGGCGTCCTTCCCCTTCGTCACCTGGTTCGTCTACCGCGACCCAGTGCTCACCGTTTTGGGTGCCGTCATCGGGGTGTTGATCCTGTATATGCACCGGGGGAACATCTCCCGCCTGATCCACGGCACGGAGAGCAAGTTTTCGCTGCACCGCAAGAAAGAGTAGGGGCGCACATCGTGCGCCCGCCCGCAGAGAGGGAGGAAACGCCATGAAGATCACCGTCCTGGGCAGCGGCGGCTGGGGCACGGCCCTGGCGCTGGTGCTGCTGGAAAATGGCCATGAGGTGACCCTCTGGTCCCACGACCCGGACAAGTGCCGCCGGATGCGGCAGAGCAGGGAGAACCCCCTTTTGGCGGGGGTGCCGCTGCCCGGGGCGCTGAGGCTGGAGGATGACCTGGCCTGTCTGTCCGAGGCGGAGACGGCGGTGCTGGCCACGCCGTCCTTCGCCGTTCGTACCACCGCCGCCGCACTTCGGGGGCACATCCGGCAGGGGACGGTGGTGGTCTCGGTGTCCAAGGGGATCGAGCGGGACACCTCCCTGCGTATGAGCCAGGTCATCGGGGAGGAGCTGGGGGGAAGCTGCCCGGTGGTGGTGCTCTCCGGACCGTCCCACGCCGAGGAGGTGGGCCGCCGTATTCCCACTGCGGTGGTGTCCGCCAGTACGGACTATGCCGCCGCCTGTCTGGTGCAGGATCTGTTTATGAATGACCGCTTCCGGGTGTACACCAGCTCCGACCCGGTGGGGGTGGAGATCTGCGCGGCGCTGAAGAATGTCATCGCCCTGTGTGCCGGGGTGTCTGACGGCCTGGGGTATGGGGACAACACCAAGGCCATGCTCATGACCCGGGGGCTGGCGGAGATGTGCCGCCTGGGGGTCGCCATGGGCGGCAAGGCGGAGACCTTTGCAGGCCTTGCCGGCGTGGGAGATCTTATCGTCACCTGCACCTCCATGCACTCCCGCAACCGCCGCTGCGGCATCCTCATCGGGCAGGGAATGCCGGTGGAGCAGGCAGTGGAGGAGATCGGCGCGGTGGTGGAGGGGTACTATGCCGCTCAGACCGCCCGCACCCTGGCGGAAAAGGCGGGCGTGGAGATGCCCATCACCGAGGCGGCCTATCAGGTGCTCTACCACGGCAAGGATGTCCGCTCTGTGGTGGGAGAGCTGATGGGCCGCAGGAAACGGGACGAGCTGGAGGAAGGCAGCTGACCAGCTGTGTCGTGTACTGGCCTGAGAGATGCGGCAGGCCCGGGGACAAAATTCGTCCCCGGGCTTTACTTTTATACTTCACAGTGATAAAATATCAACTGATAAGATGGCCCCTGATGCCGAAGAGGAGGAGCACGCATGGCGAAGGCGCAGAACAAAGAGCACAGCGATAATCTGTATCGTGCCGTATTGTCCCTGGAGAATATCGAGGAATGCAAGAACTTTTTCCAGGACCTGTGTACCGTGTCCGAGCTGCAGGCCATGGAGCAGCGGTTCGAGGTGGCACTCCTTCTGGACGAGGGGATGATCTACAACGACATCCTGGAGCGTACCGGCGCCAGCAGCGCCACCATCAGCCGGGTGAACCGCTCCCTTCAGTATGGCGCGGACGGCTATCGGGCGGTGCTGCCCCGGATTCGCGGGGAGAAGGACCGGAAGGAATGAACAGCTACGGTTTCCTGGCGGAGAGCTATGACCAGCTCACCACCGATGTGGACTATCCGGGACTGGCGGATTACCTCCAGCGGCATTTTGCCCGGGCAAAACTGCCGGTGCATACGGTGCTGGACCTGGCCTGCGGCACCGGCTCCCTCACCTGCGAACTGGCCCGCCGGGGGTATGAGACCATCGGCGCGGATCTGTCGGAGGAAATGCTGGCTGTGGCCCAGGAGAAGGCCGCCGGACTGGGCGGAGGAGTCATCCCGCCGCTGTTCCTCCACCAGTCCATGGACCGGCTGGACCTGTACGGCACCATCGACGCCTGCGTGTGCTGCCTGGACAGCGTGAACTATGTCACACGGCCCGAGCGTCTGCGGCGGGCCTTTCAGCGGGTTCACCTGTTCCTGATGCCCGGCGGCATTTTTGTATTTGACATTGATACTCCGGAGAAGCTGCGGGCCATGGACGGTCAGATCTTCCTGGACGAGACGGAGGGCGCCTTCTGCGTCTGGCGGGGGGAGTGGTCCCAGCGGCGGCGGATGTGTACCTTCGCCATGGATATCTTTCGGAGGGACGAGGGGCACTGGCTGCGGGGACAGGAGCTGCACGAGGAGTATGCCTATACGCCGGAGGAACTGGAAGAGTACCTGCGGCAGGCGGGCTTCCGGGAGATCCGTCAGTACGGAGACCGGACTCTGCGCCGCCCCAAAGCCGGGGCACAGCGCATCTTTTTTGCCGCGAGGAAGGACTGAGCTTATGTCGGATCAGATTGTGAGAGCCATTACGGCCGACGGCCTTGTCAAGGCATCCGCCATCACAGGGACTGTTTTAGTGGAACGGGCCCGGCAGATCCACCACCTGCTCCCAGTGGCCACCGCCGCTCTGGGGCGGGCCTTGATGGGCGCCTCCATGATGGGCAACCAGCTGAAGGAAGAGCGGGGTTCTGTCACCCTCCGAATCAAGGGCGGCGGACCGCTGGGGACGATTACTGCGGTGTCGGATCACCTGGGCAATGTGCGGGGATATGTCCAGAATCCGGCGGTGGAGTTCACGGAAAAGGCGCCGGGGAAGCTGGATGTGGGCGCCGCGGTGGGGGACAGGGGCACCCTTACCATCATCCGGGACATGGGGCTGAAGGAGCCCTATGTGGGGACGGTGGAGCTGCTCAGCGGCGAAATCGCCGAGGACCTGGCCGCCTACTTTGTGGAGAGCGAGCAGGTGCCCACCGCCTGCGCTTTGGGCGTGCTCATCGGCGTGGATCAGAGCGTCACCTCCGCCGGCGGCTATCTCATCCAGCTACTGCCCGGCGCGGGAGAGGAGACCATCTCAGCCGTGGAGCGCGGGGTGGCGAAGGTGGGCTCGGTGAGCCATGCGCTGGAGCATGGGATGTCCGCCCGGGAGCTGCTGACCCATGTGCTGGAGGAGTTCCAGCTGGAGTTTCTGGAGGAGCAGCCGGTGGAGTACCGCTGCTACTGCAGCCGGGAGCGGGTGGAGACTGCCCTGGTGAGTATGGGCAGAAAAGAGCTGGAGGCGCTGATTTGCGAGCAGGGAAGTGCGGAAATCACATGCCAGTTCTGCGACAAGGTATACCATTTCACAAGGGAGGAACTGTCCGCACTGCTGGCCAGAGTGTGAGGAAAGCGAAAAAAATCCAAAAAAAAGGTTGACAGTATAGGAAGGGTTTAGTATAATAACTTTCGCCGCGCTGAACAGGGCGTTTGGAACGGGAGCATAGCTCAGCTGGGAGAGCGCATGCCTTACAAGCATGATGTCACAGGTTCGAGCCCTGTTGTTCCCACC
>CALWZP010000023.1 GCA_944386055.1 uncultured Oscillospiraceae bacterium | reverse complement strand
GCGGCCCTGCGCATGGCGGAAACGCACCCGGCCACGGAGCAGACTTGCAGGGAGGAATCGTAACATGAAAATGCCGATCATCGCTTTGGGCCGCCAGTTCGGCAGCGGCGGCCGGGAAATTGGGAAACATCTGGCGGAGAAATTGCAGGTCAGGTGTTATGACCGGGAACTGATCACGCTGGCGGCACAGAAGGCGGAAGTACGGGAGGAACTGTTCGCGGGCAAGGAAGAAAAAGCCCCGAACCCGTGGCTGTTTACCGGCGTCTATGAGGGCGGCCCGCAGGTGCGGAAGGGACAGCCGGCGGAGGACATCCTGTTTGAGATGCAGAGCCAGGTGATTCTGGAACTGGCCCAGATGGGTCCCTGCATCATCGTGGGGCGGTGCGCCGATGTCGTTCTCCGCGCCGCCGGCATCCCGACGGTCAGCCTGTTCATCTGCGCCCCCTTTGAGGACCGGGTCAGACGCCGGATGGAGATCGAGGGCATCGGGCAAAAAGAGTCGGAGGACGCTGTCCGAAAAATTGATAAGCAGCGGAAGAAATACTACGACACCTATACCGGCCGGAACTGGGGTGCGCCGGAGAACTACGATTTTTGCATCAACAGTTCTGTGATGGGGATCGAGGGGACAGCGGAACAGATCATCACCTGGGCCAGAGGCACTTGGTGACACGGTTAGATTTAACTTTCGCTTTTGCATGAGAAATCAGGAAGCCTATCTGTTTTATGATACCCGTGGGGACATTCTTGCTTTGTTTACAGCGGCGTAAATCTTGAGCCGCAGACAACGGAAATCGCCTGCCTTGTCCTGCTCTTACTGGCAAAACGGATATCCAGAGATATAAGGAGGCTCCCCGCCCCAGCCGGGGAACCGTTTCCGGCAAAGGACAGGGAGCGTTTTTGACCACATTTTCAGCCACAGTGCGGTGCGGAACACGTGGAAATAGCAGCTTTAGAGAGTGACAGAAAGCAAATGGAATGGAGCGGAAACGGCACAAAGCAAGCGGAAATCATGCAAAAAATCTTTCCGCACTTCTTTGTTTACTGCCCCGTAAATTTTGAGCTTTGTGAGGGATGGAATGGAATGGCTTGAGATTCTCTTGGCCAGAACTGCAATGCAGCAAGCCGGAGACAAAAAAGCCTCCCGTCTTTTACTGACCTGAGCCGGTCTGTAAAAAGCGGGAGGTATTTTATTGTTTGCTGTCCCGCAGGGATTTGAGGCGGTCGTTTTGTAATTTGGCCGTCAGGGTACCTGACCTTCTCTGCGTCGGAAATCACCGGGGGCGATGATCACTGGGAAAACAGCCAGCCCATGATCTCCGGGTCACGGGCAAACAGATTTCCTCCGCCATGCTGGCTGGAGGCGCCGCCCGCACGGAAGTAGTCCGCGCCTTTGATGTCCAGCACCAGCAGCCGGTCGATCTCCTCCTCGGTCAGTCCTGCCTCTACATAGAGGTCATGCAGCCGGTTATATGCCTCCCGGCTTGGCTCCGCGCCGTAGTATTCATCGCTCTTCCCGATGACGAAATACACCGGCACCCTGGCCTCGACCACCGGCTCATAGGCCCCGTCCCACTGGGAGGAGCACTGGAGGTAGGCCGTGAACAGATCGGGCCGCGTTCCCATCACCCGGGACATGGTCTCCCCGCCGCCGGAGTACCCGCTGGCATAGACCTTGTCCGGGTCGATGTTGTAGCGCTCCAACAGGTACTCCGTCAGGGCGACGGTCTGTTCCGCAGAGGTCTCGCCCCAGTCGTCAAGCTGGGGCGCCGCCACGATCATTTTGTCGTTGTAGTTCAGCGCCTCAAAGGCAAATTCCTCGCTGTACAGATTCTGCCCCACCCCCTGGAAATACAGCCCCTCATAGCCGGGGAGGGTGAGATAGAGGGCGTAGGGCTCGTCCCCATCATAGCTGTCCGGAACATGGATGTGGTAATGAATATCGCCCTCCGGCGCATGGAGCACATTGTCCAGAAGAAATCCCCGGTAGGTTTCGGTCCCCTCTGTAACAGCTTCGGCGTCTTGTGCCGCGGATGGATCCGGCGCTTCCTGCGTTGTGCCGCTCTCCGGGGGCGGCCGGCTCGGATCTGGGGCTTCGCATGCACTGAGCCCGATTCCCAATGTCACAGCCAGCAGAGCAAGATAAATTTTTGAACGCGGGATCATTGCAGAACCTTCTTTCTTTAAGAGAAACCGCGCTCTTTGGGCGGGTTCCATGGCGGGTCCCCTACCCTGACCGCCGCATGATCTCTCCCGCCTCGGGGCGGCCTTTGCGGGACGGGGGCCAGACCGCCGGAGGAGCCTATAACAGACGCAATCGGAAAAGCGGAACTGTTATTTCAATTTGCAGCCGTCTGCAAATGCGCTGCCGACCTTTTCGCCCAGGCTCCAGTAAGCCCGGTTGGCAGGATCAAAGGTGATGGGCTTCAGCCTGGCGGGATCGATCCGCCCCGCTTCGTCCAGGACCGCCTCATCCGCCCCGGCGTTCCATCCTTGCCGTAGCTGGCGATGACCATCACCAGCTGAGGATATAAAAAGGGCTTTGTCCCAAAGTTTTTTCTCATCGCAATTTCCCTCCTGAATCAATCATGGATCTTATAGTTCTGAAGCAGCATCTCCGCTACGCCGGGGGCCTCCGGGTCGTGGTGGCCCTTGCCGGTGTCCAGGGCGCGCAGCTCCTCCATTTCGGCTTCGGTCAGTGCAAAGTCAAAGATGTCCAGGTTTCCGGCGATCCGCTCTGGATTGGTAGATTTGGGCAGGACGATGAGCCCGTCCTGCACCTCAAAGCGCAGGATGATCTGTCCGGCGTTCCTGCCGTACTTCTTCGCCAGCTTGGTAATGACGGGGTGGGAGAGCAGGCTGCTGTCTCCATGGCCCAAAGGCTGATAGGCCTCGAGCTTCACATCGTCCCTGGCCAGCAGTTCCCGCAGCTCCCGCTGCTGGAAAAAGGGGTTGCACTCCACCTGGTTCACCGCCGGGAGGGTCTTGAACTGGGGGATAAACTGTTTCCAGATCTTCGGGGTCATGTTGCTCACGCCGATGGACCTGGTCTTCCCCGCCGCCTTGGCCTCCTCCAGCGCCCTCCATGCGTCGGCCACATCGCCGTAGGGCTGGTGGAGCAGGTAGAGGTCCACATAGTCCAGCCCCAGCTTCTCCAGCGAGGTGTCCAGCCCCTTCCCTGCCGCCTCATAGCCGTAGTCCTGCAGCCACAGCTTGCTGGTGATGAAAATCTCCTCCCGGGGGATGCCACTGTCCTTGACCGCCCGGCCCACATCCGCCTCGTTGAAATAGGCGGCCGCCGTATCAATGTGCCGGTACCCGGCATCGAGGGCCGTCCGCACCGCATCATAGGTGGGGCCGCCGGCGGGGATCAGGAACACCCCAAAGCCGACCGCGGGAATTTTGTTGCCGTCGTTCAAAGTGATGGTCTGCATATGAAACACTCCAATCAAAAAATTGGGGGAAGCCGCTGACTGTATATCCGGCTTTCACGGGTCACTGGTTCAGATTCCTAACGAACCTCTTCTTCACTCCCGAAGAAGGTCTGCAGGGCGTGGTACAGATACCGCTCACAGGCGTCGATATCGTGCCGGCCGCCCTGGATGATGGCGTAGTGGAGGTTCTCCGCGGTGAACAGGTCCCGGCCCAGCATCTCCTGGATCTGGCTGTCCGTCTGATCCCAGATGGGGTCGTCCGTACCGATCCCCTGATAGATGCAGAAGTCGTCCCCATCCCAGCCTCCGTCGGCCACGACCTGTTCCAGATAGTCCACCGTCTCCACCGGCTGATACAGGCCGCCGTAGGTTCCCATGATCCAGCAGTCCCCGCTCATGGGCACGAAATATTTGATGTAGTCCAGATTGTAGATGAACTGATACCAGGTGGTGACCGCCCCCAGCGAGAAGCCGCCGAAGGCCCGGTGTTCCCGTGAGGCCTGAAGTCCTTCCCCCGTCACATCGTCCGCATAGGTGTGATACCGGCTCTCCACATAGGGGATCAGGTTTTCTCTCAAATCCCGGTGGAATACGGACAGCTCCTCCACCGAGCGGGAAAAGCCCTGGGACTGGTTCTGCGCGTCAAAGGTGGCGCAGACCACGATCATGGGCGGGATGTCCCCGTTTTCGATCATGTGGTCCAGCATGGGGACGATCCCGCTCTGGGCGGTGTCAAAGAAATCCCCCGCCGTCATGGTCCAGCCGTGCATCAGATAGAGGATGTCATACCGTGTGTCCTCGTCGGCTTCGTCATAGCCAGGGGGCAGATACACATAGGCGGTTTTCTGAATGGCGGGCTCCGAAGCGGCTGTGTAGTCCCGGCTGTCATAGGTGATCTCCACCACCTGCCCAGCATGGTCGCAGGGCGCAAAATATCCCTCCGGCACCGCGCTGATGTACTCGGTCTGCTCCTGCGATACCACAGCACCGTTCATGTCCCCTGCGGCCTCCACCGCCGGAGTGGTCTGTTCCGGCGGTGTCTGATCCATGCCGTCCGCACGGCTGCACGCCGTCAGGCCCAGCAGCACCAGCACCGTCAGTCCAGTTACTATCCATTGTTTCATGTTCCCGTTACCTCTTGCGGAAGTAAAATGGCCGGCGGGCAGGGCCTGGCACGGTGTCAGACCCTGCCCGCCGCTTCAAGGGCATTCTTATGCGTGAATCTTCATCTGGTGGAGCATCTGGACGAACTTGGGGTCGCTGTGATCCACGATCTCGCTGTGGCCGATATCCAGCCTGGCGATCTCCGCCATATCCTCGCTGCTGAGCTGGAAATCCCAGATGTCGAGGTTCTGCTCCATGCGCTCTTTGTGGGTGGACTTGGGGATGACCGTGACACCCCGCTGCACATTCCACCGCAGGGCAACCTGGGCGGCGCTCTTGCCATATTTCTCCCCGATCTTGGTCAGCACGGGGTGAGTAAAGATGCCGTGGCTGCCCTCGGCGAAGGGACCCCAGGCTTCGGGATGGACGCCGTACTCACGCATCAGCGCCAGAGCGTTCTCCTGCTGGAAGAAGGGATGCAGCTCCACCTGGTTGACAGCGGGCTTGACCTCCACCGTCTCGCAGATGTCGGCCAGAATCTGCGGGTAGCAGTTGCACACGCCGATGGCCTTCAGCTTGCCGGCCTTGTATGCCTCCTCCATGGCACGCCAGGCACCGATATAGTCGCCCATGGGCTGGTGGATCAGGTACAGGTCAATGTAGTCCAAACCCAGCTTCCTCATCGAGGTCTCAATGGCCTTCCTGGCTCCCTCATAGCTGGCGTCCTGGACCCACAGCTTGGTGGTGATGAACAGCTCCTCCCGGGGCACCCCGCACTTGGCGATGGCCTTGCCCACGGCCTCCTCGTTCATATAGGCTGCTGCGGTGTCGATCAGGCGGTAGCCGGTGGCGATGGCATCCAGTACCGCCTGCTCGCAGACGGCGGGGTCGGGCACCTGGAACACCCCGAACCCCTCCAGAGGCATCTCTACTCCGTTGTTCAGCTTGACAGTTTCGATCTTGTCCATGATAGAATTCCTCCTTAATGAAATGATTTATGGTATATTGCGCCCGCCCCATCGGGAATGTGGGCCAGCTTCGCCAAGTTTATGTGTGGATCTTCACGCTGTTGAGCTGCCGGGCCGTGCAGAAGCTGTGGTGGTCGATGATCTCACTGTGGCCGATGTCCATTCCGGCGATGCTCTCCATCTCTTTCTCTGTCAGTTCAAAATCAAAGACATCCAAATTTTCTGCCATTCGCTCTTTTTGGACCGTCCTGGGGATGGCGGGGACATTCCGCTGGAGATGCCAGCGGAGGATGACCTGGGCCGTGGTTTTGCCATGCCGGCCGGCGATTTTCGCCAGCGTCCTGTGGTTGAAAATATCTCTCTGCGCCTCGGAAAACGGGCCCCAGGCCTGAGGAACAACCCCGCAATCCTCCATGACCCGCAATGCCTCTCCCTGTTGGAAAAACGGGTGGATCTCGATCTGGTCGGCCATGGGCCAGATCTCCTGATTCATACACAGGTCCACCAGCCGCTCCGGGGTAAAATTGCTGACTCCAATGGCCCGGACGGCTCCCTCCCGGTACAGCCGCTCCATGGCCCGCCAGGCGCCGTAGTAGTCGCCGAAGGGCTGGTGGATCAGGTACAGGTCGATGCGGTCCAGACCCAACCGCATTAGAGAGCTGTCAAAGGCTTTGAGCGTACCGTCGTACCCGGCGTCCTGGACCCAGAGTTTTGTTGTAACGAACCACTCTTCCCTGGGCAGCCCGGAACTGCGGAGCGCCGCGCCGACGGCGGCTTCATTTTCATAAGATGCCGCGGTGTCAAACAAACGGTAGCCAACTTCCAGTGCCTCTGAAATGCATTGCTCACACTGCATAGTGTCTCTGATCTGGAATGTGCCATAACCGATCATCGGCAGCTTTACACCATTCGAGAGAGTTCTGTACTGCATGGTGTCAAGCCTCCTTTTTGCCCGATTCCTTCCGGGCAAGCACATTGTAGGTCCATTTCCCCGCAAAGTACAGTGCCGATTATGCAGAGTGCTCTAACTGAAACGCATACTGCCTCTTGCAATTTGATGGGCGGGCTGTTACAATAGCCGCAAAGGGGGGTAACGGTTGTGTTTGAGATCTATCAGCTGGAGCAGCTTTTGGCCTTCGCGGAGTACGGGACCCTGTCCGGCGCGGCAGAGCGCCTGCACCTGTCCCAACCGGCTCTCAGCCGCTCCATGCAGCGGCTGGAAGCGGAGCTTCAGGTCCCTCTGTTCGACCGGCAGAAGAACAAAATCACATTCAATGAAAACGGCCGCATGGCGGCGGAATACGCACGGCAGATCATGGAGAAGTGCCAGGACATGATCGGCCGTGTCCAGGCCTTCGACCGCAGCCAGCGCACGATTTTGATCGGCTCCTGCGCGCCGATGCCCCTTTGGGAGATCCCTCCGGTTCTGTCTGACCTCTATCCGGACCGGACGATCTCCTCGGAGATGCGGGAGAACGATGTGCTCCTCCAGGGCCTGCGGGACGATGTCTACCAGATAATCATCCTGCCCTATCCGGTGGAGGAGCCCGGGATTTCCTGTGTCAAATATGGGGAGGAACACCTGTATTTCTCCCTGCCGCCGGCACATCCGCTCTCCGGAAGCAAAGGGCTCTACATGCGGGATCTCAACGGCGAGACGATGCTTCTGCGGAACCGCCTCGGCTTTTGGCGCGATGTCACCGATCAAAAAATGCCGGACACCCGTTTTCTGGAGCAGGAGGATTTGGCCTTTGAAGAACTGGTAAAATCCTCCGCACTTCCCAGCTTTGCAACAGATGTGGTCCTTCGCCGGGACGAAAGTCCCGCAAACCGGGTCAATATCCCGATTCTGGATGAGGAGGCAAATGTAACTTACTATTGTCTATATAAGCCGCATGGGCGGAATGATTTGAGCGCTTTTTTCAAGACACTTCCGACCGCTTGACTTTTTGTTGTTTGCAGCCCCCTAAATCCTGAGTCGGACGCAAAGTCAAAACAGCTCTCCTGTTCCTCCTTATTAGAGTTTCATGCAAGGAACAGAGGCAGAAAATACCTCCCGCCCTTTGCCGATAAGCTGCGACCGGCAAAGGGCGGGAGACTTTTTGACCACACTTTCAGCCGCAGAGCGGTGCGGAACACACGGAAACAGTGGGGTCAAAGAGCGATAAAAAATAAGTGGAACGGAGCGGAAAGGTCGGGAAAAAAGCAGAAATCCTGCGGAAAACTTTCTTGAACCTCTTTGCTGACAGCTCCGCAAATTCTGGCCGGCATGTTGGCGCAGAAACGGCTTGCTAAGTCCCGCCTTCAGAGATCTGTCTGCGGTCCTTTCGTGGATTCAAAATCCAGAAATCCGTATTTTCCCATTCACAGCAGGTACCGCGCGGTCACCCGCTTTGTCAGGGGCGCCTCCTTCGTGACTGCGCGGCCTGCACAGGCAGTTGTGCAGGAAGGGCCCCCGCTCTGACGAGCGGGGGCCCTTCTGCTGCGGGGCTGTTATTCTGCGAAGGTCTGGTGGAAGTTGCGCAGGATGGTGGCCACCTCGGCGCGGGTGGCGGTACCGGTGGGATCCAGCACGCCGCCCGGCTTTCCGCCGATGACGCCGGAGCCGCAGGCCCACTGCATGGCGGGGATGGCCCACTCAGACACCTCGAGGGCGTCGGCATAGCTGAGGATGTTGGTGTCCTCGCCGATGGACACATCATAGCCCTTGCGCACCGCGTAGGCGTACAGCATCACCGCCATCTCCTCCCGGGTGATGGAGCGGTCGGGGTCGAACCTGTTGTCCCCCACGCCGTTGACCACGCCCTCGCTGGTGCCCCAGCGCACCGCCTCGGCATACCAGTCGCTGTCGCTGACATCGTCATAGTCCATCCGGTAGTTCACCACCGGACCGCCCTCCATGGCCCACAGCACCGTGACCATCATGGCCCGGGTGAGGTCCTCGTTGGGCTCAAAGGTGGTGGCGCTGGTGCCGGCCATCAGGCCGTTTTGGTAGACATAGGCCACCGCGTCATAGAACCAGTCGCTCCCGGCCACATCGACGAAGGGCAGGCCTGTTCCGCTGCCCGCGGGCCGGAAGGAGGCGGAGATGGTCACCGGACCGCTTGGCATGGTGAAGGTGTACTGGTTCTCCCCCTTGGGCGTGAGGGTAACGGTGTTCCCGTTCCGGTCGGTAACCGTCAGAGAGCCCAGCTCATACCCCTCGTCTGGGGTGGCTGTGACGGTCACCGTCTGTCCCCGGCTGGCCCGGGTGGGGCTCACGGTGACGGTCCCGTTGGCGATGTCGTCGGGCACGGTGACGGTGTACCGGGTGACGCCGGGGCCGCCGCCGGAGCCGCCGGGGCCGGTGACGGTGAGGATGTAGGTCTTGTCGCCGATGGTCACCGTGATGTCGGTGGTGCCGTTGATGGCTACTGTGGTGCTGCCGCCGCTCTTTCCGGTGCTGTCGGTCAATGGCTGCCCGTTGACGGTGACTGTATCCGTCCCGTTCCCCGGGAAAGCGGTGACCACGGTGCTGGCGGCGGTGACCTCGTTGGGCAGCTCATAGGTGTATTCATTGGTGGGGTTGCCCTCGCCATCGGTTTGCCGCACGAAGTCGTCGATGGTCACGCTCAGGCCGTCGAAGGTCAGGATGTCCGGCGTTGTGTCGGTATCCGGATCGGGCACCGCCGCGTAGACCACCACCCGGCTGCCCTTCTCGGTGAAGGTAATGTCCTGAGATTGGACGCTCTCGCCGTCCAGGGGGCCGGAGCCGGAGACGGCGTCTACCTGCCGGGTCTCCAGCACATTGCCGTCCCCGTCCAGCAGGGCGGCCATGAGGGTGCCGGTGCTCAGCTTCTGCAGAGAGTTGTTGGTGAGGGTGACCTGGGCCGTGGTGGCTGCGCCGTCTGTGGTCTCGTCCTGCGCCACATCCAGGGTGGCCCGCTGGCCGGTGCGGGCGTAGAGGCCGGTGAGCCGGACGGCGGACTGGTTGTCGCCGGTGGCGTACTCGGCCATGACCTTGTCAGTGCTGTCCTTCACCCGGACATCGGCATAGAGCTGCACGCCGCTCTCCGGGACCTCGGACTGCTTCAGGGTGCCCGTCACATAGTCCGCCAGGTCATAGGTCACCAGAACGGTCATGCTGCCCTGGTCGATGCGGCGTAGGGCGTCATCGCTGAGGGTGATGGTGTTGCCGCCGCTCTGGCTGCCGGACAGGCTGACCGCGGCGGGCTGGGTGCGCTGGGAGTCGGTGTAGAAGGTCAGCTCCACGGTGCGGCCGGAGCCGGCCAGCTTGGCCGCCGCGTCGTTGTACAGGGTCACCAGCACATCCCGCTCTCCCGCTTCTTCCCGGACCACCTTCATGCTGGAGATGCCGATGTCGTTGTAGTCCAGGTGGAGGGTGCCGCTGGCCAGCTGGGTACCGCCGGCGGTGACGGTGTAAGTGGGATTCTTGATTTCCTCTCCTGTCTGGTACATCACGGTGACCGGAGCGCTCTGGCCGGGGTCCAGAGGACCGGCCAGGGCGGCGGACTGGCTGCCCACCTTGACCTCGATGTTCTCCAGCCGGGAGGCGCCGGTGTTGCGCAGGGTGAAGACCACCGGGGTGTAGGACTCGGTCTGCAGGTTGGCGTAGTCCACGGTGATGGCGTCCACCTCGGCGGCGTTCACCGTGATGGCCCCGCCGCCGGTGAGGAGCCGATCAGTGTCCTCGGGGACCTCGTAGGTCAGAGCCTGATCGTTTTCACCAAGGATTGGGTTTCCGTCCTTGTCGAGAAGCGTACCTGTTTTGGTCTGCTGCGGGTCATAGTAGGTGCCGAAGATGTAGGCCTTGACGGTATCGCCGTCCTGCCAGGCGCTGAAGGAGTTGGCAAGGGTGCGGCCGGGCAGGGTGATGAGCTCCTGGGGCGCGGAGAGGCTGGTCTCGCCGCCGATGGAGCACAGCCGGACGCCATAGAGGACGCTGTGGTCGGCCGCGCCGGTGTCGGGGTCGTTCACCACCTGGGGCCACACAAGGGTGAGCCCTTCCACATCGCTGCCCGCTTCCCGCTTGGCCAGACGGAAGTCGGCGCTGATGACCAGGCCGCTCCCCTGGGTCATGGCGTTGACGCTGGCGGGCACGGCCAGGCCGCCGCCGGTGCGGGGCTGCCCGCCGGCGTCCACCGCCTGGAGGCGGATGTCGCCGCCGCCCTGGGTGCTGTACCAGGCCAGGAGGAAGTAATCGGTGCCATTGTTCTTCACCGCCGCCACCTGGGGATTGGTGTCGGTCTCCGTGTCGTTGGTGAGCACCACCAGGTCGCCCAGGGTGCCGTCGGATTCCACCGTCCGGTAGGCCAGCTCATAGCCCTGATAGGGGGCTTTTTCATCCGCAGACCCCCGGTCCAGGATGAAGGCCACCAGGGCGGTGCCGTTGGGGAGCATGGCGGCCTGGATGCCGGCCACGGTGCCGGTGGAGCCGTTGTACACCATCCGGGCTTCGCTCCAGTCTTGGGTATTCTTATCATAGAAGCTCACATAAATGGCGTCCCGGGTGTCGAAGTCCAGCAGGTCCTCGCCCTCGGTCCCCGGGTCGGAAGCGTAGACGCTCCGCCAGAACACCGCGGCGTTTCCATCATCGCCCACCACGGCCACCGGGGCCAGGTCGGGAGATGCGTTGAAGGTGAGGGCGCTGGTCGTCCAGGTCGTGCCGTTGTACACCGCCGCCATGACCTCGGTGCTGTTGAGCAGCTGCTTCTGCTCGTCGGCGGTGAGGACATCGTCCTCATCCACCGCTCCGTCGGGAGAGTCCGTCGTCACCTTATCGGTGAGCCGCACCCAGGCGGCCACGGAGAAGTTTTCGGTGCCCGCCAGGGAGGGGGACATGTCGCCGTAGCCGTATTCGGCGGGGGCGTCTTCGTCGGGCGTCCCGTCGTGGATGGCGCTGCCCTCTTTGCCCACGGAGCCGGCGTAGATACGGCTGTCGTAGAAGCTCTCGCTGTTCTGGTCGCTGATGTAGACGGACAGGGAGCCGTCGTCGTTCACCGCCGGCTCGGAGCCGGGGTTGGCGTTGTTCTGCACCATGCTGGCCGTTTCGCTGAAGGTGGGGTTGTCACTGCTCCACCGGTCGGCCCGGCTGTCGGCGTAGGCCGTCAGGTAGGACCGGCTGAGCAGGGTGGCGGGGCCCGTCCGGAAGCTGGCGCCGCTGGCATCGTCGTCATCCTCGTGGATGCCCCAGTAGTCGGCGATGTCGCCGTAGTTGTTGTAGGTATTCTTCCAGCTGAAGCTGCCGGAGCCGATCACCGTCTCATAGGAGATGAACAGGAACTTGGCGTAGAACTTGATGCCCACCTCGCCGTTGACGCTCAGGCCCTGGCCGTCGAGCTGCCGCTGGCTCGTGTTCCCCAGATAGGTCCGGGACAGGAAGGTATTGGTGGAGTCGCCGGACAGCTCGCCGTACAGGCCGATCTTCAGGGCCAGGATGCTGTAATCGAAGCCGAAGCCGCCGAAGGCGTTGATGTAGCCGTTGAGGCGCAGGGTGGTGAGATAGTCGTTCACCGACTCCCAGCTCTTGGCTTCCGCGGTCCAGGTGCTGGTGTCCACCTGATCGGCGTAGACGGTGGCCGTCTGGAAGTCCAGCTGCAGGGCGATGCCCGCGCCAAAGGTGGCGGTGACGGGGATGATGCCCACCCAGGCGTTGAGGTTGGCCTGGAAGCTGAGGCTGGCCCCGGCGGTCATGCCGCCGCCGGTGGCGCGGAAGACCCACTCCTGCCGGTCGGTGTCGTAGTAGAACTGCCCCTCGTAGTAGCCCTCCAGCTGGGCGCCGATGTCCACGCCGGAGTTGGAGCCGCCGATCATGGCCGTCTGGATGTCGTCCGCCGGGTCATAGGTGCCCTGGGCCATGGCGCTCAGGTCGTTCGCCGGGGGGACGCCCACGCCCCACTCGGTGTCCAGCAGGGAGTAGTCCATGGACACGCTGCCGTCGGCGCCGCTGTAATCCACATCGCCGATGTCCAGGCTGTTGTAGCCGCCCCAGATGAGGGCGTTGAACACGGTGTTGTCCTCGGTGGGGGTGATGAGCACCTTGAACATGGGGCTGCCCACCTTCTGGAGCTCGTTGAGCATCCCGGTGATGTCTCTGTTGAAGGCGTTGCTCACCTGGTTGTTCTGGAAGGAGAAGTCGGCGTCCTCCGTGCTGATGCTCCCCTTCATCTCCACCAGCAGGGCGGCGGCGTCCGTGTCCACCAGGTCCACATCGGTGAGGTCGGCGGCCTGGAAGGGCATGGGCACATCCCGCACCAGCTGGCCGTTCTGATAGACGCTGGCCCGGAGAGCGGCGGCCTGCCTGCCCCCCAGCCAGCCGGAGTCGGTCATGGTGGCCTGGGTGAGAACGGTGGTGTTGGTGACCACGGGGATATAGGCGAAGGGGAAGGTGTTGACCTCCACCTCCTGCTCCGGCAGGGCGGCCCCGGTCTCCCCGGTCATGGAGACGGTGCTGGCCCCGTCTGCCGTATTCAGCCCCCAGAGCATGAAGTAGCTGGTGAGCTCGGCATATTTAAAAGTGCTGTTGGGGCCCACCTTGCCGGTGGAGCCCAGCACATCCCGCACCTGGAGCTCCCCGTCCGCCGCGCTCCTGCCGTAGGCCACGGTCTGGGCGGTGAGGAAGGGGGTGTCCTCCTGCCCATTCGGCACCTTCTCCAGCACCACCACGGCGCTGCCGGTGCGCAGGATGCGGTCGGCGGACATGGTGCCCTGGATGTTCACCAGCATGGGGAAGTATTCGTCGTCCTTGAAGCGCAGCTCGAACCAGTACTCCAGCGCCGCGTTGGTGAGGGGGCCGTCGTACCCCTCGGCGTTGAACTGGGTGGCGTTCAGGGACACCGTCAGCTTGCCGTCGCCGTCGGTGGAAAGGGTGTTGTCCACATTGCCGGGCCGCATGGAACCGGCGTTTTCGCCCATGTCCACGCTGTCCCCGTCGCTGGTCTGGCAGTAGTGCCCCTCCAGATAGACGCCGCCCCGAAGGGTGACATCCCCAACATAGGGCGTGCCGTCGGGCTTCACCAGGTAGAGCTCCGCCTGGGCGGCGGGCACCAGGGTGGTGGTGTTCAGGGGGTAGAGCTGCAGCTTGGCCGCGTCCCGCTCCCCGCTGACCAGGGCGCTCTTGGGGATGGTGCCCAGCAGGGGGTTGGTGTCGCTCTCGTCGTCCGGGTCTCCGCCGGCGGCGGAGCTGGCCCGCAGGCTCACATCGCTGTCGATGCCGTTGGGCTCGTAGAGGGCCAGCAGGCCGTCGCCGTTGGTGTAGACGGTCTTGGTTTCGACCGCGCCGTCGGTGTAGGTGAGGGCGGTCGTCCGGGCGGGGCTCACCTGGAAGAGGTAGAGCTGGTCCCGAAGGGTGTCCACATTCACCGTCACGCTGTCGGACATGTTGGTGGCGGCGTGGGTGGCGGTGACGGTGGCGGTGCCGTCCAGGGTGGCGGAGACCGCCATCCGGGTCTGGGGCAGGTAGGTCTCATAGCTCAGGTCCAGCACATCGTCCCAGAGGCCGCCCTGCTGGTAGTTGACGGCCACATCGGCGTCGCCTTCGTTGGCCGCCGCCCATTTGATGCCGTCGCTGAAGCTGCTCCAGTCGTGCTCGTCGGCGTTGATGCTCACATACTCGATGAGGCCCAGCTCCTGCCGCAGGGCCAGGATCTCCGCGCTGTCGGTGGGGAGCTTTGTCGGGTCGCTCACCTTGTCCGTGTTGGACAGGGTGATGGTGTCCTGCCCGTCTTCGGTCACGATGCGCAGCGCCCCGCTCTGGTACACCCGGACCACCAGGGAGTCCCCGCCGGGGGCGAAGGAATCGTCCACGCTGTCGTCCAGGTTCTCGGTGAAGGTGATGGTGTAGGTGTCGTACAGGTAGGCGGGGTCCACCGGTTCAGGGGTGAAGGTGACCTTGTCGCCGTCGCGCACCGTGGCATAGTCGCTGACGCCGGACAGGCATCTGATGGCATTCTCTTCGGTCTCGCCCCCGGCCATGCGGGTGACGGTCACGGTGCCGGTGGCGGTCAGGTTGTTCTTCACTGTGAAGGTGAGGTCCAGGGTTTCCCCGTCGGTGATGCTGGCCTCGCCGCCCTGGATCCCCAGCCTGGTGGGCTGGGAGAGGACGGTGAGGGCGGCGGTGGCTTCCCGGGCCTCGGGACTGTCCATGCTGACCTTCACGGTGTACTCGCTCTGGGGGTAGGTCACTTCCAGGTCTTCTGCCGGGATGGTCAGCGAGGTTTTCCTCTCTGTGCTGTCCGCCGGGTTTTCCACAGTGTATGTTTCCACGAGCTTGCCGCTCGTGCCGGTGCCCGCATACAGCTCCACGGTGAAATCGATGTCCTCTCCGGGGTAGAAGTCAAAGGCGTTGGTGACCCAGGAGACTGTGGCGTCCTCTCCGTCCCGGAGCACCGTCTGCCGGGCGTACTGGGGGATGTTCAGGATCAGCTGATCCCCGGCGGTGACGATGAAGGTGATGGGATCGGATTTGACTTCATCGCCCTTCCCGCCGTTGTCCGCCGTGAAAGTGAAGCTGACCTCGCCGGTGGCGGATTGCAGCTCAATTTGGGCCTTGGTGGGGTCGTCTTTATCGGCGGTGATCTTGGCAACGCTCTCATTGTCGCTGCTCCAGGTGCCGGTCTGGTAGGTGGCGTTGGCCGGGGTGAACGCCGCCTGGAGCTGGTAGGTCGTTTCATCAGACAGGGCGATGGTGTACTTGCCGTCGCTCCCCGGCGGGACTTCCTGGCCGCTGTCATCCACCACGCTGACGGTGACATTGGTGACGGGCACCTGGGCGTCCACGGTGACGGTCTTGGTCAACCGGTGGACGGTGGTCCAGTCGGGCGTCTCCGCCGTCCCCTCGTTCACCTGGAGCTGGACGGTGACGGTCTGCCTCTGGGCGGTGGGGGTGATCGTGTAAGGCGCCGCCATGAAGATGAGGTTCTCCGCGTTGCCCGGGTCCGCGGCCATGGTGACGGGATGGACGGTGCCGTTCACCAGCAGCCGGAACGGGGTCCCGTTCGGAGAATTGATGTAAAGATTCCGGTATTTTTTGTCCTGATCGGCGGTGATGCTGAAGGTGATTTGGTCGGTGTCCTCGTCATAGCTGGCGGTGAGGCTCTCCACCGCATTTTTCAGCAGGGGGGTCTGCAGGGTGACATCGCTGATGTCCCCGGTGTTCACCGCCTTGGCCGGGTTGCCGAAGAAATCGGTGATACCGGAGTCCGCGGCGATGCTCACGGTGAGGGTGCCGGCGTCAATCTCCTTGACCTCGTACAGCAGGGAGATGAACTTGCCGTCGGTGGATGCGTGGAGCTGTTCAAAGCTGTAACCCTCACCGTTGATTTGGATGGTTTTGGTTTTGTCCGTCACCTTGATGTACTCGTCCGCGTAGATGTTGATGGGGATCAGGTCGCCGCTCTGGTAGGTCCCCGCCGGGGCGGTGACGGTGAGGTTGGGGGCGGAATCACTGGGCGTGGGGTCCACCAGCGTAATGCTGGTGCCGCTGACGGTGGTGGTAAGGTTTGTAAGTAAATTTTCTATTTGATCAGTTCCAGATTCAGCTGCGCCATACGGGACATAGAAGAATTGGGGCAAATAACTGGTTTTTAATTCGGGATCGAACGCGGTGAAGGTGATCGTTCCGCCGGGATCCCCGGCAGAAATACGAATGGGAAAGTTGCCGCTCGAACGATTATCATCCACGGTGAAACTCGAATGTTGTTCATTATAGCTTTTGAATAGTTCAAGGCTGGACACCAAAATTTGGTTCTCAGTACTGGTATGCTTGACCGTGGCGTTGATTTGAAAGCGTAAGGCATTGTCCTTGGATAGACCATTGATACAGCGCTGTAGATAGACAAGGGTACTGTCCAATGCCTTATAACCCTCATCTAAATTGTCAAGCATAAAGCTTGCGACCGAAGTTGTGCCATGGGGATAGGTTCCTTCCTCTGTCTGCGTCCACATACTCACCAGCTCAGGGTGGCTGAACTTCACATCAAAGAGGCAGTTCCAGTTCTCCTTCCGAGTGCTGCCCTCTTGAAACAGGAATCCCTCCGGCTCATAGAAGGATACGCCGCCGTAGAGATCACCGAAAGAATGGTTGTAAAAGTTGGTAGCGAAAGCATACTCACCAACATTAAGGTCACTAAACTGGCATGACACGCCCAGATACAGATACCGATAGTCGGTCCAATTTTCACCCACCTCACCGGAGAGTGTGTATGCCATGTCTGGTTGCGCGGCAGCGTTAGTGACTTGGATCGTTTGAGAATCCAAAGTTATAGCCAGAGAGTCACCGGGAGCATTTCCCGCCAGAAGCGAGACGACGATATCGGCGCTGCCTGCCAGCTTCTGGATGGCGTCCGGGATGGCCAGCTTGAATTTCACTGAGAAGATGTCGCCATTTTCCGGCCGGAAACGGCTGCTGGTGGAGATGTAATGATAAGTATATCCCTCCACGCTTGCATTACCGGTGTCGCTCAGCACCACCTGATCCCCCGCCGCCCGGGCGCTGTCGGCGGACAGGGTCAGCCCCTGGGTCTGGAGCTGGTCCAGCAGGCTGTTGAGGTTGTCCCGGGCCTCGCCCTCGAAGGTGGCCCCGGAGAAATAGGTCTCCTGGAGATGTTGGATCTCCCGCTCGATGGCGATGACGGTGGCCAGATCCCTTAGAGTGATGGGCACCCCGTCCACCTCCGCCATCTGGGACAGGTCGGTGTCCGGGTCGGAGAGCAGGGCCTCCATCTCCTTTAGGGTGTACGCCTCCCCGTCCAGGTCGATGGTCCGGTCGGTGACGAACTGACCGTCCCCGTCCAGCAGGCCGTACTCCTGCAGCAGGGCGTAGAATTCCCGGGCGTCCTCGGGGCCCGCCAGCTCGGAGAGGGCCTCCAGCAGGGCCTCGTTCTCCTCCGGGGCGTTGGTCAGCAGCTGCCCCACGGCGGCATAGGCCGTGCCGGGCAGCAGGCTGACGGTCATGACCAGACTCAGCACAAGAGCCAGAAGCCGCTTCCTCAGATTCCGCATGATGTTCCTCCTTTTCACCTTGCTCCTCAATCTCATTTGGGATGGGGGCTCCCCCATCCCGTGAGACGGGCCATGGCCCGTCTCGATCCGCTCTCTCGTTATCCGCGCCGCCGCTTCTCGTGGCCGCACACCCCCAGCAGAGTGCCGGGGACCTGGCGGTAATAGAGGCAGGAGCCGCAGTCCCGCATCCCGTCCGCCCGCAGCTCGGCGAGGGGACAGGCGTCCTCGATGGTCAGCAGCACCCGCTCCCCCGCCGGGGTGTAGACCGGCTCCCGCAGCAGATCGGGGTACTCCTCGATCTCCCGCCCGGTCCGTTCGTCATAGCGCAGGGGGATGTCCAGCACCGCCCCCTCGATGTTATGACGCCTCGTCTTTTTCATACTCCCTCCCCTCACTTTCGTGCCGTTTGACCAGATTGCCTCCGTTTCGTCAGGGAACTGTTGTACAGGATCACTGTATCACATCGGGCCGGGCCTGACATCACCCGTTCCCGGGGAAAAATGGGTGATGCCCGCGGGGCGACCCGCGGGCATCACAAGAGCAAGTATCCGGTTTTGGACCGCCGCGCGCGGCGGGACGGCCGGGGACGGCGGTTACAGGAGCATGAACTGCTTCAGATCCTGCCGCCGGCGGATGTTCAGCTTTTCCAGGGAGACGGCGATGTGCCGCTTCACCGTGTTGGGAGAGATGTGCATGTGGTCGGCGATCTCCTGGTTGGTCCAGCCCCGGGCGGCCAGCATGCAGGCGGCGAACTCGGTGGTGGTCAGGTCGTCGGCCACATCGTGGCCGGTGGTGGGGTTGTGAACTCTGCGCCATCCCGCAGAGAAGCGGTAGGTGATGTCGATGATCCGCCTGAAATCCTCCGGCCACTGGGGCTTGATCTCCGCCTCCAGCATCCCGCCCAGCAGGCCGTGGTGCTCCCCGAAGCCCTCGATGAGGTCATCGGGCCGGGCCAGCTCCCAGGCGGCGAGCAGGTGGGCCCGGGCCCACCCGGTCTGCTTCAGGCTCATGTAGTCCATCACCGCCACCAGGTGGAGGTAGATGGCGGGGATGGGGTACCGCTCGGCCCCCATGGCCAGCGCCCCCTCCACGACCCCGGCGCTGGGGCCGTAGTCCCCCTGGAGATAGCGCTGGTGCGCGTATACATACAGGGCAAAGGCCCGCAGGCCCGGCGGAAGCAGGGGGAGAAAGCTCTGGAGCTCCGGCAGCCCCTCCGGCAGGGGCAGATGGAGCAGCACCGCCCCGGCCGCCGCCACGAAGGCCGCCGCCGCCCGGAGCTGGGGGGAGCGCTCCCCCGCGGCGGAGAGGGTGGCGTTCAGCTCCCCCAGGGCGAACCGCGCCCGCTGGATCTGGCCGATGGAGAGGTTGGCATAGGCGTAGATCAGACAGGCGGACAGCCGGGCTTTCATGTCCTCGCTGGTGAGATAGCGCGCCGCCTCCCGGGCCGCCTCCTCCGGCTTCCCCGTGAAATAGTGATATTCCGCCAGGGCGATGTCCCGCCGGGGCCCCTCCTCCATCGCCTCGACCGCGGCCCAGCATCGGCCCGGCGGGAACGGGGTGTTCATCAGAGGCATCAGGTCGGTGCGGTCCTCCGGCAGCCCGCCCGGGGCAGCGGGTCCCTCCGGAGCGGGAGACGGCTGCCGGGCGGCCCGGCGGGGGTCCCCCGGCTTCTCCGCGTCGGCGGGGATGGCCCAGGACTTCCCAAACTTCTGGGCGCCGGGGATGCGGCCCTGGATGCAGAACTGCTGGACCATCCGGTCTGAGAGCTTCCATTTTTCGGCGGTCTCCCGCACGGTGAGATATTCCATAGCCAACCCCCCGCAGGGAAATTTTCGCCTTTTATTATATGCGCAGACGCGCACCGTTTCAAGGGCCGTCTCGCGGCAGAGGAGGAAAATTTCAGCGGTGCGCAGACGCCGGCATACGCAGAGAGGAGGATCCTCGCACCCGCATCGGGCAAAGCGGCCCGCAGCCCGTTTCAGCGTCCGGTTATGCCGCGGGCAGGGATACGCCTGTACCGCCTGTGAGAAGGCCGCACGCCGTGCCGAGTGCCAATCTCCGCCGTCCGGAAATAGAATGGAGCAGCGGGCTCCGCCCAATCTGGCAGAAGAGAGGTGTACCATGTCCAAAACCCACCGTCGATGCCCAAACGGGTGTGGAAATGCTCCGCACCCTTCGGCATGCTGCCCCTCCGGCTGCTCCGGTCTTCCGGGTCCTGTCCGCCCGCAGGGAGGGTGCGGCCCCCGAAAGCAGCCCGAAATAATCTGTCCCACCGGCCCCGCAGGGCCGCCCGGCCCCCGGGGACAAATGGGGCCGCGGGGATTCCCCGGGCCGCCCGGGGCGGCCGGTCCTGCCGGTCCTCCGGGCCAGACGGGGTCCGCAGGTCCCACCGGCGCCGTCGGGCCGCCTGGCCCAACAGGACCAACCGGGCCAGCAGGGCCAACCGGACCAGCAGGCTTTCGGGGGCGCACTGGCGATGACGGCTCTCCGGGGCCTACCGGTCCCCAGGGAGAGCAAGGCAGCACAGGTCCCACTGGACCCACCGGGCCCCAGGGCCTTCAGGGAGACACAGGGCCCACCGGGCCTGCCGGCCCGCAGGGTCTTCAGGGGAGCACGGGACCCACCGGGCCTGCCGGCCCGCAGGGTCTTCAGGGGAGCACGGGACCCACCGGGCCTGCCGGCCCGCAGGGTCTCCAGGGGAGCACGGGACCCACCGGGCCTGCCGGCCCGCAGGGTCTCCAGGGGAGCACGGGACCCACCGGGCCTGCCGCTTCCCTGCCTGACGATATTTTTGCTTCCTTTATCGGGACCTCGGAGCTGTTTACCAACGGAACGCAGCTTCTTTTATTCCCGGCAATCACCGATCCGACCGGAAACATCACAGAATCCGATTTGATGCATGTTCAGTTGACTGCGGGGTATTATTTGGTATCCTACAGCGTATCTGCCATTTTCAATGACCCAAGTTATATGCAGGTGACGCCGTTCTATAACGGAACCTCCCATCTGGAAACAGGAGTGTACTTCGCCACTGTTGCAGACGGCTCTTCCGCCTGCGGCTCCGCCCACTTTATCCTGGACGCGCCAAATCCTACTGTATTCTCCCTGACCTACTCCGGCCCAATCGACGCCCGGGACGGCACAATCACTTTGACTTTCTTGAAGCTGCGCAGGACGCCCTAACTAAAACGCGTCCTGAATCCCGCAATCCGGGCGGCAGGCTGTGGAGGCCCTCCGCAGATCGATGATCTGCGGAGGGCCTCCCGCTTGTCTCAGCCGCTTTCCGCGCCGCTTCAAAACAGGCTCATCTGCTCTGCTTCCCGCCGCGCGCCCGTCCTCTCCCGTACAATATCCTCCGGCAGTTCCGCCAGAAACGGGGAGGGTTCCGGCGCGGTGGTCAGGATCAGCTCCTCCCTGGCGCGGGTGATCCCCACAAAGAAGAGCCGCCGCTCCTCCTCCCTGTCCGCCGTCCTTCCCTGGGACTCCAGGGGCAGCATTCCGGAGGTGAGCCCCGTCAGAAACACCGCCGGGAATTCCAGACCCTTGGCCCCGTGGAAAGTCATCAGCCGCACCGCGCCGGAGGTCCAATTTCTCCCCGCCGCACGGCGGAGGTCCGCCTCCTCTCCCAGGACCAGCGCATTCCAGAGGTCGTCAAAGCGCTCGTAGAATACCGCCATGTTCCGCAGGCGCTCCGTCGCCGGTGCGGCGCCATACTGTTCCTCCCACCGCTCTATCATCCTTCGGGGCTTTTCCTTCCGGACCAGAGGCAGCCAGATCTCCGCCCGATCCAGCCAGGCCTCCAGACTGCCATAGCCGCGCACCGCCTCCCGCAGGTCCGCTGAAATCACCGCCCCGGACGCCCCCCAGAGCGTCTGCGCCTTTGAGATGAGGTCCGCCGGGCAGTCCCACAGCAGCCGGAGGGCGCATTCCAGCGCCGCGCCGTCCGACGGCATCAGGAGGGAGCGGAAGAAAGCCAGCGCACCCCGGACGGCGGGATCATCCAGAAAATCCTCCCGCCCGACGACCAGGCATGGGATGTCGTCGTGGCGCAGGCATTTCTCCACCAGCTCCAGCTGGCGGTGGGTCCGGCAGAGCACCGCGATATCGGAAAAGGCGCGCACCGTTCGCTCGTGCCCCAGGGCCTGTGCCTCCAGCATATCCACCCCGCCGGTCATGCGGCCGATCTCTTTGGCGATGAACACCGCCTCTGAAAAGTTGTCCGCCGCCTGGACCAGCCGCACCGCCGGCCCGGCCGGACAGTGGGGAATCAGCTCCCGCTCGCCGCCGGCATTGCGGCGGATCACCGCCAGGGCCGTTTCAATGATTGCCGGGGTACATCGGTAATTGTCCGCCAGGCGGATCTCCGCCATCTCCGGCACATCCTCCTGAAGGCGCTGGAAACACTGGCCGGAGGCGCCCCGAAAGCCATAGATGGACTGGTCCGGATCGCCGATGACGAACAGGCTCCCTCCCCTGCTCCAGGCGCGGACCAGCTGATATTGGACCTCATTGATATCCTGAAATTCGTCCACCAGCAGATGGGTGAATCGGCGCTGCCCCGTTGTGTCCAGTTTAAGTCCCTCTGCCAGCAGATCGTCCATATCCAGGACGCCCATCGCATTCAGCCGGGTCTGGTATGCCTCATACAGGTCGGGCTCCAGGCCCGCATCCTCCGGCGTGGCGCCGTTTTTCACGCGGGAGACCGCCTGCAGCAGCGCTTTTGCACTGCCCTTCCGCCCATGCGCCCGGAGCAGCTCCTCTGCGATGGTCAGCGCCTCTCCCTGGCCGATGAGCTGCACCTCCCCCAGAAGCTTCAGGCAGATGGCATGAAAGGTCCCGATGGTCATGGGCGCCACGGCCCGCTTGCCCCCCAGCCGGGCCTCCAGCCTTGCCCTCATCTCCGCGGCCGCCTGGTTGGTAAAGGTGACGGCGGTGATCTCCCCGGGCCGGACGCCCTGCTCCTCGATCAGCCAGGCGATCCGGGCCACCAGGGTCTTGGTCTTGCCCGTGCCGGGGCCCGCCGAAACCGCTGTAACCGCCGCGGTGGAGGTGACCGCCTCCCGCTGCCGGAAGTTCAGCTCCTCCGGCCGGGCCGCCGTCTCCCCAGCCAGGAGCTTCGTCCGCCGCAGCTCCCGGCGCATTTTCCCCTTTTTCTTCCTGCTCGGCTCCAGGCCGAACAGCGAGATCTGTCCGCTGAACCCAGCAATCTCCGCCGGTGTCAGGAGGGAGATGGTACCATATTCCCCGTCAAAGCCCGCGCGGCGTTCCACCTGTCCCGCCCGGAGGCGGCGGATCCCCTCCGCCACGCAGGGGCCGGCTGTGTGCGCGATGTCCTCCGTGGACACATCCCGAAGGATGGAAAACTCCGGTCCCAGCTCCCGAAGCATCCGCTCGTACAGCGCCGCGGTCTCCTTCCCCGAGGCGGAGGTCCCGGTGGAGGCGGCGATGACCTCCGGCAGGGGCGCGAGGCTCTCAAACGGCTTGGCGCCCTCCGGCTGGAATCCGGCGGGCCGGTCCGCCAACTCCTCCACCCGGTGCTCCACGCCGATGGTGAGCTTTTTGCCGCACACAGGGCAGATTCCCTCCAGCGCCGCCGTCTCCGCCGGGGCAGGCAGACGCCGCAGTTCCGGTGTCCATCCAGGTGATACTTGCCCTCCTCCGGGAAAAACTCCACCGTGCCGTGAAAGCCCTCTCCGGTCCGGATGGCCGCCGTCAGTTCCGGGTAGGTAAGGCCCGTATCCAGCAAGTCCGCTTCCCGCCCCAGCTTTGCGGGGGAATGGGCGTCGGAGTGGGACACCAGGGTCAGGCCATCCAGGGCGGAAACCCGCCAGTTCATGGGCGGATCGGAGGAAAGTCCCGTCTCCACAGCATGGATGTGACCCGTCAGGTCGCCGAAGCACTCCTCCATCGTATCAAAGCCGGAGAAGGCGCCGAACATGGCAAAGTGGGGCGTCCAGATGTGTGCGGGAATAAACTCCGCATCAGGGCAGGTCTCCAGCGTCAGCTCCAGCAGGTCACGGCTGTCCAGCCCCAGGATGGGGCGGCCGTCGGAGCGGATATTGCCCACGGCCTCCAGGCGGGCGGACAGTTCGTCCGCCGCCTCCAGCGAGGGCAGCAGGATCAGATTGTGGACCTTCCGGGTCTTGCCGTGGCGCTTGTAGATGCAGCTGATCTCCCCCGTGACCACAAACCGCGGGGCCTCGCCCGGGGCGGCGTCCGGGAGGCACAGATCCCTCCGCAGAGTGTAGACCCCTTCTCCGGCGGGAATGAGCTGCTCCCGCAGCTCCGCACGCCAGGCGGGATGGGTGAAATCCCCGGTTCCCACCATCTGGATCCCCTTCCGCCTGGCCCACCAGTCCAGGTGCGGCAGATCGCCCTCCTTGCTGGTGGCGCGGGAAAACCGGGAGTGGATGTGAAGATCGGCAATGTACACGAAAGTCACCTTCTGTCAGATTCTGTCCCCCTCATTATATCCGCTTCTCCCCAATGACGCAAGGCGGCGGAGGCGGCAGTCCGCCAGGCCGGTCCGCACGAACCCCAGATATCGGAAGGAGGCAATGCTCTGGATGACCGCGCCAATTCTGTAAAGCGAAACACCTGCACATATATTCGTTCATCTCTCCTGCCGGACAACAGAGGGGGCGGATGCCATGGCATCCGCCCCCTCTGCTCTTCGCCGCGCTTTATTTTATCGTTTCGGCCAAAAAGCGATGTCCAGGTCCACATTGCCCTCGATCCCGGGGACAGTACCGGTACTGGAGTACTGCCACATCTCATAGTCATAATAGCAGACCGGGATCTCCTTGTACTCCGCCAGCCAGGTGTGCCAATCGGCCAGCATGGCCTGGTCATACCAGAAGTACCCGAGAGAGAGGTTGAAGTACACCGAGGGGGTGTATCCCGCCTCTTCCACCACCTGAACGAAGGCCTGGGCGCATTGATTCAGCAGTTCAGGCGTCATACTGTCGGTGCGGGCGTGGTCGCCGCTGATGGTCTCCCAATCGAACACCACCGGATAGGTGATGTCATAGTCCGCGATCTGCTCCAGCACGAATTGCGCCTCCTCCTGTGCCTCCTCCACCGTGATGGCCTGAGAGAAGAAGTAGACCCCCACATCCAGGCCGGCGTCCAGCGCCCCCTGAATGTTGTACTCAAACCGGGTATCCAGATTCACATTGCCCACGGTATAGCCCCGGAAGCCCACCCGGATCATGGCAAATTCCACGCCGGAATCCGCCACCGCCTGCCAGTCGATCAGGCCCTGATGGGCGGAGACATCGATGCCCACCGCCACATCGTAATAATCTGACTGATAGCTGTAATATCCGTCCTCATTATAGTACAGCCGCGCCGGGTCCAGCAGGTTGGCGCTGGACCCGTCCTGGATCTCGGTGGTACGAGTCCCGCTGGTCAGGGTGCCGTCGTAGAGATCATTGCGCACCTGCACTTTGGCGCCGCCCAGATTGACAATCTCCCCGGTGACGGTGACATGGTCCAGGGTCACCGTCCCTTCCGCCGTTCCCCCGGCCAGGATCAGATCGCCGTCCACCGTCATGTCCTGCAGGGTCACATCCTCCGCCGCCACAATGGCAAATCCGGTCACATCCTCGGAATAGGCGGCCCCCTCCAGGTTATACACCCCGCCGAAGATGTTGTTCAGGATGGTCACCACCTCCGCCCGGGTAAAGGCGCCCTGGGGATGTACGCCGCCGTCCGGGAAGCCGCCCACATAACCTGCCTCCGTCATGGCGCACACCGCATCTGCGGCCCAGTCGGAGATGGAATCCCCGTCGGTGTAATAGTCGGTGGTCAGCGTGCCGCTGCCCTCCAGGCCGATGGCGGCGGCGATGATGTACATGGCCTCCTCCCGGGTGAGCGGTCCGTCGCTGGGGGTCTCCCACCAGTTCTCCGGGAAGAGGCCCGCCTGAGCCCCTCGAAGCACAAAGGAGAGGTACCAGGCATCCTCCGGCAGGCCGAAGGTGTTTTCCGCCTCCTCCGTATACCCATAGAGGTTGGTGAGGATCACCGCCAGCTGCCCCCGGCTGATCTCGTCATTGGGGCCAAAGGTCCCATCTCCATAGCCGGTGAGGTATCCAAGGTCAGACCAGCGATTGATCTGCGGCTCCGCCCAGTGGCCTGTCACATCCTGATAGGTCGCGGCATGCGCCCCCGTAAGCATCAGCGCCGTCAGCACCGACAGCATCAGCAGCAGCAGTCCGTTTTTCTTCAGTCTTCTCATCGCTGCCTCCCCTTCCCATCAAAAAATAGATGGTAACAGAATATCACAGATTTCGACCCAAATTGTGAACAATTTATGACTTGCCACATTTTCCCGTCCTGCGGCGGAAATCCGCCGCATTTTATGGTATACTACCGACATAAGGCCCGCAAGGCGGGACAAAGATGCAGCGCGGAACCAGAAAGGAGCCGATCCCCCTTGAAATTTTCTCAGATGCCCTATGAGCGGGTGGACTTTGATGCCGTCACAGCCCGTTTTCACGCCCTGACAGACCGATTTGCCCAGGCGGACAGCGGCGCGGAGCAATTTCAGATCCACAAGGAATACTATACCCTCTGCGACCACATCTCCACCATGGCCACGCTGGCCCATATCCGCCACGATATGGATGTCACCGACAAATTTTACGAGGGGGAGCAGGCCTATTACGATGAGAAGATGCCCCTGCTCACCGGGCTGATCCTGTCCTATCAGAAGCAGCTGTACCACTCCCCTCACCGCCCGTTTCTGGAGGAAAAGCTGGGCGCCGTCGCCTTCCGCAACATGGAGCTGGCCTTCCGCAGCTTTGACGACCGGATCATCGGCCTGAAACAGGAGGAGAACAGCCTTGTCTCCCGCTATATGGACCTCATCGCCTCCGCCAAGATCCACTTTCACGGAGAGGAGTTGAATCTGTCCCTGCTGGGGAAATATCTCACCGGTGCGGACCGAACCGTCCGGCGGGAGGCGCTTCTGGCCAGCGACGCCTGGTTCCAGGGGGCCACCGGGCAGATCGACGAGATTTTCGACCAGTTGGTCAAGAACCGCACCGCACAGGCGCATGCCCTGGGATATGAAAATTTTGTCTCCATGGGCTATGACCGCATGTCCCGCAACTGCTATGACCAGGAGATGGTCCGGGTGTTCCGGGATCAGGTCAAGCGCTCCCTGGTCCCCTTTGTGGACCGGCTTCAGCGCCGGCGGGCGGCGCGCATCGGGGTGGACCGCCTGGAGCTGTGGGACGAGGGGGTCTATTTCCCCCAGGGCAACCCCGTTCCCGCCGGCACCCCGGAGGAGATCCTGGCCGCCGGACAGCGGATGTACCAGGAGATGTCCCCCGAGACCCGGGAATTTATGGATTTCATGATGGACAACGCCCTATTCGATGTGCTGGGGCGCAAGAACAAGCGGGCTGGCGGCTATATGACCTATCTCCCCGACTATAAATCTCCCTTTATTTTCGCCAACTTCAACGGCACCAGCGGCGATGCCGATGTGATCACTCACGAATGCGGCCACGCGTTCCAGGGCTATCTCACCCGGAACGAGGAGATTCGGGAATTCACCGACCTGGGCATGGAGACCGCCGAGATCCACTCCATGTCCATGGAGTTTTTCACCGAGCCCTGGATGGAGCTGATCTTTGGAGAGCGGGCGCCCGACTATGTCCGGATGCACCTGGAGGATGCCGCCTCCTTCATCCCTTACGGCTGTATGGTGGATGAATTTCAGCATATCGTCTATCAGCAGCCCGGCCTCACCCCCGCACAGCGTAAGGAGGCATGGACTCAGCTTCAGGCCCAGTACAAGCCCTATCTGAATTATGGGGACACTCCCTTCTACGGACACGGCGGCTTTTGGCAGAAGCAGCAGCATATTTTCTGCGATCCCTTCTACTATATCGACTACTGCCTGGCGCAGGTCTGCGCCCTGCAGTACAAGCTTTGGATGGAAAAGGACCGTGCCGGGGCATGGGAGAGCTATCTCAAGCTGTGCCGGCTCAGCGCCCGGGATTTTTACACCAACATGGTCACGGAGGTCGGGCTGAAGAACCCCTTTACCCCCGGATCTCTGGAGGAGGTCTTTGACAAGCTCGAGGGTATGCTGTAACCCCCTTCTCTGCGATAAACGGCGGCGCCGGGAGTGTTCTCCCGGCGCCGCCGTTCCTGTCAGGTATTAAACCTTTACTGCATATAGCCGCCCTCTTTGGAGGACAGATCCACGAAGGTCTCCTTGGGAGACTGGGGCTTGCCCCCCTCTCCCCGGTAGAGCACCTTCAGTGCCAGAGGGCAGATGATGGAGGTGAGCACCACCAGCAGGATGGTTGGTACCAGAGGATCCAGGCCCAGAAGGGTCCCATCCGGCCCATAGTAGATCAGGGACGCCCCCGCGGCATACACCGCCAGCGCCACCTCGCCCCGGGCAATCATCCCGCAGCCGATGACCATGGACTCATGTCCGGTATAGCGCACCAGCCGCGCCGCGCCGCCGCAGCCGATGACCTTTCCCACACAGCCCAGCACCACCAGCACAATGCCAAAGGCCAAGTCCCGCATGGTAAATCCGCTGAAGTCCGCGCTGATTCCGATGTAGGCGAAAAACACCGGCGAAAAGATGAGGTAGCTGGTGGATACGATCTTCCGGTCGATATAGTCCGAGTTGCCCAGTCCGCTGAGCATCAGCCCCGCCATATACGCCCCGGTAATAGAGGCCAGTCCGAAAAATTCCTCCGCGCAGAAAGAGAAGAACAGGCACATGCTCAGGGCGAAAATACCCACGCGGTGCTTTCCGGGACGCAGGGATACCCGGTGGAACACCGCCCGCAAAGGCAGCCCCACGGCAAAGGTAAAGACAAAGAAGCCCACCACCTTCAGCAGCGTAATCAGCGGATCACCGCCGCCGTTGAGGCTGGTGACCAGGCTGAGGGCGATGATGCCGATGACATCGTCGATGATGGCCGCGCTGAGAATAACGGTGCCTACCTTGGTATTTAGCTTTCCCATTTCCCGCAGCGTCTCCACCGTGATGCCCACACTGGTGGCCGCCAGAATCGCGCCGATGAACAGGGCGTTGAGCAGCTTGTTATAATCTGCTGCGGCCCCCAGTCCTCCCATGAACATCAGCGCTCCCAGTGTTCCCAGAATCACTGGAACGACCACGCCCCCCAGAGCAATGACCGTGGAGGCGAATCCGCTCTTCTTCAGTTCCTGGATGTCAGTACTCAGGCCGCTGGAGAACAGGATCATGATGACGCCCACCTGGGAAAACGCGTTCAGCGCATTCATCTCCGCCGGGGTCGGATCGATCAAGCCCCGGAATTCCCACCCAAACTGGCTGAAAATAGCCGGGCCGATCAGCAGGCCGGCAATGACCATCCCCACCACCTGCGGCATCCCCAGCTTTTGCGAGAGGATCCCAAAGCTTCTGGTAAACAGCAGGATCAACGCCAGGTCCAGCATAATATTCATAACGCTGAAATCCATAGGTTCGCTCCCTTCCATTTGTGAAATGGTCTTTTCTCTCCGCTTCATTATAATCAAGTAATTTCAAGAGGTCAACGGAGTAACTTGGCTATAAATTGAAGAAAATACGGCTTATTTTTTATGTCATCAAATATAATCATTTATTTTTTCGAAATCATGTCAGAAACTACGGTATTTTTATATTTCCTTCCCCTTTTCCCCGCTCTCCTTTCGTTCAAGTATTTTTCTGTTTTCTCCATTGACTTTTATCTCTTGTCATGGTACAATAACTTTCGAATTTGACCTCAGGTCCGCAATACGGAGAGATGTCCGAGCGGTTTAAGGAGCCGGTCTTGAAAACCGGTGACTCGAAAGAGCCGTGGGTTCGAATCCCACTCTCTCCGCCATTTTTCTCTCTTAGAAACTGAATTTTGCTATCACGCTTATTGCCATGCAGAAGTACCCAAGTGGCTATAAGGGGCTCCCCTGCTAAGGGAGTAGTCGGGTTAAACCGAGCGAGGGTTCGAATCCCTCCTTCTGCGCCAGCTCGTCGCAAGCGTCATATCGCTTGCGACGAGCTTTTTCATTGCGTTGCAAAGCTCATCGCGCGCTCATTCTGCTGCTCCTCACTTTCAAACCGAACCCGCTTACGCTGGGCTTCGGTTTGGGTCCGCCGCTGCGCGGCGGTTTTTTCTTATCGCAAGAAAATATCGATTTTAACCGTCCCTTCCAGCTCGCCGCAAGCGATAAAACGCTTGCGGCAAGCTTTTTTCTTGCAGCGTGTGTCAGGAAGTCATCGGAATGGAACCACGGTCTCTGGGATGAGAATAATGTGGAAAAACAGCGTTCTCTCCGCTTTAAACAGCACTGGAATTGAGCAGTATTTTTTATAAATTCAGCGGCCATGTGAAACTTTTTTCCCTTTTGATCGTCTGTAATATCAAAAGGCAGGTCCATGCTGCTGTGATTCAGGATGAGGTGATTTTATGAAACATGTCTGCGCCCTGCTGCTCTGTCTTCTCCTCTCTGTGCCGCCCGTCTTTGCCAGGCCGGAATCGCCGTGGCCCGACTGGGCTGAGAGCGCCCTCTCCTGGGGGGTGGAGCGGTCCATCAGCCAGGAATTTTTAAATGCGCCGCAGGAGACCGTCACCCGCGGTGAGGCAGCTCAGCTGTTCTATGAGGCTGCGGGGCGTCCCCCTCTCCGGGGAATGTCCTTTTTCTGATCTGTCCGGAACATACGCCGATGCGGTCACCTGGGCCGCAGAACACGGTTATCTCACCGGGGTAGGCGGCGGCAGGTATGAGCCTGCCCGTCCGGTCACCCGCCAGGAGTTTGTCACCATTCTCTGGCAGTGGGCGGGCGCTCCAGCCGTAGCGGCGCAGTCCCTGAACCGATTTCAGGACGCCGGCTCTGTATCGGACTGGGCCAGAACTCCGGTCCTGTGGAGCCTTCAGGCGGGAGTCATGTCCGGACGAAGCGCAGATCAGCTGGTCCCCGCCGGGGCTATCACCGTGGCGGAAGCCCTGGTAATGCTGAAGCAGGCCGCTTCCCTGCCCGATGTCTCCGGTCTCCGTGCGGATCTAAACGCGCTTTCCGCTTCCCACCGTCCCATCGGTCTTCCAGGCGAAGCGGATGCCGTCCAGTACCTGAAGCAGCGTTTTGAAGAGATGGGATATTCCGTCACCCTTCAGCCTTACACCGACAGCCAGGGACAAACGGGCCATAATGTAGTGGCTGTACGGCAGGCCTCCTCTTCGGACGCGGATATTCTGGTGTTTTCCGCCCATCATGACAGCGTTCCCACCACTTATGGCGCCAATGACAATGCCTCAGGGGTAGCCGCCCTGCTCTATGTGGCGGACGCACTGAAAGATATTGAAACGGATACTGAGCTTCGGTTTATCAGTTTCACCGACGAGGAAAACGGAAAGCAGGGCTCCCGCGCCTACACAGCTTCTCTGACAGAAGCTGAGAAGAGCCGGATGATCGGAGACATCCAGTTTGATATGCTGGGTGGTCTGGGTGCCGCCGGTGCATTGGTCTGTACCATGGATGGCGAGCCCAATTGGGTCAGCGACCTGCTTCAGACACAGGCTCCCGGTCTGGAGCGGCGGGCCGAGACCGCCAGCGATCACGCCTCCTTCCAGCTGGCCGGTGTCCCCTCCGTTCTGCTGATGCAGGATGGCCAGGGTTATCTGTACCATTCGGCGGCGGACACCGCAGACCAGCTGGACCTGTATGCGATTGCCCGGGCCGCGGATATCGCCGTGGCCGCTGCGGAGGAGATCTGCTCTCCCGCTACCGCGTCTTATCAGTCCCTGGCACAGCTCCAGGGGGATGGCTATACCTACCGGCAGACCCGGCAGAATGTGATTTATTTCAGCAGTTCCCGTACCGACACTGAGGCCTATATCGGCGCTTCCGGCGAATTGACAGATACCTACGAGATCTCCGGAGACGGCTGGACTGATGTCTACGAAACCTATCTCTATTCCATGCGCTGGTTCAACGGGGAAACGCCCATGAACACCTACTATCAATACCGCAATGGATTTCTGGACCGCATTGAGATTCGGCCGGAGGAGACCGGCTATACGGCCTCAGAGGTGCGGTCCTTGATCGAGGCCATGTATGGCGCCCCCACCAGCGAGAAGGATGGGCAGGTCAACTGGGCTGATCCGGTCTACAGCAAGTACATTACCCTCAACACCGGGGCGGAAAACTGCCTGGTCTCAGTGAGCAATTACTCCGTCGGCATTACCAATGTGTTGGCATCCTATCCGGTGCAAGGCGGTCAGGCCAGCATTTCCGATCCGGAGGATGCGGCCGTATGGAACTATCTGTGTTCCATTCTGCCTCTGGAGGCCCGGCAGAGCATCGCGCAGTTCAACCTGTTTACCGATGGGACCAGCAATATCCTCGCCTATACCTCTCCCATTCAGGAAAACGGCATCACCGATAACTCCCGGTTCGCCCTCAGCATCGATTACTACGATGTATACGACGAAAACGGGGAAAAGAAGGACTGGAGCAAACTCACCTATACCATTCTCCATGAGTACGGCCATGTTCTGCTGGAGGATGAAACGCAGATCGATCTGACCGTGGGCAGCGGCACCCACGACCCGGAGAGCTTTGTAGACAGCTCCTTCCGCAAGGCCTTCTACGATGCATTCTGGAAGGACCTGGGTGACACCGGCGTGGAAGATTACGAGGCAAACCCCACCCACTATGTCAGCCGGTATGGGGCCAATTACTTCCACGAAGATATTGCCGATACCTTCGCCGTCTTTGTCTTGGGCGGCCAGCCGCAGGGGGACACTGTGGCGGAGGATAAGCTGCGCTTCTTCTGGGATGATCCAGACATGGTGCAGCTGCGGTCCTCCATCCGGGAAAATCTGGGGCTTGACTGGCCGGCGGAATCTGACACAGATACCCCTGGACAGGGAGAGGAAATCTTATCTGTATCCACCATGGAGGCTCTTCAGGCTGAACTGACCCGCGCCATTGCGGCTGCGGAGCAGCCGCCCGCTTTCGATGTGTCCGCGCTGGAGGTACAGTCAGACTTTCCCCTCACCGTCAAAAACCTCTACTATGTCATTCTGTCCGATCACCCCGATTGCAAATACGCCTATGACTTGAGCGCCGAACTCCGTGCAGGCGGTCTGTTATGCTGCACAATCTCCTATATGCCATACCGTACCGGGACCTATCCGGAAGGGTTCCAAGGTACCAAAGTAAGCGGTCTGGACGATTTGGTCCAGGCCGCCCGGGACGGACTGGATCAGGACAACATTCCCATCCTCATCACTGACCGCAGTCTGGTGGTAGACGATATGAGCAGAGCACTTCAGCAGATCGGCGGCAGCTACCTTCTCTGCCAGCTTAACCGAGATGCGACTGCCATCACGGTCACTCCTCAGGGAGGTTTGACCCATGAGGCTGCTCTGACAAGGCTTGCAGAAATGGATGCTCTGGCCGAACAGATCTATCGGGAAACGGTCACATCGGACATGACCCAGGCGGAGCAGGCGGAGGCATTGTACACCTATCTGACAGAACATGTTCGCTATGATTTCCGTTACTACTCCCAGCCAGGGGAGATGCCCTATGAATCTACCACCGCCTATGGTGCTCTCCATGATCATCTGGCCATCTGTGGGGGATATGCCCAGGCATTTCAACTGCTGTTGGAGCAGGCGGACATCCCCTGCATCACCGTCAGCGGAAAAATGGGTGCGGAGAATCACATGTGGAACTTGGCCCTGATCGATGGCCAGTGGCTCTATTTTGATCCCACAAGCGACCGCGGCCGTGCCAACTATGGATTTAACTACTGCGGCGTGGAGGCGGGTATGCTGGAGCGCTACACATGGGATCAGGACTTGGCCGCCCGGCTGTCGGAGGGTCTGTTTCCCCAAAAGTAAGCTGACGGCTGCCATGAGCGTCATCTTCGGCAGCTCTTCCGCGCCGGTCGGGGCGCGATCCCAAAACTTTTTGGAGCATATCTGAGCGTCTGCACGACATGAAGCAGCCCGCTCTAAACGCCCGCGATCAGTCAAAGCCTCCGGCTAAGCCGGAGGCTTGAGTAGGCCCTATAAGGGCCTGATACGGACGAAGCCCCTTAAGGGGCCCCGAAAG
>CALWZP010000022.1 GCA_944386055.1 uncultured Oscillospiraceae bacterium | reverse complement strand
TTTGACCGCCTGACCGACGGTCTACTTTGTTGCGCCCCTTTTTAGAGTGGTGTGTCACTGATTTGTTTCAAACTTGTTCTCCTCCTTTACTTTCCAATCTGTCTTGAGGTTCTTCTCTAATTCTAAAATTACCATTTTCAGAGTTGTCAGTGCGTCCTTCTCCGATGGATCCGGAAGAGGCGCCGCTGCTTCGTGCCCTGGCGCTCGATGCGCTCACCCCCCAGGGGGGTGAGGACAGCGGTACCGCTGTCCTGAGTGTCGTTGTGGGCATTGGATAGGCTCTGTACCTTTGATTATAGTGGGCCATGTCGAAAAATGCAAACAAAAAAACTCCGTATTCCGCGATTCCAAGCGGCAGGGCCGAAGAGAAACATGACACCGCGCACGGGGGAAAAGTTGTGGCATTTCCCGCTTGAGGAATGGTACGGTCTATGGTATAATACTATACTTGCGTATGCGTACCGGCCGTATGGGCCGGGGGAAAGGGGCGCGATGGGATTGAACATTGTGGTGCTGGCCGGCGGGCTGAGCGGGGAGCGGGATGTGTCCCTCTCCTCCGGGGCCAAGGTGACCGAGGCCCTGCGGGAGCGGGGCCATCGGGTGGCGCTGGTGGACCTTTACATGGGGCTGGAGGACTATGACTGCCCGCCGGAGGAGCTGTATGACGCCCCGGTGCCGGAGCGGTGGCGGCGCGTGGCCCCCCACGCCCCCGACCTGTCGGCGGTGCGTGCCGCCCGCCGGTGGAAGAGCCCCAGCCAGATCGGCCCCGGGGTGCTGGAGCTGTGTGCCGGGGCGGATGTGGTCTATCTGGGCCTCCACGGTACCTGCGGCGAGGACGGCCGGGTGCAGGCCATGCTGGATCTGATGGGCATTCCCTACACCGGCTCGGGCTACCTGGGCTCTGCCCTGGCCATGGATAAGGACCTGACCAAACGGCTGGCGGCGGGGCTGGTGACCACCCCCGCCTGGCGCAAGGTGCGGGTGACGGAGGATACGCTGGAGGAGATCGCCGCCGGGTGCGCCCTGCCCTGCGTGGTGAAGCCCCTGGCCAGCGGGTCGTCCATCGGGGTGTCCATCCCGGAGGACGGGGAGGCCCTGCGGGAGGCCCTGCGGGAGGTGATCGCCCTGGGAGGCGACGCCGTCATTGAGGAGTACATCCGGGGCCGGGAGCTGCAGGTGGCGGTGCTGGACGGGGTGAGCCTGCCCTCCATTGAAATCATCCCCCGGGAGGGCTTCTACGACTATGCCAACAAGTATCAGCCCGGCGCCGCGGAGGAGGTGTGCCCCGCGAACATCCCGGCGGCGTGGGAGGAGCGGCTGCGCCGGGACGCCCTGACGGTGTACCGCGCCCTGGGCCTGGCTGCCGCTGCCCGGGCGGACTTCATCGTCACGGAGGACGGCACCCCCTATTTTCTGGAGATCAACACCCTGCCCGGCATGACCCCCACCAGTCTGGTGCCCCAGGAGGCCGCCGTGGTGGGGATCGGCTACGGCGAGCTGTGTGAGAGGATCATCACCGCGTCCCTGCGGGCGCGGAAGGAGGGAAAGTGAACGCCATGGAGCCCATGACACTGGGAGAAGTGCTGCAGGCGGTGGGGGGGACCCTGCTGACCCCGGCGGAGGACCTGGACACCGTCATCACCGGGGTGGACACCGACAGCCGGGACATCCACCCCGGGGCCCTGTTCATCCCCCTGGTGGGGGAGCGGTTTGACGGGCACTCCTTCATCAATGCCGCCCTGGAGGACGGCGCCGCCGGCTGCCTCACCGCCCGAGAGCGGGAGAGCTATCAGCCGGGGAAGTTCTACATCAAGGTGGAGGACACCCTGCGGGCCTTCTGGGACCTGGCCCGGGCGTACCGGCAGAGGTTCGACATCCCGGTGGTGGCCATCACCGGCAGCGTGGGAAAGACCACCACCAAGGACATGGTGGCGGCGGTGCTGGGGACCCGCTACCGGGTGCTGAAGACCGAGGGGAATTTCAACAACACCGTGGGCCTGCCCCTGACGGTGATGCGCCTGAGCCGGGAGGACCAGGTGTGCGTGCTGGAGATGGGGATGAGCAAAAAGGGGGAGATCGACGCCCTGGCCTCCATCGCCCAGCCGGACATCGCGGTGATCACCAACATCGGCGACGCCCACATCGAGAGCCTGGGCAGCCGGGAGGGCATCCTGGCGGCCAAGTGCGAGGTGCTGCCCCATGTGCGCCGGCCGGGGCTGCTGGTGCTCAACGGGGACGACCCCATGCTGGCCTCCCTGCGGGAGACCTGCGATCTGCCCATGGTGTTCTGCGGACAGGGGGAGGGGCTGGACTACCGGGCCAGCCAGATCGAGGGGGACGGAAAGTGCCGCCTGCGCTGCATGGTGCACACCCCCCGGATGGACGCCCAGGTGGAGATCCCCGCCCTGGGCGGGCACATGGTCTACCCCGTGCTCACCGCCATGGCGGTGGGGGAGCGGCTGGGCCTGACCAGGGAGGAGCTGGTGCAGGGCATCCTGCGCTTCGCCCCCACCAAGATGCGGATGAACATTCTGGAGCGGGGACACGGCGTCACCATCCTCAATGATACCTACAATGCCAACCCCCAGTCCATGCGGGCGGCCATCGAGGTGCTCGCCTCCGGCTCCGCCCCATACAAGATCGCGGTGCTGGGGGACATGATGGAGCTGGGCGCCTTCTCCCAGGCCCTCCACGAGAGCGTGGGGGAGTATCTGGGGCGCTCGGATGTGGACTGTCTGGTGACGGTGGGGGAGCAGGCGGCCTATCTCTGCCGGGCGGCGGAGAAGGCGGGGGTGCCCCTGAGCTATCACTGCGCAGACAAGGAGGAGGCCAAGCCGGTGCTGAAACAGGTGCTCCAGCCGGGCAGCACCGTGCTGGTGAAGGCCTCCCGGGGGATGGCCATGGAGGAGCTGGTGGACTATCTGGTGTCCATTACCGAACCCGCGGAGGGATAAAAACCGGCGGGGGCGCATCCGGTGCGCCCCCGCCGGGGATCAGACTTTGGAGAACCGTTCTGTCAGGGACTGCCCAAAGGGGGGATAGAGGACCCCGCGCTCGGTGATGATGCCGGTGAGCAGCTGGTGGGGCGTGACATCGAAGGCGGGGTTCCACACGGATACACCCGCCGGACCGGTGGGGGTGCCGGCAAAGGCGGACACCTCCTCCGGCGCGCGCTGCTCCACCGGGATGCCGCTCCCGTCGGGCAGGGAGAGGTCGATGGTGGAGGAGGGCAGGGCGGTGTAGAAGGGGATGCCGTGATGCCGGGCGAGCACCGCCAGAGAATAGGTGCCGATCTTGTTGGCGAAGTCCCCGTTGGCGGCCATGCGGTCACAGCCCACCACCACCAGGTCCACCTGCCCCCGGGCCATCAGCGCCCCGGCCATGTCGTCGCAGATGAGGGTGACGGGGATGCCGTCCGAGGCCAGCTCATAGGCGGTGAGCCGCGCTCCCTGGAGAAGAGGGCGGGTCTCGTCGGCGTAGACCATGGATACCTTCCCCTGCTCATGGGCGGCCCGAATCACCCCCAGGGCGGTGCCGTATCCCCCGGTGGCCAGGGCCCCGGCATTGCAGTGGGTGAGGATGCGGGCGCCGGGCGGCACCACCGCTGCGCCGAAGGCGCCCATGGCCCGGTTCATCTCCACATCCTCCCGGTGGATGGCGACAGCCTCCCGCTCCAGAGCGCCGGGGTCGCCGCCACAGCGGGCCGCGGCGGCCCGCATCCGGTCCAGGGCCCAGAACAGGTTCACCGCCGTGGGGCGGCTGGCGGCCAGCTCCGCCGCGGCCCGGTCCATCCGGGGGCCGAAGTCCGGCGTCCCGGTGAACTGCCGGGCGGCCAGCACCATGGCGTAGGCGGCGGTCACCCCGATGGCGGGGGCCCCCCGCACCACCATGGTGCGGATGGCGTCGATGACGGGGCGGTATTCCGTGTAGGTGATCCACTCCTCCCGGACCGGCAGCCTGGTCTGGTCCAGCAGGGAGAGGGTGTGGTCGGCATTCCAGCGAATGGCGTCCATGGAGGTCATCCCTTCCGTGAATGAATTTGACAGCAACAGTTTACCACGATTTGAATTGGGAGTAAACCATGATCGAGATATCCGTTTCCGGCCTGGTGAAGGAATTCGAGGTCGGCAAGAGAATCCTGGACGGCCTGACCTTCCAGGTGGACACCGGGGAGCGGGTGGGACTGCTGGGCGCCAATGGTGCGGGTAAAACCACTCTGCTCAAGCTGCTCACCGGTCAGCTCGTCCCCGACGAGGGGGAGATCGTCCTGGCCCCCGGACGGCGGCTGGGGCTGATCTCCCAGATCCCGGTGTACCCCGCGGGGTACATGGTGGAGGATGTGCTGGAGACCGCCTTCCGCCCTCTCCACGAGATGGAGGAGGAGATGGAGCGCCTCACCCGGCGGATGGGGGAGGGGACGCCGGACGAGGCCGACCTGCGGCGGTACGACCAGCTCTCCGCCGCCTTTGAGGCGGGGGGAGGCTATGAGATGGACACCGACAAGAACAAGGTGTGCAACGGCCTGACCATCCCCGCCGCCATGCGCGGGCAGCTCTTCGACCAGCTCTCCGGCGGGGAGAAGACCCGGGTGAACCTGGCCCGGCTGCTGCTGGAGCGCACCGACATTCTGCTGCTGGACGAGCCCACCAACCACCTGGACCTCCACGCTACCGAGTGGCTGGAGAACTATCTGGAGAAGTTCAAGGGCACCGTGCTGGCGGTGTCCCACGACCGGTATTTCCTGGACCAAGTGGTGGACCGGTGCATCGAGCTGGTGGACGGCAAGGCGGAGTTCTACGCCGGCAATTACAGCTTCTACGCCGTGGAAAAGGAGCGGCGGTACGAGGAGAAGCTGCGCCAGTACGAGAAGGAGCAGGCCAAGATCCAGCAGCTGGAGAAGGCGGCGGAGCAGCTGCGGGTGTGGGCCTATTCGGGCAACGACAAGATCTTCAAGCGCGCGCAGTCCATGGAGAAGCGCATCGAGAAGATGCGGGTCACCGACCGGCCGAGGAAGGCGCGGCGGCTGGATGTGAAATTCGGGGAGCGGGAGTTCCGGGGGGACGAGGTGTTCACCGTGAAGGGGCTGGAGAAGTCCTTCGAGGGGCGCACCCTGTTCTCCGGCGTGGACCTGGAGGTGCGGGGGGGCGAACGCATCGCCCTCATCGGGGACAACGGCACGGGGAAGACCACCCTGCTCAAGCTGCTGCTGGGGGAGGAGCAGCCCGACGCCGGGCGCATCCGCTTCGGCCCCACGGTGAAGGTGGGCTATCTGCCCCAGCAGGTGCGCTTCGACCACCCGGAGCGCACCCTGGTAGACACCCTCATCTATGACCTGGACTGCACGCCCCAGTCCGCCCGCAACCGCCTGGGGGCGTTCCATTTCCGGGGAGAGGATGTGTTCAAGCCGGTCTCCGCCCTCTCCGGCGGGGAGCAGAGCCGGCTGCGGCTGTGCATGCTGATGGATGAGAAGATCAACCTGCTGGTGCTGGACGAGCCCACCAACCACCTGGACCTGGACAGCCGGGAGTGGATCGAGTCGGCGGTGGAGGAGTACGGGGGCAACCTGCTCTTCGTCTCCCACGACCGGTATTTCATCGACCGGTTCGCCGACCGGATCTGGACCCTGGAGGGGGGAGAGATCCACGATTTCCGGGGCACCTTCCAGGAGTACCAGGCCGCCCGGGACCGGGCGAAGACCGCCCCGCCGCCGGCGAAGGAGGCGCCGCCCCCCAAGGCGGACAAGCCCAAGCGTCCCGGCGGCACCAAGGAGCTGGAGAAGCAGGTGAAGGCCGCCGAGCGGGAGGTGGCCCGGGCGGAGGAGCGAATGTTCGAGCTCACCGAGCAGATGAAGGAGTACGAGACCGACTATCTCAAGCTCCAGGAGCTGTATGAACAGAAGGACCAGCTGGAGACCGAGATCTTCAAGCTGTATGCCGACTGGGAGAAGCTGGAGGCTCAGCTGGAGGAGGCCCGGGGGGAGCCATGATCCCCTGTCAAGGGAGGAGACAACATGAGACGCAGAGCCTATCAGTCCTATACCGGCCGGCGCCCGTGCATCTGGCTGCGGGTGCTGATCGCCCTGGTGCTGGCGGGTGCGGTGGCCTTTTCTGCCCTGCTGGGGGCGGTGCTGTGGGGCAGCCGGGATCAGATCCAGGGGGAACCCCAGGTCATGATCGTGCTGGGCTGCAAGGTGGAGGAGCAGGGGCCTTCTGTCCTGCTCCGGGACCGGCTGGAGGAGGCGCTGGATTACTGGGAGGAGCATCCCGGTCTCACCATCGTGGTGTCCGGCGGCCAGGGGCCCAACGAGCCCACCACCGAGGCCCGGGCCATGGCGGACTATCTCATAGATGCCGGGGTGCCGGAGGAGCAGCTCCTGCTGGAGGATCAGTCCCACAACACTGACCAGAACCTGCGCTATACCATGGCGCTGCTGGAGGAGGAGGACCTGGAGCCGGGGGAGGGCGTGGTCATCGTGTCCAACGGCTTCCACCTGGCCCGGGCCAGGCTGCTGGCGGAACGGGCCGGGTTCGAGCAGGTGTCCACCCTGGCCGCCCCCAGCAGCCATCTGCCCTCCCTGCTGTATATGTACATACGGGAGCCGATGGCGCTGGTGAAGTCATTCCTGCTGGACAGATGACCCGGACTGAAAAATCAGAGGGAAAGGGGGGAGGAGCATGCTGGAAAAGCTGCGGGATATCGAGTCAAAATACAGTCAGATCGAGGCGCGGCTGGCCGCGCCGGAGACCTATGAGGACCCCGCCCTGGTGGCCCGGCTGAACAAGGAGCAGGCGGAGCTGCAGCCCCTGGTGGAGACCTTCCGTACCTACTGCCAGGCGCTGGAGAGCCGGGAGCAGGCCCGTGCGCTGCTGAACGACCCGGAGATGCGGGAGCTGGCCCGGGAGGAGTATCAGGCCGCCCAGGAGGCCATCCCGGCCCTGGAGCAGGAGCTGAAGCTGCTCCTCCTGCCCCGGGACCCCGACGACCACCGGAATGTCATCCTGGAGATCCGGGCCGGGGTGGGGGGTGAGGAGGCGGCGCTGTTCGCCCACTCCCTGTACCGCATGTATGCCATGTACGCCGAGAAGCGGGGCTGGCGCACCGAGGTGAACAGCGCCAGCGAGACCGAGCTGGGCGGCCTGAAGGAGATCTCCCTCACCGTGGAGGGGGAGGGGGCGTACGCCCGGCTGAAGTATGAGAGCGGGGTCCACCGGGTGCAGCGGGTGCCAGAGACCGAGTCGGGCGGGCGGGTGCACACCTCCACCGCCACGGTGGCGGTGCTGCCCGAGCTGGAGCCGGTGGAGGTGCACCTGGACCCCGCCGATGTGGAGATGCAGGTGTTCCGCGCCTCGGGCGCCGGGGGGCAGCATGTGAACAAGACCTCCTCCGCCGTGCGCCTCATCCACAGGCCCACCGGCACGGTGGTGGAGTGCCAGCAGGAGCGCAGCCAGTTCCAGAACCGGGACAAGGCCATGCGCATCCTGGCCTCCCTGCTGTACGAGCAGGAGCAGCAGCGGGTGAGCGGGGAGTTCTCCGCCCAGCGCCGCAGCCAGGTGGGCACCGGCATGCGCAACGAGCGCATCCGCACCTATAACTTCCCCCAGGGCCGGGTCACCGACCACCGCATCGGCCTGACCCTGTACAAGATCGACGGCGTGATGGACGGGGACCTGGACGAGATCATCGACGCCCTGTCCGCCGCCGACCAGGCCCAGCGGCTGCAGCAGCAGGAGGAGTGAGCCATGCTTTTCTATCCCCATGTGATCTTTGATCTGGACGGCACGCTGCTGAACACCATCGACGACCTGGCGGACGCGGGCAACTGGGTGTGCCGGCGCCGGGGCTGGCCGGAGCACACGGCGGAGGAGTACAAGACCTTTGTGGGCAGCGGGATCCCCCGGCTGGTGGAGCGGTTCACCCCGGAGAAGTTCCGTACCCCGGCCCTGCTCTCCGAGGTTCTGTCGGAGTTCTCCCGGCGGTATGACGCCCATAAGGAGGACAAGACCGCCCCCTACCCCGGGGTGGCGGACGCGGTGCGCGCCCTGCGGGAGGCGGGGGTGGTCACCGCGGTGCTGTCCAATAAGGCCCACCCCATGGCCCAGGCGGTGGTGGAGCGCTATTTCCCCGGTCTGTTCTGTCAGGTGCAGGGGGCGGTGGAGGGGGCGCCGGTGAAGCCGGACCCCACCCTGCTGTGGGCCCTGATGGACCGCCTGGGGGCGGACCGGGCGCACACCCTGTTTGTGGGGGACAGCGATGTGGACATCCGCACCGCCCGCAGCGGCGGGCTGGCCAGCTGCGGCGTGCTGTGGGGCTTCCGCTCCCGCCGGGAGCTGGAGACGGAGGGCGCCGGGGTGCTGATCTCCCGGCCGGAGGAGCTGTCCCAGCTGGTGCTCAGCGGCGCCCGGGTGACGGAGACCCGGCTGCTGGGGCCGGAGGAGACCGGCCGGGCCGCGGACATCCTGCGCACCGGCGGCCTGGTGGCCGTCCCCACCGAGACGGTGTACGGCCTGGCGGCGGACGCCGCCCAGGCCGGGGCGGTGGAGGGGATCTACGCCGCCAAGGGGCGGCCGGAGCGCAAACCCCTGAATGTTCTGGTGGACGGCATGGGGATGGCGGAGACGGTCTGCCGGGACATCCCGCCCTTGGCCTATGACCTGGCCCGGGCGTTCTGGCCGGGGCCGCTGACCATGATCCTGTGGGGAAACGGGATCCTGCCCCCGGTGGTGAACGCCGGAGGGGCCACCCAGGGGGTGCGCTGCCCCGATCACCCGGTGACCCTGCAGCTGCTCACCCGGCTGGGCCGCCCCCTGGCCGCCCCCTCCGCCAACCTGTCGGGACAGCCCAGCCCCAAGTCGGCGGCGGAGACGATCTCGGCCCTGGGCGGGCGGATAGATGCCGTGCTGGACGGCGGCGTTTGTACCGTGGGGGTGGAGTCCACCATCGTGGACCTGACGGTGTCTCCCCCCCGCATCCTGCGCCAGGGCGGCCTGAGCCGGGCGGACCTGGAGCGGGTGGCCGGCCCACTGGCAGAGACATCGTCGATCCGTGGATGTATCCCGTGAAAAAGCGGAGGCGGAGACTTACGAAAGGTAAGCCTCCGCCTCCGCTTTTTCTCAGCGTTCGGAGATTCTGCTGCCGCCGAACACGGCGGACATGGGCACGGCGTCCAGCGCCCGGTCCAGCCGGACCACTTCCTCCGGGGTGAGGACGATCTCCGCCGCCCCGGCGTTCTCCCGCATCCGCTCCACCTTCCGGGTGCCGGGGATGGGGACGATCCAGGGCTTTTTGCACAGCATCCAGGCCAGGGAGATCTGGGCCGGGGTGGCCCCCTTCTCCTCCGCCAGGCCGCGCAGCAGAGCCAGAAGCTCCCGGTTCTCCTCCACCGCCTCCGGCGTGAACTGGGGCATGTTGCTGCGGTAGTCCAGCTTGGGGTCAAAGCTGGCGTCCTTTCCATAGGCGCCGGTCAAAAACCCGTTGGCCATGGGCGAGAAGGCCACAAGGCCGACTCCCAGCTCCTCCAGCGCGGGGAACAGCGCCTCATACTGCCGGGCCATCATGGAATAGCGGTTTTCCACCGCCGTCACGGGGCACACGGCGTGGACCCGGCGGAGATAGTCCTCGCTGGCCTCTGAAATGCCCCAGTGGAGGATCTTCCCCTCCCGGATCAGGTCGGCCATTGTCCCGGCCACCTCCTCGGGGGGCACCCGCGGGTCCATGCGGTGCTGGAAATACAGGTCGATGCGGTCGGTGCCCAGCCGCTTCAGCGAGCCCTCCACCGAGGCCCGGATGACCTCGGGCCGGGCGTCGGGGATCAGCGGCTTGTTCACCGACGGGCTGGTCATGTCGAAGCGGATGCCGAATTTGCTGACGATCTGCACCCGGTCCCGGATGTCCCGCAGCGCGCGGCCCACCAGCCGTTCGTTGGCGTGGGGGTCGTCCTGGGTGCCGTAGACCTCGGCGGTGTCGAACAGGGTATAGCCCAGATCAAAGGCGGCCCGGATGGCCCGGACGGCCTCCTCCTCGCCGGTGGGCGCGCCGTAGGCGTGGCTGAAGCCCATACAGCCCAGGCCCACCGAGGATACGGTGAGACCGGCGCCCAATACGCGGTCAGTCATGAAAGATTCCCCCTGAAAACAGAATGGGCGGCGGTCCGCCGCCGCTCTGTTCCTTATCATAGCGCCGGCGGAGGACGGAGAGAAGAGCCGGTTTGTTTTCGAGCATATACAAAAAGGTAAAAACAAATCCGCCGAAGGCCCCTTTTTCGGGACCCCGGCGGGTCGAAAAAACAGGTTTTGGAAACATTTCTGTTGCAAACGGGTCTGGGCCATGTTATAATTGATGTACCAAGGCGGGCGCGCCCGCCTTGGTATTCCCCCCCTGGGGGAATACCAGTTGTCCTGGAGACGGGCTATCCCTCGTCGGGGACATACTCCAGAATGTCCTCCACCCGGCAGTCCAGCACCTCGCACAGCGTGTTCTGCGTCGTGGTGGTGATGGCCTTTCCGTGCTTCATGCGGTGGAGAGTGTTGGCGGTGATGCCCTGCTTGAAAATGAGGTGATATTCGGTCACATTTTTCCGGAACAGTGTCTCGTAAAAGGGACGATAACTGATCATGTTTACCACCGGAGAGAATCGTAGCATACCCAACATATTGACTATGCCCTATAAGTAGTGTATAATCATACCATACGCGCAAAATATCCTCGGAAATCCTGAAAAAGATATTTTGACAAAGGAGAGGATCTTATGAAAAAACGTTTCCTGTCCATCCTCATGGCGGCGGCCATGGTGCTGTCCCTTCTGCCCGCGTCGGCGCTGGCGGTGGGGGCGGAGGCTAATGTGGCCGAAGTGAACGGCACAGGTTATCCCACTTTGCAGGCCGCATTTGACAATGCACAGGATGGTGACACAATAAAACTGCTTGCAGATGTGACCCTTGATCCATTGTATGCGATGGATGAAGAGGAGGTGGAGGACGCTCCAATCAGAAGTGTTATCACTGTGACCAGTGATATTACATTGGATCTGGACTCTCATGAAATCTCTTGGGATTCGAAAAAGATTCCGGGAGAAAATGAGCCAGAGATTTGGTATACTCTGTGCTTCTTTGTAGTTTCTGGAGCAGATGTAAAAATTACTGGTAACGGTAACGGTACTATCGATGTGGAAGCCGGCAACAACAATTCCTATGGCATCAATATAACAAATAACGGCAGTGTTACTGTCGAGAATGGCACCTATACCGGTGCGACCACCGCTATTCAAGTGCAGGAAGGTTCGCTTACCATCCTTGGCGGTACCTTTGAACAGGCTGAAACGATTGCTGGACAGGCGCCTGGTTATGCCAAGTATGTCATCAACTGCATCGACGCCAATTTTAAAAACGGCACCGCCCGCATTTATGTAAAGGGCGGCACCTTCTGCTTTGACCCGGACGGAAAGCCCGAAAATTCCGATGTCACCTATGTCCCGGTGGATTATGAAAGCAACGCCAATGAAGAAGACGGTACCTGGACGGTGACCGCGAAAGGATCCATTGGTGTGGACAAGCCGAGCTCCGGTAATATTTCCGATGGCACCGTGGATGCCACTGTGGGCGGTGTGACGGTTCCCTCTGACAGTTCTAATCAGGTCGTCGTGGATGCTGCGGTGGAAAACGCTTCGGATGTCACCACCGCCAACGTCACCGTGGGCGGCGATGCGCTGACCGCAGTGAAGGAGGCAGCCAATGTCTCCAGCCTGGCCATCAAGACCAATGTGGGCACCCTGACCATCAGCGACGCGGCGCTGGATACCATCATCACCAAAGCCACCGACGGCAGCAGCGTCGCCGATGTGACCCTGAGCATCGCGGTGGATTCTGAAAAGACCACAGCCAACAGCGTGACCTACGATTTCACCGCCACCGACGCCCGCGGCGTGGAGGTGTTTGACCAGACTGCTTCGGAGGATGCCACCATCACCGTGACCGTGGACGCTCCCAGCGGTGCGAGTGAAAATGATACCGTCTATATTTACTACATCGACGGCGACACCCGGACGCTGGAAGATACCCAGACTGTGGCCAAGGACAAGACCGTCACCTGGAACGTGACCCACTTCTCCAGCCGTGAGATCACCAAGACCATGGATGAGGTCACCTATACCAACAGCGAGGGTAATGAGGTGACCGGCACCCTGGCCGAGGCCGTGGAGAACGCCAAGGATGAGACCACCATTACCCTGCTGCGGAATGTACAACTGACAGCTGGCGAGACTGTTGGTTCGCGGAGCGGGGCCATCAACATCAGCGGAAACAAGACCCTTACCATTGACGGGCAGAATTACACAATCACCGCATCCAACGGCTTTGACCAGGACACCGGTACAAGCTGGGCCGCTGTCGGCAATCACCATGTCATCAACATTGAAAATGGTGCTGCTGTGACGCTCCAAAACCTGATTATCGACGGCGAATGGAATGCAACTGCGGATACGAGTGGTAGCGAAAACTTCAACGCCGCCCGCAGTGGGATCAATGTTTGGCAGAATGAAAATGCCACGGTGATGCTGAACAATGTCACTGTAAAGAACTGCTCCACCTATGCAGTTACTGTCAACGACTCCACTGTGGAGGCTACCAACCTCAAGACGGAAGGGAACAACTGGGGCGTAAATATTGATGCCGACGGAACCCTGACCATCGGCGGCGAGAATACCAGTATCGGCGAGACCTCGTCCATCGTCTACGAGAATGTGACCCCTGTGACGGGTACCCTGACCGTCAATGGCGGCACCTATCAGAATATCGTCATCAAGGCAGAGAATCAAGGCGAAAGCAACAGCGGCACCGTTATACTGAATGACGGCAGCTTCAATGGTATCACCACCGAGGGCAACGGCACCACCAATGTTGGTGGGGATGATAACATCGTCACGGTCAGAGGCGGCAGCTATACTGTTGTCAATGAAAGCAGTAGTGATGGTGTGAATTATGCGGCTGTCGGCAGCCTGTTGGACGAGGGTTGCAAGCTGGTAACTGGTGAGGATGGCAGCAGCGCCGTTGCCCCCTCTGATGATTCCGTCGCCAGCATCGGCAGCAAGGGCTATACGACCCTGGCCGCCGCCATCGCGGGTGCCGAAAACGGCGATACCATCGTCCTGGAACAGGATATTACGGGGATGGAACAGATCACGAGTGGGACAATCAGCAGCACTTTGTTGACGATCCCCGATAATATGGAACTTACGATTGTGGGCAATGGCAAAAAAATCGAGATTACATTGCCACAGGATGAAGATAGTTTCCGTGGTCGAGACCAGGCTATCAGTGTTGGCAGTACCAAGAATAGTACTGCTGTGCTGACCTTGGACAATGTTGACCTTACCATCGCTGGCCTGACAAATCCCAAGGCGATCAGCAGTACAAATACAGACACGGCATATGGCGATGCCATTGATATGTGGGGCACGCTGAATATCACCAATGGCTCTGCTATTGTTATCTCTGGTGTTACCAGCGCCTTTACCATGCAGGGCGGTGAGAATGCTAAGGTCAATATTGATAATTCTTCCGTTACGACTAATAGTATCAACGGCAACTTTTCCAACGGTGGTATTTGGGAAATTGCAAATGGTTCTGTTGTTTCCATCAATGACTGTGATACCCATGGTCTGAGCGTGGAGACGGTGAAGATTGATGGATCTACAGTCACCGTTGACGGGGCTAAGTATACCGGCCTTTACGGCACTACGATTGAGATTGTCAACGGCGCCAGTGTCACAGTGCAGAACTGTGGTACTTCCCTTGATGGTACCTCCTATGATGATAAGGGCGCGGTACAGCTCAAAGAAGTCGCGGGCGAGACCAGCACTCTGACCGTGACCGGCTCCACCTTGTCCCTGGACAACAATGCAAACGGTGCGGAATCTGGTGAGCAGTCCATCTACATTGGGAATGGCACTGCCGACATCAGCAGCGATGCCACCGTCACCGGCGAACTCGTCTATGCGGCGGCTACCGGTGACACCTACCGCATCATCTACACCGTGAACGGCGAGACCTATTACACGGTATCCGCTGAAGCCACCGGTGCGGAAGGGGCGAAGACCATCACCTACACCGCTCCCGCTGATCCCACGGATCTCGGCAGCTATCGCTTCGACGGCTGGGATTATGGCAATGTGACAGTATCTGGTCCTGATGCAAGTGGCAATGTCACCATCACGGTAGATTCTCCCGATCCTACAAACAACACCTATACCTTCGCCGCCGACCTGACCTATACCGGCGGCTCCTCCGGCGGCAGCACGCGGTACGCGGTGACCGCGCCGTCCAATGTGAGCAACGGCGCCGTGACGGTGTCCCCCAGCCGGGCCAGCTATAACCAGACGGTGACCATCACGGTGACGCCCGACGAGGGGTATGAGCTGAGCAGCCTGACGGTCACCGACCGGAACGGCAGCACGATCTCCCTCACCAAGGTCAGCGACACCCGGTACACCTTCACCATGCCCCGCTCCGCGGTGACCATCTCCGCCTCCTTTGCGGAGGAGCAGCTGGTGAGCAGCCTGCCCTTCACCGATGTGTCGGTGGACGACTGGTTCTATGACATGGTGGAGTATGTCTATGACAACGGCATCATGACCGGCACCAGCGGCACCACCTTCGAGCCCAACGCCACCCTCACCCGAGCCATGATGGCCACGGTGCTGTGGGCCATGGAGGGCAACCCCACCGCCGGCAGCGGGAGCTATACCGATGTCTCCTCCGGCGACTGGTACTACAACGCGGTGCGCTGGGCCACCAGCGCGGGGGTTGTGAACGGCGTGGGCGATAACACCTTCGCCCCCAACGATCCCCTGACCCGGGAGCAGATGGCGGTGATGCTGTACGCCTATGCGGTGTACAAGGGCTATGACACCGCCGCGAGCACGGCCGCTGAAAGCTTCAGCGACAGCGGCGAGATCTCTGGCTGGGCGCTCACCGCCATGAACTGGGCGGTGGACAACGGCCTGCTGGGCGGCAAGCCTGGGAACCTTCTGGATCCCACCGGCAGCGCCACCCGGGCTGAGATCGCCACCATCCTGCGCAACTTCTGCGAGAACATCGTGAAGTAAGTTCCTTCGCACAACAGCCAAATCCGGCACAGTCAGGGGGCGCTCCCGCATGGGAGCGCCCCCTGCTGTTCCGCCCATTTTGATTCTCCGTTTCCCCAGGGCCGCTCCCCATCCGTGGGGCGCGAGGAGGTGAATCGGCCCAACGGGCCGAGATCGCGCCCACAGGCGCATCAAGGTGAACGGGGCCGAAGGCCCCAGAGAAGGTCCCCTGGGGGACTCGAGGCCAACCGCCGCACAGCGGCGGCCCTTAGGCCGAGATGAGGCTGGCCTGGGCCATGACCCGGCGGCGCCATTCGTAGGTGTGGGGGCATTGCCCCCACGGGGTCATAGGGGCGGAGCCCCTATACCGAAATTGGGCGGTGGGTGGGTATAGATCAATTTTCGCCTGAGGGCGAGTTTCTTTCTGCGCGCGCAGAAAGAAACCAAAGACGCGCTCAAGAACCGGATGGTTCTTAAGGATCTCCTTTCATGGTACCTTGGCGGGGATCGGTTCCCCGGTGTTCCCGACAGGGGGGCGCCTTACCGCGGCAGTGACCTGGGGCGGGGTGCAGAATGCGGGCGGGTCTGGGACCCGCCCCTACGGAAGGGCGCACCGAGTCGTCGCGCCCCACGGACGGTGCGCGGCGGGGCGGATCGTCCAAGCCCCCTTGAAAAGGGGGCTGTCGCCGCCAAAGGCGGTGACTGGGGGTTTCTCGTCTCCTGCCGGGGCCACGGAGAAGGGCAGGCGCAGAGAAACCCTCCGTCACGGCTTCGCCGTGCCACCTCCCCTTTCAAGGGAGGTTTTTAGGGGGATGGCGGGCCGGCGATGACATCGGCCCCTGCAAAAGGCGCGCCGAGACCGTCGCGCCCCACACGCACAGGTGTGGCTGCCCGGCGGCCTGTACCGTTGTTTCGCCTTGCGTCCCGGACGGGGCTGTGATACAATATACCCCGCACGGCAGACCTGCCGTGGAAGGGAGGGCGTACGCCCGTGGCCATGAAGATCATCGGCATCACCGGCCCCACCGGGGCGGGAAAGACCACCGCCCTGCGGGAGCTGGAGGAGCTGGGGGCCGCGGTCATCGACGCGGACGAGGTGTACCACCGGCTGCTGAGAGAGGACCGGGCGCTGGGAGACCGGCTGGAGGAGTTGTTCGGCCCGCTGCGGGACGCCGACGGGGAGATCGACCGGAAAAAGCTGGGCGGCATCGTCTTCAGCGATCCGTCGAAGCTGGAGCAGCTCAACACGGTGGCCCAGCGGGCCACTGCAGACCGGATCCAGAGCCTTCTGCAGGCGCATGAGGCCGGGGGAGGGGAGGTGGCCGCCGTGGATGCCATCGCCCTGCTGGAGAGCCCGCTGGCCGCGCTGTGCACCGCCACGGTGGCGGTGCTGGCCCCGCCGAAGACCCGGGTGCGCCGCATCATGGCCCGGGAGGGCATCCCGGAGGACTATGCCTGGGCCCGGGTGCGGGCCCAAAAGGGGGATGACTTTTACCGGAAGGGCTGCACCCATGTCCTGGTGAACGACGGGGAGGACCCGGCGGCTTTTGCCGCCCAGGCCCGGACCCTGTTTCGAGATATCATTGAACCACATTAGGAGGGATCACACCATGGAAGAAAACAAGGAGACCCAGGAGAAGAGCCTGGCGGAGGAGCGGCGGGAGGCGCTGCTCTACCGTCAGAAAAACGGATACGACCTGCTCCCCAAGGAGGAGGAGGGTCCCATGCAGGCCTACTGCGAGGCCTATAAGAAATTCCTGGATGCCGGGAAGACAGAGCGGGAGTGCGCGGACTACGCCGTGGCCCTGGCCCAGGCACGGGGCTTCCGCCCCTATACGCGGGGGCAGGCCCTCAACGCGGGGGACAAGGTCTACCTGGCCAACCGGGGCAAGGCGGTGATCCTGGCGGTGATCGGGTCCCAGGGGCTGGACCAGGGGCTCAACATCTGCGCCGCCCACATCGACTCCCCCCGCCTGGACTTGAAGCCCAACCCCCTCTATGAGGACAGCGAGATGGCCTTCCTCAAGACCCACTACTACGGCGGCCTGCGCAAGTACCAGTGGGTGACCATCCCCCTGGAGCTGCGGGGTGTGGTGTCCCTGAAGAACGGCGAGCTGGTGCGGGTGGCCATCGGCGGCGACCCCGGCGATCCCCAGTTCACCGTGGACGACCTGCTGCCCCATCTGGGTGGAGATCAGGCCAAAAAGACCCTGGCGGAGGGCATCACCGGCGAGCAGCTCAATCTCCTGGTGGGCAGCCGTCCCTTCCCCGACGACAAGGGGAGCGACCGGGTGAAGCTGGCCGTGCTGGACCTTCTGAACCGGAAGTACGGCATCGTGGAGGAGGACTTCATCTCCGCCGAGCTGTCCGCCGTGCCCGCCTTCCGGGCAGCTGACATCGGGCTGGACCGCTCCCTCATCGGGGCCTACGGCCACGACGACCGGGTGTGCGCCTACGCCGCCCTGGCCGCCCTGCTGGAGCTGGGCACCCCCCAGCGCACCGCGGTGTGCGTCCTGGCGGACAAGGAGGAGATTGGCTCCATGGGGGTGACGGGGATGCAGTCCCACGCCTTCGACCACTTCATCGCCGACCTGTGTGAGAGCAAGCAGGTGCCCCTCCAGGCGTGCTTTGAGAACTCCTTCTGCCTGTCCGCCGATGTCACGGCGGCCTACGACCCCAATTTCCCCGAGGTGTACGAGAAGCGCAACAGCGCCCGGGTGAACTACGGGGTGGGGCTGTGCAAGTACACCGGCTCCCGGGGCAAGGGCGGCGCCTCCGACGCCGCCGCCGAGGTGGTGGGCTATGCCCGCCGCATCCTGGACAAGGCCGGGGTGATCTGGCAGATGGCGGAGCTGGGCAAGGTGGACCAGGGGGGCGGCGGCACCGTGGCCCTCTATATGGCCAACCGCAACATCGACACCCTGGACGCCGGGGTGCCGGTGCTGTCCATGCACTCTCCCTTCGAGCCGGTGTACAAGCTGGGCAGCTATATGACCTATAAGGCCTGCCGGGCGGTATACGAGTCCGAGGAGTAAAAAAGAAAACAGGGCGGGGACCGGAGAATACCGGTCCCCGCCCTTTGCGTATCCAGAAAAAAGCCGGGAGATAGAAGACACGCCCATGCAGCGCCGCGCTGCATGGGCGTGTCTTCTTTTTTGCGCTGTCCCGGGTCACCACTCGCCGTCGTGCCGGGCGGCGATCTGCTCCCACAAGGGGGTGGTGACGAAGCTCTCGTCGGCGTCCCGAAGCATCCGGGTAAAGTCGCCGGCGCTGACGGTGAGGCTGGCCCACGAGGCCGGGAAGTGGACCCGGGCGTTGATGTCGGTCAGGCCGATCACCCCCCGGGGCTCCGGCTGCCGCAGCTCCCCAAAGGGGATGCGGAACAGGGAGGCGCACCCCGACACCGCCGGGGCGATCACCGTGTCGTACCGGCTGCCGTCCTTGCTGAAGTTGAAGAGATAGACCATGGCGCTGAGCTGGTCGGGGTCACAGAACAGGGCCACGGTGTCCGGCGTGTCCCCGTCGGCATAGGGCCGGAGGAGAATGCCGTCAAAGCCCTCCGCCACCTTCTGGGGCTGGGAGAGGATCATGCGCTCCCCGCTCTCCGGGTCGGCCTTCAGCCGCTCCCCGGGGCGGAAGCCCTCCCCCCGGCCGCAGGAGATGAAGTAGCCGAAGCCCCCGGGGATGGGGGGCAGCCCGTCCACCAGGCCCAGGCCCACCAGCCCGCCCCTGCAGGGGCTGTTCTTATCGGTGAGACAGACCTCGTGCCCCTTCAGGGCGTACAGGATGGCGGACAGGGAGCACCGGGCGGGGAACACCTCCGCGCCCCGGGTGGGCTCCATCCCCTTCACCCGGCGGATGGACAGCACCCGCCCGGCCATGCCGAAACGCGTTTCAAATTCCGTGAGTTTCATGTCGGTTCCTCCTCGTTTATGGTTTGTCGGGCGCCCAGTCCTCCGGGGGAAGGGCGCGGAAAAATGACTCGATCTCCCCCCGGGACGCCTGGAGGGAGCCCTGGCAGAATCCCGGCTTCCCCCCGCCCCGGCCCCGGAGGGCGGCGTTCATGGCCCTCACCAGGCCACGGATGTCCCCGCCGGTCCACCCGGCGGCATAGCGGTACCCCGCGCCGTCGTCCCCGGAGAGGACCACGCACCGCCCGGCGCACACCGACAGCACCGCGTCGGCCAGCCGGCGCACCCCGTCGGGGGTGAGGTCCTCCTCAAACAGCAGGGCGTCCCCGCCCTCGGAGCAGTCCCGGGCCCGAAGGGCGCACCACGCCCCCTCCAGCCGGGCGGCGCGCTCCTTCTGCCGCTGCAGCTCCCCCAGCAGCCGCTCCACCGCCCCGGCGGTGTCCGTCACCTTGGCGGACAGCAGGACCGAGACGCGGTCGTTCTCCTCCTTCACCCCGGCGAGGTAGTCCAAGGCCCGGCGGCCGCACAGCAGCTCCAGCCGGCTCCCCTCCCGGAATTTCTGGCAGGAGAGGAGCAGAATGGGTCCCGCCTGCCCCGCCCGGGCCACATGGGTGCCGCAGCAGGCGCACAGGTCCGCCCCGGGGAACTCCACCAGCCGCACCGCCTCCGTCAGCTCCTTCTTGCTGCGGAAGGGGAGGCGCTCCAGCTCCTCCGGGGAGGGCCAGAACACCTTCACCGCCTCGTCCCGCCACACCGCCTCGTTGGCCCGGCGCTGGATGTCCGCCGCCTGCTCCGGGGAGAGGGGGCCGCTGAAGTCGATGGTGGTGACCTCCGCCCCCAGGTGGAAGCCCACATTGTCGTACCCGAAGGCGGCGTGGATCAGCCCGCTGACGATGTGCTCCCCCGAGTGCTGCTGCATCAGGTCGAAGCGGCGGGGCCAGTCGATCTCCCCCTCCGCCGTCTCCCCGGGGGCCAGGGGGGCGGCGGTGCGGTGGAGGACGGCGCCGCGGCGCAGCTGCACATTCGTCACGGGGACGCCGTTCAGGACGCCGGTGTCCCAGGGCTGGCCGCCCCCCTCGGGGTAGAAGGCGGTGCGGTCCAGCTCCACCCAGTACCCGCCCCCCTCCGCCGGGGCGCAGGAGAGCACTTCGGCGGAGAAGCGGGTGAGGAAGGGATCGGCGTAGTAGAGCTTTTCGGTCTCCATGGAAACACCTCTGTGAGAATGGAGGATTAAAAGTTTGAAAATTGTGGGGTATGGTACGGTCAAAGTCCATTTTATTATACTGAAACGAGTGGAGGAAATGCAAGGGCAAAATAAAGCGCAGGCAAACGCCGAAAGGCGGGCGGGCACAGTCAGCCCGCCCGCCTTGATGATAGAGAGATGAGGGAAAGGCGGCGAAGAAGCTTGGAGGGTCAGTCGGGATCGTCCCGGTGTTTTCTCGCGTCCAATTCCGCTGAGATAAGATATGACACACCGATGATCAGGCACAGCAGACTCAGGAGAAATGGAGGGATCCCGACAAATGACAGCGCACGAAGAAAAAGATCCGTGTTAAATCCCGCAGATGGGGACAAAACGCGAAGTACGGCAGCCAGGTATCCGGCGGCGAACAACACGCTGGAGGCCAGACAGAAAAGCCCCCCGGTAATACGCTTGCTCATCATAGCATTTATACATAAATAAGTTCATATGTACCATCAGCAAAACCGTTGTCAAGCATTCGCGGAGAAGAGCCCCAGACCTCACCTAAATAAGTCTCTTCAGAAGCAAAAGGAGCTGTATAAACATAGTACAGATCTCCAACGGTTACATTAAAGCGAGGAGTAAACTGAACATATCCGGTACGGCCAGCAGGCACATCGACAGCATATGTGTTCGATGTTTCTGTGGTTGCAGATATATTCCACACAAAAGATGCTCCGAACTGTATGGCATTTTTAATTGTAGTGGTAAAGGAGACATCTCCACCGAAAGTATGCCCAATTGAAATTGAGTTAAGATGGGAGATTGTTCCTGGGCCTTTTAGGTCAGCAGAAACTTTTATCGGATCGCCAGAAGTAACATATGTACGGGTTTCTCGATATTCATAAGCCCAAGTGTCACGCCGTAAAAGATCATCCGGATTTGTTCCAACCGTTGCGGTCGAAAAGAGCGGAGGGCCGCTGAGATTCGAAGAATCTAAAGTATAAGAGGGCGAGTTTTTAGTAAGAAGGTACTCTTGTAAATCGAGTTCAATCAAATTGCCGGTTTCATCAAAGCAGAAAGCTTTTGCGATAATTTCACCGGAAATTTCATTATACAGATATTCTTCACCAGAAGGGAAACTTTCTATTGTCCATACGGGAGATGAACCAGACTCAGAAGTGTTTGTTGCATATGCAGATAAACATAATGCGGAAGAAATAATAGATATTGTCAAAACCAAAGAGATTATTTTTTTCATAACAGAAACTCCTTTCAATTTTTGATTTTTAAGAAAAACGCGCATAAATGAACAATAGTTGCTCATTTATGCGCGAAAGGGTACAATTTTGATACGACCCCGCCATAATTGAAAGTCGCACCAAAACTGCATTCGCAAAGAATTGTCAATAGCAAAATGATACATAGTGTTACCTCCAATCATAGAAAAAATATTTTGAGCGGAGAACTTGTTGCATTTAAATTATACAATAAAAACAGTAAAAAAGCAAGAGAAATTGTGAAAAAAGAAAAAGCTTTAACCCCTTCCCCCGTCCGGGAATAGGATAGACTGCGGGCGCCCGCCCAGGGGGCGCCGAGTACAAGTGAGGGAGCGAGGACCATGGATGAGAGACATACGCTGGACCGCCTCCGCCCCGGGGAGACGGCGGCGGTGCGGGAACTGCGCCACGGGGAGGAGATGGCCCGGCGGCTGACTCAGTTGGGCTTTGTGCCGGGCACCCGGGTGACCTGCGTGGCCCGGGCCCCGTGGGGGGACCCGGCGGCCTATCTGGTGCGGGGGACGGTGATCGCCCTGCGGGGGACGGACGCGGCCCTGGTGGAGACGGAGCCCCCCGTCCCGGCGGAGGGGGGCGGCGGGCGTGGATAACGGGCGGACGCCGGTGGTGGCGCTGGTGGGCAACCCCAATGTGGGCAAGTCCACCCTGTTCAACGCGGTGACCGGCCTGCGGCAGCACACGGGCAACTGGCCGGGCAAGACGGTGTCCGCCGCCTGGGGCCGGTTCCGGCGGGCGGGGCGGGAGTTCGCCCTGGTGGACCTGCCGGGGACCTACGCCCTGGACCCCCGCTCCCCCGAGGAGGCGGTGACGAGGGACTTCCTGGCCCTGGGGGGCGCGGACGCGGTGGTGGTGGTGTGCGACGCCGCGTGCCTGGAGCGGGGGCTGGCCCTGGTGTACCAGGTGCGGGAGCTCACCGGCCGGGTGGTGGTGTGCGTCAACCTGCTGGACGAGGCGCGCCGCCGGGGGGTCACGGTGGATTTGGAGGAGCTGTCCCGGGCGCTGGGGCTGCCGGCAGTGGGGACCAGCGCCGGCCGCCGCCAGGGGGTGGAGGAGCTGCTGGACCTGACGGCGGAGGCCGCCCTGAGGGAGGAAGCCCCGCCCCCGCTGCCCCCCGCGGAGCCGGCGGAGCATCTGGCCGCGGGGGAGCGGGCCGCGGCCCGGGCGGTGCGCCGCCGGGGGGACGGCCGCGCCCTGGACCGGCGGCTGGACCGGCTGCTCACCGGGAAGTACACCGCGCTGCCCCTGCTGGCCCTTCTGCTGCTGGGGGTGCTGTGGCTGACCATCGTGGGGGCCAACCTCCCCTCCCAGCTCCTGACCGGGCTGTTCGCCCGGGGGGAGGAAGGGCTGAACGCCCTGTGGGCCGCCCTGGGCGCGCCGGAGTGGCTGCGGGGGCCGCTGGTGGACGGGGCGTACCGGGTGCTGGGCTGGGTGGTCAGCGTCATGCTGCCCCCCATGGCCATCTTCTTCCCCCTGTTCACCCTGCTGGAGGACCTGGGCTATCTCCCCCGGGTGGCCTTTGTCATGGACCGCGCCTTCCAGCGCTGCCGCGCCTGCGGCAAGCAGGCGCTGACCATGTGCATGGGCCTGGGGTGCAACGCGGTGGGGGTGACGGGCTGCCGCATCATCGACTCCCCCCGGGAGCGGCTGCTGGCCATCCTCACCAACAGCCTGATGCCCTGCAACGGGCGATTCCCGCCGCCGGGGAAAGGGAAACCCCGGCGGCGGGAGGGGGCCGCTATTCCCAGCGGAGGGTGAGGGTCACCGCCGTCCCGTCCCACCGGCACTCCGCGGCCAGCAGGCGGACCAGCGCCCGCCGCTCCTCCGGGGAGAGGCGGGAGAGCTGTTCCCCCGGCCGGGCCAGGGACTGGGCCAGGGCCTGCAGCTCCGGCGGCGGAGGGGGGCGGTCCGGCGCGCCGGGCCGGCGGCACTCCTCCGCCAGCTCCCGCCGCCGCTGCCGCGCCAGGGCGGGGAGGGGGGAGCCGCCGCCCTCCAGCACCTGGGCCAGCCAGGGGCGCAGGGCGTCCCACACCGTCCGGTCGGTGTCCCCGCCGTGGAGGTTCTGCCCGCCGCAGGGGGCGGCGCCGGGGCGCAGCTTGTTCTGGCAGATGTAGTCGAACACCTCCCCCGTCCGCCCCGCCCCGGTGCGCCGCTTGGCGAACATCCGCCCGCCGCACCGGGCGCAGCGCAGCAGCCCGGAGAGAAGGGCGCGGTCGTTGTGCACGGCCGGACGGGGGCCGCCCCCGTCCAGAAGCCGCTGGACGGCCACCCACCGCTCCCCGGGGATGAGGGCGGGGTGCCGCCCCGCGGCGACGATCCACTTCTCCACCGGGTTGCGGGGGGCGCGCCCCCCGGCGCAGTCCCGCTTGTTATAGGCCAGCAGCCCCCGCGTCCCGTCCCACGCCTCCCGAGGGGCGCACAGCTGCGCCCCACGGGAGGCGAAATAGTCCCAGGCGTCCCCGTCGGCGGCGCAGTAGACGGGATTCTCCAGAAGGGAGCGCAGCCCCGGCAGGGTGAAGGGGCGGCCCGTCCGGGCCGCGACCCCCTCCTCCGCCAGCCGGCGGCACGCCCCCCGGAGGGTGCGCACCTCCAGCATGGCCCGGAAGGCGGCGCGGACGGCGGCCAGCTCGCCGGGCGCCTCCCGCAGGCGGCAGGAGGTCTTGATCCGCCCGTCCAGGATCAGCTCCCGCACCTGCTCCGAGCGGTAGCCCGTGGGCGGCGTGCCCCCCAGCCAGCGCCCCGACGCGGCCAGCAGGCGCATGTTGTCCCGCACCCGCTCCGCCAGGGTCTCCCGCTCCAGCTGGGCGAAGACGCTGGCGATGTACATCATGGCCTTCCCCATGGGGGTGGAGGTGTCGAACTTCTCCCGGATGCAGACCAGGGCCACCCCCCGGCGGTTCAGCCCCTCGATCAGCCGGGCGAAGTCGCCCACATTGCGGCTGATCCGGTCCAGGCGGTAGCAGACCACGCAGTCCGGCGGCGACCGGCGCAGGTCGGCCATCATCCGCCGGAACTGGGGGCGGTTGAGGTCCTTGCCGGAAAAGCCCTCGTCCTCGTACACCGTGATGTCCCCCTCCCCGGCGGCGGGGAAGGAGGAGAGGATGTACCGGCGGCACAGCTCCACCTGGTTCTCCACCGACTCCCCCCGGCCGGTGAAGACGGATTTCCGGCTGTAAATGGCAAAGCGCATGGGCATCCCTCCCCCACACTATATCGGGGAGGGGGCGGGAAAGATGACCGGGCGGAGAAAAAGGACAGGCCCCCGGGGCGGGAGGATGTCCCGGCCCGGGGGGCCTGTCCAAAAAGGGGAAAGAGATGAAGAAAAGAAGCGCGTTAAGAATGGGCAGTGACCACGCCGGTGGTGTACTCCTTGGTGTCGGAGCCGGTGGAGTCCCCGGCATAGACGGTGATCTCCGCATAATATTTGTAACCAGGAGTCCCCGGATAGGAGATGGGGGTGTCGTAATAGACAAAGTCACCAGATGTAACTAACTCAGGGAAAATAGACTTCAAGTAAACTTTTTTGGAAGTCCAGATTTTTCCACCATCTTTGGACTCAAAAATTTCCACACGACTGGCACCTACTTCGTCCATAATATCGTTGGCAGCTACATCAATAGTTACATCAATGATTCCCCCTGCTTCAGGGGTAAGCCATGCTCGATAGGAGTCGATATACCAACTGGAACGGGCAGAAGCAAAAGTGGTGGTGATCATTACCAGCATCACCAGAGCCAGTAGGAGGGAGCCGCCGCGTTTGACTGCTTTTTTCATGATTTGCACCTCAATCATTCGAATAGATGGAGTCAATCATTGCAGTCAATTCATCCCGTGTAATGTCGCCACTGATGCGACATTCCCAACCATTGTTATACCAGATAGCTTTTTGACGCCCCAAATCTTCCATGAGATAGTGCTCAATATTACCGACAGTATAAGTTTCTACCATATTTTCATCTTTCTCTATTTCAGAGAGAGGGAGCGCAGAACTTTGTCGGATAACGATAGAAATTTTTCCATCAGGAATGTCATAGATGGCCCAAAACATCAGGGCCTCTTTTTCTTCGTCATATTTTATGGAACTCAATACTGCGTCATCGGGAAACCATGTGGGAACCAATGGCTCAGAAATGCTGTATCTATCTAAAACTTGCTGGAGAGATTCATATTGGACAGGAGCTGTGGTTCCGGTTGGGCTTGGTTCCGCCCCCTCCTCCCGCTCCATGTGGAACTGCTCGGAAGTCCAGGTGGCGATCATCCCCAGAAGATTGGTGCCGGAGGCCTGTACTGCGGCGACACAGACACAGATGAGAATGGCCGCGATGATTGCGATGCGGACAGAGCGCCGGGGCCGCCTGGGCTTGGCGGCGGACTGGCCCGCGGGTGCGTCGGGCTTCCGCGGGGCGGGGGGCGGCGTCTCGCCGCTCCGGTACCGCGTCCGGAAGTCGTCCAGGGAACGCGCCGGGTCAAAGTCGGGGGCGACCTCCCCATACTCCTCCTCCAGCTCGTCCAGACACGCCTCCAGACGGTCCGCTCCGGCCTCGTCCTCCACTTCCGCAAGACAGTCCGCCAGCCGATCCAAAAGCTCTTCCCGGCTTGGCTTGGATACACGCCCCTGGGATTGCACAGGTTCCGCTCTCCGTCCGTTTGGCGGACCCTCGTGCCGGCGTTCAGACATGGGTGTCACCTCCCTCTATCTCTTTTATTTGACGGGAAACGGGAAATCTCACGGCCCGTCGAAAATTTTTTTGCTTTTTTCCTTTTTTCGCGTTTTGCCCGGCCTGCCGGCGGCCTAAGGGGAGGGGTCCCGGGGGTCGAAGCCGTGGTTCAGAAGAAGCCGGGCGCACCGCTGCTTGGCGCGGTACAGACGCATGTGGCTGGCGTGGAGCGAGCAGCCCAGCCGCGCGGCGATCTCCTCGTGGGACAGTCCGTCCTCGAAGAACCAGATCAGAAGCTGGCGGTCCTCCGGGCGAAGCGATTTCGGAAGCAGGTCTTCCAGCCGTCTCCGGCGGCCGGTGCTGGCCGGAAGATTTTCGTGCTCCGGGAGCAGAGGAAACTCCCGGCTGTGGAAGGCGCGCTGGATCTCGCTGCCGATGCGGTTGCGCAGCACCCGGTACAGCCAGGCCCTGAGATATCCGCAGTGCTCCACCTCCTCCCGATGGAGCAGAAGCACCACGAACACATCCTGCACGATCTCCTCCGCCAGCCATTCGTCGTCCAGAAGCACGGCGGCCGCCTTGAAAAGCTGAGGAGAATATTTCTGATACACCTCGTCGAACTAGGGATCCTCCCGCTTCATGGCCGCCGCCCTCCTTTCTCTCTATCTTGGATGCGCCTCGGGGGAGCGCGATTCCTCTTCCGGCCGGAGCGTGGAAAACTTCAGCAGCAGATAGGCGTCGATCTCCAGCACCTTGGCGATGGAAAACACCGCGTCCATGGAGATGCCGCGGAAGACATTGGGCGCCTCGATGGCGGAGAGGTGATTGCGGCTGATGCCGATCCGCTCGGCCAGCTGATCCTGGCTCAACCCCCGGTATTTCCGGTAATAGGAGATGGCCTGCCCGAGCTCCCGAAACTCTTTGGAGTTGTCAAATTTGGAATATCTGCGCTTCTTGTCGTCGGGCATGCGTCTCACCTCTAAGGGTTAAGTTTACCCAACAACCAGAAGAGTTGAAATTGAGCAGTACACATTTTTTCTTGCGTGTCACACAGCAATGTCAGCGTGAGATGGTAGAGAGAAGAGAGGATGGAACGGCATTTTCCTAAAAATGTGAGATTTTTCCGGATTCATCAAATGAAATAAATAAAAGGCAGTCAGACGGGCAATGAGGCCCGGGATCCTCCCCGAGACCTCCTGCCCGTCCCATGTCCCGGCGTCTGACGGACGCCTCTGCAAGAAGAGCGGGGCCGCGAGGTGCGGCCCCGCTCTTCTGCTTTTTCCCGGTCAGGCCAGCTTGAAATGAAAAAATATAGGGAAAAATCGACAAAAAATGCAAAAGCGGAACTTGAATTCCTGTCGAATATAACAAGCCCTCGCTATCCTTTTAGCTGGAAAGGAGGTGAGTCCATTGTTAACTGCTTTACTCGACCATAAGAAATTAGAAAGAGAAATGGAGGCGAGGGCACTGAAACAGGAGGAATTTGCAGAGCGGATCGGCATCACAGACCGGCATATCCGGAATCTCAAGGAGAGGGACACCGATGTGTCCTCCTCTCTGCTCTATCGGATCAGCAAGGAGTTCGGCCTGCCCATGGAGAGCATGCTGGTCCTGAAACAGGGGGATGAAGCGGAGGGATGAGAAGCGAACGGCTGACACGGGCTGCGTCTCCGGCACTGCTCCGCAAGACGGTGGAGCAGCTGGCATCCTATCGCCGGGGGATGCCAGTCACAGAGATGAGGGTTTCCTGCTCCCCGCTTTATGGGGAGACGGGGTACTATGTGTGCCCCCGGTGCTCCATCACCATGGAGCGGGAGTTTATGGCCTTCTGTGACCGCTGCGGCCAGAAGCTGGACTGGAAGGACTATAAAAAAGTCCGGAAGATCCGCTGCGGCCGGCGGGATGATGTACATACCTGAATTCAGGGGACCGATGGGGCGGGGGGAGACCTCCGCCCATCGGCCTGTCTCCGGGCACATAACCGGGCGGCCCGCCCCATAGACTGTGGGATGGGGAGGGGAGGCCGTGGACAGGAACCATGCCAAAACCGTGGAGATACGCACCGAGCCCCCGGAGGACCGCGAGGCCCTTGCCCGGCGGGCGGGGGAGGTATATCTGGGGTATGTGATGCGCAGACTGCGGGAGGAGGGGCTGCCGCCGGAGGGGCAGCTGACGGCGCTGGACGAACTGCTGCGCGCCCTTCGGAACAGATAGGGGCCGCGCAGCGCGGGCCGGGACCGGTCCGCGCCGGAGAGTTTCCCTTTGCCCGGCGGCGCATTCCCGGCGATGATCGCCATTTTTTCCATCTTCTTCGCCGGCGCGGGGGGCAGCCTGGCCGCGGCCGCGGCGCTGACGGGGGTCATCATTCTGGGGGCGGCGCTGACCTTCCTGCTGTGCAGGGCGCTGTCCGCCACCGTGCTGAAGGGGATGCCGTCCTCGTTTACGCTGGAGCTGCCGCCCTACCGCCGCCCGCGGGTGGGGCAGGTGGTGGTGCGCTCGGTGCTGGACCGCACCCTGTTCGTCCTGGGGCGGGCGGCGGCGGTGGCCGCGCCCGCGGGGCTGCTGCTGTGGCTGTGCGCCCATGTGACGGTGGGGGGACAGACCCTTCTGGCCGCCGTCGCGGCGGCGCTGGACCCCCTGGGGCGGCTGCTGGGACTGGACGGGGCCATCCTCACGGCCTTCCTGCTGGGGTGGCCCGCCAACGAGATCGTGCTGCCCATCGTCATGATGATCTATCTCTCCAACGGGACCCTGACGGAGTGGGAGAGCCTGGCCGGCCTGGGGCAGCTGCTGACGGACAACGGCTGGACGGGGCTGACGGCGGTGTGTATGGCGCTGTTTTCCCTGGCGCACTGGCCGTGCTCCACCACCTGCCTGACCATCTGGAAGGAGACGGGGAGCCTGCGGTGGACCGCCCTGGCCGCGGCGCTGCCCACGGGGGTGGGGGCGCTGCTGTGCGCCGCCGTGGCGGCGGCGGCCCGGTGGACCGGGCTTGTCCCGGGATGAGCGGAGCTTGAAAAACGGCGCGGACCCGGGTATAATAGGGGCCGGACGCGGAAAAACGCGGAACTGCTTCCATCAGAAAGGACTGTCGTATGATGACATATCGCTATACCCCCCGGGGCGTCTGCTCCCGGGATATCAGCATCGAGGTGGCCGAGGACGGCACCATCCGCCATGTGGAATTCCTGGGCGGATGCCACGGGAACCTTCAGGGGATCTCCCGCCTGGTGGAGGGGATGCCGGTGGAGGAGGCCATCCGCCGCCTGGACGGCATCCGCTGCGGCGGGAAGAGCACCTCCTGCCCGGACCAGCTGGCCCAGGCGCTGAAGGTATGCCGCTGAGGAAAGCGGAAAACGGGGGTCCGGCACGGCGGTCTGCCGCGCCGGACCCCCGCGGCATGCAAGGGACCTGTCCGGGCGGCGTCAGCGCCGTCTGCCGGGGAAACGCCGGCGGCCGGAGTAATGCGCACCGCGGCCGGAGTACCGGGCGGCGCCATACCTTCTGCGCCGGGAGAAGAGGGTGAAGCGCAGGATCACCAGCGCGATGAGCACCAGCACCACGGCCACCAGGATCTTGGCCCAGGCGTGGGAGAAGAACTCGTCCAGCTGGTGCAGGCGGTAGAGCAGCGGATCCCGGGAGACCGAGTTGGTGGCCACCAGGTCCACGGTGCCGTAGTCGGCGCCGTTGTAGCTGAGAGTGACCTTTCCAAGGACCTGCCCCTCTTCCACCGGGGCCTCCACCGTGTCGGCATAGAGGGTGATATCCTGCTGGATGAGGGAGAGGTCCAGATCGGAGGGGAGGGTGCGCTCCACCGTGTCGGCGGGCCGGACCATGACGCTCTCCGCCTCCTTGGAGAGGGTGACCGTTACCTCCTCCAGGGGAAGCAGGGGGTCCAGAATGGCGCGGCGGGTAAAGTTGTCAAAGCCGTAGTCCAGCAGGCGGATGCTCTCGGAGAACTGATTGAAGCCCTCGCTTCCGGTGGCACCGGGGGTGCGCTGGGCGCCCAGGACCACCGAGATGAGATAGACGCCGTCCCGCTCCGCCGCGGCGGCCAGGCAGAGGCCCGCCTCGTCGGTGTTGCCCGTCTTGACCCCGATGGCGCCGGAGTAGACATATCCGCTGTACCGCAGGCTGGACAGCAGGCCGTTGGTGTTGAAAAAGTGGCGCTGCTCGGACAGGTTGGTGGCGTCGATGTAGCAGTCGGCGGTGGAGACGATCTCCCGGAAGGCGTCATATTCCATGGCCGCCCGGACAAAGCGGTAGATGTCGTGGGCGGTGGTATAGTGGTTGTCGTTGTGCAGCCCGTGGGCGTTGGCAAAGTGGGTGCCGGTGCAGCCCAGCTCCGCCGCCCGCTGGTTCATCAGGGCCACAAAGCTCTCCAGGTCGCCGGCGACCGTCTCGGCCAGAATGTTGGCCGCCTCGTTGGCGGAGGCGATGAGCAGGCACTGCAGCAGCTGATGGACGGTGAGCTGCTCGCCGGGCTGGATGTTCTGGGTGGAGCCGTCGGGGGTGAGGTCGGCGTCGTAGGTGCTGCTGGCGGTGATGACCTGATCCAGGGACAGCTCGCCCCGGTCGACGGCCTCCAGCACCAGCAGGGCGGTCATCACCTTGGTGATGCTGGCGGGATAGGCCCGCGCGTCCGCGTCCTGTTCATAGAGGACCTCGTCGTGCTCCGCGTCCATCAGCAGGGCGTGCCGGGCGTCCACCGAAAAGCCCTCCGCCCCCGAGGCGGAGGCGGGGACGGCCAGCAGAAGACTGGCGAACACCGCCGCGCAGGCAAACAGCGCGGAAAAACGATATTTTTTCATGGAAAAAACTCCGTAAGTATGTTATAGTACAAGATGTATCGCCCTTCGGACGCTGCGCCGGCAGGCGGCTTTCCCTAAGTATAACAAAAATAAATGAAAAGCGCAACCGTCAGGGAGGGATTCTCTGTGGAGAAAATCAAACGATTTGATCTGGCGGTGCTGTGTCTTACGGCGCTGTTCGTGCTGGCCGCGGCGGGATACTTCCTCTGGACGGGCAGCGGGGACGAGCCCTGGCAGGTGGACACCGTCCGCCGGGACGAGCCGCCGGCGGCGGTCCAGGAGACGGAGAGCGCCCGGCCGGAGAAGCTGCTGGAGGGGGAGACCATCAACATCAACACCGCCTCGGTGCTGGAGCTGCAGCGGCTGCCCGGCATCGGGGAGGCCCGGGCCCAGGCCATCGTGGACTGGCGGGAGCAGGAGGGCGCATTCACTGCGCCGGAGGATCTGACGCTGGTCCCCGGCATCGGCGAGGGGATCCTGGCGCAGTGCAGGGACTATATCACCGTGGAGGGGTGATGACATGGCGAAAATTCTGGTGGTGGACGACGAGAAGGTGCTGGTGAAGGGCATCAAGTTCAATCTGGAGAACGAGGGCTATCAGGTGGAGACCGGCAGCGACGGGGAGGAGGCGGTGGAGCTGGCCCGGGGGGGCGGCTTCGATCTGATCATCCTGGACCTGATGATGCCCAAGATCGACGGGCTGCAGGCCTGCATGCGCATCCGGGAGTTTTCCAATGTCCCCATCATCATGCTCACCGCCCGTAGCGAGGACACCGACAAGATCATCGGATTTGAATACGGCGCGGACGACTATATCACAAAGCCCTTCAATATCCTGGAGCTGAAGGCCCGCATCCGGGCCATGCTGCGCCGGGCGGGCGCCGCCGCCCAGCGGACGGGGGAGGGGCGGCTGACCCAGGGGCACATCACCCTGGACACGGCCCAGCGCTCCGCCTGGCGGGGAGAGGAACCGGTGGAGCTCACCGCCAAGGAGTTCGACCTGATGGAGCTGCTCATGCGCAACCCCGGACGGGTGTACAGCCGGGAGAACCTGCTGAATGTGGTGTGGGGCTATGAATACGCCGGCGATTACCGCACGGTGGATGTCCATGTCCGCCGCCTGCGGGAGAAGCTGGAGCTGGACCCCGCCAACCCGGAGTATATCCGCACCAAGTGGGGAGTGGGCTATTACCTGAAGGGGCAGCAGCCGGTGTGACGCCGGCCCAGGGAAAGGAGGCGGCGCCAATGAAATCAGCACGGGACGCGCCCCGCTTTTTCAGCTCCATCCAGGTGAAGTACGCCCTGACCTATATCGTGCTCATCGGCGCGGTGCTGATCCTGCTGAACACCTATCCGGTGCTCAGCACCCAGGAGTCGGTGTTCCGCTCCAAGACCACCTCCCTGCAGAGCCAGGTGGCGGTGATCTCCTCCGCCCTGGCGGACCAGGAGACCCTCACGGCGGACAATGTCAGCCAGGTGATGGGGGTGCTGGGGAACATGGGGCTGACCCGGGTGGTGGTCACCGACCCCTCCGGCCTGGTGCTCTACGACACCGACGCGCTCCCCGCCGACGGAGAGGAGCAGACCCTGCAGGAGGAGACCGAGCGGGAGCCGGTGTACCGCTATGCCCTGTTCCGGGAGGTGGTGCGCGCGCTGGAGGGCTATGACAAAGTGTTCTCCCAGTTCATCGACGGGGAATTCCGCAGCAGTGCGGCGGGGCCGGTGGTGTACCGAAGCATGATCATCGGCGCGGTGTATGTCTATGAGGTGGACACCGGACAGGCGGAGCTGCTGCTGGGCATGCAGTCCAACCTGCGGGGTATCTCCATTGTGATCTGCGCCATGGTGCTGGGGATGAGCCTGCTGTTCTCCAAGGCCCTTACCTCCCGGATCGGAGCGCTGCTGCGGGCCATCCGCATCGTGCGGGAGGGGGAGTACAACCACCGGGTGTCTCTGAAGGGCAACGACGAGCTGAAACAGCTGGCCGACGAGTTCAATCAGCTCACCGACCGGCTGCAGACCACCGAGGAGGTGCGCCGGCGCTTCGTCTCCGACGCCAGCCATGAGCTGAAGACCCCCCTGGCCTCCATCCGGCTGCTCACCGACTCCATTCTCCAGAGCGAGCACATCGACAGCGACCTGGCCCGGGAGTTTGTGGGGGACATCGGGGAGGAAGCGGACCGTCTTACCCGCATCACCGAGAAGCTGCTCACCCTCACCCGCCTGGACACGGTGGCTCCCACGGACACCGGGCCGGTGGAGGTGAAGACGGTGGTGGAGAAGGTGGAGCGGATGCTCCAGCCTTTGGCCCGGGCGGGGGAGGTGGAGATCACCTGCCGGCTGGAGGAGGGCTGCGTCATCCGCTGTACCGAGGACGACCTGTACCAGATCGCCTTCAACCTGATGGAGAACGCGGTGAAGTACAACCTGCCGGGGGGCAGCGTGACGGTGACCCTGCGCCGGACAGAGGAACAGGTGGAGCTGGAGGTGGCGGACACCGGCGTGGGTATCCCGGAGGAGGACCTGGACAAGGTGTTCCGCCGGTTCTACCGGGTGGACAAGGCCCGCTCCCGGGCCGCGGGGGGCACCGGACTGGGGCTGTCCATCGTCAGCGACACCGTCCACGCCCACGGCGGGACGGTCACCGCCCGGGCGAGAGAGGGCGGGGGCAGCGTCTTTCTGGTGACCTTCCCCGCATGGAGAGAGGAGGGAGCGCCGTGAAAAAGCTGATGCTGCTCACGGCGGCGGCGCTGCTGGCGCTGACCGCGGCCTGCGCGGCGGTGCCCGGAGAGGATGGAGGAGGACTGCGCCTCTACTTTGCCTCTCAGGAGGACAGCGGTCCCGCCCTGGTCCCCGTGGAGTACAGCGGCCCCGAGAACCCCGGGGTGCGCCAGTTGATGAGCGCGCTGCTGGCCGGACCGGAGGAGACGGAGCTGTCCGCCAGCGTCCCCGGAGCGGTAGCCCTGCGCAGCTACCGTCTGGAGGAGGGGGTGCTGTACCTGGACCTGTCGGAGAACTACGGCGGGCTGACCGGGATGGAGCTGACCCTGGCGGATTACGCCATCACCCTGACCATGTGCCAGCTGGATGGGGTGGAGGCAGTGTGCATCACCGCCAGCGGCCAGCCGCTGAATTATCGAAGTCACCAGATCCTGTCCCCCGAGGAGGCGCTGCTTTTGACGGACGCTTCGGCGGAGGAAGAAAGCTGATGGAAAGAAAGAACGAAACACAGAGGAAAAGGAGCAATCAGGCATGAGCAATTACAACATCAACACCAAGTGCGTCCAGGGGGGCTACACCCCCAAGAACGGCGAACCCCGGCAGATCCCCATCGTGCAGTCCACCACCTTCCGGTACGCCACCAGCGAGGACATGGGCAAGCTGTTCGATCTGGACGCCAGCGGTTATTTCTACACCCGGCTGCAGAACCCCACCAACGACCATGTGGCGGCCAAGATCTGCGACATGGAGGGGGGCACGGCGGCCATGCTCACCTCCTCCGGTCAGGCGGCAAACTTCTACGCCATCTTCAACATCGCCAACTGCGGCGATCATGTGGTGGCCTCCTCCACCATCTATGGCGGGACCTACAACCTGTTCCATGTGACCATGCGGAAGATGGGCATCGACTTCACCTTTGTGGAGCCCGACTGCACCGATGAGGAGCTGGAGGCCGCCTTCCGGCCCAACACCAAGGCGGTGTTCGGCGAGACCATCGCCAACCCCGCCCTGACGGTGCTGGACATCGAGCGCTTTGCCAACGCCGCCCACGCCCACGGCGTTCCCCTCATCGTGGACAACACCTTCGCCACCCCGGTGAACTGCCGGCCCTTCGAGTGGGGCTGCGACATCGTCACCCA